>JAFGVA010000234.1 GCA_016938235.1 Bacteroidales bacterium | reverse complement strand
TTTTTCAAAGCGTCATGAAAACCTTTAGGTTTTCAAACTTTCCTCTATACCCCGAGGCAGAGCCTCGAGGAATTCTTTAGATTAAAATTCTCAATTCTAAAATCAAAATTCTAAAATCAAAAATCTCAATTCTAAAATCAAAAATCAAAAATCTAAATTCAAAATTCCCAATTCCCAATTACCTCCTTACATTCGTTGAACTCGCTTTGCCTTGTTTTATATTACTTAAGCTCTTCTTCCAGTTCAAAATTCCAAAATGAATAATCAACAGTACTTTCAATTGCATTTTGTTCCTCTTCGCTAAGCCCGGGTAAAAAGTCAATTCCGGTCAATTCTTCGATTTCATCAACAGGTAAACTATAGGACTTCATCGTTCCGGATGCCTTGCCATTTCTAAAAACAAACCCCACGGCTTTCTTATTTACCGGATCGTACACCACTTTGTAATATCTGTTTGGAATACTTACCTTATTTTTTCCCATAGTTGTGAAGGGTGCATCTGCTTTAATTACCGGACCTGTAAATACCTCGAAGCCTTTATCGGTTGATATCCAAAGCCTGATAAGATCTTCGGCTGTTAACCAGATATGATTATAAAAGGCCAGTTTCATGGGTACAATGTTGGTCATATAAAAGGTTTCGTCAGTGGCATCGTTTATGTGCATTACATCCAGATAATTTAATAACTGACACATTAAATATCCTCCGTCTTTATAGTCTTTTTTATTTGCCGCCCTGATGTTTACATCCGGATCTTCTTTGTAATTATTGCTGACTCCGGAAGTTTTATCAACGTTTTTATTGGTAACCTTATAGGCAACCCACGATGGCAATGCGTACGAAGTATTATACGACAATGAAAATGTTTTATGATGAATTAATGATTCCCTGGGCATTTCTGATGGCAACATAATATCAATATTCTGTGAGTTAGCCGCTTTTAAACCCACAAATAATAAAACAATTAGGATAATTTTTTTCATATCTAAAAATGTATTAACAATTATATCGGTTTGTTTTTTTCCTTTAAAAAGCACTATAAAAATAATGAATTGATGGGTATAACCAATACTAAAATGAATAGTTCATCTGGTTATTTCCAATATTTTCGAAAAGCTCAGAAGTTGTAATTCATTCTGAAATAATTATATTTATAGCTGGCAACCTTTAACATTATAATAAATGAAAACCAAACATCTGCAAGTATTGCTGATTTCTGTTTTATTTATCAGCAGTTTAAGTTCTTGTAAAAAGAAAACTGAAAGTTCTGATGAAGTAAAATTTACTGAAGAAATAGCCGAATATGTAAACTACGTGACTGCCGGTAGTATTTATCCTGATCAGCCGGTTTATATCGAATTCAATAATGCTGTTGTCAGCTCTGAAATGGTGGGAAAAGATGCATCTTCGGATATACTAAAGATATCACCTTCTACCAAAGGTAAACTTGTTTGGGAATCCTCCAGTAAACTGGTATTTACACCTGATGAAAACTGGAAAATGAGGGAGCATTATGATGCTCAGGTTTTTCTGAATAAAATTTCAGCTGATATGGCAGATATAAAAGATGAACTTAGCTTTACTTTTGTGGTGGAAGGACAAGAGGTTCAGTATTTTAAAGGTGAGTTGGTTTTAAAAGAAAGAAATAATCCAAAGTTCCTGAAATACATCGGTAAAGTAACATTCAAACTGCCGGTTACAATTAACGAATTGGAGCAGGGTGTCAAAATAAAAGGCGGCAAAAATCCTAAACTTCTATTTACAGGTACAGGCGATAATTATACCTATACCTTTGAATCTGAAGATATTGTGAGGGAAGATAAATCTCAAAGTTACGATATTATCATTGCGAAAAGCAGTTTTGGACTTTCTGATAATTATACCGATAATTTTGAGGTTACGCCACTCACAAAAATGCTGGTTAAATCGGTTGCAAAAGAAGAAGGTGGTCAGCACCCAAGAATTAAAGTTGTGTTTTCCGACGATATAGAAACTTCACAAGATATTTCGGGGTACTTTTCTGTTAGCCCCGATATAAATCTAAAGGTTACAATGAGCGGAAATACGGCTATTGGTGACGGAGGTTTTAAATATGGAGAATCTTATGAATTATCTGTAAAGCCGGGCATTAAAAGCCGCTGGGCAACTGTAATGGAGAAAGAAAACTCCTATAAACTCAGGTTTTCTGATCTGCCTCCAAGTATTGAATTTGCTTCTGATGGTATTATAATGCCAACATCAAACAACAGCAAAATTCAATTCATGAGCAGTAATGTAAGCCGGGTTCATCTCCAGGTAAAACAGGTATTCTCCAACAGGGTTTTGGATTTTGTCCGTCAGGATGAAATGGATGGCGGAAGAAAAAGACATAACAGCTTTAACCGTAACTACAATGGGCAGTTAGGTGTTATTCTCCTTAACAAAACACTGGATTTAGGCGATGTTAAAAACGAATGGCTGCTTAGCGAAATTGATCTTTCGGATATAATTAAATCCGGAAATGAAGGCTTTTACCTTGTTCGACTGAATTTCAATCCGCGCGATATGATGGTTGAGGTTGAACAGAATGAAATAGATTACATTGCCGACAATGGTGAGGTATACAAGCCTTTAGTGGTATCAAACCTTGGAATAACTGCTAAAAAAGAAGGGGATACCTACCAGGTATTCGTAACCGATTTGCTTACTACTAAACCGGTATCGGGGGCCACAGTATCTGTTTATCGGTATTGGAATGACAATTCCGAAAGTACCAAAGAAACAAATTCTGATGGTCAGTCCAGTTTGTATTGCGATTACGGAGCTTCTGTAATTACCGCCAAAAAAAACGGACAGATATCCTACCTGAAACTAGAAAACATGGAGTGGAATACTTCCGGTTTTGATGTTGAGGGTGTGTCAACAGATCGTTCCGGACTAAGAGCTTTCATTTATACCGAAAGAGGTGTTTATCGTCCCGGAGATGAAATTAATCTTTCTGCAATCATCAGAAATCAGTCTTATACATTTCCTGCCGGACACCCTGTAAGTATTACTGTTTTTAATCCTGATGGACAAAATGTATACGAAGAATCTAATTCAAGCGGAAAAGATGGCTTTTATTCTTTCAACTTTAAAACAAACGATTCTGATCCTACCGGAAACTGGGAAGTAAGGCTAAATGCCGGAAGCAAATACTTCTACCATACCTTGAAGATTGAAACGGTTGTTCCATATAAACTTAAGGTTAAAATGGAAACCGATAAAAGTAAAATTGGTTTTAAGGATACTAAAATAGATTATACAATAAATTCAAGTTATTTATTTGGTGCTCCTGCTGCCGATTTGAAATATGAAGCCGAAGTAGAAGTAATGCCACGAAAAGTGAATTTTCCAAAATACACCAAATTCAATTTCGATAACGATTTTATTAACTTCCACACCTACACTAAAAAACTTCAGACAGGAAAACTTGATTCGTTAGGTAATGCAGGTGTTTCTTGGATAATTCCACAATTCGAGAAAGTTCCGTCAGGTTTGTCGGCTCGTTTTATCAGCACTGTTTTCGAAAAGGGAGGTAGACCAAATATTAACCGTACAACAATCCCAATTGATAATTATGAGTATTATGTAGGATTGGAAAAGCCAACTTATTGGTATCACTATGTGGCAACAAACGAAGAATCATCACTGCAGGTTGTTTGCCTCGATAATGACGGAAATCCTGCCGAAGGAAAGAAAATAACGTACCGAATTTATCAGAATACTTCGCACTGGTGGTATCATTACAGTAACCGGAGTGAATACCAGTTGCGCTATAAAACCGATAACAATACCACGCTTGTTTACGAAGGATCGGTAGTGTCAAAAGACAAACCGGTGAATATTAAATACACGCCTCGCGAAGATGGCGATTACCTTGTAGAAGTGCAGGTTGGCGGACAGGATGGGCATAGTGTTTCGCAGTTTGTTTATGCATACCAGTGGGGGTCTGTACCTTCAGGAGATCAAAATGCCGGAACATTGATGATGAAGGCCGATAAGCAAAAGTACAATGTGGGCGATATTGCTAAAATTAAATTCCCTGCTCCAAAAGAAGCATCTGTTCTATACACTCTAGAGCGCGAAAATGATGTTGTTGAGTGGAAATGGTTAAGCAACACAGCCCAAGAGGGCGAAGACATGGAAATCAGCATTCCGGTAACTTCTGAAATGGTTCCCAATACATACCTTACTATTTCGGTAATTCAGCCCCATGAACAAACAAAGAACGATCGGCCTATGCGTATGTTTGGTATTTTGCCCATACTTGCCGAAGACCCTGAAACACGTCAGGGCATTGATATTATTGTTGCTGAAGAATTAGAACCTAAGAAACCTTTCAATGTAACCATTCAGACAGCTGATCATAAGAAAACACAGTTCACCATTGCTGTAGTTGACGAAGGATTGTTGGATCTTACAAATTTCCAGACTCCTAACCCCTGGAAAGAATTCTTTAAAAAGCTGCGATTAGGTGTTTCAACTTACGATTTGTTCTCCCAAATAATCGGGGTAAATAAGGGTGATGTGTTTAAAACTTTCTCCATTGGAGGTGATATGGATTTCAGGCAACAACAGCTTAATCCCGAGAAGGGAAAGAAAAGGTTTAAGCCGGTTAGCATGTTTAAAGGCCCACTGATGACCGATGGCGATGGAAGAGCTACAGTTTCTTTTAATATGCCTGAATACAACGGTTCTGTGAGAATCATGGTTGTTTCGGCAAACTCGAATACCTACGGAAATGCTGAAAAAGCCGTGCCGGTTCGCACCGATCTCATGGTTGAACCATCTATTCCTCGGGTACTGGGGCCTGGTGAAAGTTTTGTTTTACCGGTCAGTGTTTTTGCCATGAAAGAAAATATTGGTAAAGTAGAAGTTAGCATTAAAACAGAAGGGCCGATTGAGGTTGTTGGTGAAAAAACCAAGTCGCTGAATTTCACAAAAGCTACAGATAAAGACCTTATTTTTAAAGTTAACACCATTAATGCCGCCGGACAGGCAAAGATTGTGGTTACTGCATCTTCATCTAAAATGAAGGCTGAATCTATTACTGATATCATGGTAAGGCCAAGCGCCCCCAGGCAGTATGCTACCGAAAGCAAGAAAATAAAACCGGGTGAATCAGCTGTATTTACCATTCCTGACGATGGCATGGCAGGAACCAATAATGCACAATTAAAAATTGAAAAATTCCCGAACCTTAATTTTAATCACAGACTGGAATGGTTAATCCGTTATCCATATGGATGCATTGAACAAACAACATCTGCGGTATTTCCACAATTATACCTGAAATCGTTTATCGAAGATGATGGTGAAAACCATAATCGCATCGACAAAAATATCGATGCCGGTATTGAACGATTAATCAGGTTCCAGACTTCCTCAGGTGCTATGTCATATTGGCCGGGAGGCGACTATGTATCTGAATGGGCTACAATTTACGCCGCACATTTCCTTATCTCTGCAAAGGGGAAAGGATACCATGTGCCTGATTACCTGTACGACAACTTACTTAATTACCTCGAAAGAAAGTCGCGCTATGGTAGCGACGATAACTATATTCGCGTTTATAGAGCATACGTTTTAAGCTCTACCGACAAAAACATTGTAAGCGAATTAAACAGGCTCAGACAAGATCAACTTAGTTCATTAAATTTCACACAAAAATACCTGCTTGCGGCTGCTTTTTACAATGCCGGAAAATCAAGTACAGCCTCAGAAATTATGAGTAAAGTTTCGGGTACTTATGCTACTTACGACGATTTTAATTACCATTACGGTTCAACTGCCCGCGATATGGGATTTGTATTAAACACGCTCATTGATATGAAAGATGATGAGAATGCACGCGTGCAGGCAGAAGAAATTGCCCGACTCGTTAGTTCTCGTGATTGGTATTCAACACACTCTTTAGGTTATATGCTGCTTTCCCTCGGCAGGTATTTCGATGGAATTGGTCTTAATACTACTGGATCTAAAGATATCAAAGGTTACTACCTGCTCGATGGTAAAAAATACACATTTGGTCCTGCAAACCGATTAAAAATTGACCTGAAAAGTGGATTTGGAAAAGAACTGCAGGTTTTCATAGATTCTGATGCCGGTGTTCAGCTTGCCTATACCGATCTCGACTGGAATGGTGTTCCTCTTAAGGATACACGCGCAGCTGAGAGCAAGCGTATTGAACTGGAAGTTGAATGGCTTAATGAAGATGGAAGAAGTATTGATCCCTCAAGTTTAAAACAGGCTCAGACAATATTCGGACATTATAAAGTGAAAAATGCATCCTTGCTTACCGCATTAAATGAGATAGCCCTTGTACAGATTATTCCTACAGGTTGGGAAATTGAAAACATGAGGTTATCAGGCGACCAGTTACCTGCATGGACTAGTAACTATAAACTTAACCAGGAAGAATACACCGATATCAGGGATGACAGAATTATGTGGTTCTTTGATATAGGCACCCAAGCCTTCGATTTCATCGTAAAAATTAATGTAGTCACTCAGGGAGAGTTTTATCTTCCACCAACGGTTTGCGAGGCTATGTATAGTAACAATTATTATGCAATACATCCAGGCATGGATGTAAAAGTTACCGGTGCAGGAAAGTAAAATGTTTAAATACATTATTCGTATAAAGAAATCAAATTTTATCCGCTTCTTAAAAAGAAGAAAACGAGCTGTCATAATTCTGGCAGCTCTTTTCTTGTTTCTGTTATTTCCAATAGAGAAGCCATTAGTAGGTAATGAATACAGCCGGGTTATTACCGATAAAAACGGTAGAATAATGCGTGTATTTCTTACTTCTGATGAACAATATTGTTTGCCTCCGGAGTTTAATAAGGAAATACCGGAAAAGCTTAAAGAAGCAGTAATTCATTTCGAGGATAAATACTTCAGGTATCATCCCGGCATAAACCCTGTTTCGCTCTTCAGAGCTGTTGTTCAGAATATTAAGGGCAAGCGCATAGTTAGTGGAGCAAGCACCATTACAATGCAACTGGCACGCATCAGAAAGGGCAGGGAACGAAATGTTTTTAATAAATTTCTGGAAATATCGGAGGCTGTAAGGATGGAATTTCATTTCACAAAAAAAGAAATTCTTAAAAATTACCTTGATCATGCTCCTTATGGGGGCAATATTATCGGATACCAGGCAGCATGCTGGCGCTATTTTGGTAAGCCGCCCGATAAAATGTCCTGGGCCGAAGCATCATTAATCGCCATATTGCCAAATTCGCCCGGCAGAGTTAGTCCTGTAAAAAACAGGGATGTGCTTATTGACAAAAGAAACCGTTTGCTGAGTTCGTTGTACGAAGGTCAAAAATTCGATTCCATTACCTTGATAAATTCTATTAACGAACCAATTCCCGACAAAATAGTCCCTTTTGATTTATCAGCTCCTCATCTAACACGTCGGCTGAACCAGGAGAAACCGGATAATCAAAGAGTAATCCATTCCAGTATCGATTTTGATATTCAGGAACGGGCCAATTATATTGTCAAGCGTTACAACAGACAACTTCAGCACTATGGAATAAAAAATGTTGCTGTTATCATTATTGAAAATAAGAATCGGAAGGTAAGGGCTTATATTGGCTCACAGGATTTTTATGGAGAATCGGGTCGGGTTGATGGGGTTGTTGCCATGCGTTCCAGTGGTTCTCTGTTAAAACCGTTTCTGTATGCCTTATCTGTACAGGATGGTATTATTCTTCCGGAGTCAATAATTCATGATATTCCTACATACTATGGCACCTTTTCACCACACAATGCATCAGAAATGTATGGTGGTTTGGTTACCGCACACGATGCCCTTGTTCGCTCGCTAAATGTACCGGCTGTTCGTTTGTTGTATACTTATGGTCATTACAGGTTCTATAATTTCCTGAAAGAAGCTGGTATTTCTACTCTTTTTCGTTCGGCTGATAGTTATGGTTTACCACTTATAATCGGAGGTGCAGAGGTTCAACTCGAAGAAATATCTTCCATGTTTTGTGGGTTAGCCAATTTAGGAAATTTTGCTCCGGTAAGCTTTAATGAAGAAAATGAGGGAGTTATCTCGAAACAGTTAATCGACACTTTAAGCTCTGTACTCATTCTAAATACATTGAATGATTTGCAAAGGCCTGGTGCTGAATATTATTGGACCAAGTTTAACAGTCAGTTTCCGGTAGCATGGAAAACCGGAACGAGTTATGGCCATAAGGACGCCTGGGCAGTTGGGATTAATCCGGATTATACCGTCGGAGTCTGGGTTGGCAATTTCAATGCAGAATCGAACAAAAACCTTTCCGGAGCTGCCAGTGCCGGCCCCTTACTTTTTGATTTGTTTGATATTTTGCCACATCATTCAGCAAATAATTGGTGGAAGCTCGATGATTATGAATTTGAAAAAGTAGCCGTTTGTGAAGAAACCGGATACCTGGCTACACAAAATTGCAAATCTGTAATTGCAGCCAGAGCTCCTTCGCTCGATAAGTTAAAGCAATGCAGCTACCATATAACAGCCGAAACCGATTCATCAGGAAAATACCTGGTATGTTCAAAATGTTGGGAAAAAGGCCACCATCCGGTCAAATACCTGAGTTATCCGCCGGTGGTGATTGACTATTTGCGTAGAAATGGCAGTATCATTGAGAAAATTCCACAGCATAATCCCCACTGTACTGTTCATCAAAATTCTGATATGTTTGCCATTGAGTATCCAAAAGAAAACACTAAAATTCTTGTTTCCAGAGATTTTGACGGAGCATATCAGTCAGTGGTTTTTAGTGCAGTACATAAGTTACAGGATCAAAACATTTATTGGTATCTTGACAATATTTACCTGGGAATGACACATTCAAAGCATAAAATGGCTGTTATACCGAAAAAAGGTGCTCATACTTTAACTTTAGTAGACTCATTTGGAAATACTAAAAAGGTAAATTTTTATTCTACCAGGAATGAATAAGGTACAGCGTATATTATTGTCCTGTATTCTATTATCAGGAGTTAATAAAAACTCTGTGCAACCTGACAAACCCCACTTCAACGTCATCCCCGCGCAGGCGGGGATCTCCTACCTATGCATTATTATAATGCTGATTCTGAGGCAGGAGATCTCCGGGTCTCTCTTTGTTCGCCCGAAGATGACGCTGTGCTATGGTTTGGAAATCCCCGTTCCGAAAGCTTTCGGAACTCATTCCTCGCCCGAAGATGACGTTGCTTTGGGGTATGGAAATTTCCGGATCGCCCAATAAACGGGGAGTTTTTATTTAGGATTGTTCTGTTTACCGGTATATTCAAAAGCTTTATCGAAAAAATAATTGTTTCAACCTATTGAAACATTCCGGCTTAAGATTGTTTCTTACATTTACAACTCAATCAGAAAAAAATTATATTAGCATATGGACAAAGTAGCACTTATAACCGGCGCATCATCCGGAATCGGGAAATCTGCAGCAATAGAATTACGAAAAAAAGGTTATATAGTTTACGGAGCAGCCAGGAGATGTGAACGTATGGTTGATTTATTTGAACAAGGCATTCGCACAATTAAACTTGATGTTACGGATCCGGAAAATATAGATGAGGTAATAAATGAAATAATTGCTGAAACAGGCAGAATAGATGTTTTGGTTAATAATGCCGGTTTTGCTGTTTATGGTGCGGTAGAAGATGTTCCGATGGACAAAGCCAGATCGCAATTTGAGGTAAATCTGTTTGGCTTATCAGAAATTACCCGCAAAGTTTTACCTTATATGCGGGCGCTGGAATCGGGCAGAATTATTAATATTTCTTCAATCGGAGGTAAAATTTATTCGCCCTATGGTGCTTATTATCATGCATCTAAGTTTGCTCTTGAAGGTTTTTCCGATTGTTTACGCTATGAACTTAAACCCTATAATATTAAAGTGGTTGTGATTCAACCCGGAATCATCCGTACGGAGTGGTCAGATATTGCTTCAGATTCCTTGCTGGAAAATTCAAAAAATGGGGCTTATGCCGAAGATATTAAGCTGCATGCTAAATTTCTTGATAAAACATACGATCCGGCTTATGCTTCAAAACCAGATGTAATTGGCAGGTTGGTTGCTAAAGCAGCCACAACAAAAAACCCATCCACAAGATATGCTGCCGGAAAACTTAGCAGTATGTCTCTGCTATTCCGCAGGCTATTCTCCGACAAGATATTTGATTGGGTATTAAGAAAACAAGTTGAACTTTTAGCACGGTAATATTATGCATGGAGGACCGGGAAAATTTGTATTTGTAATTCTGGCAGTGTTTTTCTTACTGGATATATATGTATTCAGGGGTTTAAGAGCTGTAACAGGTAATTGGAACACAACCGTTAAAATAATAGCCGGTACATTGTATTGGTTAGTGCCTGTTTTTATGTTATTCATGACTTTCTTCATAATGAAGAATATGGGAAGCATATCTTCAGGTAAAGTATTCTACCGAACTTTTTATACTTTCATGGGTGTAATGGTTCTCTTTTATGTACCAAAAATTATTTTCTCGGTTTTCGAACTGGGAAATGATCTTGTGAATGGCTTCATTTTCTTAATTAATAAGTTTAGGGTACATTCAATTGAGCTTAATTTTCAGACACTTAGATATGTTGGGTTAACTTTATCGGTTTTGCTCTTTTTCTTTACTACTTATGGTATTTTGCATGGTAGATATCACTATAAAACAAATCAAATAAGCCTGAAATATGCAAATTTACCGGGCAACTTTAACAATTTTAAAATAGTTCAGATATCTGATTGGCATATTGGAAGTTATTATAACAGACCTAAACGAATAGAAGAAGCTGTAAATCGCATAAATCTACTTAAACCAGATCTTATATTATTCACGGGTGATTTTGTGAATAACCTGGCCTCTGAACTCGAAGAGTTTATTCCAATACTTACAAAGCTCGATGCAAAATACGGTAAATATTCTATTTTGGGAAATCACGATTACGGACATTATGTGCAATGGACAAATGAGTATGAGAAAGATAAAAACCTGCAAAAACTTAAAGATTTGCAAAAAGAAGCTGGTTTTGTTTTATTAAATAACGATAACACAGTAATTGAAATAAATAATGAGAAAATTACCTTGTTGGGAGTAGAAAACTGGGGCTTGCCACCTTTCCCCCAGTTTGGCAACCTTAAAAAGGCTCTTAATTCTGTAGATTCATCTTCATTCAAAATATTATTATCACACGATCCTTCACACTGGAATGCTGAAGTGAAAGGAGCCACCAATATAGATTTAACGCTTTCCGGACATACACACGGTATGCAGTTTGGTGTTATTCTTAAAAATTTCAAGTGGAGTCCTGTAAAACTTAAATATCCCGAATGGGCCGGTCTGTACGAATATAATAATCAGAAATTATATGTTAATACAGGTATTGGCTATATTGGTTTTCCCGGCAGGGTTGGAGTCAGACCTGAAATTGCCGTTCTGAATTTATTATCAGATAAATAGGGGAAAAAGTAAAAACATTAGCAGTAATTAACCTGCTTGCGTTAGAAAATTTTGCTTTTTTCGTTAAAAATATTTCAATGAAATTTGACTATTTTGCGTAAATTGTATAACCATTAATGGCCTTTGCCGTAAATGATTCAAAGCTTATTTTTATGCGATTTACTTTCTTTTTTTTATGCTTTTTCACTCTTCTTTTTAGCAGCCTGAATCTTAGCGCTCAGGACGATCCTTCTGTTACTGAGACGAAATCGAAATACGATTACAAAGCCAAAAAACAAAAAAAAACCGATTATAGTATCGATAAAGTAAATGTTCCTTTAACAATGCGCATCCGTTATGCTTCCGGAAAAAGGAAGGCTGAACGTATTGAGAAAAAAACGGCTAAGGCCAAAGAAAAAGAAAGACTTCGCCTGGCAAAAATAGAGAAAAAAGAAAGCAAAATTAAAGATAAAGAGAATGCACATTTACTTGCTCAGCAGGAAAAAGCAGCTAAACTGAAGCAAAAACAACAAGATGCAGAGAGTTTACAAATTGAACGTGAAAATAAGCGCAAACTTGAAGAGCAGGCAATGAAAGATGAACAAATGCTTGCAAGTAGCAATGAAACTAAGGAGGAAAACCAGAAGTTACTTGAAAAACAACAAAAAATTTTAGAACAAAAAGAGAAAGAAAAACTAGAAGCCAGCGAAGAAATACAGAAGTACAATCTTAGAATTCTTGAGATACAGCAACAAAAAGAAGAGAATGAAGTGCTTGAAAGTGAAAATCTTAAAAAGGAAAACGAACGCATACTTGCAATGCAACAGAAAACATTCGAAGAAAAATTTCAGGCAGACGATCAACAAAGCGAATTAATTAGAAAAGAGAATGAAAAAAGAGCAAAGCTGAAGGAAAAACAGCAGGTCAAACTGGAAAAAGAAGAAGAAAAACTCAGGAAAGAACTGGAAGATTATAACCAGAAAGTCTTAGCATTTGAAACCGGTATATATGCAGAGAAACTAAAAGAAAATGAAGCCAAAAGCGAAGAAATTTCTAAACAGAATGAGAAGATTCGAAAAGAACAGCAGGAAGCCTCAGAACTTAGTTTAAAAGAACTGGAAAAGCAACAGGCTGAGGTTCAGGTTGAAAATGAGAAACTTGAAAAACAGAAAGCGAAGGAACAACAAAAACTCGATAAAATACAAGCTAAATTAAGCGAAGAAATTGCACTGCACAATCAGAAGATTTTAAATTTTGAAGAGGGTATTTATGCCGAAAACCTAAAAAAACAAGAAGAGCTTAGTAAACAAACACAAAAAGAAAACGAGAGAATACTTGCTGAGCAACAAGCAGAACGAGAAAACTCTTTAGCGGAAATTGAAAAATCGGGTGAAGAGATTGCTAAAGAAAATCAAAAAATAATTGAAGAAAGGCTGTTAGCTCAGGAGAAACGACAAAAAGAACTTGACAAAGTAAGTGCTGAAATTCAAAAACACAATGTAGCAGTAATGAATCTCGAAGAAGGTTTATATGCCGAACAAATAAAAGAGGCGCAGGAAGATCGTGAAAGACTTTTAAGGGAAAACGAAAAGATACTTGAACTTCAGGCAAAAGAACAGGAGGAAACAATAGCAGCCAACGATGCCTATAGCACTGAGATAGCCAGGGAAAACGAGAAAAATGCACAACTGAGACAAAAAGAAAAAGATAAATTATACAAGGAGCAACAGAAAATAAGCAGCGAAATAGCAAAATATAACCAACTTGTTGTCAACATGAAAGAAGGTGTTTATGCCGAAACTTTAAAAGAACAAGAAAAACGCCAGGCAGAACTGGTTTCTGAAAACGAGCAAATTCTCAATGACCAGTCAAAATTACAAGAGGAAAAAATAAAGGAAGCCGAAAAAGAAAGAGAACTTATTGACGCTGAGAATATTAAAATATCGGAAAAGAGACAAAAAGAGCTTGAAAAGCTGCAGAAAAAACAGGATAAATTAAGCCAGGAGCTTGCTGAATATAACCAAAAGGTATTATCGTACGAGATAGGAGCTTATGCAGATATTAAGAATCAAAACGAAAAATTAAGCGAAGAACTTAGTAAAGAGAATCAGGCTATATTGGCACGTCAGTTAAAAGAAGAAGAGCAAAGACTGGCTGACCAGGAAAAACTGCGTGAGCAGATGAGCAAGGAAAACCAGGCTATATTAACTGAACAACAAAAACAAGCCGAGCAGCAACAGGAACTTGCTGAAAAACAAAGCAACGAGATAGCCAAAGCCAACGAAGCAGTCTTATCGGAACAGCAAGCCAGGGCAGAAACCTTGGCAAGCGGACAGGATAAA
>JAFGVA010000233.1 GCA_016938235.1 Bacteroidales bacterium | reverse complement strand
GTTTGTTGAACCCTCTAATTCGAAATAGTCAAGTACCGCTAATACCGCTATTCTTTTCTGTCTTCGGTTGGGTGCTCTTGCGAAACTGTTTGATTCTTTTATATCTTAATCCCCCTTGGAGAAGGGGGCAGGGGGATTGACATTTTTGAATACCTTTACATAAACATTTGAACCCTGCAAATTGGACAATAAATCCGGGTATAATAAAAAACTAAAAGGCCTGGCTCGTGGCTTGCGGAAGCATTCAACGAAAGGCGAAGTCATACTATGGGATAATCTGCTTAAAGGAAGAAAATTTCATGATTTGCAATTCAACAGGCAATTCCCCATTGGCAACTATATTGTTGACTTTGTTTGCAGAAGCAAGAAATTAGCTATAGAAGTAGATGGCTATTCACACCACGATAATTTTGAAAAAGACAAAGAAAAAGATAAGTTCCTTACAAACGCCGGGTATAAAGTAATTCGTATTGATGATCAAATGATTTTTTGTGACTTTTCGAATGTTATCCGGGAGCTTGAATCATACCTTTGAACATTCAATCCCCCTAACCCCCTTCTCCAAGGGGGAATACAGCGGAGTCGAAGAAACACTTAGAATCCTACATTGCCGTATCGGAAACTGTCAGAAGAAACGATAAACTTTTCAGGTTTGTTGAACCCTCTGGTTCGAAATAGCTATTCAGGGAAAATTACCAAGCCATTTGATTCTTGGTTGTTTACATTTTAGAAGCTGTTGGTTCTCATGTTACACAATCCCCCTAGCCCCCTTCTCCATGGGGGATTACTAAGGAATTAAATAAAAGGCACTAAGTTTTCTGTTGTTATACCCGAAATCGTCAGAAGAAACGATAAACTTTTCAGGTTTGTACATACCTCTGGGTTGAAATAATTAAACCTTTCCTGTTTATGAAGGCTTATACCTTCTCCAGAACTTCAAATGTGTAAGAGAAGTATATACCAGAAGTTTTTCGAAAAAAGTAAAGCGTTTCAGAAAATGGAAAACACGATAGCTTAATAGCAAAGCTCCGAATACAATAATTGTTTCAAGCATAAATTGAATTAAACCTCCCATAAAACTTTCTGCCTGGATTATATGAAAATATTTCTCGCCAATTTTTGAATACAGATATGTTTGTCCGATGGTGGATGATAAAATAAACAATCCCATCACCAAGCCATGAGCAGTTTCAATGGCTCTCTCCGGACAAATATTCATGCAATGCATACAACTTTCGCAGGTAAATTTCCAGTAGGGCCTTTTATCTACCCATTTTATAGCATGTATGGGACATTGTTTAACACACAATCCACATTTTGTGCAAGCATTTTATGCAAAAAAAGTTTTTGCCAACACAAATCTGCCAAAAAAGTAATATAAAAATGCGATGGGAACAACTGCCAGATCAAAAGGAAGACTAAGCAATGCCTTGTAATTTCTTTTCCCATCCAGTATCTGTTTTGCAAACTTTTTGGTTATTTTTTCGATACGAATAAACATTGAATCAACCGGTTTTTTCCTGATTCCCGGGTGAAGTGAAATCCAGTTTGACGGAAGATCAAAAGAGCGCAAAGCAACAATCTTATATCCTTTTAGAAATAAAAAAAGGCAGGCTAGTAACAAAGCAATACCACTTAATCCGGGAAGAAATAACTTATAGAGTTTCATTCCAGCCCTTGTATTCATTAAGACAACCTTATTGCAATACTTTGCCCTGGGAAACCTGAAAATGAAATTCATCATTACAGGCGGGAAATTAAACCCATGAGTAGGTGAGCAAAACCCAATGAACTGTTCGTTTGCGGGTTGCTCAATATTCTTCCTGTAGATTTCTGAGATATTGCAAATCTCCGTTTTGAGACCTTTCCCTGCAGAGACTTCTGAAAACCATTCGGCAATTTTCCTGGAATTTCCGGTTCCTGAGAAATAATAAAGTTTAATTGAATTCAAGCTTAATACGAATTTTTTCTACTAATTAAAGGAAAATATTTTGAATGAATGGGCTTTCCCTACTTGATAATTTGAGTCGTAAAATTTGTGCTAAGATGTTAAAAACTTTTTACTTGGCTTTTATACAGCTAACTATATATTTGCATTTATGATATTTGCCATTTATCAAAACCGTTATGACAGCAATTGAAATTACGCCAACGAATCATTCTCCAAGAATTGATTTCCAGCCAAGTGGAAAACTCTTAATCGAGGGCAGAGCAATCCCCGAAGATGTAAACAAGCTTTTTGCTCCCCTTGAGGAATTTATTAGCAAGCTAAAACTACCTGAAGTAGTGCTTGACATTAACATGGATTATTTTAATACCGCTACTTCGAAACGGTTATTGGAATTTCTTAAAATATTCGATGCCAACAAAAACATTGAAAAGCCTGTTGTAAACTGGCATTACGAATTTGATGATGATGATAACAAAGAAATGGCAGAAATTTACGAAGATTGCCTTGAAAGAGTTAGCTTCAATTATATTGAACACGTTGAATTAGAAAATTTGTTTGAGAAAAGATAGCCGGGAATCCATCGGAAAAATTATTCGTAAACTGATTCATAATAATTGCTTCATTAAACTGGATACTTTTAAAAGAATTTAGTTTGATTATAAATAAGTTAGAAAAATGACTGATATATAACAAATAGAATTATTTTTCATAATTTGCATCAACCTAAAACTAACCAAAATGAACAAAAAAGTCTGGAAAAGCATATTCATGCTTTGTTTTATCGTATTTAGCATTTCTGTTTTTAGTCAAAACCCAAACGTTAAAGGTATTATTGCAGGAACTAACCGTATGTATCTGGTTAGTTTTAATTCCGGCCAGGTAATCAAGGGTAAGATTACAAGTATTGACAAAGAAAACATTTATATTCAAGAGGGTAACCAAGATCCACGTTCCTATGTTCTGGCCGATGTTATTTCCGTTGATGTGGCGAGCTCACAATATAAAGCCTCATTAGGCTTTGGTATTGGAATATCTTACGGAACAATTGGTATTAACGGTGAATTTTTTGCACATCCTAATGTATCGTTAAACTTAGGGGTTGGAACAGCCATTTTCATTACGCCGATAATTGATGCAGGATGTAAACTATATTTTACCGGAGCAGAAAAAAAATGGAGACCCAGGGCATCCGTTTATTATGGTACAAATGCCATTATTTGGTATTCAGGCGATAGTTATTTGCCTGATATTAGGGAAAAGCTAAATAATGTAAGTTTTGGCATTGGTCAGGCCTGGGTTTTGGGTAGTGGTAATCGGGGCTTAGATTTAGATATTATGTATTTAGTTCATAATGGTGCTGAGAGGCTGGAAGAATACATCAACATGGGATATGACTTCGATTTAAATGCCATGGGGCATATCAAATTAAATATCGGGTACCGGCTTTATTTTTAATCGCTATAAATATTAACCTAATCTTATTCAAACATGAAAAATTTATTTTTAGTAATTGTACTTACTATTTCATCAATTACGTTATGCCAAACATCTATGGTTTATAACATGAAAAACGGCCTGCCTTCGCAATGGATTACATCTGTTACTGAAGATGATGAAGGTGCCATTTGGGTTGGTACAAACAAGGGTGTTGTTAAACTTACCGAAAGCAACATAATAACCTTTAACCGTAAAAACGGATTGCCCAGCAACTATGTCTTAAATCTTTTTAAAGATTCTAAAGGAAATATCTGGGCTGGAACTAATAAAGGTGCTGCAAAACTAACAGACCAAAATGTTGAAGCCTTTGGCATGAAGCAAGGTCTTCCGCATTTATATGTAACGGCAATTAACGAAGATCCTGATGGTAATATATATATCTGCACAAAAGGTGGCGTTGCAAAAATGAATGCTGATGAAAACATTACTGTATTAAAAGAATCTGACGGATTACCTAAAAACTGTATTCATGATATTGAATTTGCAGATGCCACCACGTGGTATGGGGCTTTTGAAGGACAAGTAGGTGCATTCGATGGCGCTAACTGGAACTACTATAAACAAGGTAGTGGATACTTTAACAATTTAGCATTTCTTGTTGTATTCGATGTATTAACCATTGGTACACTATTCTCTCCTAGTGGAATGCTTTTAGGTTTGGTGCTAGGTCTGCCGATTGGATATGCAATACCATATAATATGAATTTTACTAACCTGGCAATCGACCAGAGTGGAAATGTCTGGCTTGCTGCCTGGGGTGGAGGTTTGTACCGTTTTGATGGCGCTAACTGGACGAATTTTGGCAAGAGCCAGGGTTTACCAAAGACAATCAAATATATATCAGATATTGCCTGTGACGAAAAGGGGAATATTTGGGCGAGTATGAATGGTGGATTATTAAAACAAACCGTTGACGGTAATTGGGAAATAAAAACTAAGAAAAACTGCCCACTCCCTCATAAAATGGCCACAACAGTGTATCCTGATTCTCAAGGTAATATTTGGGTTGGTACAAGAAAAGGATTATTGAAGTTAGAAAATTAAAATATTTTTTACTTGAAAGGAAAGAGGGTGTCTAAAAAGTCCTTTTTTCGTCATCCTCAACTTGTACCGATAATTATCGGTAGAGGATCTCCTACTTAGGTGTACTACTGTTATTAGGAGATCCCCATTTTCATGGGAATGACGTTGTTTTGGGCTTTTTAGACACCCTCTTTTTTATGCTTTGTAATTCTTCACATTCTCCATAAACATGTCAAACAGAAACTCTGTATCTGTGGGTCCACTCGAGGCCTCGGGGTGAAACTGTGAACTAAAAAATGGCTTTGAAGTATGTTTTACGCCTTCATTTGTGTTATCATTCAGGTTAATAAACAAAGGCTCCCAATCAGATGTCAGGGTATCGTTATCCGTTGCATAACCATGGTTCTGCGATGTAACAAAAGCCTTATCGGTACCCACCTGTATAGCCGGCTGGTTATGACTCCTGTGTCCATATTTCAGTTTATAGGTATCGGCATCGGCAGCAAGTGCCATCAACTGATTACCCAGGCAAATACCAGTTATTGGTTTGTCTTTCTGATATGCTTTCTTCAGATTGTCAATAGTGGCCGTACAGAATTTGGGATCTCCGGGACCGTTTGAAATGAAAAGTCCGTCGTAATCATCGTTAGTGAAGTCGTAATCCCACGGAACAAGTGTAACAGTTGCATCACGTTTTATCAGGCTTCTTATGATGTTGTACTTTACGCCGCAATCGATAAGGGTTACATTGTATTTTCCGCTTCCGAATACTTTTTTTTCTTTGATACTAACCTGGGCTACAAGATTTTCTTCACCAGGATTGTATAAGGGTACATCCTGTTCCATATATATAATTTTGCCCAACATGGTTCCTTTTTCACGAAGAATTTTGGTTAGCTCGCGTGTGTCAATCCCATAAATTCCGGGTACATTATACTCCTTAAGCCAATCGCCCAGACTCTTTTTTGCATTCCAGTGACTGTATTCTTCTGTATAGTCAGAAACTATCAAACCAGTAATATGAAGAGCAAAAGACTCATAAAATTTATGTAGTCCGTTTTCTTCTTCAGGACCGGGAACACCATAGTTCCCAATCAATGGATATGTGAGTGTTAAAATCTGTCCCTTGTATGATGGATCTGTAAGACTTTCGGTGTAACCTACCATAGCTGTATTAAAAACAACTTCGCCAGAGGCAGATCTCCCGGCACCAAATGATTTCCCGTGGAACTCTGTTCCGTCTTCTAATACAAGTTTAATGGGTTGTGATTTTCTCATTCGCTCTCTTTCTCTTTCGTTTTCTTATATGCAGTTATAAGTTCCAGAACATTTTCCGGACCCAGCTTTTTACCTATTATCTCCTTCTCCTTGTTCAGAACATAAATCTGGGGGGTAGAACGGATATCGTAATTTATTTTATATTTATATTCATAGGGATTCCAGGCATTTATCCAGTCGTATAGTTTGTGCCTGTTTACAAAATCAACCCATTTTTCTTTGCCGTCTTCGCCAAACAGTGTGTTTATTGCCACTACTTCAATGTTGGATTTTGACAAGGTATCCTGATAAATTTTATACAAATCAGGCACTACTTTTTTACAATGGCTACAGTTAGCTTCCCAGAAAACTAAAACAGTATACTCTGCATCAACATTGCTTATGTTCATAAAATACCCGGCATGCGGAAATTTTTTAAGGGCAGTATCGTTTGCCGCTTTTATAAAATGATCTTTTGGAACAACTCTAAGCTGCTCGTCCGGCGCTTTTTTGCCGATTAAGATTGGGGTCAGTATTTCGACACGTTCCTTTAGTTCATCTTTAAACTTTTGGTCGCTCCACCATGCTTCATCAATATAGTACTTATCGGCAATGTGAACCTGAACAGCATCCATACCCATTATCTGACTTTTTGCATAGGTGTTAAAAAGAGTGATAAGTACGTAGCGGAATATGGCACTGTCGGCACGCGCTTTTTCTATAATGAAATCAATTTCCTTGTTTAAAGAATCGGGCATTTGAATTACCATATTATCGAGGTAATTCTTCATTTTCCCTTCATATAAAGGAGTAAACAACAGACTTACATCTGACAAATCAAAATTATCGAAGTAATGCTTCTTATAGTATTTATATGCTTCTGCTTTATCATCTTTAATAGCTTCAGGAATTTCAATATCAATGGTGGCATTTAAAAACCTGCTTGCAAATAAACCGGGGTTATCAGCAACAATTTCTTTCACTTTTTTCTCCCGCTCTGAGTTTAATTCGGTTATTTTTGAGCGTATTTTTTCTTTTTGTTTTTCCGAATATGTTGAATCTTTCAGCGTTTCCTGCAGCATTTTCATTTCATCCTGCTTACTGAGCATGTATTGCTGAAAATCAAAGAAAATCTGGTTATCTGCACTGCCAAACACCTTCATATTCTTTACGTAATCACTTGAATCTGTTTCAACTGTAAAATGTTGATCTTCTCCCACCACCAGTTCGAAATACTGACCACTTGGTAAATAGATGAAATAGAGGCCCACTCCTAAACTTTTATCTCCCTCAAACAAGGCATGGTTGTTGTCATCAAACTGGGCAGTATCATCCGGATATAAAGTCTGGCTGGCAAAATAATGGCCTAAAATTACTGATTGATTTGCAAAACCATCAATGGTTACACCAATTGAATATCCGTTGTTTTGAGCAAATTGTGCCAGTGAGAATGAAATAAAGAGGAAAGAAAAAATGAAACGTTTCATGCCAAATCTATTTGATTTCCAGTGGGCAAAAATAGCAATAAAAAGGGAGAATTTAAACAAAGAAACACAACCTGGAAATTCTCTTATAAAATTTTAACAAAAACCGGAATGTTACACATAAAACATTCCGGTTAAGGCTAAATCTAATATTTCGGTTTTACAAAATTCTACTTTGACGATAGAAACTCATGGATGGTCTCAGCAGTTTTTCTGCCAGAAGCTATCGCTCTTACAATTAAACTAGCTCCAGACACCGCATCACCGGCAGCAAAAACTTTTGCTTTACTGGTAGTCATTTTATCATCAACAACAATGTTTCCCCTTAAGTCGTATTTTAAACCAAGTTCATCAGCAAGACCTTCGTGAATACAGTGAACAAAACCCATTGAAAGCAAAACAAGATCGGCCTCAACAACACGTTCAGTACCTGCTTTTTCAATCATTTTAAACTGTCCTTTATTATCTTTTGTCCATTCAACTTCAACAATTTCAGCTCCTTTTACATTGCCTTTATCATCAGCAATCAGACGCTTCGTATTGACCAGCCACTCACGCTCACAGCCTTCCAAATGTGAAGAAGATGTGCGAAGTGTATTTGCCCAGTAAGGCCATGGATTGTTTTCAGCTCTTTTTTCGGGTGGTTTTGGAAGTATTTCAATCTGTCGGATTGATTTTGCACCATGACGTACAGAAGTACCCACACAGTCGCTTCCTGTATCACCACCACCAATTACAAGTACATTTTTCCCTTTGGCAGAAATTTTGTCCTTTTCAGCAATTTTTGTGCCGGCTACAACCCTGTTTTGCTGTCCCAAAAATTCCATTGCATAGTGAACTCCTTTTAATTCGCGACCTTCAACCTGTAAATCACGAGGTTTCATAGCTCCTATCGCAAGGATTACTGCATCGAAATCTTTTAAAAGATCTTTACCTTTTACATCAACTCCAACCGTGCAGTTGGTTTTTATTTTAAGGCCTTCTTCAGCAAAAATATCAACCCTGCGTTGAATAACACTTTTCTCAAGTTTGAAATCAGGAATTCCAAACCGCATTAATCCTCCAAGTGCCTCATCCTTCTCAAAAACTGTTACTTCATGCCCCCATTTATTAAGAAGATCAGCACATGAAAGTCCAGCAGGGCCTGAACCAATAACAGCAACTTTTTTCCCGGTCCTGAATTTTGGCGGTTGTGCTTTTATCAGTCCGCGTTCAAAAGCCTGTTCAACTGTGGCACATTCGTTCTCACGAATTGTTACAGGTTGTTCGTGAATGTTAAGTGTACAGGCATGTTCGCAAGGTGCAGGACAAACACGACCGGTTACTTCAGGAAAATTATTTGTTTGAGACAGAATTTTTATAGCCTCATCCCAATCGCCCCTGTAAATTGCATCCTGCCATTCGGGCATATTATTGTTTATCGGACATCCCCATGAACAAAACGGTACTCCACAGTCCATGCAACGAGAAGCCTGGTCTCGGCGATCTTTCTCATCTAAAACCTGCTCAACTTCGCTGTAATCTTTTACCCGCTCATTTATCGGGCGGTATCCGGCAGGTTTGCGATCTATTTCCAAAAATCCTTTTGGGTTTCCCATGATATCTTGTTTTCTAAATTATCTAAATGTTAAATCCTAATATTGAATGTGAGGTTCATCCTCAGTTTGCTTGATCTTGCTTTGTATTAGTTCAAGTTTTTGCTCCTCAAGAATCTTTTTATATTCAAGAGGAATGACTTTCACAAATTTTGGCAGGTATTCGTCCCAGTTTACCAAAATCTTCTCGGCAAGTTCACTACCGGTATACTTATAGTGTTTCGCTATCATTTCCTGCAATTCAGATTCATCATCTTTATCAGCTACCTGGCCCAGTTCAACAAGACCTTTATTACAGAAATAATCGAAATTCCGATCCAAATCAAGCACGTATGCTATACCTCCACTCATACCGGCAGCAAAGTTTCGGCCTGTTTTACCAAGCACAACTGTTCTTCCTCCGGTCATATACTCGCAACAGTGATCTCCAACACCCTCAATGACAGCTTTTGCACCACTGTTTCGTACACAGAAACGTTCGCCAGCTACACCCTGAATATAAACTTCGCCATCGGTAGCCCCATACAATAAGGTATTACCAACAATAATATTTTCTTCGGGTTTATAACTTACCCCTTTTGGAGGTACTACGGTAATTCTTCCGCCTGACAGACCTTTACCCAGATAATCGTTACTATCACCAACCAGTTTGAAGTTAACTCCTTTTGTAAGGAATGCACCAAAGCTCTGTCCGGCAGAACCTTTAAACTTAATGTTTAATGTTTCATCCGGCAGGCCTTCTCCGCCATGATGTTTTACAATCTCTCCTGAAAGCATGGCGCCAACAGTACGGTCGGTATTTTGTATGCACTCAGTAATCCAGACTTTTTCTTTATTCTTAATGGCACGATTTGCTTTTTTAATCAGACTGTGATCCATAACATCTTCGATTTTATGCTTCTGATCAACACAGCAATGTGTCTCATGAATTTCAACCTCTTTCGGACGGAAAAGAATATTAGACATATCCACCGTTTTTGCTTTCCAATGTTCGATGTCGGTACGTTGCTCTAAAAGATCGGTACGTCCAACGATATCTTCAAACTTACGGAATCCCATCTCTGCAAGCAATTCGCGAACCTCCTGGGCAACAAATGTAAAGTAGTTCACAAGGTAATCGGATTTACCGGTAAAACGCTTGCGTAATTCTTCATTTTGAGTAGCAACGCCCACCGGACATGTATTCAGGTGACACTTACGCATCATTACACAACCCAGTACAATGAGCCCAATCGTTGCAAAGCCAAATTCTTCGGCACCCAAAAGACCAGCATAAACAACATCACGGCCATTTTTCATCTGACCATCTGTTTGAAGTTTTACCCTGTCGCGAAGATTATTGATTACCAGGGTTTGCTGAACTTCGGAAATACCAAGCTCCATTGGAAGACCTGCATGTTTGATAGAACTTGCAGGACTTGCTCCTGTTCCGCCTTCGGTACCACTAATAGTTATACTATCGGCATATGCTTTGGCTACACCCGCAGCAATGGTTCCTACACCTCTTTCCGATACCAGCTTTACGTTGATCTTAGCTTTCGGATTTGTACACTTTAAATCGAAAATAAGCTGTGCTAAATCCTCAATGGAATAGATATCGTGATGAGGTGGCGGTGATATCAGCGTAATACCGGGTGTTGAATTTCTAACTTTGGCAATAATTTTATTTACTTTATGGCCGGGAAGCTGTCCTCCTTCGCCGGGTTTTGCTCCCTGTGCTACTTTAATCTGAATCTCATCGGCATTAACAAGGTAATTTGTTGTAACACCAAAACGACCGGAAGCTACCTGTTTGATTGCACTACGTGCTGAAGTACCATCGGGACGAGTAGAAAATCTTTCTGGGTCTTCCCCACCTTCGCCTGTGTTACTTTTACCACCAATTTTGTTCATAGCTATAGCAAGCGCCTCGTGGGCTTCCTTACTGATAGATCCGTATGACATTGCTCCTGATACAAACCGTTTAGTAATTTCTTCAACAGGTTCAACTTCTTCAATAGGGATTGGTTCTCCTTTTCTGATATTTACACAACCCCTTAAAAAATGAGGCTTACGGGTATTCTCATCAACAACGGCACTAAACTCTTTGAATTTTTTATAATCACCCGTGCGGGTTGCCCATTGAAGTAATCCGATAGTTTCGGGATTCCATCCGTGTTTTTCACCTTTTACACGGTAATGGTAAATACCCTCTGACTTCAGTTCTCCATTTCCCTGTGCACTTTGTTCAAATGCCTGGGTATGAGGAATAAGTGCTTCCTGAGCAATTTCATCAAGTCCGATACCACCAATTCTGCTGTCGGTACCAGTAAAGTATTTGTCAACAAATTTTGGATCAAGACCAATACATTCAAATATCTGGGCACCATGATAACTGCGAAGTGTAGAAATGCCCATTTTCGAAAGAATCTTAAGCAATCCTTTATTTATTGCTTTATAATAATTTTCACGGGCTTCAACATAGTCCATTTTTATTTTGCCGGTGCTGCAAAGCTTCTCAAGTGCAGCAAATGCCCCGTAAGGATTAACAACACTTGCACCATAACCAACAAGTAAAGCGATATGACTTACTTCGCGGGCTTCGGCAGTCTCAACAACCAGACCAACCTGCATTCTTTTCTTGTTTCGAATTAGGTGATGGTGTACGGCCGAGGTTGCCAAAAGTGATGGTATTGGAGCATTGTTTTCATCAATAGCCCTGTCACTTAAAATGATGAAATTAATTCCATCATCCACTGCTTTTTCTGCTGATATGCACAGATTATCAAGTGCAGTTTCAAGTGCCTTACCCGGATTTTTTGATTTTGCATCAAATAAAATAGGTAAATCGATATAGCTGAAATTCTCTTCTTTAATATTTCTTAGTTTGTTCAGGTTGGTATTTGATACAACCGGAGAACCAAACTTAATCTGGCGACATTGCTCTGCAGACTCAAATAACAAATTCTTTGAAACTGAACCTATGTAATTGGTCAGAGACATAACCAGCCCTTCACGAATGGGATCAATTGGTGGATTTGTTACCTGTGCAAAAAGTTGTTTGAAGTAATTAAACATACGCTGTGGCTTATCTGAAAATAGAGCCAGAGGAGTGTCGTTGCCCATAGAGTGTGTAGGTTCCTGACCTCCTGATCCCATGGGCGCAAGAATTACTTCGTAATCTTCTTTGGTATATCCGAATGTTTTAACTGTTTGATCGTATTTATCGTCGAGTTGAGAGCGAATGCGTTTTTTAACTTTGATATCGTCAAGATCGACTCTGTTTTCGGCAAGCCACTGTGAATAAGGATGTCTGTCAGAAAGTTGATGTTTTACTTCCTCATCGGGTATAATGATTCCCATTTTGGTGTCTACCAAAAGGATTTTACCCGGACGTAAACGTCCTTTTTCACGTATAACTTCAGGCTCGAATACCTGAACTCCAACTTCGGAACCCATCACAATTACATCGTCTTTTGTAATTACAAAACGAGAGGGTCGAAGTCCGTTTCTGTCAAGAGTTCCACCAATGTAACGACCGTCACTGAAAACAACAGAAGCTGGTCCGTCCCAGGGTTCCATTAAGGTTGACTGGTACTCGTAATATGCTTTTAAGCTAGGTGGTATTGGGTTTTTATCGTTCCACGATTCGGGAATGAGCATACTCAATGCCTGTGGTAAAGACTTGCCGGTCAGCACTAAAAATTCAAGGGCATTGTCTAGTGATGCTGAATCGGATTTATCAGGTTCAATGATGGGGAACAGTTTATCTAAATCATCTCCGAATAAATCTGATTTCATGATAGATTCACGGGCAGTCATCCACATGCGATTCCCTTTTACAGTGTTAATTTCACCGTTATGAGCAAGGAAGCGGAAGGGTTGAGCCAAATCCCATGTAGGAAAAGTATTCGTTGAGAAACGAGAATGAACAAGAGCAATGGCACTTGTCATATCTGAATCGCGCAAATCAACAAAATATCTGCCCACCTGATCGGGTGCAAGCATTCCTTTATATATCATTACCTTACTTGAAAGGCTTGGCATATAAAATGCTTCTCTATCCTTTATTTTAGATTCCCGAATTTTCTTCTCTGCCTGTTTACGGGCAATATAAAGTTTCCTTTCAAGAATATCCTGTTCAGGAAAATCACCGGTAACAAATATTTGCTTGATAAAAGGTTCGGTAGACCTGGAAATATCACCAAGAACACGGCTGTCGACTTTAACGTCAACCATGTCAATTACACGTAAACCTTCTTCTTTAACAGCTTCGATTAAAACCGATTCGCAGGTTTTTCTTGCCTTTGTTTCATAAGGCAGAAATACCAGTCCTGCACCGTATTTTCCTTCTTCAGGTACCTGAATATTTTTGGCCTTGAAATACTGATGGGGCAGCTGAATTAATATTCCTGCTCCGTCGCCCGAAACATTATCCGCGCTCTCTGCACCACGGTGCGTCATGTTCACAAGAACTTCAAGTCCTTTAGTGATAATGTCGTGCGATTTAATCCCTTTTATCTGCGTTACAAACCCAATTCCACAATTGTCGTGTTCGTTATTTGGGTTATACAATCCTTGTGGTTTAGGAAATCCTTTTACCATTTTCTGTCTATTCGTTAACTATTTCTTTTCGTTTCTTCTCAATAATAAAAAAGCCATTCTTTATGCGAGAATGGCTATTATAATATCGGCCTACTGCCATTCTCAAAGGGCACCGGGAATCTTCTTAACTGATTTTATGTAGTAAGTATTTGCTCTCATTCTGTTATAATGTGAGGCAAATATAATACTTAAAACTGTAAGTTAAAAGCGTTCGTATTGTTTTAACAATAATTTATCAATAAAATGCTCGTTTTTTTGATAAATTTTAAAAAAACAGTCTTATTCTCTTTCGTCTAAGTTTTCATAATCTGCCCTGCCGTAAACATTTTTATACGCTGGACGAATAATACGTTTCGAACTGAAAGTTACTTCTTCCAGACGATGAGCACACCAGCCTGCCATTCGAGATAATGCGAAGATTGGTGTGTAGAGTTCTTTAGGAATATCGATACATCTGTAAACAAATCCACTATAGAAATCGACATTTGGGGAAATCACTTTTACATCGCCCCCACCCTTGAATTTGGCAAATACTTCAGGAGCAAGCTCTTCGATATTCTCATAAAGTTTGAATTCATCCTGCTTGCCTTTCTCTTCTGCCAGTTCACGCGCCTTTTCTTTTAAAAGTATGGCTCTCGGGTCAGACAAGGTATAAATGGCATGGCCAATACCGTAAATTTTACCAGAGCCATCGCCTGCTTTTCCGCGAAGTATTTTTAACAGGTAATCGGCTATTTCCTGCTTGTCGTTCCAGTCTTTGACGTTTTTCTTTATATCTTTCATCATTTCCATCACTTGCAGGTTCGCACCACCGTGCAGAAATCCTTTAAGTGAGCCCAGCGCTGCTGCTATGGCTGAATAGGTGTCAGTGCCTGAAGAACTAACAACCCGGGTAGTGAATGAAGAATTATTACCTCCACCGTGTTCAGCATGCAGAACAAGGTTCAGGTCAAGAATATCGGCTTCAAGTTTAGAATATTTTTCACCTTTCAGCATATACAGGAAATTCTCAGCTGTGCTGAGTGAAGGTTCCGGATGCCTTATGATAAGCGACTTACGCTGAAATGAGTGTCGCATACCAAAATAAGAATATGCTGTTACTACAGGTATTTTTGCTATTAAATCAAGCGATTGCTTTACAATATTCAGGTGTGACTGGTCTTCTGCTTTATCGTCAAGTGTGTACATTACAAGTACCGAACGAGCCAACATGTTCATGATGTTCTTTCCACGCAACGACAATAACATATTTTTAGTAAAATAGGATGGAAGATCGCGCAGTGAGGCCAGGTACGATGTCATGGATGCCAGTTCTTCACTATTTGGCAATTTACCTGAAAGAAGAAGGTAAACGGTTTCATCGAATCCATGGCGCCGATCGTTCTGAAAACCCTTTACAATATCGTACACATTAATTCCCCTGTAGAATAATTGCCCATGGCAAGGTATAACCTTATCACCATCTTTTTCATATCCAACAACATCTCCAATATTGGTCAATCCAACCAATACTCCAGAACCATTGGCATTTCTTAATCCGCGTTTTACATCGAAACGGGTAAATAATTCTTTGTCAATCTGCGAAGATTGAGTTGAAAAACTGTCGAGGTCTTTTAAAAAATCCATAGGACTATTTTTTTTCGGTTAGTATTTACTAAATGTTACTATAATCAAGGTTTTTACGTATTCTTTAATTTCTTATTTGTCCATTCCCGAAAATAATGTATTTCGAGGAGGTCAATTCGCGCAAGCCCATGGGCCCGCGAACGTGTAGTTTCTGGTTGCTGATTCCCATTTCGGCACCTAAACCGAATTCATTACCATCGGTAAAACGGGTTGACGCATTAATGTAACAGGCTGCGGAATCAACTTCGTTTATGAATTTCATTCCCATGGTATAATTTTCCGAGACTATAGCATCGGAATGATGTGAGCTGTGCGTATTGATATGATCAATTGCCTCATCAATGGAACTTACGGTTTTAATTGAAAGTATTAAATCGAGATATTCGGTGTCCCAATCTTCAGAAGTTGCTTTTTTGATACCGGGGAGTAGTGTACAGGTTTTATCGCATCCCCGGATTTCAACATTTGCTTTGTCGTATTCCGATTTCAACATCGGCAAAATTTCTTTTGCAATTTTTTCGTGCACCAGTAAGGTTTCCATAGAATTGCATACTCCCGGACGCTGAACTTTGGCATTATAGGCAATGGATACTGCCATTTCCTTGTTGGCAAATTCATCGATATAGGTATGGCAAATACCCTGATCGTGTCTGATTACAGGAATTACACTATTCTCTTCAACAAAACGAATCAGGTTTAATCCGCCACGTGGAATGATAACATCGATATAATCTTTTAGTTTTAAAAGTTCCTTCACACTTTCCCTGTCGGTACTTTCAACTATCTCAACAGCATTTTCGGGTAGCCCTGCATCTTTTAATCCGGATTTTATAAGGTTGGTAATACAAATATTTGAATTTATGGCGTCTGAACCACCTTTAAGTACCACACCGTTGGCTGATTTAATTGTCAGGGATGCAACTTCGATGCATACATTGGGTCTCGATTCAAAAATAATTCCGATTACACCCAGTGGCATCCGCATTTGTCCGACTTTCAGCCCGTTTGGCAAAGTGTTCATGCCTGTTATCTCTCCAACAGGATCTTTTAATGTTATCACATCATGCAGAACCTTAATCATACCATCGATTCTGGCATCTGTAAGTTTTAGCCTGTCAATAAGCGCAGTAGACATTCCCTTCTCAGTTGCATAGGCAATATCAAGCTTATTTCTTTCTTTTATCAGGAGTCTGTTTTTATCGAGTTGTTTTGCTATGCATTCCAAAGCAAAGTTTTTCTTATCGGTATTAAGTTTTACAAGCTCCCGAGTAGCTGCCTTGGCATTTTTAGCTTTTTGAATTATCGAATCGCTCATGGTTTTTTAGTTTTTTGAAAGTGTTAATTTTTCTTTACAGGCAATGAAATGTGTCCCAATTTCTTTGCCTTCCAGAATATCAAAAACTATCTCCGGGTTATCCCCATTTGTAATTATTGTATCAATACCTGCCTCGGAAGTAATTCTTGCTGCTGAAATTTTTGTAATCATACCTCCTGTTCCAAAGGAGCTTCCTGATCCGTCAGCCAATCCTTCAAGCTCGGGTGTTATCTCTGTTACAGAACGAATTATCTCAGCATTGGTATTTGTTTTTGGATCAGCAGAGTACAATCCATCTATATCGCTAAGTAAAATTAATAAATCAGCATCGATTAGTGTTGCAACCATTGCAGAAAGTGTATCATTATCGCCAAAAACAATTTCATCTGTAGAAATAGTATCGTTCTCATTTACTATAGGGATGATTCCCATATCCATGAGCTTGTAAAGCGTTCCCTGGGCATTGGTATGCCTTTCTTTTATGAGCATTACATCTTTGGTTAATAATACCTGTGCTACTGTCTGGTTGTACCCCTCAAACATTTTCTGATAAATCTTAACCAGCTGAGCCTGGCCAATTGCAGCCAAGGCTTGTTTTGTTGAAAGATCCTTTGGTTTTTCTACCATTCCTAACCTGCCTGCACCTACTCCTATAGCACCGGAAGACACAAGAACAACCTGGTATCCCTTGTTGCGAATAGCGCTCATTGTATATGCAAGTTTCTCCATTCGCTGAAAGTTTAACCTTCCGTTTTGATAAGATAATGTAGATGTTCCTACTTTTATTACTACTTTCTTAATATCTTTAAATGCCTCCCTTTTCATCCTTCCAGCTTTAAAAAACCAACTCTTCAATATTATTTGGAAACAAGTATTCTTTTTCAGGTATTTTGCCAAAACCAACACAAAGTCTATCAAGCTCTGAGAATAGTTCAGGCTCGCTTTTCACCATAATAGCTTTCATACCGTTTCTTGGCTGAATGATATAATTGCTGTTAACATCAGATTTTATTAAAATAATATCTGCTTTTGATATTATGGCAACATTTCTTGCAAGCGGATAATTGTCATCCAGTTCAATGTCGGCAGTCGAAACTACATCGTTCTCGTTTATTATGGGTATAATATTCCTCTCCAGCAAGTTTCGAAAAGTATTTTCGGTATTTATCCTTCTTTTCGGATTATCAACAATATCAGTAGTTAATAATACCTGTGCAATCATTTGGTTGAACTGATCAAAATACTTCTGATACAATTTTATAAGTTCGGCCTGCCCAATTGCTGCTGCTGCCATCAAACTGCTGTAATCCTGCATGTTAATTTTAAGCCCTAACTTTTCAATTCCGAGCACAATAGCTCCGGAACTCACTAGTAGAAGTTCTTTCCCGCTATTCTGCAGATTTGAAAGCACCATAACCAGCCTGTCCATTTTCTGGTGGTTCAGCTTGCCATTTCCATCAAGCAAGGTTGCTATCTCAATTCTTACAACTATTCTTCCCCTCTTCATCTTGCTCTTAGATTTGCAGCAGTTTCTTTTCAGACTCTGCTATTGCATCAAAATTAAATTGTGAATAGATCTGGTTAAACTTATGTCTTATATCTTCGTTACAAAGATTACCTATACTGCCCTGGTGTGTATGGTCAATGCTTTTTTCGGGATCAAAATCACCCCTTTCAATTTTCAGTCCGACACTTTTGTATGCTTCACGAAAAGGAACTCCCTTTAATACTTCTTTATTCACCTCCTCAACACTGAACAGGTATTTGTAGATATCCTTGCTCAGTATATCATTGTTCACCTTTATCTTGTCAGAAACAAAAGCCATAATATCTACACAATCGATAAGGTAATTGAACGACTCAAGGTAAGATTCTTTAATAACCTGCATGTCGCGAAAGTACCCCGAAGGGAGGTTGTTTGAAATTATTGTTAGCTCGTTCGCAAGCGACTGAACTTTATTTGATTTTGCACGAATCAGTTCAAAAACATCTGGATTTTTCTTGTGTGGCATAATGCTGGAGCCGGTGGTAAATTCATCTGGCAAACTGATAAACCCAAAATTCTGACTCATGAATAAACAAAGATCATAAGCCATGCGGGATAAAGTTGATGCAACGTTTCCGAGTGCAAAGGCAACATTTCGTTCTACCTTTCCACGCCCCATCTGGGCATAAACAACATTAAAGTTCATTCTGTCGAATCCTAATAGGTCTGTAGTTTCCTGTCTGTCGATTGGAAAAGAAGAACCATATCCGGCAGCAGAACCCAGCGGATTCTGATTAATTAGTTTAAAGGCAGCTAACAAAACCTGTAAATCGTCTGTCAGACTTTCGGCATAGGCTCCAAACCACAGTCCAAAAGAGGAAGGCATGGCCACCTGTAAATGAGTATAGCCAGGAATAAGAATATCTTTATTTTTTTCGCTTAACCCGATAAGCTTATTAAATAATATCTGAACAGACTCTGTAAGTTCTTTAACTTTTGCTCTTGAGAAAAGTTTTATGTCGAGTAAAACCTGGTCGTTACGGGAACGGGCACTGTGAATTTTCTTTCCAACATCGCCTAAGCGGTTTGTTAAAAGCTGCTCAACTTGTGAATGCACATCTTCAATGCCCTCATCAATCTTAAAATTACCTTCAGCGATCTCTCTGTAAATATTAACCAATTCAGCATGAAGCTGTTTCAGCTCTTCCTCTTCCAGCAATCCAACTTTCTGAAGCATGCTGATATGTGCTATTGACCCTAAAACGTCATAAGGTGCCAATAGCATATCAAGCTCCCGGTCACGACCAATGGTAAACTCCTCAATTGCTTTGTTAATATCCTTCCCTTTATCCCAGAGCTTCATTCAAATGTTTTTATTACAGAATTGATTTACCTTGTTGTTTTAGTATAGCATTATGTGCCATTAGACGAATGGCGTTGATTTTGATAAATCCGGCGCTATCTTTTTGATCAAATCCTCCCTCGATATCCATACTTGATAAATCTTTATCGTACAATGAGCTGGTTGATTCGCGGCCATTGATTAATACATTGCCTTTATATAAAGTTACATAAACAATACCGTCTATTAATTCCTGACTTTTATTCATTGAAGCCATTAAAAAGTCCATTTCAGGACTGAACCAGAATCCATTATAAACGATTTCGGCAAAGATTGGTGAAAGCATATTGCGCAGGCGCATAACTTCGCGGTCCATAGCTATACCTTCAATATCCATGTGTGCTTTAATCAAAATTTCACCAGCAGGAGTTTCGTATACCCCTCTCGATTTGATCCCTACAAAACGGTTTTCAACCATATCTAAAAGACCTATACCATTTTCGCCACCAAGTTTATTCAAGTACAAGAATAATTCAAGTGGTTTTTCTTTTGTAGTTCCGTCATCGGTATTCACTACTTTTACAGGAATACCGTCTTTAAAATGTATTTCGATGTGTGTTTCTTTATCGGGTGCATCCTGTGGAGCAACCATTTTGGTTAAAATCTCGTTGTCAAACTTGTATTTTGGATCTTCAAGAATACCCGCTTCGTGACTGATATGCATGATGTTATCATCTTCGCTGTAAGGTTTTTTTAAAGAAGCTTTTACCGGAATTTTCTTATCGGCAGCATAATTAAGCATATCGGTACGCCCTTTGAACTGATCAAGAAATTCCTGCATTTTCCATGGAGCCAGAACTTTAATTTTGGGATCTAAGGCATAAAAACCCAGCTCAAAACGAACCTGATCGTTACCTTTTCCGGTTGCTCCATGCGAAACATAGGTAGCATTTTCTTTATGAGCTATTTCAATGTGTCTTTTTGCAATTATTGGTCTGGCCAGGGCTGTACCAAGCAGATATCTGCTTTCATACATAGCATTGGCTTTTATTGCCGGAAAAATATAATCTGTAATCAGCTCTTCTCTTAAATCTTCGATATAAACTTTAGTGGCACCAATAGCAAGGGCTTTTCTTTTAACTTCCTCAAAATCTTCTTCCTGCCCAACATCAGCCACATAAGCAATAACTTCGAACCCTTTATCAATAAGCCACTTTAGTATAACTGAAGTGTCTAATCCTCCACTGTAGGCCAATACTACCTTCTTGTTTTCCATTTTATAATAAATTTTTTCTGGTTAATATTAATGCATCATGTTTTAATACTTAATCGAAACGACTTTTTAATTCTGGTATAATAAGAATCATTGCATTAATAACATCACTTTCTGAAACATTATCGTGAGGAATGATTAAAATAGTATCATCTCCTGCTATCGTTCCGATAATTTCAAACGGATTTGACCTATCTATAAGCGCAGCAATGCTTGGAGCATATCCAGGAAGCGTTTTTATTACACCTAAATGGTTGGCAAACTGAATAGAAACAAACCCCTGAGCTGCATAACTTTCTGCAATTTCATTGCCCAGAGCAGCATGTTGATCCGGCAATTCGTAGATATAACCTTTTTCAGGGTCAGATATTTTATTTACCTTTAGGAACTTTAAATCGCGCGACAGGGTAGCCTGAGTATAGCTTAATCCTTTGCGCACCAACATACTTAGTAATTCTTCCTGACTGGAAACTTTATTATTTGTAATTATCTCCTTTATTGCTAATAGTCTTTCAGTCCTGTTTCCCATTTGAATAATTATTCATTTATTGTGCAAAATTATACAGATTTTATTTAAATACAATTATTTTAACCGAATTATTTGTACTTTTGCGCCAATTTAAAAATAACATTCTCTATATAGTATGGACAAGTCGATTAAAAAAGTAGTTGTATTAGGATCGGGAGCCTTAAAGATTGGTGAAGCGGGAGAGTTTGATTACTCTGGGTCTCAGGCATTAAAAGCACTTGGTGAAGAAGGAGTAAAAACAGTCCTTATTAATCCCAATATTGCTACTGTTCAAACCTCGGAAGGTATAGCAGATAAGATATATTTTCTGCCGGTTACGCCACATTTTGTTGAGAAAGTTCTGGAAAAGGAAAAACCAGACGGTATCTTACTTTCGTTTGGTGGTCAGACAGCATTGAATTGTGGTACAGAACTTTTTAAAATCGGAGCACTTCAGAAACACAATGTAAGAGTTTTAGGAACACCTGTTCAGGCTATAATGGACACCGAAGACCGCGATTTGTTCGTTAAAAAACTTGACCAGATTAGTGTAAAAACCATAAAAAGCCTTGCAGTAACAAACATTGAAGACGCTGTTAAAGCAGCCGCAGAAGTAGGTTACCCGGTAATTATCAGAGCAGCATATACACTTGGCGGACAGGGTTCAGGCTTCTGCAACAATGAAGATGAATTGCGAAATCTAGCTGGCCATGCCTTTTCATATTCGCCACAAATTCTGGTAGAAAAATCGTTAAAAGGTTGGAAAGAAGTTGAATACGAAGTTGTTCGCGACAGGTTTGATAACTGTATTACTGTTTGTAATATGGAGAACTTCGACCCACTTGGTATACATACCGGTGAAAGTATCGTAGTTGCCCCTTCACAAACACTTTCAAATTCTGAATATCATAAACTAAGGGAGCTTGCTATAAAAATTATCCGCCACATCGGAATTGTTGGAGAATGCAATGTGCAGTATGCCCTTGACCCGGAGTCTGAAGATTATCGGGTAATTGAAGTAAACGCCAGACTATCGCGCTCCAGTGCGCTTGCATCAAAAGCAACCGGTTATCCCCTTGCTTTCGTTGCAGCCAAGCTCGGATTAGGATATGGACTACATCAGTTAAAAAACTCTATTACCAAAACTACTCCGGCTTTCTTCGAGCCTTCACTCGATTATATAGTTTGTAAAATACCACGTTGGGACCTTAATAAGTTCATTGGCGTTTCAAAGCAAATTGGTTCCAGCATGAAATCTGTTGGTGAAGTAATGGCCATTGGCCGTACTTTTGAAGAATCGATTCAGAAAGGTCTAAGAATGATTGGACAGGGAATGCATGGTTTTGTTGGAAACCGCGACTTGTCTTTCGACGATATAGATAAAGAGCTTCAGGAGCCCACCGACATGCGTATCTTCGTGATTGCTGCCGCTCTTGAAAAAGGTTATTCAATTGATAAAATTCATGAGCTAACCAAAATAGACAACTGGTTTCTTTCAAAACTTCAGAAAATTTTTGAGCTTAAGAACGATTTGGAAGAATTTAACAGTCTGGAAGAACTTCCGGATGAAATCTTGCTTGATGCAAAAAAAGCCGGTTTCTCTGATTTTCAGGTAGCCCGTTCGATTCTCAAAGAAGAATCGGAATTTTTAGAAGATGGATTGTTAAAAGTACGCGATTACAGGATTTCAAAAGGAATAGTGCCATCGGTTAAGCAAATTGATACCCTGGCTGCCGAGTTCCCTGCAAAAACCAACTACCTGTACCTGACTTACAACGGCTCAAAGCACGATTTGGACTATACCGATAATGAAAAATCGGTAATTGTTCTGGGTTCGGGAGCATACAGAATAGGTAGTTCGGTTGAATTTGATTGGTGCAGTGTAAATGCACTGAATACTGTAAATAAAGAAGGATATCGATCAATAATGATAAACTTCAACCCGGAGACGGTGAGTACCGACTATGATATTTGTGACCGCCTTTACTTTGACGAACTTACCCTGGAACGTGTGCTTGACATTGTTGATTTAGAAGCACCAAAAGGGGTTATTATATCTGTGGGAGGTCAGATTCCAAATAACCTGGCTATGCGCCTTCACAAGCGCAAGGTCCCCATTCTGGGTACATCGCCGGAAAGCATTGACAATGCAGAAAACCGTCATAAATTCTCCAGCCTGCTTGATGAAATGAAGATTGATCAACCTCGTTGGAAAGAACTAACAAATATTAAAGATATTAACGACTTTGTGGATGAGGTTGGCTTTCCTGTGCTAATTCGCCCATCGTATGTGCTATCGGGGGCAGCAATGAACGTTGTTTCGAACAGGGATGAAATGGAACATTTCCTGAACCTGGCTGCCAAAGTATCTAAACAATATCCTGTTGTAGTTTCAGAGTTTATTCAGCAAGCCAAAGAAATTGAAATAGACGCGGTTGCAAAACAAGGTGAGCTTGTTGCCTATGCCATTAGCGAGCACGTTGAATTTGCAGGGGTTCACTCGGGTGATGCCACCATGGTTTTCCCGGCACAGAAAATCTATTTTGAAACACAGCGACGCATTAAAAAAATAAGCCGACAGATTGCTAAAGCACTGAACATCAGTGGCCCTTTCAATATGCAATTCCTGGCAAAAGACAATGACATAAAAGTGATTGAGTGTAACCTCAGGGCATCGAGAAGTTTCCCGTTTGTTTCGAAGGTTCTTAAAACAAACCTTATCGAACTGGCTACACAGGTTATGCTTGGTAAAGGAGTTGAGAAACCGAGTTCGTCCATTTTCGATCTGGATTATATTGGTGTAAAAGCTCCCCAGTTTTCTTTTGCCCGTCTTTCTAAAGCAGACCCTGTTTTAGGAGTTGATATGGCCTCGACAGGTGAAGTAGGTTGTATTGGCGATGATTACTATGAAGCCATTCTTAAGGCAATGCTTTCGGTAGGCTATCGTATACCAAAGAAAAATATTCTGTTTTCAACCGGTCCGACACGTTCTAAAGTGGAATTATTAAATAGCTGTAAACTGCTATCGGATAAAGGTTATAATTTATTTGCAACCAAGGGAACAGCAAAGTTTCTCGAGATGAATGGCATTGAAGTAACCATGCTTCACTGGCCTGATGAAAAAGCAAAACCAAACACACTTGATTATCTTAAAAACAAGATGATTGACCTGGTAATAAATATTCCGAAAGATTTATCATCTGATGAATTAACCAACGATTATGTTATCAGAAGAAGTGCTGTTGATTACAATATCCCTCTTATCACAAATGCCAGGCTAGCAAGTGCATTTCTTACAGGAGTATGCACTTTAAGCATAAATGATATTCAGATAAAAAGCTGGGATGAATACAAAATTGATCCCAAACGTTTATAATGGCATTCGACTGGCTTGATATTGCAAAAAAACTTCAAGCTATTGCTCAGGCTGGCCTGGAATTTGGTGCAGACAAATATGATCTTGAGCGGTATGAGATGATTCGTTCAATTAGTGTAGACATTATGCATGCATACACCGATGCACCAATTGAAAAAATTCGTGAGCTTTTTGCCGAAGAGAAAGGATACCAAACTCCAAAGGTTGATATACGAGGAGTTGTTTTTCGCGAGGGTAAGCTCTTAATGGTACAGGAAGGAATAGATGGAAACTGGACCTTGCCCGGTGGATGGGCAGATGTAGGCTATACTCCATTTGAAGTTGCCGAAAAAGAAGTTTGGGAAGAAGCCGGCTTGAAAGTTAAGCCTGACCGCTTGCTGGCAGTATTCGATAAATCAAAGCATAATCATCCGCCCGATAAATATCATATATATAAATTTTTTATTCTTTGCGATGACCTGGGTGGAGAAATCAAGCCAGGCATGGAAACCCTGGATGTAAAATGGATGTCGGAATATGAACGCTTACCGCTATCAACGCCACGCATTTCTCAGGAACAAATAAATATAATGTTCGAATTTCTTGATTCTCCTGAGAAACCTGTAATCTGCGATTAGAAGAATTTTGAACTATTATTCAGTTTCATCAATATTTAAACAAGAGAAAGCCTCAAATAGGCTGAAAGCAATATTCTATTTGTATTTATCAATAAATGTAATAACTGCAATCCGGCATTTCTCAGGCTCGGTTTTCATTGGCCAATGTTCAGATTTTTCAAGAATTAAAATTTCTTTTTCATTAGTTCCTATCTCGTTATAGGCACTATACCCAAAACTGTCTGGTACCAAAAAATCGTAGCGCCCATACAGAAATAAGGAAGGAATTGATATTTCGCTTAAATCATCAGTTAAAGAAAGTGAATTTAGTTCCTCATAAAAATTTTCGCTAAAGGGTGCCGGAATAATATTAGAAAACAGATTAAATGGTTTAAAAAAGCTTGCACTTATGTAATCTTTTGTTGTACCTGTTTCAACAGAAATCATTGAATCAACCATAAGATTCTCTGATTCAAAGCCTGACAGATACACTTCAATTTTACCATCAAGAGTACTTAAATCAGCCTGTTTTGCATCGTATACTATCTCTTCCCACTTGTTAATATTATTACCTAAAGCAATTTGATTTTCTCCTGTGGTAATTATTTTTTCTTTTGAAAACTCCAAGGCTAATGGCCCGTCGTGTGCACCACATATTTCAATCCAACCCTGTATATCGCGCTGATTATCGCCTTCGAGTAAAAACATTGTCCCCAAGGCACCTCCCCAACTATGTCCCATAAGAAAAAACTCTATCTGCTGGCCATACTGGTGCATGAGTAATATTAATAGCTTTTCTAAATCGTCAACATAATCGGAAAGTTGTACCTCATTTCTATCAACATTTCCTTGTGATGAGCCTGCACACCTTTGTTGCCAGTAAACCATAGCATAGTTTTCTTCAAGTTCATCGGTAAAGTCGTTTAAAAGATGTTTGTGCACTAAAACTTCATCGCCAGGACCACCATGCAAAACAATAACAAAAATATTCGATGCAACATTACCTTCGACATATACCGGCATATCTGCATTGTTGTTGCGCAAAAAGAAATGATTTGACACATGACTCCCCGTTTTTTCCTTTTCGCAGGAGGCAAAAACCACCGTAACTGCTATTAGTAACAAAAAAATATTTCTCATGACGTTATTTGTTTAATTGGAAATTAAGCCCGGCTTCTAATGCTAAATGCGGCAAGATGCCAGAATTATGCTGTGTTTGCAGAAAAATAATTGGTTTTAGATACCACGAATCGAACACTTCGCTTTTTTGTGAAATATCGCGCCCAAAACCAAATGAAACTGAAGGCATGAATGAGTTATTCCCGGCCAGAAAAACCTTGTTAACTTCAGCGTTTTCGCCAATCTCAAAAGTTTCACTGTTTAAGAAAGTTCGTAAATAGCCGGCACCAAACATAAAATCGAATATATTTCCTGTAGAACGTGTTGTTCTATAACCAATTTCGCCATTTAAAAACACGCCTGTATTGTACTTAAAATGCGTATAAGCGCCTAAATTTGAGCCGATTATAATTTCGCATTTCTTTTCTTTTGTTTTCCGTTTGGTTTCTTTACTAATATTCCTGGTAAGCAATGAATACTCAATGCCGCATTTTAAACCCGGATGCGTTATCATTTCGCCGAAATATGAAATTTTCAAAGAGGCTGAATTTATCTCTTTTTGAGCAAAACATGCCGAGGAAAAAGAAACTAATAATATAAAAATTATAACCTTCATAAATCTTAGAATTAAAACTTCTTAGTTATGCTTAATCCGGTGAATTCCGATTTGTATGATATTTGTATATCATCATTTTCAGTATCACTAAATTCAATTCGTTTATTCTGTAAATGCGGTTCAGTGCTATACTTAATGGGTAAAAAAAGATAATATTCATAATGAGTATACTGTATGTCATTTACAAAAACAGTTCTTAGGTTATGTCCACTAAAGTTATCGGCTCCTGAAATAAACATTTCTTTATCACCAATTGAACTCTTTACAGAAACAACCAAAGCTGAATCCATTTCCGGTTTGTCCATTAACTTTTCTATCTTAGAACCGGTAACATTTTTTTCAAGGATAGCAAATCGTAAAAATGTATCGGCTTCAACAGAATTGTATTTTTTTGTGGCAAGTTCATACATTGAGTCGCTTGCAAAAGGTAATTTAACAACATCAATTAAAGGTTCATCGATGTATAATTCGTCATCGGTACATGCTATGGCAAGTATTATCAGTGATATTAAATATAATAAGCTTTTCATAATTATTCGATTTTAATTGTGTAAATGTGTGTGTTTATAATTCAGAAAAGGGAACAAGATTGAGAACATGTTTATTATTCTGAACTTACAAAGTGCTTTGAAAAAGATTTGTTATGGTAGTTTACTAATTAGATTATCCAGCGCATCAAGTACTAAATTTGGTTCTTCCTTCATGATATGCTCCGACTGCGCAGTTGTGATGTGTTCGAAATCGGAAACACCTTCTTTTAGTGACTCTTTCGAATGAAACCACAGCTCACGATCCTGTTTATCCTTATCTCCTTCTATTTTAATGCTTGTCAAGGCAATTACAGGCACATCGGGTAAATTCGGAAGTGAAGACATATACTCATCATCTTCTCTTAACTGCAAAGCTTCAAGTGCTGCACCAGAGGCCCTCCCGTTAAAAAGGGCAGATATAGAATAAATTGTTTGCTCGTCACTTTCTGTAAAGTTGTTATATTGTTCGTGTAAAGCATCGACAAAAAGGATTGCTGCTGTTTTTTCGGAGTGCTTAATGGCATAATCGCGGACAACCATTCCACCTAATTCATGGCCTACAAGTATCACTTTTCGGTTGTTTGAATAAGTATTAATTACTTTATCCAACTCAGAACTTAAGCATTCAATATTTCGCTCTGTATTTCCGAGTGTTGAAGATCCATATCCTCCCCGGTCGTACATTAGAACATCCATTTTTCTTGCTGTGTTTTTAGCAATTTCACCAGGTTGTTGTTGCCAAACAGCATGATCGTCTCCCAAGCCCGATTCAAATACAATTAAGTACTTGCTGTTTGTTTTGGTATAATAGCTTGCCAATTTATGGCTTGTTAAATTCACAAACTGACTTTTAATTGGTACTTCAATTTCTGTTTTTTCTTTCTCGCAGCTACAAATGGTCAATAGTGTAATTGCTATTAAACATAATTTTTTCATGGTTCTATTATTTTTGGTTTTTAAAATTGATACAAACATAGAGCCTCCAACTGTTTTTTCGCCATGCAATTCGTGTTTAGAAGTCCGGTTTTATTGAGTTCTGACGAATTCGGACTTTTAGGAGATAATTTTGAATAGAATAAATTGCAGCCTTTAGCAAAAAATATTAAGGGCTATTTGTATAGTGGGTTCCTGTTATAAACTGTTAGTATGATTATATTTGCCAGCAATTAAGCGCTAAATAGAAATTTTACAAACTAATCTTTGAAATCAATCTCTTTCATAATAGGATTTTTCTGCTTGTTTTGTTTGAATTCGTGCAACATAAACTTTAAGAAATTGCCCGCTTCTGAAGTAAATAAAAAAGATGTTCAAATTGCCCAGGATTTTGCCTCTGATTTTTTTAACACGCAAAACAAAGGTGAATACTATGAATTTCGGGATAATGTAAGTTATGGAGTGAAAAAAGATTTGAACAAAGGGAATCAAAAAGCAGCTTCGTTGCAAATGAAAGAAGAAATTGGTGATTTTCAAGGCTTAATGTTTGTTGAAACATGGATAAGCGAAGGCGGGCATTCCTTTCAGATATTCCGGTTTAAAGCTGACTTCGAAAAAAGCGAAGAAAAATTTGAGATACGAGTTACCATAAATGATTCCAAAAAAATTTCGGGCATATTATTATTGCCGTGGTCAGATACTGCAAATTTATAATTCTTCAGGCATTAACCTGCAAACCTCCAATTTCTTTGTATTCTGAAAGTTTATGACATCTGTTGTTTGCGGTAAATACCAGGCGAAACACCTGTGCTTGCCTTAAAGGTATCGTAAAAAACACTTTTCGTTTTAAACCCCGATTCCATTCCTATGGCTTGAACGGAGTATCGATAAAATTCCGGATCCTGAAATAAACGTTTCGATTCATTTATGCGATACTCGTTTATAATGTGAATTACATTTTTACCAAGTTCTTGATTTATTATTTGCGATAAATAACCTTCACTAATTCCCAATTCTGTCGCTATATCAAGTCGGCTTAATAATTGATTTTTGTACCACTCTTTTTCCTCCAATAGCCTAATAAATTGAGTAACAATTTCATTTTGCTTTGAAACTTTGGGCGATTTTAATTCATTTTTATTTTTCGACACCTTCTTTGTTGATTTAGTGTGCTTTTTTTCTTCGTTTATCTGATGAATTTCCTTTTGTTCAATAGCAATTTGCAGGTTGAAAACACCAAAATACATTACAAACCACAACAGGATAACAATTAGCCCCCAAATAACATCGATATAATAATAAATAACATCGATATAATACTGAGTATCTGGCAGGAAGCTAACAATAAAAAAAACAGCCCAACCCGCTACAATTATCAATAAACCTGAGTTTAAATGAGACAACCATTTTTTAATTTGAAGTTCTTCATGCGACTTCTTTATCTGTTTTCGTGACCAGAAAAGCACAATAAAATTAAATACTATAGCAAGCAATTCTTCGAAAACATAGATTAACTGAACTACTATAAGAGCTGATTTTGAAAAGGGCATGTTGTAGAGATGCATGGCAAAATCGAACGCAAGAACAACATTGATTATAAGAGTAATACCAAAAGGCAGATACAGTAATTTATATTTCCTGGAATTAAGAAAAGGATTTTTAAGATGCGTAAGAAAATACGTAAGCAAAGTAACAGGAATCAACAATTCCCACGCAATTTGCCTGAGCAATTCAAATATTCCGATACCGGCATTAAGCCAACCCAAAAACATTATGGCTGTTAACAGAAAAACAGAATAGGCCAGGTACTTATTAGCCATACTTCGAAAAAAAGATGAGCTTAAAATGGAAAGCCCCATAAAACAACCCAAAACAGTTCCAGAAATGACCAATATATCAACAAACTTTTCCATCGCTTTTGAATTCTTATGGGATTAGCTTATTCTGAATTTTAATAAACGATGCAAAAATAGAATTAAAGCCGAACAATAATTTAGGTTGTTCATAATATTATTTCGGCTTCCCTTGAAAACAAAACAATTCGAACTCATCGGGGCAAATATTGTAATATGTTGAAATCTCGTTTTATAATACAGTATTTTTTTGTAAATTAGTTTATTATCACAAAACTGGATTTGTCCTTCAATACCAGGGACAAAAAACTTTTAAACAGATAGCTAAACCTTAATAAGATGAAAACCTGGGCAAAAAATTCACTAAAAACATTATTAATTGCTGGAATATTAGGGTTAATGTACCACATCATTACACCTGACTTTTCAGAAGCTCACGCTGCTAACACAATTACAGGTGATTTCGCTATCCTGGCAGACACCATTCACGATACTGTATATGTTCATGACACTGTTGAAATAGTACATTATGTTGACACCAACGTACTGGTACTTCATAAAAAAGCATTCTTATACATTAAGGATACTTTCAATATAGATGAGCGTACTTTTTACATTACCGAAGATGACGATACTGTAAAAGTATTCTATCATGACTATACTTACTATATTTTTAAATACTTCTTTCAGGACACGCTTGTAACTATAGACTCGGTAATTGGCTGTGATTTATATACGCACTGTATCTGCGATGAAAGAGAACGAATTGTTATTTTCCATACCTGCGAGGGAGAAAGTCGTGTAATAGTGAATATGCTGAACAAGCAGGGTAAATAAGCCAAAATCGTTATTTTAGCCTAAAACTTGACTGATATCTGTATGGGTGTCAGAGAAAAATTGCTATTTGTATATCTCAACCTGAAATGAAACTAATCCCATTTACCAAACTCAAAACCTTTATCTCAAGGCATTTCCATTTAATTCAAGATAAAATAAAGCGAATTAAGCTTTTCAAAGCACCTCCAAAAAAAAGAAAATTCAAAAGAAAAAAGAAAAATGATGCCACTCCCCGGGTTGAGGTGAAATGCCAAAATTGTGATACCCCTTTTACAGGTAAGTTCTGCCCCAACTGTGGCCAGTCAGTTTTAGAATTTGAGCGTCCACTTAAGTTCATGATAGTTGACTTCATGGGAACAATTATAACTTTTGACACCAGGCTGATACGCACTCTTAAAGCTATTCTTTTTAAACCCGGAAAACTTACTCTGGATTACACCCGGGGAAAAAGAGCACGATACATGCCTCCTTTCCGGTTTTATGTTTTTATAAGTTTTGTTTTGTTCCTGTTAACCTCAATAATAGCTGGCAGAGGTATCGAAAACAACGACAATTTTGTTGCAATAGGAAATGATGAAAGTTCTGAAATCAAGGCAATTGTCGATTCAATTCGATCCTCAGAAAATCCTGTATATGATTCTGTCAGAAAAGTATTTAATATAAATTATGATTCTAAAACCACACAACAAGATAGCGTTGCAAATCTAAAAGAAACCGTCTTTAAATCAAAGCTTGAGAAAAAATTGCATAACCAATCCCGAGACAAACTATTAAGCGAACACCCTGAAATATTTGTAAATAAATACCTAAAGATACTCAACTATTCCTTGTTTCTGCTTATGCCCATTTTTGCCTTCTTTATGTGGCTGTTTTTCATGAAACAAAATAAGTATTATATTACACACCTTATATTTTCATTAAATATCCACTCGTTCCTGTTCCTGATTTTATCAGTAATAATTGCCACGAACCTTATTTTTCCGGAAAAGACTGTTTATCCTGAACCCATATTGCTGGCGCTTATTCCTGTTTATCATATCTCGGGTATTCGCAGAATTTACCGGGCTTCATGGATTAAATCAATACTCATGCCTCTGTTGGTTTGGTTATTGTATTTTTTGATATTAGCTGTTGTCTCTGTTATATTAATTGTTCTAGCGGTAGTTATTATATAATTAGACCGGGAAATTTGTTCCCGGCCTATATCTGTAATCTAAAACAAACTTTCGCGGTAATCAAAAAGATTAATCGCATTTATATTTAATGAGAATTTAATCTTCTGCCCATAGCTGTTTGTCTGGCCTTCAATGTAATTGTTGATATTTTCTGATTCAACTAAAGGGAAATAAACTTTTAAGACAGGAGTAATATTAGTCATAAATCCAGCCTCGTAAACCAAATATCCATCATCTTCAAAGTCTGCAATATTAGTAATTCCATTATCAATCGGCTCTGAAAATGTTCCTATACTGCCATATGCTCTTATAGGAACTTTAGGAATTTTCACTTCTATTTGTGCCGTAAGCATAAGCTTTGCAGAAACTGTAGAAGAACTGATAAAACCTCCATCGTTAGCTGAATATTGCTGTGCCAGCCAGCTGTTGCCATACTGCTCGTACCTTCCCAGGTATAGCTCATCAGCTTGTATGTCTGCTGAAGAACCTCCGGAAAGGTAAAATGGATATTTGTCCTGGTTTGTGCTAAACCCTCCAAACAATCTTATATAAAACTGATTTTTTGCTTTTTGGGTATTGATCTTATATTTAAAACTTGCTGAAGTTCTTAAGGCACCATCGTTCATTTCACCCAGCACCGAAACACTGTATGGCTGAAGTTTGGATCTGTTTTTTAGTTTATAGTTCAGGTTAAAATGGCTTGTAGTGCCTTCGTGGTAAAGATTATTCAATAAAAGGCAGGATAAAATTACTTTTTGACTAATGTAACTTCTGGCGTTTTTTTTCTTCAGGAAAAAATCCATCTGCCCCTTAAGCTTATTATACGAAATCCCTAATGAATCTGGCCGGCCAAACTGCATGCCGGAAACACTAATGTCAATGCGCTCTGTAAATCCAATATCAGGCGATGTTCTCCAGGTAATTTTTCCCATACCCGCCAGATCATTATTTCCAAAAGCATACATCGGAGCCAGCTGATACTCCACTCTTTTAAAAGGTATTGCAGGACTGTACAAAAATGCTCCAAGCATATACTTATTGTAATTATTCATGGCCATAGCCGGCAGAATACCTATTTGTGTTTTGTCTGGTTTGTCCAATATCTGAATTATGTTCAGTTCTATTGGCTCAAGCTTTTTGAATAAACCAGATGTTTTAAAAGTATTGTTTTGTTGAAATGGTTCTGGTATTTCAGTTTTATTCAATTTAATCTGATATACCTCGGTGGTTGGTACGTCAATCCATTGCTTACCCGAAAAGCCAATGCTCCAGGTATCAAATTCTTTTTCTCCTGACACACTATAGCCTTTAAGATTAACCGGTGAAGCAATCTCTCCAATATTTCGAACTAAAACTTTGTTATCCTTAGCTCTTACAATTTTATAGTCTAACTTCTTGGTTGTTTTAACAATATCGTTAAAAAACCAGGAAATATTTTTGTCTGTACCTTCTGTAAAAGCTTTCTCAAGATCATCTGGATCCGGATGTTTAAATTTCCAATCCTGGTAAAATTTTCTCATTACATTGTTAAACTCTTCTTCTCCCATGTAATTCATAAGATAAGCGAAAGCAAGGACAGATTTATGGTAAACGATTGACCCATAATTTATTTGTATAAGCTGATTGCTATGAGTAAACATAGGTTGATCCTTATAAATGCTCATTGGTAAAAATGCAGATATACTGTAATATTTTGATAAGGGAAGTGTTTCAATATTTGCTAACTCCGCTATTTTTAATGGAATAAACATTTCGTATAAATACTTTTCCGTGCCATATTTTTCTTCCATGTACCTGAACTCACTAAATGAATTAATTCCTTCATCTAAAAAGGGATAATCTCTTTCATTGAATCCCAGAATACCATAAAACCAGTTATGCCCCACCTCGTGCATTATCATTTCTTCGAGCATAATTGAACTCTGGGAATTGCCAACAACTGTAATGGTTGGATATTCCATCGCTCCACCGGCTGAGATAGCTCCCTGAACTGCTGTACAATACTTATAGGGGTAGTTTCCGTACCAAGCCGAATATTTCGTAATTGCATCCTGAATATATTCCTGTGAATTCACCCAGTATTTCGACTGGTTGTTTAAAAACATACTGATGGTAGTTACCCATCGGTCTTCAGAAGGCAACTTCACTGAATCGATAAGCACATTATATCTTTTGTCGGCAAACCAGGCAAAATCATGTACATTCTCGCAGGTATATTTCAGGGTTTTCATTTCCTGACTTGATTCAGGCGTGCTGTTATCTTTATAATTGAAAGTGTCTATAGCACGTGTCTGCTCATTCTTTTCAAGCAACCATTGCCATTCTTCAGGATTTTGTATTTCGCCTGTTGCTCCCACAACATAATTATCCGAAAGTGTAATATCGACTTCAAATGAACCAAATTCAGAATAAAATTCACCCTGATCGAGATAAGGCATTTGATGCCAGCCGGTTTTATCGTATACTGCCGGTTTTGGATACCACTGGGTTACCTGGTAAGATTGGCCAACATGACCCATCCGGGAAAAATCGCCCGGTAATTTTACCATGAAAGGTGTTGAAATACTGATTTTTTTCCCCGGCTTTAAGGGTTCATTTAATAACAGTTTACAAATGTCAATGGTATCAACAGAATATTCGACTTTAATACTTTCTCCGTTTACTTTAAAATCAAGAGAATCGATATATCCCCGGTTTTCATCATCGGTATAATAAAAGTTGGTTGAACCATTCTCCAGTTGCTGTTTGGCAAATTCGGTTTGGTTATTTTTATAGGCATTTGGCCAGATATGCATCCAGATGTAGGTAAGCTCATCGGGAGAATTGTTGGTGTATTCGATAGTTTCAAAGGCACGAAGCATATGTGCTTCATCGTCTAAACTTACCTTTATTTTGTAATCAACAGCTTGCTGAAAGTAAGTTTTTTGGGAATATGCTGTAATTCCAATACTTAAAATGAAAAATAAGAATGATTTACGATTCATGATTGTATGCTATTTTGATATAAGGATTTTTTGCTTCGATAACATTTTGATTACTTCAACCTTAATAAAACCTATTAACCTATGCACAATACTCGTTTATAAGCTTTTCATACTCGGCAATAAGTCTAATTATTATTGGGTGGTTTACTAAATATTCTGTTTCATGTATTTGTGCAACCGGTAATATTTTTGGCGATGTCCCAGTCAGAAAAACTGCTTCGTACCCTGTAAGCTCAACCAATTTAACCGGCCTCTCCATGTATCCAATTCCAAGTTTTTCCGTAAGACTCAAAACTTTTTTCCGTGTAATACCTTCCAAAATCACTCCCGATGGTGGAGAAACTATTCTATTATTCTGAATGAAAAATATATTTGAACGACTACCCTCGGTAATTTCATCATCGTGGTTTAAAAGCAGAACTTCATATGCTCCGGCTTTTTGCTTTAAGTCTGATATTTCTTCTTTTATTTTATTATTTATAACCGATTGTTTAACATGTGGATCCGGACGCTCTGCTTTATAGCAGGTTAACTTAACTCCCTTTTTATAATCCTCTTCCTTCGGATAATAATGAGGCATCAAACAAATACTGAGAGCTAAGCTATTTGAAAAAACCAAGAGTTCAAATTTCAAATTTGCCGTTTCAACATTGTTTTGTTGAATGGTTTGAAGGCAAAGTTGATGAATTTCTTCCTGAGGTATTCCGCTATGCAAGTTCATGCTCTTACAAGATGCTTCAAAACGCTCAAAATGATCTTCGAAAAACAAGGGTCTTCGCTTTACAACTCTTAGCACCTCATAAAAGCTGTTTTTCGGAGTTCCGATTAATTCAGATGCGTTTTCTGTTGGGTAAAAATCATCTTTAAAATAAAACCAATTCCCTGTGATATCCATTATAAATTATTGAGCTACAAAAATATATGTAATTGTTCCTTTAACTTTAGTTCCAGGTCTTCCCGCATGAAAATATGAATTCCCGGCAGAGTTCAATGCTGCTTCGGCAAGACAGGCATCAACGGATGATACTTGTCCTAAATTTGCCTCTAAAACAAAGCCCGAATCATCAACAAGAATATTTACAACAACAGTTCCTCCATTCTGACACATATAAATTGGCCTTTCAATATGCCTGTGTTTACGACCATCTTCAAGCTTATATGAAACTCTTGTTTGTCCAAAATTGGCAGATTGATCCTTTTCTTTGTCTTCTTTTTTTATATCATCATTCACCACCGGATCTTCGGGGATTGAATTATCGTAATGCGGATTAATTTCTTCCATTCCCAATTCTTTCATTACTTCATCGATGTACTTCTCGGTACTTATTTTTTCATCCATCTCATTGGCAGTGTTTGATACAATGTTTGAAATGGTCTGATCCGAAAGCTTATCCATGGCCTTAATTTCTGGTTTGCTTTCTTCAATAATTTGCTCTATTGTTTTGTAGTTTTCTTCAGAAAATTCGATAGCAAGAAGATCCTGGTGCTGCGATTTTACATCACCAAGCTTAAAAACAAAGAAAGAAATTAGCAACAACAGATGAAAAATTATTGTGCCTAATATTCCGTTAATCTTATATTTCCGTTCAATATTCATTCTTAAAATACTGCTACCAAATTACTAAGAATGTACGTAAAATCCCTGTGTTTTTACCAGCAGTATAAAAAACTGGTTTTATTTCATAAAACTGAATATTAAATTCTTTGGTATAGATGTCAGAATAGTTTTTGTTTTTAAAGCAGTACCGTCAAACTAAAACAAGCAGATTGTCTTGTAATTCGGCATAAATTTTTGTAAATTGTATGATGTAATAAGGGGTCTTTTCTACCGGTAATCCGGGTCATGCTCTTCGCATTGTTCTAATTTATAATTCTTCTTATCATGAGTTATACACAGCTTATTGAAACCATCGGCAGTATGACCAAGTATGAGTTTCTGGAAGATTTAAACAGGAATATTTTAGAAAACTCGCTTGTGTTGCGCAATAAATTCCCATTTCCGGGAGTAAAAAACGAAAATCTGAATGAGCTGAAAATATACTCATTTTATATTATTTTAAGATACAGGTATGCCCCGGAGAAGATAAACCGTATTAATTGTAAATTGCTAGAAGAAGCAGATTTGTCAAGGAGTCCCAGTTACGGTGAAATTATAGTCGGAAAAAACATTCTGCCATGCGTCAGACTCAAAAATATATCTGATCTCCAAAAAATTACCATAATACAGAATTACTTGAAAAATAATGATTTACAGCTTGGTGCTCATCGTATTGTTAACCAGGAATGTGTAATAAAAATATTCAAACATTTTAAACTTGCTGAAATTGGCGATGGCCTTTATCGTGATTTAACCGATGGAGATAAGTTCTACATCAGGATTCAGACAGAACTAAACTGGAAACGCTTTGAATCGATTTTACGAAAAATAAAATACAATTTAAAAAATCCTGAATTCGATGCAGCTATTGGCGTTATATATCGTTTCCAGGGACCAGAACACGTCATTCGGGTTTACGACAAAGACAAAAGTTTACAGCGTGCTGTTGAACTAAGAAACCTGTTTGTAAGAGAAATTAAGGATGAAATACATTTAAGTGCAGCTCATCCTAATTAAGAACATAGTTACTTCTCCGGGGTTAATCAATCATAGTTATCCAGTTGTGTTTATCAGGCTCATCGCCAAACTGAATAGCGGTTATTGTATTGTAAAGTTTTGTTGATACAGGTCCGGGCTTATTATCGGTTGTGTAATTGTAAAACTTATTTTTATCCGGGTCAACAATTTTGCGAATTGGAGTAATTACTGCTGCTGTTCCGCAGGCGCCTACCTCAGAAAACTCTTCAAGTTCTTCAATAGGAATCTTTCTTCTTTCAACCTTCATGCCCATGTCTTTTGCGATTTGCATAAGACTCATATTAGTAATTGAAGGTAAAATTGATGTAGATTCAGGTGTAACATAGGTATTCCCTTTAATGCCAAAGAAATTTGCCGGGCCGGCTTCGTCAATGTACTTCTTTTCACGGGCATCAAGATACAAGGTTGTTGCAAATCCATTGTCATGGGCAGCTTGCAAAGAAGCCAAACTAGCCGCATAATTGCCTCCAACTTTGTATGTACCTGTGCCCAGAGGCGCAGCCCTGTCATAATCACGGCAAATCATTATATCTACCGGATTAAAACCGTCTCTGAAATAAGGACCAACAGGGGTAACAAAAATTAAAAACAGCGCCTTCTTTGTTGGTTTCACCCCAACTTCTGCTCCAACACCTATATACAAAGGCCGAATATATAAAGTTGCTCCTGTACCGTAAGGTGGTATATATTCTTTGTTGAGTGTAACTGCCTTATGTACAGCTTCAATAAATAAATCTTCAGGAATATCCGGCATAAGAATTCCTTTTGCCGAACGACGCATACGCTTTGCGTTTTCATCTACCCGAAATAATCTTATTTTTTCATCCTTCCCTTTATATGCTTTCAATCCTTCAAAAATTTCCTGCCCATAGTGCAGACAGGTTGAAGCCATATGAATTTCAACATATTCAGATTGAGATACTTCTAATTCTCCCCATTTACCATCCTGAAAATAACTTCTTACATTATAATCTGTTTTGGAATACTGAAATGGTAAATGTTTCCAGTCAATATTTTTCATCTATTAAAAATGGATTAATAGTCAGTTGACAGAAAAATTATTTTTAACTGCCCACCTTCATTATTATTATCTAAACTCATACCAAAAGTAATGATTAAGCGTTTTAAAACAATGAACATTAGTCATATTTACAAAGAAAATTATTGGAAGAGAAAAGTTAGAATTGTTAGGCTGTAACCATTGCATGCAGCTGATTGTTATAAAAAATATTTTCTTTTTTCATGTTTATTTTACTATTTTTAACTTATTATCAGGTAGAATTTGTAATAAGAATTAGCAATTTCAGCTTCTACCGCACAATATTTTTACTAACTTACTCACTAATTTAAAGCTTGTGTATCATGGATGAACGAAATGTGATACTGGTAACATGGGATTTTACCGAAAAATCTGAATTCGCTTATGAAAATGCTGTGTTAGCAGCATCTAATCTGAGATCAGATATTATTTTTCTTCATATTGCCAAGAAAGAAAGTGAGGTGAAGAGCCTGGAAGAACGCTTAAATGGTGTTATAGCGGAAAAATACGCCGACAGGACTCCAAAGCCCAAAGCTTTTGTTAAAGTTGGCTCCATTTTCACAGCAATTGGAGAAACTGCAGAAGAACTAAACGCGCGTATGGTATTTATGGGTACGCACGGAATTAAAGGATCTCAGAAGTTTTTTGGTAGTTGGGCTCTAAAAGTTATTGCTCATACCAAAGTTCCTTTTATTGTTGTTCAGGATGCCCCAAAACAGAATCAGTTCAAAGACATTGTTTTTCCGATTAACTACAGAAAAGAAAACAAAGAATCGATAAACTGGATTGGGTTTTTCTCAAAATATTTTAATTCCAATATTCACCTTTTTAAAGCAAAACATACCGACTCAAATTTTGTAAAAGGGGTTGATTCAAATATGCTTTTCTTAACACGTAACTTCAAAAACAAAGGTATTGATCATATTGTTGTGGAAGCTCCCGGACAAACCGACTTTGTTAAAGAAACTGTAGACTACGCTCAAAAGATAAATGCTGGTTCATTACTGGTTATGACCACTAAAGATATTGGCATTACAGATTACATGCTTGGAGCGCAAGAACAATATATAATTGCTAATTCATTTAATATTCCTGTAATATGTATAAATCCAAGACCTGCTAAAATTGGTGGTAGTTTTAGCACTTCAGGAAGTTAAAATCATTACAACTAATTATATAAAGGGCTTCGGCCCTTTTTTTATTCTTATTAATTTTGAGCCTATTTTAAAATCAACGATAAACGGAATGAAATTAATCTTCGCAACCAACAATAAGCACAAGCTTGAAGAAATAAAGGATTTATTGAACGGGAAATACATGGTTCAGGGACTAAGTGAAGTTGGCATTAACGATGAAATACCCGAAACACATGAAACACTCGAAGAAAACGCAATAGAAAAAGCTGAATATATTTTCACAAAATATGGCTTTAACTGTTTTGCAGATGATACCGGCCTGGAAATAGATGCTCTTGATGGAAGACCAGGAGTTTATTCGGCCAGGTATGCAGGCACAAACTGCTCTTTTGACGATAATGTAAACAAAATTCTTGAAGAACTTGGTCAGGAACAAAACAGAAAAGCCCGGTTTCGCACTGTTATTGCTATGATTCGTGACGGAAAACTAAAAACATTTGAAGGAACAGTTGAAGGCGAAATTACTTTAATTAAATCCGGAACCAAAGGATTTGGCTATGACCCGGTTTTTATGCCAACAGGATACAATCAAACATTTGCAGAAATGACACTTAGCATAAAAAATAAGATATCACACAGAGCAAAAGCCCTGGAAAAATTTATTGATTATTTAAATTCTACTGCAGAATAATAATATTTATATCGATTCCACCGTATTTTACTCTGATACCATAATTGAAATAACAATATGCCCGCGAAAAGAATAATCGTATTTTGTCTGTTTGTCTTCAGCCTGGTATTGCCTCAAGCGCAGATTCCAAATGGAAGTTGGAGAGACCACTTAGCCTATATTAAAGCGCATGACCTGGCAATTACACCCAAGAAAGTATATTGTACATTCGACGGAAGCGGGATGTTATCCTATAACCGGGAGACAGGCGAAATTGAACGACTAACTACTGTTCAGAATCTATCTGATATTGAAATGAGCCAGGTGTGCTATGCCAGTGATCCTGAAGTCCTGATAATAGGATATAACTCTGGTGACATTGATCTGATAACACATGACGGCATAATAAATATGCCCTATATCGTTCAAAAACTAATGACCTCATCGAAAAGAATAAACAAAATTAAAGTTGTATCTAACCTGGCCTATCTGGCTTGCGACTTTGGTATTGTTGTTATAAACCTGGAAAAAAAAGAGGTTAAAGACAGTTATATCTTTGGCCAAAATGGTTCAAGTATACAGGTAAACGACCTTGCAGTTTCTGATGATGGATATATCTATGCCGCAACAGAAAAAGGACTTTACAAAGCAGCTCTGAACAGCCCGAATTTACTAGACTATTCGTATTGGAATCAGGTCGATGATGTTCTTTTACCTATGAATTTGCCCTGTAAACTTGTTGAGAGCTTCAGTGGTAAAATTTTTACTGTTTATAGTGATTCCTCTGCTACAGAAGAAAAAATTCTGGTTGGTTCAAACAACACATGGTCTGAATGGAGTTTATTTAAAGATACAGAAATTCTGGGACTTGATGTAAATAACGATAAATTTTCGGTTTGTGGACTTAACAAAACTGAAATCTTTAACACCGATTTTTTAAGTCTCTTTTCCATTAATTTAAATCGTTGTTATAATGCCATAATGGATGAGGATGGTAAAGTATTTACTGCCAGTTATTATAATGGCTTTTATTATTATGGCCCGGATAATGAAAGCTACCTGGCTGTGAATAATCCACGGTTTAATTCAACCGGACTGGTATCGACGAAAGACGACCAGGTTTGGATTGGTTCCGGTGGCCCTTTCAGACCATATACCGAAGGAGGAGCTTATAACTTTTCAGATGAAAAATGGTTCAGTATTAATACGGGATGGGGACAAGGTTTAACCGATGTTGGAAATATTTATAAAATTGCATATGACCCCGCCGATTCAAAGCATATTTACGCAAGTGGATATTTTTACGGCTTATATGAAATAGAAGACCAACTTCTCACCAGAAGCTATACTTACGATAATACCGAACTCTTCCGGCAAAATATAAATCCAATTGTACTTGTGAGAATATCAGGTCTCGATTTTGACAGCAAAGGAAATCTTTGGACAATTTTTGATGATGCTGCTCAACCTGTATACAGCTATTGGCCAACAGAACAGAAGTGGACACATTATAATTTTTCATCCTCTGTTTTCGTTAATCCCGGAAAATTTGCAGACCTGGTAGTTGCTGATAATGACCAGATATGGATTTTATCGAAGAAAAATGGTATTGCTGTTTTAAAACAAAATGACGATGGTACATTTTCTGAAAATCATTTCAGTATAAAAAACAGTAATGGCGACTTATTATCGCTAGCTTATTGCATGACAAAAGACAACGACGGAAATATTTGGGTTGGAACAAACAAAGGCCCCATAATTTATAGTCCCTCAAACGATATACTTACCGAAAGTGATGTTAGGGGATACCAGGTAAAAATAGCCAGAAACGATGGCACAGACCTGGCTGATTACCTTTTGGATTACGAAATAATAAATTCTATTGCTGTTGACGGGGGAAACAGAAAATGGATTGCAACAGAAAACTCGGGTGTTTTTCTTGTATCTGACGATGGTAAAGAAACAATTCATCAATTCACCACAGATAATTCTCCACTTATATCAAACAATGTTATTGGGGTGGGTGTTCAGGAAAAAACCGGCGAAGTATTCTTTTCTACCAACAAGGGTATTATTTCCTACATGGGAAACTCTACTGAAGGTGCTTCAGATTTTTCGAATGTATTAGTCTATCCCAACCCCATTCGCCCTGAATATAAGGGTGATATAACCATTTCGGGATTGGTTGAGAATTCAGTTGTTAAAATAACTGATGTGTCCGGAAATTTGGTTTATGAATGTGTTTCTTTAGGAGGCCAGGCCGTTTGGAACGGCAATAATTTTTATGGAGAAAGAGCAAGTACTGGTGTGTATTTGGTGTTTTTATCAAACGAAGATGGAAGTAAAACTCACATAACAAAACTTTTATTCATACATTAGCATAAAATATCTTATGCTATGATTGAAACCTGGAATGAAAGATACCAAGTTGAAGAGTATGTTTATGGAAGGGAGCCCAATCAATTCTTCAAATCGGAATTATTACACCTGAAACCAGGAAATATTTTATTCCCAGCCGATGGTGAAGGTCGAAACTCTGTTTATTCAGCAACCCTTGGATGGAAGGCTTTCGCATTTGACTCCAGCGAAGTTGCTAAAGAAAAAGCCCTGAAACTTGCGAACAAGTTTAAAGTATGCATCGATTATCAACTCGCATCATATAATGATGCACAGTACGAACCGGATTTTTTCGATTGTATTGCTCTTTTATTTGCACATATGCCCTCACGGTTAAGAGCAAAACAACACCAAAAACTACTTTCTTATTTAAAACCAGGTGGTACTTTAATTCTTGAAGCCTACTCAAAAGAGCAAATTAATTACAATACGGGAGGCCCAAAAAATATCGACCTGCTATATAGTAAAAATGAACTTGAAGAAGACTTCAAAGAATTGTCGACTTACGATATCAGCATTTCAACCATTTGCCTTGATGAGGGGATTATGCACAATGGAAAATCATCGGTAATACGTTTTGTCGGCACAAAATAAATCGGTATGGTACTTTCGGGTAATCTAAATAAAATGGCTGTGCAATTGAGCGACACAGTCTGCTATACTATTCATCTTAACCATAATTCAATACTACTTAATGAATACCTGGGTAAGCAAATAAAAATTGTTTATGCGGGAGAAATAAACTGCATTAAATGCGGCCGGAAAACTTCAAAATCTTTTTCCCAGGGATATTGTTATCCTTGTTTTACGACTGCCCCCGAAACAGAAGAATGTGTTTTACGCCCTGAGTTGTGCAGGGCTCATGAGGGTATTGCCCGCGATATGGAATTTGCTAAATCCCATTGTTTAATCGACCATTATGTATATTTAGCACTAACCAGTGCCATTAAAGTAGGTGTAACCCGAAATACTCAAGTACCCACTCGCTGGATTGATCAGGGTGCCACACAAGCTATTTTCCTTGCAAAAACCCCAAATCGAAACCTGGCCGGACAAATTGAAGTGGCTCTCAAAGATTTTCTGCCCGATAAAACCAACTGGAGAAATATGCTTACCGGTAATATCACGGATAATCGTTCTTTAGAAGAAGTTAAAACCCTGGTTGCAGAAAAATTAAATTCAGATTTTGCAAGATATCTTAGTGATGATAATACAATAACTAAAATTAGATACCCATTGCTTGACACACCTCAAAAAGTGAAATCATTGAACTTCGATAAAGACCAAGTTGTTGAAGGAATACTAACCGGCATAAAGGGTCAATACCTGATCCTTGACAACACCAATGTAATTAATATCAGGAAGTTTGGGGGGTATATGGTGGAGTTGGATGTTTTTTAAGCTAGTGTGATAATTATTAAATTGGTTAACTAACAGTAAGCGGTTCACCTGTATAAGTCCATTGAAATGGTTTAGCCCTAGTATTAT
>JAFGVA010000232.1 GCA_016938235.1 Bacteroidales bacterium | reverse complement strand
TTGAGCGTGGGCAATCCTAAAACCGTCCTGAAAGGCGGTTACTCGGGCTGGAAAGGCGGAAGCTCTTTTGCAAGCCTTTGGTTTGAGTGTTGGCTCGTGTGGGCTGCAAATGTGCTTTCGACAGTGCATTGGCTTAAAATAAAATATTAATGAAAACTATAATGACCCTTACAGGCTAAATATGTTACAATATTATTTTCTATTGTATAACTAAGCCTGTCTCCATCAGGATAACTATTATTTATTCTTTTTGAAGCTTCTTTTCCTCTGTTTTTAAGGTTCTCAGTTTGACCCCTTCCGCCAGTGAACGGATGCAATTCTACATCCTTCATTAACAGGAGAATATACTTAAATATATCAATATCATTATTTTTCCATTCAAAAAGCTGTTTTAAAAAATCACTTGAAAAAACTGTGCTATATTTAGTATAACCAAGGTATTTTTCAAGTAATTCAGACGAATTAATAAATTCAGGAAAACTGTTTTCAGCCCACTCATTTATTTCCTGTGTTTCTAAATCTGTTGAAAGGCAAATATTATAAACATCGAAAATAGCATCTTCATTAGTACTCCCGTTTGTTTTGCTTACGTGTATTTTTCTGTTTTTCCAGAAATCATGTGAACTAAAACTTATACATGGTACTGCCTTTATATGGGCAACAGGTAGACCAACAGGTGAATCTTTAACCGGGGCTTCATAGTTGGTTATAATATAATTACTTTCAAAAAACCTGTCCATTTCAACTTCTTCCAAGTCATCGGTATAAGGCGGTCTAAATAAAGTCAAAATTAACGTCTTTAATGTTGGATTTGTAAGAGTTGAAATCCATTCATAAAGAGTCTGGGTTGAAGTAATTTGCTGTGATGAATAATTTTTTGGAAATCGAATATGCGTAAAATCATACTTTTCTTTTGCGCCTCTAAAAGTCTGTAAAATCGTTCTGAACCTTTCCTCTGCAATATGACCGTTACTTGCCAGTGGATAAAATGATAATTCATTACAAACCAACTCCATAATTACAATAATTTTAAAAGTTGGTTACTCCACTCATCTAAAAAGTTTTTCGGATACTCACTCAACTCACCGTTTTTATCAATATTAATCTGCTTAATATTTGAGTATTGTTCCTTTTCAGTAGTCTTCTTGTCAAAATACATAATATTGACTTTGTTCTTATCAATATTATTGCCTTTTACAGAAACACGGATTCCATTTAAGATGTGGTCGCTATGGGTTTCAATAAACAATTGCGCACCGTTTTGTGCAGCCAATGAGATTAATTTTCCCAATTCTACCTGACCTCGTGGATGAATATGTGATTCCGGGTTTTCAATAATTATTATTTTACCCTTTTCAGAAGTGAGTAATGCTAGTATAATGGGCAAAACATACGATATTCCGAAACCAACATTTTTAGGACGGAATGAGTTTGTTTTGTCATTAATAAGGTCAAACTGATAATCTAGAATCACTTTATTTACTTCAGGAACGTATTTTGTATTTAGTGAAATACCAGGCGAAATTTCATTCATCCAAGCGTTCATTTGTGCAAGGAGATTGAAAGAATTTGCTTTAGGGTGCCTTAACATTTCAACCACTTCATGTTCCTGACCGAAAATATTGATATAATAAGCAGCATATTCACCTAACAACCCTAATTGCTTTTTATCTCCAACTACAACGCTTGATGCTTCATAAATATCTCTCGGGCCTATGCGTTCAGCACTAATGTATTGAAAAAGCTTAGTGCTCTTTCTGAAAAAACTCATTTGGTCTTTTGTGTAACCATTTTCCGCAGTTAGTTTTTCTTTATCTTTCTGATAAGCAAATTTCCATGTAAATTTAGGATACCCTTCAAAAGTTAATTCAAAAACAATTTTCTCTTCTTCAGCATATTGGTATAAAGCATCTTTCCCCTGCCCAATCTGGGCTAAAATTCCGTTTAAATCAATTATCCTATCTTCAAGTTTGTCGCTTTGCATAAGTAGTAAAAGCATCTGAATAAATGAGCTTTTACCCATGCCATTAAGCCCCATAAGCAAATTCAGGTTTTGAATTGATACAGAAGCTTTTTTCAGCGATTTAAAATTTTTTATTTCTATATGTGAAATCATAATTTCAATGTTTCTTGTATAATTGATTCAACCTTGCTAAATCTGTAATTTACGCTTGATTTGTTACCAGTAGAAGTAGTTATGCATGCATAAAAGTTTGAATCGTTTTTTATAAGGTTTAATGATTCTTTAAAAACCACTTCTTTTTTTTGAATCAACTTAGACCTTTCAATATCATTTAGTTTTGCTAGTGATACACTCCAAACTTCATACAATGCTTTATTTATAGGTTTTCTTTTGTCGGGAAATTTATCTGATTTTCGAAAAGCCCAATTATTAAAAATTGTTTTTGCCAATTTCATTGATTTAATAAAATTCGATTTTATTTCATCACGCTGAACCTGACTTAGTTTTTTAATATCGCTCATAGCCCTGTTCATGTATGTGTCCAAATCTGGAACATATTCGGTATGCGGATACAGGTAAAATGCCATAAAACGGGTTACAAATTCTCTGTCCATCATCCGGTTTGGGTTCAATGCATTTTCAGTAGCTTCTTTGAACTCCTTTAAATCAGCCAGTTCGGCAATAAATGTAGCAGAAATCCCCTGATTTAGTGCATGCCTAATTTCTTGTGAATTAAGAATTAAACCACCTGTATTGATACGTTTAAAAATATTGAACTTTACTTCGTCTGGGGTACCAGGGTTAATAATATAAGCAGTTATTTGAGCTTCTTCAATTTGCCTCTGAAGGTTTCTGGGCAATTCGTCAAACCCCATTCCTTCCAGTTTATTTAAAAACTCCAGACCTTTTAATTTAAGTTTTCTAAGTATTACAAAATTCCTTAGCGAGCTTAAACGCTGCAACCCGTCGACAACCAGCCATTTATTATTATCAGAGCCATCAAAATAAAAAGCAGGTAAGGGGAATTTTATTAATAACGATTCAATCAGCTGGCTTTGCTTTTGTTCATCCCACAAATCACTTTTTCGCTGAAATGCTGGCGCTAAATCAATCTCAATTGGGTTGGCTTTTAAACGCTTAATTAACAAGTCGATGGTGAGGTGCTTGGTGGTAATATCAATTTTAGCTGGGTTAAAGGGCTTTTCCATTAACACACCACTGCTAAGGTCTTCATATTCAACCTCAGGCTCGTTTAACAATATATTATCTAAGTTATTGGTCTCCATATTGCAAAAGTATAATTTATTTTCTTTTTCCTATTAACATTATTTAAGGATAAAAGTCCCAATATAATACAAGTGTGTCAGGAAAATTGCACTCTTTGGTTAAGCTTTGATTTTCGCGTTGGCTCGTGGGGCTTTGCCAATGTGTGCAATGTGGGTGGGGTCTCCTTCTTCTTTTTTGCGGGTGGGAAGAAAAAAACAAAATAAATTTCCATCAAATTTGCACTGTCCTATCAAAAAGCTAAATCCTTTCTTTCGTTATTACTTGTCAATATCGTATCTGTCTGGTCATCTGTCTTTACACTTGTTGCCAACGGTTAGTGTATGGTGTCGTAAGGGATTACGGACTTCAAACCTATCAATTTACCACCAAAAATTGATGCGAGTGATACTACTCGAAAACCACTGAAACCCTTATGCACTATACACATTGTTATAAACTGTGGCACGACAATATTAAAGGTGTCAAGATATAAATTATTTTATTGCGCATAATGTTTTAACTATGAAATTAAAAATCCTCTAAAGGTGTATTTTATATCCGATATTTAGATTGAGACTATTTGTTTTGTATTTTAACCGATAATCGTATATATCAAGTAGCTTGTATGAGTTAATAATTCCTCTGCTGAAACCTAAGGAAAGATGTAGTTTCTTTGTCAAAGTATATTTTATCTCTAAACTGGCGCTAAGATTAAATTTCTTTGGGTTCAAATAATCCAAATCAAACACCTGATCATAATAATAAATACTATTCTTTTTATATGAAAATAAGTATTGTGGCAGTAGTTTTAATGAATAATCAAATTTAGATTTAACTGGATAATATATAACCCCTAAAGGAAATGATAAATAAATTTGTTGTATGTCGCACAAGTTGTTTGAGAGATTTGACTTAAGGAACAGTAGCCCATTTTCATCTATCCTGTTGTGATAAAAGAATAAATCATTTGGAATGTTTAGAATAGTAGCATCTATCTCATGTAAACTGACTAGCGTTGTATTATAATTCATTGCTCTGTACCAAAATCCATATATGGTATCAGATTTCTCAAGTGTTGTATTTTGAGTATATGAAGTATATTTTAGTTGAGCTCCTAGACACATAGAAAAACTAAGGTGAATTTTGAAATTATATAAGAAATTAACATTATAGCCAAGTGAGTTTTCAGTTTTCACTGAATAAGTATTTGATAACATCATCTGAGAAGCTACTGATGGCAATTGTCCGTAAGCCTTCGGTGACATGCATATTTCTGTTTTTAGCTAACTGGGTTATCTTTCAGCAAAAAAAATATGCTTAGTGAAACACAATT
>JAFGVA010000231.1 GCA_016938235.1 Bacteroidales bacterium | reverse complement strand
TCGATCGTCTAATTTATGCACTAGCCGTGACGATTTTTCTACCAAAAACAGAATTATTGAAAAAATCGACTTTTTAAGGGACGACTATTTATTATAATAGTAATACAATCCACAAATCAAAATCATGAAACTTACAGAGCAAATATCGAACGATATAAAAGAGGCCATGAAGGCCAGGGAAAAAGTTAAATTAGAAGCCTTAAGAGCAGTTAAAACAGCTTTTACTCTGGCTAAAACAAGTGCAGATGCAATACTTTCTGACGACGAAGAATTAAAAATACTACAGAAGCTGGTTAAACAACGAAAAGAGTCGGCCGGTATTTATGAATCACAGGGACGTACCGATTTAGCTGAAAAAGAAGCTCAGGAAGCCTCATTTATTGAAGTTTACCTGCCGGCAATGATGAGTGCCGAAGAATTGGAAACAGCTCTTAAAACAATTATTGAAAAAGTTGGCGCCAGTTCACCGTCTGATATGGGTAAAGTAATGGGCATTGCAACAAAGGAACTTACCGGTAAAGCCGATGGAAAAGAAATAGCTTCGAAAGTGAAAGAGCTGCTTAGCAAGTAATTGTTTTATTCTAAATCGATTTATAAAATTTAACCTGATTAAAATAGTTGAGGGTGTCAAAAAAAACGAATGTTTTTGACACCCTCAATAATTTTAAGACCTTTTACAGGCTGTCTCCAAAATCGGCTTTGAATTTTGCAACCAGTTTCTGTTGCCAGTCTGAGGTTGGCCTCAGCTTTCCAAAGAAGAAACGAAGCACTTTAGGTTCTTCATAGAACTCAAGACCTCCAATAAGTTTTCTGTTTTCATAAAGCCAGGCAATTCTGTCAATCGTATATTTTATCTGCGACAAGGTAAATACCCTGCGAGGAAGTGCAAGTCTGAGAAGTTCAATTGCAGCAAGATGGTCGCTTCCATCAGCTTCTCTTTCTTCAGAAATGGTACCTCTTTCCATGCCTCTCACACCACTTGCAATATATAAAGCTGAACCGAGTGCTCCTGCCCTGTATTGTTCTTGTGGAATATGCGAAAGAAATTCCATTGCATTCAGGTGTGCTCCCAGTCCGCCGGGAGGTGTTATTACAGGTACTCCAAGTTTTACAAGCTCTTCAACCATAAACTTGATAAATATCGGGCCCTGGTTTATCATTTCCTCATCCATGGTTTCGTCAAGGCCAATTGTCATGGCTTCCATTTCACGGACAGACATGCCGCCATAGGTCGAAAAACCTTCATAGAGCGGAAGCATTTCTAAAAGATTTTTGTATATGGTTTCATCATTTGTAATAATTCCACCTCCTCTTACATGTCCGAGTTTACGGGCAGAGAAGTAAATAACATCAGCAGTTTTTGAAAGGATTTCGGTTATTTCGCGGATAGAATGGTTTTTATATTTTTCTTCGCGGGTTTTAATGAAATGGAGGTTGTCAGCCAACAAACTTGCATCAATAATAAAGGGAATTTTGTGTTTGTTTGCAATCTTTCCTGCTTCAATGAAGTTATCTAATGCAACGGGTTGCCCGCCAATAAGGTTTGTGCCGGCTTCTATTCTTATAAAAGCTATCTTTTCAGCGCCTGCTGTGGCAATTAATTCCTGCAATTCATCCAGGTTCAAATTTCCTTTAAATGGTTCTGAACTTGTAGGTTTGACAGCCTCCGGCATGAGCAACTCTAATACCTCACCACCATTGATCATAATATGGGCTTTGGTTGTGGTAAAATGATAGTTCATAGGAACATAGGTTCCCTTTTTTACAAAATATTGAGAGAGTAAATTCTCACAGGCTCGTCCCTGATGAACGGGCAAAAAATATTTTTTGCCGAAAATTTCATTTATTTTATCATTTAACCTGGTAAATGTAGCAGAGCCGGCATAGCTGTCGTCGACAACAAGCATTGATGCAGTTTGTTGATCACTCATTGCATTTACACCACTATCGGTTAGCATGTCAAGATAAATATCTTTATTATAAAGAAGGAAGGTGTTGTTTCCGGCTTCTTCGATTGCTGCCAACCTTCTTTCAATTGGGACTAAATCTAAGCGTTGTACCATTCTCACTTTATGCATCTCCAATGGTATTTCTTCGCCTAAAAAGAACTTAATGTTTGCCATTTGTGTTTTTGATTACTGTTATTGATTTTTAGTTATTGGATAACATGATATATATCACCCAAACAAATATAATTATTAAAAGAAGAAAACCTTACTGATGAAGAAAAATGAGTAATTGTATAGTCTGAGAAGATAAAAATATTCGTAGAAAATAGTCGCGGCAAATGGTATTGGGTATACAAAAGAATATTTTGCCAGAATTTCTTTACGAAATTATTATTTGAATGATAAAAAGATTCACAGGTATCGGGTCAGGTTTAAAACCCTTCAGTTTAATTATCACGAAGGACTTAATCTTTACTGCATAAAAAAACCGGCTTTTGGCCGGTTTTTTTTATGCAGTAAACTTATTTTATACTAAAAGAAATTGATTCTGTTATCTTCAACTTTTGCCAATTCTTCAAGAGTTTCTGTTAAACCAGAATATAACTTGGAGGAATAACTACGTTCAAGGGCAGTTTTCTCATAATTGCCAGGCAACGATTGATTTTCTTCAACAGTATTTACACTAATTACAAAAACACCATTTGTTCCATCTATAGGTTTTGATAATACACCTTCTTTGAGGTTTGTTGCAGCGGCAATTACTTTCGGTTCAACACCTACATTCGGAATAGAATAAGATGTAAACCTGATATTCGATGCAGATTGTACTCTTGTGTTAACAGACGCTGCAAGCGATTCTAAATCAACTGAGGTTGAAAGGGCATTACCTAACTCAGCAACAAGTTTGTCAGCCTTTTTTTGTTTTTTAACATCTTGCTCAATAATTCCTTCAACTTCGGCAAAAGGTGTAAATCCTTTCTTATTTACTTTATCAAGAACGGCTACAACGTACTTATTCTCGAATTCATAAACTCTTGGAGTAACATCGCCGGCTTTTGCCTGGTATGCCCACTGAACAAGTTCTCTTGAATGAGGAATTCCCGAAATATTTGCTGTTAAGGCAGTTAAATTGTTTTGTTGGCGGAGGTTGAATGTACCTTCGTTAACAGCTGCATCAAATTTTTCTTTCGTAGTATTTTTTGATCCGAACTGACTTGCCTGCGAATAGTAAAGCTGGTCTGTACTTTCGCTTGGTCTTATTTCGCGGGAAAGCACTGCCAGTTTAACTTTTTTTGTTGGTTTAGCCTGATCGGTTATTTTGATAATGTGTAGTCCAAATTGGGTAATTGCTTGTTTAATATCGCCTTTTTTACTCATGAAACAAGAGTCGCTGAATGGTTGAACCATATCACCTTCCTTAAACCAGTCAAGATCGCCACCTTTTTCGGCAGTTCCATCTGTAGAATATTCACTGGCTAAAGCTTCAAAAGAAGCTTTTCCCGACTTAAGTAAATCAACCAGACTGTCGGCTAAAGCCTGCTTCTGCATATAATCTTGCTGATTTATTCTTAAAAGAATATGGCTGGCTCTTACCGAATCGGGCAGGTAAGAAATTTGTGCAAGTTTTGCAAGCTTGTAGAAATCACCTTCCTGGTATGGGCCATAAACATCACCTAATTCAGCGTTAAATGCCCAGGCATCTATATCAAATGGTAATTCACCAGGAGAAAAATTCTTTGTAGTAGGTGCTAAGTCAGAATTTGCTTTTACATACTGAAATGCGTTTTCAGCATCAATCTCTTTTAGCTCAACAGCAACCTCATTAATCCATTTTTCAGCGCTTTTAACGTCTTCCTGAGAAGGAACTACCTCCCAAACAATATAGCGTATGTCTCTTGATTCTTCTTGTTCAAATTCCTGCTCATGAGCTTTGTAGTATGCCTTAAGATCGGCTTCGTTTACGGTGATTGCTGTATCAGCTATTTCAGTATATCTTTTCACAATAAAGCTGAAATCAACCGTCTTGTTGTAATTATTTTTTCTTTTCTCAACATCAACTTTTGTAGCATATAATCCTTTGCGAAGCAGGTTGTTATATTTGGTCATTAACCTGTCGTTGTAAATCATATCTTCGAGGTATAACCACGATTGTTTTTGCGGATTATCAGACTCAATCTGGCTCATTTGCGAAAGATATTGCTGAATAGCAAACCGATTAAGTACTCCGGTGTTGGGGTCAGTAAAATATTGTTTGATAGTGGGGTGAGGATTTTCACCGCTTATTAAATCAAAAAGCTCATCGCTATGAACCGATAATCCAAGGAGTGAATATTCACGATTCATTACCTGTTCACGAATTAAACTTTGCCATGCAGATTCTCTGACTTCCTGGACTGATTGTTCGTCAAGGGAATTAACACCTCTTTGAGCTTTAGTTATTTCTTCAATATTATCGAGATATGACTGGAATTCCTGGAATTTTATTCCTTTTCCGTTTATTTCGGCAATATTTGATCTTTGATTACTGAAATAAATACCTCCTGAGGTAAGAAAATCTCCTAAAATAAATGCGACAAGAGCCATACCTATAATCAAGGCTACCAAAAGCCCGGCTCTATTTCTTATCTTCTGAATAATTGCCATTAATATAAACTTTTATATGTTTGAAAAATCAGGGTACGAATATAGCAATTTAAAGGATTCTACAAGAAAAAAATAACTATTTAAAAATCTTATTTTGCATATATTTTATTTAGTGTTATCATTCCCAATATATCTTTTCATCTTTTAATTTGAAAATTCTTATTTCAACCTGAAGTTTAATAAGTTTTTCATGCCCGAATTCATCACAATGATTTTAATCTTAAAAATTATTTTTAGTGCAGGCAAAGAAAATAAGCATCAAAATCCCATATAAGGTAATGCACTTTATCTTTCAGAATTTATTGTTGGCAGCTGGCAATTTTTATAGTCTTTTGTAATTCATTAATTATCAAGTTTGGTATGTCTATCAGGCTTATATTATTAATGTCAATTTTAAAGTCTACACGGTTATATGAATCTCTAAAATAGTAATAATCATCTTTGATCTTTTTCAAATACCTCTTTTTCTTTGAATCATTTAATTTTTCTGTGATAGGATTTGAATCTTTGTCGTAGAATGTTAATCTGTTTAATACATTCTCAAACGAATCATTTAACTGAATTGAATATAAGTCTTTGTCCGCTTTATGTTTTTTATAAACTTGAAGATATGTATATTTTAATCCTGATGGTGTACCAGAAATTACAGAATCAATGTTTTTTGTAAACAGATAATCTAAAACTACACTGGCTTTTTCCCTGTATCCGTTCATTGTAAAACACTCATCTTGAATTCTTTCAATTGGTTTTTTATAATAATTCTGAATTTCTAAATCTAAGTCAAAAAATGAAAAACCAATTTTTTCAGCCAACATTTTTCCAATAGTCGTTTTTCCAACACAGCTTATACCAACTAAATATAAAATCATATAACCTCATTAATGTTTAAAAATCATATTTTCGTTTTTCAATCGGAATGGATTTTACTTTCTCAATATTTTCTAAAATCTTTTTACAAGTAAAAATCAACTTTTCTTTGTCTGGTGGATTACCCCAAAATAAATCATCTAATTCCCAATCATTCACTTGCAATATTTCTCTGGTCAGTTTTTCAGCTTTATAAATGTATTCGGTCTCATTTTTACAATCACTTGATAATAAGCCATAATGTAAAGTCAAATCATGAGTTAATTTCTCTGCTTCTATTAAAATTCCATCATATGATTCTCTTGATAAATCGCCTGTATCCATATGTAGTATGTTTATTTTGCTGCTAACGGTATCGCAGTAAAAAGTCGTTGGGGATTGCGAGTTGCGGTCGTATCCCGGTGCAAGGGATACGATACGGGCTTGAAAAG
>JAFGVA010000230.1 GCA_016938235.1 Bacteroidales bacterium | reverse complement strand
GTGGCCAAATGCAGGTCAGAAATTACTGAAACTTCAATCTGTCTCTTATTCATACCATTCCGAAGTATGGTACAAAGAAAGGTTGCCTAAATTAAGTGGGGGTTACAGTCTTATTAATATTGAAATAAATTTAGGACTATTTAAAAAGTTTTTCGATGTCTTCCCACGAAATAAATTTATAGTTCTGGCTCAATAAGTTATCGCCCTCATAATTATAGCCGTCCTGAACCACGAAAATACCTTTTGGATACCGACTGCCTACTGGCGCATTACACACGTCGATCCCGTCAGTTTCTTCCACACCATCAATATTCCCGTCTGCAATCCTGAAACTTCCGATATACCGATTATCTCCCTGGCGTTCGAAAATGGCATATGAATAATTACCTTGCGAAGATGCGATGAGGTAACCGTTAACACTATCTGTAGGATAAATCGTTAGTCCTTCGATATCGTATCTTATATTTGGATTTTCCTCCGTACTCAGCGTGACTAACCTTCCTTGTTTTGTTCCTTCAGGTTCGGCATCGAATTTATAAATCCCGGCTTGTTCTTCGCCAATGTATAGAATACCCGCTTCATCGTCGGCCACCATTCCTTCGGTTTGTGTTCCAAGCAAGAATGAACGCACAAGTTTTGCATCGATTTTATTATCAGCGCCAAACAATTCCCATTGTTCAACTTCGCCTGCTTTGCTGTTCATAAAAACAAAGAACTTCCCGGTCTTTTTACTTTTATACATACACAATCCATACACTTCATCCATCATCGCAGATTTAATAACCCGCGACTGGATGGAATCGAGTTTGCCCCCTTCAGAGATTTTATAGATTGAAAGTGAATGCATTGTCCGGTTACTGGCAGCCAGAATATCGATTGTGTCGCCGCCCAGGTTAAAACCATAGCGTAAGTCGCAATTATTCATTTTCCCGTCGGGATAATAATTAAGAAGTTCTCCGGATAAATTATAGGTGGCCAGTCCTCCTTTTTTATCGGTCCCGATCACCACCGATTGCATCACATTGCCAGGATGTACCCAAATGGCCGGATCGTCGGCTGAATCATCGTTTTTCCCACGAGGGGTTGGTTCTGTTTCTGTAGTTGCCGAAACCAGGTTTTGAATGTGTTCGCCCGCTTTTCTGGCTCCTTCGCTGGATCGGTTACACGAAACTACAACGGCACTAAAAAATGCAATCAAAAAGATGCGGTTCGCTAAATATTTCATGTTTACAAATGCTAAAAATTAAGTTTAACTCCAATACGCCCCCACCAAGAATAGTACTCCTGTTTCATCAATTTATCGGGTGTTCCCAAGTAAAATTTGAGCGGCACATTGCTAAGATTAATCAAATCAATAAAAATATTCAAATTATCAGTAATTAAATAATTGGTAGTAAAGTCGAAGTGCCAGGCTTTGTCGTAGTATTCGTCCAGATCACTGTCGGCCCCCAATTCATCGAGAAAAGCATCGTGATAATTGGCTGTAATTTTTGCATAGAAGCGTTCGGATTCGTAAAACAGTGCGAGGTTTGCTGAGTGTTTTGCCTGCCCGGGCAATGTAATTTTTTCCTTTTCACCGCTTTCATCGAAGAAAACACTCAGGTCGTCTTCGCCAAAAACAACCAAAGCATCGCTGTAATTGGCCGGAAAACGTTTCTGAATAAAAGCTTCGGAATATGTATAGGTATAATTGGCAAACAGACCAAAGTTTTTCAGGAATGCTGGAAGGAAATACAATTTTGACTGAAATTGAAACTCAGCTCCGTAAACACTGGCGTCAAGTCCATTGGCAGCAATGGTAATTTCATCGAGCGAGGTACCGGTACTGGCATCGCTCTGGTGGGCAAATCGTTTGAAATAGAAAATAAAATCATCAATTCTCTTATAAAATATCCCTCCTGAAAGTAGCCCGTTTTTGTGAAAATAGGTCTCTCCAAGTAAGTCGAAATTGAGTGCCTGAGGATACCTCAGATTTGGATTTCCAAACGTGAATTCGTTATTATCTTTTTCTTCCTTGTATGGCAACACATCTTTGAAGTTCGGGCGAGAGTAAGTGCGGGTTACTGCTGCGCGAAAATTGGAATTTTTGTTCATGCTGTATTTGACCTGAAACTGCGGTAACCAAAAGGCATGCGAACGTTGATCGCTCAAGGTATCGAGACGAACAAACTTTTTCCCTTCGGTAACTACGTTATGCCCGGTGTAATCGATCACTGTTTTCTCGAACCTCAAGCCCCCAAGCAGCATTAACTTGTTAAAATTATGCTTGAACATGCCGTAAAATGCATAAATATCCTCTGACGCTTTGTAGTCGGCACCAAACGATTCCTGGCGGGTACCTGTTTGATCGTATACAAACAAGTGCGAGTTAAACTCGTAAAAATCGCGCATTTGCTGGGCTCCGGGCATTGCTTCAATTATATAGCCTTTATCGAGCAGATTATCGTCGCGGAAACCATCGCTTACGCCAGCAAGAGTCATTTCCTGCACTTCACCCGGGTAAGGGTTAATATACTTCGAGTAAGGATAACCGCCGTATTTTTTCGAATTATCATCGCGTTGTTTTTCTTTAAAACGTACTTTACCTCCAAATTTGAAATAACCATTCTGGTATGGAATTTCGAAGTTCATTTTCCCGGTAATATTCTGGTCGGTTATCATGTTATTTTCGAGGATAAGTTCGTCGAATTCGTATTCGTCATAATTTCGCACCAGCTCCTCTTCGTTTTCTTCCGGAAAAGTAACATGGGGCCAATCAGGATCAGTAAGGTCAAATTTCATTATCACACCGTGCCCCGGACTGTCGAAGGTAGCTTCCAGGCGATGAGGATCCTTTTCACGCGAAAAAGCATAAGCCGCTTCATAATCCATTTTAATACTCCCCACGCGGTTTCTGCCTCCAAGGTTTAAACTAAATATTTCCTGGATTTTAGAACGTTCGCGAATGTCGTGATCGATACTGCAATCGCGGTAAAGCACTTCGCTAATTGCATCGGAAGTTTCGTAAGTTTCGCGTCGCCTGATTTCATCATCGGTAAAACTATTAAACATTCCGCGCAAATAGATTACCGAATGCTCGTTAAAAGTATAGTCCATTGTAGTACTAATTCCAATTCGTGTCCGGGTAATGTCGTAGTGGCGAAGTTCCATTTTTTTGTACTGCACCTTGTAATTTTCAACCCCCTGGTCCTGGCTCCCCCAAAACGGTCCTTTTATGTAATCGAATTCCATATTGTCGGAACCGAGGTTATTCTGAAAGTAGCTACTGTTGATGTTAAAGCCAAACTTCCCATTTCGGGCGCCATACGAAAACTGCATCTGATAGTTTTCTTTCTGTCGGAGGTTGTTGTAACCACCCGATATGGCTACAGAAATGTCTGGTTTTTCGTCTAATGCACGTTTGGTTACAATATTTACATTACCACCAATTCCGTCGGCATCCATATCTGGAGTTAATACTTTGGTAATCTCCACAAATTCGATCTGGTCGGCTGCAATTACGTCGAGTCCCACGTACCTAACGTCGCCTTCTGGCGAAGGAATTTGTTCACCATTGATGTTAAAATTGGTAAGTTCGGGAGGGGTCCCACGCAGTTGCACAAAACGTCCTTCTCCCTGGTCGCGCTGCAGGGTAATCCCGGGTATGCGCTGAATAACCTCGGCGGCATTCATATCGGGAAATTGCTCGATTTGTTCTGACGACACAATATTTTTAATGTTCTCAGCCAGTTTTTGATCGAGCATGGCTTTTTGTTGCCCGCGCGCCATCGCGGTTACATTCACTTCGTCAATTTGCTGACTGATCTCGTTTAGTACAACATCCAGTTCGATATTTGGTTGGTTAGCAAAATCGCATTCAACCGATTTAGTTTCGTACCCTATAAAGGAAATAATAAGGTTAAGTTTTTTTTCTTTTATTCCCTCTATTTTGAAAGAACCATTGAAGCTTGAAACCGTTCCTTTTGTGGTATTTTCTATTACGATTCCGGCTCCCGGAAGTGGTTCGTTGGTTTTTGCATCGGTAATTACGCCACTAATTTTGTTGTTTTGGGCAAAAAGAACCGAACTGGCAGATAACAGAATAATAAAAATAATGGTACGATACATGGTTTCTTTTTTAAAGAAAATGTTTAAAAGTGGGAAGGTGAAACCCTGAATGAAGTTGCAAAATGAACTTCATTCAGGGTAAAGTGAGGAAAATTCTATTACAAACTTTTGAAAATACTACCTGATAATTACCTTTTTAGTCAGCGACTTTTCACTGTCTGCCACCCTAATAATATACATGCCGCTTTTCATATCCGACACATTAATCCGGTTAACTGTGCCTTCAACGTTTACAGTCTTCACCAGACGGCCTGTAATGTCGTACATAAAAATATTGGAATAGTTGGTTTTGCTGAGCTCAACTGTAATTTCACCTTTTTCTGCCGGATTTGGATAAACGCGAACATCGGTTCCCGTTTCAATTTGAGATTTGGCAGAAGTATGTGTTTTAAAATATACCACCAATTTAGGTACACGTTCAGGATGGTTTTGCCCATCGCCGCCATCTTCCGGATCGGCAATGTTTTCGAACGATTCCAACTCGCGGGCATTTTCG
>JAFGVA010000229.1 GCA_016938235.1 Bacteroidales bacterium | reverse complement strand
TCCTGGACAAAAAGCCAAGACTAAACCTGGAAGAAATTATCGATGATAGGCAAATTTGTACCTTTGCTTAGGTCGAACTCACGTTATAATAGTAATTTACAGACCAGGCGGAGGGCAAAGTTGACCAGTCGTAGTCTGAAAGTGCACATGCACCAAAATCATTCATTAATGTAATATGGTAATGAGTATTGGGGCACAAAAGATAGTGACCCCCGACCTTAGGAACAGATTCACCTGTGGCTTTGCGTATATCCAGATAAACATCCTCATATCCTGGGCCATTCACCCTTATTTCTTTTTCAACAGAAAACGACTCTCCTGAGGGCATATCGAAAGTCCAGGTTATTTTTCCTTTCCCATGCTCGGTACTGCTCGGGATAATAGTTGCCGTTTTTCCTGTGCCAGATAAATTACCACTGAAAGGATATCCGGGAGATAATGTCCAAGTTATGTTAGTTGCAGCATCGTCTACATCTAGTGTTGCATTTGTTGTTGAGCAAATTATATTTGGGCAGGTAATTTCAGGTTTAGCAAAAAACTTTTTAAACGTAACATAGTCAAAATATGATGTTTGAGGAACAACAACTGCACCATCAATATGATTATAATCTGGAACCTGCTGAGATAATGTAATTATCCCACCATGTTTTGGAAACCAATCCCATTCATAATAAATAGGGTGAGGCTGTTCATAGATATCTTCAATAAATATGTCAGACAAGATGGTACCATCTCCAGTATTCCAAATACAATAAAATCTTGATCTTCTCCAACTAAAGTTGCCATCAATATAGAAAGTTACATCATATGGTCTATATACTATTTTGAAAGTATGCCAAGTCGACCAGGTAATGCCCGTATGGTAAAGTCCATTTGAAATACTCATCTGTTCTCCAGGTTCATCAAGCCAATAATGAAACACATGATCTGTATTAGCATCGTTTCCTCCATAGCTCCAGTTGTATTCGGCAAAATCAATTTCAGTACCGAAATCATCATACTCTGGAGCGTCAGGCTCAGATCCACCGTGCATCCAAAATGCAGGCCATGATCCAGTATTGTAAGCGAATTTCATACGTCCTTCATATACACCATATTTATATGGATTTTTAGTTGATACTTCAGCTGAAATGAAATCAGGGCACTTGATAATTCCTTCTGGATATTGAGTAAAACAGTAATTATTCCCAGGATTATTCAACATATTCAGTCTCAAACTTCCGTTACTAACACTGTAAGTTGTGCCGGGCAAATTTACAAATATGCATGCGCCCCTACCATAATTAGTTACTACATCCCATTTTGAAGGATCCAAAGAAGTGCCGTCAAATAAATCCTCAAATACGGTATAAGTCCATACTGTATCCCACTCTGATGGTACATAAGGAACTAGTTGTGCATAGTTATTGTTGAATAGAAAAATAAATGTAGAAATTAAGAGTATACGTAATTTTTTCATAATGCAAATTTTAAAGATTAACACTCAACTTGATTTGATAATAGAAATATCTGGTTTGCCATTCATTATTCTTGGTTAAATAAAAGCGTGAACCAAGTATTGGCATGAGATCAAAAGAAAAATTTTTGGATTGAAAAATCTTCTTCCCAATACCAAAAGACAGATCCCAAAAAGTTTTGTTTATTTCAACATGGGATACATCAGGAATTGAATGTTCTGAAATGTCATAGTCGAAAATCCTTCCAATATTGTTGTTTACGATAAAGTAATCCAGAAAAGAATTGCTTATCAAAATTTTTAGGTTTACAGGAATAAGAATACTCTTAAATTGAAATTTCCAGTTATTGGTGATGTCAGTTGGTCTCCAATGGGTGTCATCGATCCATAAATATGTTATCTCCTCTAATCTATAATGCTCGCCCTGTTGCACACCCAAACCTGTTGATAAAACGGCGGATTTGCCAGCCTTGAAATTTAGCAAGACTTCTATTTTCTGGTCAAGATAATACCTGTAATCAGGAAAATAATTCTTTTTTTGAATAGGATGAGACAAAGAAAAATCGACGGAAATTCGTTGAAACGTTTCCTGTGCGTTTACAAATTGAATCGAAAAGAAGAACAGCAATATTCCTAGCAGACGTTTCATGTTTTGGATTTTAATGTGAGTAATAATTAGTAATTGGTTTCATTTCAAAAGTGAGGTAAATAAGTTCTCGGGGTACTGTTTTCTATTCGCTTTGTTTGTTTGAAACAATTTAGTCTATAGGAAACAGATGTATTATGAGGTATTCATTGAGTTTGAATTATGGTTTTCTATGTTTAGATGCATAAAGTTAACAAAAGATTGCGTACCGTACAACAGGTATTTCTACGCAAAATGATTAGGTATTTCTACGTGTTGCGGTTAACATAAATTGAAGATAGGCTAATTGGGAAAGTGGTTCAGTCGGACCTTTAAGATTTTTGAAATCTTAAAGGTATAAATTAAAAGAACCGCCCCTTCAAAAAGGAACGGTTCTATGTCAGTTAAGCATTCAATATTTTAAACCGATTCTGTGAAATATTTCACCGTGCCCACTTTTAATTCCAGGGTAGCTTCTTCGTCGCAAACAATAATACTGTTCGGGTGCATTTGCAGCGCCGAGAGTGTCCAC
>JAFGVA010000228.1 GCA_016938235.1 Bacteroidales bacterium | reverse complement strand
TCCTATTTCGCGATAAAGTGTATATACTACCAAATTTATAACATCGCGGTTTCTGACAAAAAAAGCATTGCTTTTTGAAATATCGGCTAGCGTTTCCCTGCTAAGGGGCTGAATAAAACCAAGGTTTACTCCTTTTACTTTTCTAAAAAGATTGCAGAATTCTTCTCTCAAGGCATCGGCCTGTTCTTCGGTTGCACAATTTTTTCTCCCCTGGTAAATGTCAATATGTATAACTATCTGGGTAACTCCGGCACTTTTAAGTTTAAACAAACGGGCCTCATCAAGATCAACTCCGTTTGTGTAAACCATTGTACGTAAATTCTTGTGAGCAGCATAACTGATAAGTTCCTCCAAAAAAGGATACACCATAGGATCGCCACCGGCAATCGAAAGTGTATGAATGTTCCTGTTTGAAATCAGCCAATCGACATGGCTCTTCATTTTCTGAAGATCTTCATGCTCTGCCCGATGTGTTTTCTTGTCTACTCCACGATAACAACCCGGACATTTTAACTGGCAAAAAGTTGTAGGCTCAATCCAGCCGTTTGGGTTATTATCTTCTCTCCAGGGAAGTCTGTAACAATTTGATAAAATTTTTTCCAAAATAGTATGCGATTACCTGTATACAATTAAGTCGACAAATTAAAGCAACATAAGATGCATTAAATGTTCTTTAAATATACCTAAATACTTCTTTCAAGCTTGTTAAAAATAAAAATTACAAGATCTTCTTCTTATTTTCTTTAATTAAAGCCTCTATTTTTTTACCGATTTAAGTATTTTAAAGAGAGGAAGCTCAAAATTCAAGTATTATTATAATACAACCGAATCAAATAGCATTTCTGATAGTCAGGTGCAGTGTTTGCTCGAAGATTCTAAAGGAAACATATGGGCTCGTTTTCAGACAAAGGGGTTAAAGAGTCTTTCGGAATCTCTTCCTTTAATTGTCAGAAACCTATTAAGCAATGCCATTAAATTTTTGCCGGTAAAAGTTAACATTGATGTACAAGCAGAAAAAGATATCATAAACAATACAACCATAATCAAAATAACCGATTCGGATCCCGGAATTGATAATGAGACGATTGAAAGAATTATGAGTTCAAAACCGGTTAAACCCTAAGTGGGAATCAATGGCGAAAAAGGTTCGGGATTGGGACTAACAGTTTCAAAGGAATTCCTCGCAATTAATAAAAGCACCTTAACCATTAAAAGCAATAAAAACAGAGGGAGCAGTTTTGCAATCACTCTGCCTTTAGGTGGGAATTATAATTTATTTAAGTTTAAATCCTGCATTATTATTCCCGTTTTTCTTTAAAATCTACCACTACCGGAAAATGATCTGAGGGATACTGCACGGGATCACTGTAATGATCAATTTTTACATCTTTAACAATAAGATTATGGGTGTCGCTCAGAAAAATGTAATCGATTCTTTCAATTCCTTCTCCCTTAAACCAATGCATAGTATAATCCCTGGTTATAATCCATTCCGGTTTTTTATATCTGTATAAATCAATTTTAACTAGCTTTATATTGCAGAGACATTTTAAAAAAAAAATATGGCGCCAACAAGAGAAAAAGCATTTAAGTTATTGAAAGAATATAACCAATCATTGGGATTAATAAAACATGCCTTAGCTGTTGAAGCGACTATGAGGCATTTTGCAAAACATTTCAATGAAGATGAAGAAATGTGGGGAGTAATTGGTTTAATTCATGACCTGGATTATGAGAAATATCCTGAACAGCATTGTGTAATGACTGAGAAGATACTTAGAGAAAACGACTGGCCTGAAGATTATATACGGGCAGTTCTAAGCCACGCCTGGGAAATATGCACTGATGTAAAACCAGTGACTTTGCTTGAAAAAACTATATATACTATTGATGAATTAACTGGATTGGTAACAACTTCTGCACTGGTAAGACCAAGCAAAAGCATTTTGGATATGAAAGCCAAATCTGTAATGAAAAAATGGAACGATAAACGCTTTGCTGCTAAAATCGATCGTAACATTATTGAAAAAGGAGCTGAAATGCTTGGAATGGAGCTTACCGGGATAATCACACTCACCATTGAAGGAATGGCTAAAATTGCTGACCAATTGGAGTTGGATGGGAGACTTTCTGAATCAAGTTAAAACGGTGTTGCAACTAAATATCTGCAAAACTACTTAAGTTGGTTTATGGTTCTTGAACAAGTTAAAGGAAAAACAGACAAGATCAAGGAATTTGCAATTGCCGCACTCGTGTCAACAAGTGCGTGGGGAATATTTAAGAATATACCCTTAAATCATATCTAATTTAGAAGATAGCCAAGTTGAACAATACTTTTTTCTAAAATTTCAACTTGATTTTGATTTTTTACCTATATGAACAAGGGTTACATTTTTTTTCTAGCCTTCTAATCTGGGTCACTGAATGCAAGCACTATCCCCACGCTTACCTATATTGGCTGTTAGGCTTAGTTGTTAATCCACATAGGTCTCTTTTAAAATACTTTTCACTTCTTTAATCTCTGGTTTTGAAAGTCTGCCCAACGGTTTAATGATTCTCTGTTTATCAATCGTTCTAATTTGGTCAAGAACAACCCATCCGATTTTATTATCATGTTTAATCTCAACTCTGGTGGGATAGTTTTTCGAACTTGTTGTCATTGGAGCTATCACAATCGTTCGAAGATACTTATTCATCTCGTTTGGAGAAATCACCACACATGGGCGAGTCTTTTTAATCTCACTACCTATCGTAGGGTCAAGATTTACCAGAATGATTTGATACTGATTTATTTCCATTCTTCAAGATTTTCATCGTCAAACACATCATTAACCAACAATCTATCATCACCTTGTTCAGACATTTCCATAAACGCCTTTTCCCAACCTTTTCTTGGTCTTGTCAATGGTTTTATGACTATTTGACCTTTCTCAAGTATTAAATCAACTTTATCTCGGAGGTTATATTTCTCTATTATAGTCTTACTAAATCGAATTCCCTTTGAATTCCCTATCTGTACAATTGAAACTTCCATAATCAATTCTTTTAAATATGTAATTACAAAGTAAGTACAATAAAACAAGAAATCCAAGTGTTATTTTGATTTTTATTTTGTCTATTTATCTGTAGCAGAGTCTCTGTTACACGCTGTTATGCCGGAAGCGTGTTGTAAGCGTGGGCAATCCTGCCACAAGCCATAAATTGGAATACCAAAGATACTCAAG
>JAFGVA010000045.1 GCA_016938235.1 Bacteroidales bacterium | reverse complement strand
CGAATGGGTGGACTGGAACGAATATGTATTGGACAAAATGGTGGGTAATATCGATTATTTGTCGGTGCACCGTTATGCAACGGAAGCCTTGCCCGGCGGAAGAAACAACAAAGTATTCTCCGACCACATGTCGTTGGGGCTCGATATCGACCAAAAAATTGAAACCACCCGGGCGCTGATTAAAAAGGCAATGGTAAAATCCGAATCCAAACGCCCTGTTTATATCTCGTTTGATGAATATTCTCCCGGATTTGGCGGCCTGATGAGTTCGTTGATGCTCGCGCAGCACCTGAATTCCTTTATCCGTAATGCCGACGTGGTTAAAATGGCCAATATTACGATGCTGACCAACCTGGTTGGCTATTCACCTGAAGGCGATTTCAGGAATTCAGTATTTTACACTTTCTCGCTTTATTCTCATAACGCACTTGGAAAAGCGCTGGATGTAAAAACCATGTGTAATACCTATGACAATGAGATTTTTAAAAACATTCCCTATCTCGATGTAACTGCAGTTTTAAACGAAGATGCAAAGAAGGTAATCGTAAACGTGGTAAACCGGCACGAGACCGAAGATATCAGTACAGATATTGATTTGCAAACAGGTAATTTTGCAGGCACTGCAACGGTTAACCTGATCAACGCCAAATCGATTGATGCAAGAAATACAAAAGACGATCAGCCGATCAAGTTACAGGCTGAACAAATTAGTTTTAAAGGAAAAACCATCAGTCACGTATTTCCGGCTCATTCGTTCACACAAATCGATATTCCTTTAAAGTAGATCTGTTATGCATTTCAAACGATTTAAAATACTGGTTATCGTTCTGTTTTCGCAAACTCGATTTAATACTATAAACTATAAACCAAATGCTTATGAACAAAGAACGATTTTTTTTAGTAATGATCATGGCTTTATTTCTAAGCTTAATGATTAACTCCTGTAATAAGGACGACGATGAACCGGATAATCTGTTCAATGGAAAAACAACAGCAGTATTTAATCCGGATTTGACCTACGGCACCATGACCGACCAGGATGGTAATGAATATAAAACCATTACCATTGGCACACAAACCTGGATGGCTGAAAACCTGCGTACCACCAAATACCGTGACGGTTCTGAAATACCCAATGTTACGGATAATACAGAATGGATAGAATTAGCAACCGGTGCCTGTTGCAATTACAATAACACAACAAGTGCAGATACCATTGCTACCTATGGCAGATTATACAATTGGTATGCTGTTACCGACAGCCGTAATATTGCGCCCGAAGGCTGGCACCTGCCCACCGAAAGCGAGTGGTGGATATTGTTAAATTATTTAGATGGTTCTGTCGCAGGTAGCAAAATGAAAGAAACCGGCACAAAGCATTGGATTACCACAAATACTGGTGCTACTAATGAAAGTGGTTTTACTGCTTTACCTTCGGGTAATCGCAGCGACTTTCGCGGATTGGGAGAGTGTTTTGCCATTGGCCAACATGCTACCTATTGGAGTTCTACACCCATTGATCCTGAACACTATTTGCTCCCCAAATTGTTTCATGAGCAAGAAAGAATTGGTCAAACGGGCTTTATAAATACGAGTGGATTTGCTGTGAGATTAGTAAAGGACTGACTGTCCAATCTTACAAATAAAAAACAAAATGATATTTAACTTAAAAAATGTGTATTATGAAAAAGCGACAAAAATCTTTATTGCTCATAATTTTTTTTAGTATGAAAGTAATAATATCTTATTCGCAGGATACCTCCTTAACAAGCGATACTCTTATAAAAATAGCAAATAATGGCATAGAGCAGTATTTAAACATTATAAAAAATACTGATATTAGGCATTGCGGTTTTAATTCAATAGATAACTTGATCATATAGAACTAGGAAGTCCGGTTGACGTATTTATGTTAAGTCGGACGTTCTATGAAGATTCACTTTTGAAAAATGATGAATACATAATGCCCGCAGGAAAATACATGATTCCCCTGATCGTGAAAGATACCATTCGTTCATTTCTTACGATTGGGAAATTACATGATCGATGGCAGGTTGTTGGAATAGGAGAAAGTAACCTTGCAGGAAGACTCATGAAATGTATACAAAACAATAAATTAGACCGTAAAATTAGACTCAGATTATTAATAGAAACTGTTACTCAAACGTTTTACGTGGCTTATATTGAGAAAAATGAAGAACCTGTTTATATGCCTCTTATACCTTTAAAGGATGATAACGTTCCAGACAAAAAAATAAATCAAAAAGAAATTTTATCCTTAATACACCAAAAATATTATAAAAACAGTAAGTTAATTAATTGAAAGAGCTATGAAAAAAATAATAAGCACGTTGTTATTATATATACTTATCATGCCAATTTCTGCTCAGGTTCAACTGCCGGTAAATATTGTTGACCAAGAGGATGATGTTAATTGGTGCTGGGCTGCGTCTATTTCTTCAATTGCACAGTATTATCAGAAGCCATCAGCGGCATTACTTGATATAGTTGAAACTGCTAGGTATCTTAATCCTGCCAAGTTTGGTAATATCGATTGTCATTCTTCATTTTGTCCAGATTGTCACCAGACAAATGTAATGATGAATCCTTACGATGGATCAATTAGCCATATACTGGCAGAATACGGAATATCCAATAATCCATATGGGGTTTATCCGGTAATCAGTAAAAATGATAGGCATCCTTTAGTAAAGAGTGAAGTTAAATCTGAAATTGACGCAGGAAGGCCTATTTTGGCCACATGGCAGTATTATGCAGGAGGTGGTCATGCAGTAGTAATCTTAGGGTATGATGGAGACATTTTGACCGTAATGAATCCTTGGAACGGAGGGACAATTAGTTATATACATTATGACTCATTTTATGACGATCTCACCTATAGATATTGGTATGGTACAGCACAATTAACAACAGATCCTCCGCCTTGTACCCTGACTCCTTATATCACAGGTCCAACCAACGTTTGCACATCAGAATATACCTTTACAGTAAACAATTTATGTCCTGGAAGTACTATAACCTGGTCAGTTGTAAGTGGTTTGTTACAATTTGTTTCTTCTTCCGCGAATACGGCAGTTTTTCGGGGACTGGCGGGAACATCCGGCCTCGGACAAATACAAGCTGCGGTAACCCTGCCATCAGGATCGGTAACAAACGTAACTTATTCCGTATGGGTTGGAACTCCTGCTATTAGCAATGTTACAGGGCCTCGTTATAATCTGGTTGGTGCAAGCTCTGCCTATTATGCTATTGTTGATGCCTCTGAATGTGTAACGTCCTATAATTACAGCTTAATTCCTGGTACCTTTAATAATTATGTGTATCCACATGGAAACCATTGCACAATACAATGGAATACGGCAGGTGAATACGTGTTACAGGTCAATGCAGTAAATTCTGAATATGGAGCAGGCTCAACCTTTTATTATCCTGTAACAGTAGGCGGCTATTTATTATTAAGCCCCAATCCTACTACAGACAATGTTCAGGTAACTGTGCTGCAAAGCCAATCAATATCAGAAGATGTTTCAGTAAATCCTACAGTGACTACCGAAAGTACTTCTGAGAAAAAAGCAACCTACAATGTTAGTGTTCTAAACACTTTTGGTACCGTGTTTTATTCCTCAAAAAAAACGTAAAGTGTATTTACAATTCCGGTCAACGATTTAAAAGATGGAATTTACATTGTTGCGGTTAATGATGGTAACCAAATCTACCGGGAACAATTGGTCATTAGGCACTAATTACTTATTAGAATAATTAACTATAAAAACAATAACATATGAATTTAAAACACAAACTATTGTTGGTAACGATACTGTTTAGCAGTATTTGTTTTGCACAAACCAAAGTGGTGGAGGATTTCAAACCCTCTTCAGTCAATCAACCCGGAAAGGAATACCCCATGGTAAATTCCGAAGGCCGGGTACGTGCTCAAATCTCAGCGCCAGAAGCAACGCGGGTTCAGCTTGATATCAGCGCCGTAAAATACGATCTGGTAAAAGATGAAAACGGCGTATGGACGGGCGAGTCGGCGCCGCAGGATGAAGGTTTTCATTACTACCAGCTGTGGGTTGACGGGGCTGCGGTGCCTGATCCCGGAAGTAAGTATTTTTATGGCGCCAGCCGATGGGGAAGTGGTATTGAAATTCCGGCGCACGACCAGGAATTTTATGCGATGAAAAATGTGCCTCACGGCCAGGTAATTGAGCTTCCTTATTTTTCGAAAATGAACAACAGCATGCGCCGTTGTTTTATTTACACTCCTCCGGGATACGCTCAAAATCCGGAGAAACGTTATCCTGTTTTATACCTGCAACACGGTGGTGGCGAAGATGAAACGGGCTGGTCAAACCAGGGACATGCCAACCTGATTATGGACAACCTGCTTGCTGAAGGCAAGGCTAACCCTTTTATTATTGTGATGGACAACGGTACCTGGGCAATGCCACGACCACCGCGCAGCGGACAACAAGGCGAACGTCCTGCCGGACCGTGGCCACCCGAAGGTTGGGCCGATGGTTTTATGAATACTTTACTACAGGATATTATCCCGATGATTGATGCCAATTACCGCACTTTGGCTGATCCGCAGTATCGTGCCATGGCTGGCCTTTCGATGGGAGGTATGCAAACCCGTGTTATCACGCTGGCTCACCCCGAAGTTTTTTCTTATGTCGGTATGTTTAGTGGTGGAAGCATCAGCATGGAAGACCTCGAAAAAAGTCCCGGATTTAAAGACAATATCAAATTGGTGTTTATCAGCTACGGAAGTCGCGAAATTGAGAATCCGCGTCCTGGTCCATGGGGCGATCCAAAGGAGAATACAGAAGTAATTCAAAAGTCTGGCATGAACACTCATTTTTATGTGTCGCCCGAAACGGCTCACGAGTGGCAGAGTTGGCGCCGTGGCCTGCACGAATTTGCACCGTTATTATTCAAAAACTAAATAAATGCTGGTGGAATTATTCAATAATAAGCTTAAAATCAGACTTCGACTCCGCTCAGTCTGACCGTCGCCGTGAGTGGAGTCGAACTGTGAACCAATAGTTTATGAATTAATTCTGCCAATACATAATTAAATACCAATTACAATGAAAAAATTTATATCAACCTTACTAGTACTTTTTGTTTTTTCGCTAACGCTGTGTGTGGCACAAAGCGAAAAACCAGCAATAAAAGAAGATTTTAAACCCTCAACCCTCAACCAGCCCCAAAAAGAGTATCCGCAGGTAAACTCGCAGGGTTACGTGCGTTTTCGGATTGAAGCTCCTGAAGCACAAAGTGTTGTGGTAAGCCTGGGTTTGGGCGGAACAAGAGGTGGAACTCCCCTGGCAAAAACAGAAGACGGTTCGTGGATGGGTACTACTGCAGGCCCCATGGATGAAGGGTTTCATTATTACCACGTTACTATTGACGGTGGTGTTTTTAACGATCCGGGTGCACTGAATTTTTATGGTTCGGTGCGATGGGAGAGCGGGATTGAAATTCCGGCACACGACCAGGATTTCTACGCTTTAAAAGATGTCCCTCACGGTAAAGTGCAGCAAATTCTTTTCCCATCTAAAAGTACAAATACTTCACGCAGAGCATTTGTTTACACGCCTCCGGGTTACAACAAAAATCAGTCGCAGCGTTACCCGGTGCTGTATTTGCAACACGGCTGGGGCGAGGATGAAACCGCGTGGAGTAACCAGGGACACGCCAATCTTATCATGGATAACCTGATAGCAGAAGGAAAAATAAAACCTTTTATTATTGTTATGACCTACGGAATGACCAATGAAATTAAGTTCGGGGGCCTGCGCGATTTCGATGTTACTGCTTTTCAAACCGTGCTGGTTGACGAACTGATTCCTTATGTTGATGAGCATTTCCGCACTATTCCCGATCAGGCGCACCGCGCGATGGCCGGCCTGTCGATGGGAGGCATGGAAACAAAAGATATCACATTAAACAAACCGGAAGTGTTTTCGCATTACGCGCTGTTAAGCGGTGGTATTTATTCGCCCGACGATCTTAAAGACCATTCAAATCTAAAACTGGTTTTTATCAGCTGCGGAAGCAAAGAGCGTCCGGATGGAGTAAAAAATG
>JAFGVA010000227.1 GCA_016938235.1 Bacteroidales bacterium | reverse complement strand
TATTCACTGAAAATGAAAGGCTTACAAAATACTTGAATTTCAAAAACCTACCGCAAGCGGGTTAATTAGAGCTTGCGAAAGTTGAATGATAATTCTTCGGATATTTTAGCTATGTGCAGAAAAGTTAAAGATTACCGAAAATGCTATAATTAGAATTCCACCAATGGATAAAATAATGGAAGTCAGATACAGCCAAAACCCTTTGCCATCGGGCTTTATTTTACCGAATATACTTTCAAGCACTTCAATTAATATGGCCATGGAAATTAATTTGAAAAGCAGTGAAGGTTCAATAAAATGAGTGTCTTTTTTTAGCTTAACAATAAGTTCGCCAATTAATAGTACCAAAACAGCCAGGCGACCTGCACTCCACTGTTTTATAAAATCTAGGAATTTGTCGAAAGAGATATTCATGGGATTGGTTTTACGGTTTATTTAAAGTGTTTAAAAATCTTTTACGGAACTCGTTACAAACGCGCACTAACTGGGGTTCCATCCTCTTTTAAAAAAAAACAAAATAATTACAGAATCAGAACCCAGATAATTAGTTTGTAAATTTTAATTTCTCCCATTCTTCAGTAAACTTTTAATCCTATTAGAATTGTATTGTCTTATATCTACAACATCTAAGTACATGACAAAATTTATTAAAGCCAATATGTTTCTCATATTATCTATTTTTAGTTAGATTCAAGTAGTAAATTATTTTTCAATCCACCATTTATCATTACGGTCTACGTTACCATAAGAACCAATATGCTCATTTACAAAATGAGATGACCAACCTTGTTTTTTATATTTTGAATTCATTAAAGGTTCACCTCCTCTATTATCGAAATCTCCTCCTAATTCTTCTGAATATCTATTAAATCCAAAATGACAAGAATACACTTCCCCAGAAACTAAACTCCCCCATTTCCCCGCATAACCCTCAAGAACACTTAATTCCATGTGGCTATCTGCATACGTAATTGTATTATCTTTCCATGAATAAATTAAATATTTTCTATAGCTACCCTCAAAAAAACCATTTTTATCATCCTCAAGAAACTTGTATGTTCCGACAAGTATCAACCACAACTCTTTACTATCAATATCAAAATTATTAAATTCAACACGTTCAATATTTATTTCTCCTGTAAAACCTACAATTTTACCTTTTAGCCTGCTCTTCCCAATAACAGAATATTTTTCATCTGAAACTTTAGAAACCTTATCAAATCGCATGTTAATTTTGTGATTATTCACACCAAATATTCCTAAATAGCTGGCATCTTCATACAAAAATGCAGAAGAAACATCGTTGTTGTTTAAAAACTCAATATAATCTAATTGATTTTTCCAAAGTTCAATACTTTTTTCTAATTCTGTCTGTGCTGCACACACAAATGAAAAAACTACTAAGAATGTTAACACAATTATTTTTAATTTATTCATTTAGTTCTCCTTCCTGTGTTTCTATTTCGTTATATGGATCAGTTATGTTTATTAAAGTGTAATACCAACGACGTTGGCCTGAATCTTCTGCTTTATTTATGGTATTCCACCAATAATCATAAAATGTTTTTGCGCCATAAATAACCTGACAACCTTCTGAAGCTAAATGTACATTTTCTGAAATCTCCAAGCTACCGTCCTCTAAGTTAGCTGTAGATATACCTAATGCCGTTGTAGCATCTCCATCTAAATGTTCTTCTTCAGCCTCAGAACTATACTTTATCTTGTTTTTTAGATAGGTTTTCCTTGCTGTAGTAAAAGAATTATCAGATAAAATGGTTGTTATCCTTTCATAATCCGAAATAGAATTAGTTTGCTCCTCAGTTCTTTGATTTTCAGCAGTTGCTATTGCAGTATCTCTGGCTGTTTTTAAATAATCATAAGCACTCTTATCCCAATCTGTTCCATACTTTGAAAGAATGTAAAAAGCTTCCCCTAATAGTAAATTATCACTAAAGTCATTTTCTGTTTTCGCACCATATTGTCCAGGGAAACCTGAAAGTTTATCTGGTGTTACATCAATTTTACCCCGATAGCCCCCCATTCCTCCAGGATGAAAATTCATTCCAGCCGAATTATCAGTATCAAAATCATATTCATTATTGTCAATATCGCTTCCCTTTATTAAGGGGCTCCAAGTTCTCCCAGCTGGTTGTCTACCTTTATGTAATCCCATTAGAACAGTAATAGTCTGTGGAGCCATCATTCTGTTTGAATCCCTATTTCCTGGTTCTGTCGTAGCAGTATAATGCTTACAATGTTTAATCTCATTACCTTCAGCATCTGTTTCAATCCAGCTGGCAGCCATTGTATCGTTCCATTGTACCTGATGGTCTTCTGCTTCAGAAATTTCCAGTTCCCGCCTTAAACCTGTTAAATTAACAATGCTATCTTCATCGCTCCATAAACCGTTTCTTGCAAGGGTAATATCGCGCATAAAATCATATAGGGTTTCTTCACTATCTGAACCAAAATCAGGTATCTCAATATCTGTACCATCAGCTTTTTGCATATTGGTATTATCACCTTCATCGCGAAGCGTATTCTGTGAGGTTTCACCCATTATTGTTGCAAAAGAGCTACCAGGTAATCCATCAACAGAACTTATAATTGCGTCAACGTTTTCTGCCGTAATTTCTCCATTATTACTTTCAATAGCATTTTGCAGTTGAATTCTTACTATTCCTAATACACCATTATCGGGAATTATTAGAGAATTGTCATCTGTTGTACCAGTAAGGTTATTGGGGTTGGTATATGTAAATTCTGCATCATTCTCGGATACATATTTCATAATACCTACAATCCCATTCCAATTATAATTATCAACAATCCAGTTTCGCTTTGCTTCAATAGTTGATTTCTCATACTCAGAAGCAATACCTTCAGCGTTGTATATCACCACTTTTATAGTACCATCACTATTTGCCCAAACATTGAAGAAATTAGGAATACTTAAGACTCCTTTTTCAACTCCCTCTTCCTCATAAGATTGCAAAACACTACTTCCATTCCTAGCCTTAGCAATTGAATCTTCTTTCTGAATCTGCCTCTGCACCCCTCTCCCCCTTCCTGCCACATCTGCCATTTTCCCCTGGGCTGCTTTTGCTCCCATCTCATCAGCCTCTTTCTCCAGGGCTGGGTTATCGTTTACAGGAAGGCCTTTACCCTGTTTGGTTGGGGCT
>JAFGVA010000226.1 GCA_016938235.1 Bacteroidales bacterium | reverse complement strand
CTCGCCGCCATTACTCCCTCCGATGTAATTAGAGAAAGACTAAATCATTATTTCAGCCATCCCGATAGCTATCGGGAGCTATCAGCCAACAGCCAACAGCCAACAGCTAATAGCCAAGAGCCAATAATGCCCGTTTTCAACGTGGCCTACGGTCAAGCCACCTCCCTATTCCAACTTTTTGATGCACTGCAAAGCAACTTGGCCAACTACGACCCCAAAGTGAACGAAGTAAACGTAAAAATTGGCCCCAAACGCGAAGGCGATATCCCACACTCATTGGCTTCTGTTGATAAAATAAAAGCTGTTTTATACTATGATCCAAAATACAATGCAGAAGATGGGTTTTATGCGGCTTGTAATTGGTATTTTGAGAATTTGAAATAGAATAAAACACAATCGTAGCACATTATCCAAACAATATATCATCACATTTGTATATTAAATGACTAGCTTAAAAGCTAAAACAGTTTCAGGTTTGTTATGGAGCTTCATTGATAATTTCTCTAAACTAGGAATTACTTTTGTTATTGGTGTTATACTGGCTCGTTTATTAACCCCACGCGAATTTGGATTAGTAGGGATGACAACTATTTTTGTTGCTGTGTCTCAATCATTAGTGGATAGCGGATTTACACAAGCGTTAATACGTAAAAACAATGCTACTCAAACTGATTTTGCGACTGTATTTTATTTTAATTTATTTATTGGAATCGTTTTGTATGTAGTACTGTTTTTTGCGGCAGGAACTATCAGTCGCTTTTTTGAAGAACTCCAATTGAAACCTATAATAAGAGTAATTGGATTAAGTATTTTAATAAATGCGTTTACCATTGTGCAAAGAGCACGCCTGACAAAAGAAATCAACTTCAAGCTACAAACCAAAATATCTATAATCGCTTCCATTACATCTGGACTAATAGGTATAGGGATGGCATATACTGGTTTTGGCGTTTGGAGTTTAGTGACAAAATCGGTGCTAGATTTTTTTATCATTTCATTGCTTTTGTGGTTATGGAATAAATGGACTCCGACCCTAGAGTTTAACTGGGATGCATTTCGAGAAATGTTCAGTTTTGGATACAAGTTAATGATCAGTGGCCTTATAAATACCTTGTATAAAAACATTTATTTACTCATCATTGGAAAATATTTTTCAGCTGCCGACTTAGGGTATTACACACGTGCAGACCAATTTAGAAATCTACCCTCAAAAAACATAACTTCGGTTATTCAACGCGTAAGCTACCCTGTATTGGCTAAAATTCAGGATGATCCGATTTTGCTAAAAGCAGCCTATCAGAAAATCATTAAAAGCACGATGTTTTTGACCTTTAGTTTAATGATAACCATGGCAGCAATTGCAAAGCCTCTCATCTATACACTAGTAGGTGAAAAGTGGGCAACATCTGTTGATTATTTACAATTACTTAGTTTGGTTGCGGTTTTTTATCCTATTAGTGCGATAAACCTGAATATGCTAAACGTTAAAGGAAAGTCCAATTTGTTTTTGCGATTGGAAATAATAAAGAAGAGTTTAGCTGTTCCTGTAATAATCATTGGGATTTCAATGGGAATAAAAATGATGATCATTGGAATGATGCTTACTTCTATTACAGGATATTTTCTAAACAGCTATTATTCAGGGAAATTGATTGGCTATTCGAATATGGAGCAACTAAAAGACATTTTCCCTTCCTTCTTATTGTCCATAGTAGTAGGTTCCGTTCTTTATGGAATGAGTATATTTATTTCTATCCCAGATTATCAGCTTCTTATTATTCAATTGGCAGCGGCTTTTGTTTTGGTTATTAGTTTATCCGAACTGTTTAAACTCAAAGACTATATTTACATCAAAGAAATTATTTCCAACAAACTAGCTTTAAAAAATGAAAAAAAGCGATAAACCTATTTTGGTAACCCAACCGGCTTTGCCTCCTCTTGAAGAATTTATAGATTCTCTGAAAGAGATTTGGGAAAGCAAGTGGCTCACAAACAATGGAAAATTTCATCGAGAACTTGAAAACGCCCTTGCCGATTATTTAGGCGTTAAATATGTGAGTTTGTTCTCAAACGGAACTTTGGCATTGATTTCGGCTTTGCAAGTAATGCGCATTACAGGTGAAGTCATCACTACGCCTTATACGTTTGTAGCTACAACACATAGTTTGCATTGGAATGGAATTAAGCCAGTTTTTGTGGATGTAGACCCTGTTTATGGGAATATTGACCCGGCAAAAATTGAAGCTGCCATCACTCCAAAAACAACGGCTATTGTTCCTGTGCATGTCTACGGAAATCCTTGTGGCGTGGAAAAGATTCAGGATATTGCTGACACCTATGGATTAAAAGTGATTTACGATGCGGCTCATGCATTTAGCGTAAACTACAAAGGGCAGAGTGTTTTGAATTTTGGTGATCTATCGGTTTTAAGTTTTCATGCAACCAAAGTGTATAACACCATAGAAGGCGGAGCCATTATTTGCCACGACGAAAAAACTAAAAAACGCATCGACTACCTCAAAAACTTTGGGTTTGCAGGCGAAACAACCGTGATTGCTCCTGGGATCAATGCCAAAATGAACGAAGTTCAGGCTGCTTACGGACTTTTGCAACTAAAGCATCTGAAAGCAAATATTGAAAAACGAAAACAAGTGGCAGGGCTTTACGATGAGGCACTTGAAAACGTAGCTGGTATTCGTATCTTAAAACAACATCCTGCAACCGATCATAATTATCCCTACTATCCTATTTTTGTTGATGAGGCTGTTTATGGGATGAGCCGCGATGAGCTCTATTTTAAACTGCGCGAAAACAACATTTTTGGCCGCCGTTATTTTTATCCTTTGGTAAGCGAGTTCCCGATGTACAAAGGGCTTGATTCTGCCAGAACGGACAATCTTCCTATTGCGCATCAAATGGCCAATCAGGTAATTTGTTTGCCAATATATCCGGAATTAGAAAAAGAAGATATAGTAACTATCATTAATTCTATATTTATTAATGAAAATCTTAAGAAAACTAAGAAATAGATTTAATAGTATTTCAAAGAGTATACTCGTCCAGAAGTTAATGCTCATTATATCAAATAAAAAATTGCCTGATTTTATGCTTATAGGTGCGATGAAATCAGGAACCACCAGTATTTATCAATATTTATCCGGACACCCTAATTTGTATTGTACCTCTGAAAAAGAACCTAGTTATTTTAGTTGGAGGTACAGATTAGGACTGAAGGAGTATTTAAAACATTTCCCTAAAAAAAGTGACTTAGAAGATAAATTAGTATTTGATGCTTCAGTAACATATTTACATGATCCAAAATCAGCTCTGAGAATTAAAAAATTATTGCCTAATACTAAATTTATTGTTGTTTTACGAGATCCTATTGAACGAGCAATATCACATTTTTATTATTATTCCAGCAATACAAGTGTTTTTGCAAAGAACAATCCTTTGACCATTGAAAAAAGAACTATTGAAAAGGCATTTAGAGATGACCTATTAAAAACAGATGTTGTATGGAATAAACAGTATTGTAAGCTAAGCTTGTATGGAAAGCAATTAAAACAATTTTATAATCTATTCAATGACAAAAATATTTTAGTATTGGATTTCGGAGAATTACAAAATAATCCTAAAGAAATATTACTGAAGATTTCATCTTTTTTGGATATTGATACCAAGTATTTTGAGAGTTTCTACAACACGGAGAATAAAATTGAAAGTGAAAAATCATTTCAACCCGAAAAAACCAAAACTTTCAATATTTATAATGCTCAAAACTATTCGGTTGAACTTCCAAACGATTTAAAAAAAGAGTTAATTGATTTCTATAAAAATGATATTGAATTACTTAAGAGACTAACTCATATTAATTTTCTTTGGGAGAAAACATATTTAGAAGGTTAGCTTGTTCTTTGATTGGTAATTAATTATTTTATAAATGTTTATAATTTTATGAAAATTGCAATAATGCAACCGTACTTTTTTCCTTATATGGGATATTTCAGTTTAATTTCCCTGAGTGATCAGTTTATATTGTTTGATACACCTCAGTTTATTAGGCACGGATGGATTGAACGAAATAGGATAATGAAGGAAAATGGAGAAACGCTATTTATAAAAGTCCCTCTAGAAAAGCATTCTAGAGAAACCCCAATAAATCTAATTAAAATTAGACAGGAAAATTGGAGAGAGAAAATTTTAGCGCAACTTGTTCCATACAAAAAAAAGGCTCCATTTTATAAATCAACTATTGAACTAGTAAAGCAGGCTTGGGATATTGAAACAGATAGTATTGTTAAATTAAACCGGAATAGCTTGCAAATAATATGTCAATATCTTGATATTCAAACACCAATTAAGATTTGGTCTGAAATGAATATTGAAATTAATCATGTTGCTGAACCTGATGAATGGGCACTAGAAATATGTAACGCTTTAAATGCAAAAACCTATTTTAACCCTATCGGAGGTAAAACCTTTTTCAATACATATAAATATATTGAAAACAACATTAAAATTCACTTTGTAGAGTCAATTCCGATTGAATATAAACAGCTTGAACAACCTTTTGTTCCCTTTCTGTCCATTATCGATGTTTTAATGTATAATTCAAAAGATCAAATAAGATACCAAATTAATAATATTAAATATGAAGATCAGTAAAAATCCAATTTTTTCTTTAGATTTTTTCAATCATAAGTACTTCACATATAATGCGCGAACTGCATTTTCAATAATTTTAAAGAATAATTTTAGTCATCAAGGAACAATTCTACTTCCTTCATATATTGGAATTACAGATAAAGAAGGGTCTGGTGTCTTAGATCCAATATTAGAAACTCAAGTTAATTATGACTTTTATGAAATAGGGGAAGATTTTAAGGTAGATGAAATAAAATTATATGAGAAACTTGATTCTCAAAAATTTGAAGCAATTTTAATTATTCATTATTTTGGATTTTGTCATATAGATATTGTACGATTGCAATTATATTGTAAAAAAAATAATATTATTATCATTGAAGATTGTGCACATGCATTTGATTCAAAATATAAAAGTAAATTACTTGGTAGTTATGGAGATTATAGCTTTTTTTCAATTCATAAATACCTACCGTGTAATAATGGGGGCGTATTAAAAATAAATGGGAAAGTTTCGGAATACATACTTGAGAACAACTCAATTCAATTTGAAGATTTCCAAGCTCTCAACGCATTTTCTCTTGATGAAATTGCTAAAGTTCGAAAAGCAAATTATAAAAGATTAGTAACATTGCTTTCCGAAGTTGATAATATTCAGATATTATTCCCAAATCTGGAAGAAGGGATTGTCCCTATGAATTTGCCAATTATTGTCAAAGGAAATCTTAGAGAAAGATTATATTTTTATTTGATCGAAAAAAATATTGAAACTACTGCACTTTATTATCGCTTAATTGATCAAATTGATAAGCTCAAATTTAAAAGTTCACATTACTTATCTCAAAATATCTTAAATCTACCAATTCATCAAGGCATTAAAGAAAACGATATCAAGAATATGGCCAAAACCATCAAAGAATTTTTTAAACTTTACTCTTAACTAAGATGAAAAAAATATTGATTTTCGGAGCAACTGGGCATATAGGTGCCTACACTTCAGTTTTTTTAAAAAAAATGGGCTATACAGTTATAGCGTCGGGAAAGAGGATTTCGGATAATGGTTTTTTCATTTCACAGGGAATAGAATACATATCAGTAGATGTGAGCTCTGCTGATCAATTTCAGAAATTCAATCATATTAAAGATATAGATACGGTTGTATTTCTAGCAGGGAATGCTCCATCAAAAATGAAGGGTTACAATCCCCAGTATTATATAGATATGTTTGTTACAGGAACTTTAAATGTTTTAAACTTTTGTGTCTCCAATAAAATTGAAAAATTCATTTTTACACAGTCTAGGGCAGACTCTAATTATTTGATGGGTTCGACTACTCTTGTACCAGCCGATATTATGAAGAAGTTTCCACTAACAGGCGACCATTCCATTTATTCTATTTGCAAAAATACAGCTGTAGACCTAATTGAACATTTTTATAATCAGCATGGTTTAAAAAGATTTGTATTTAGGTTGCCAACTATTTATGGATATCATCCTGATAAATATTTTTATGTTGATGGTGCAAAAAAGATGATGTCATACAGAATATTCATGGAAAAAGCATTGAAGGGCGAACCTATTGAAATATGGGGAGACCCAATGAAAAAAAAGGAAATTGTTTATATAAAAGACTTATCAACACTAATCCAGCATGCGATAGAATCCGATAAGGATGGGGGAATGTATAATTTTGGGAGAGGCGAAGGCATTAGTCTGGAAGAACAAGTAAAAGGGATAATTGATGTCTTTTCAAAAAATGAAAATAAATCTGAAATTGTATATAAACCTGATAATCCGAACTCAAGACAATTTATACATGATGTTTCAAAGACAAAAGAAGAATTAGGTTTTCAAGTAGAGTTTAATTATTGGGATTTACTGAGGGATTTCAAAAAAGAAATGGAATTAAATCAATTTGAATTATTGTGGGGAAATCCTGAGGATTATGACTAAAATATACATAGAATGCAATAGTAAATTTCGCCAAGAAAAAGTATATGCGATTCAAACTGTTATAAATGATTTAATAGGATGTGAATGCGAGATTGACTTTAATGATCAATGTTACAATTATACTCTTGTATATGAAGATAAAAAGATTGTTTTTGAAGATCATTTTTTCTTAAACATAAATTCAAATAATTATATAAACTCTGAAAATATACCAAAAGATATTTCATATTTAAATTTTGATAGGATTATAAATTTACCTATAATATTTGGAAATAATAGAGTTAGTTACTTCAATAATGAGTTAAATTGTGGGTTTGATATATTTGCATCTGCTTTTTTTATGCTGACAAGATGGGAAGAGGAAGTTATAACAAATAAAAATAAAGAAGGAAGAGTTTGTGAATATGAGTTGCTCTCTGTAAGACATGGGTTTTACAATAGACCAATAGTTAATGAATATGTAGATTTATTATTAACCTTTTTGAAAAAAATAGGAGTTCCGATAAATCAGAGTTCAAAAAAATTTGATATTAAGATCACACACGATGTAGACTGGATTCAATTAAGTAATCAGAAAGAATTGTTCAAAAATTTATACATTAAAATCAAAAAGAAAAAAGAGATCCGTAATGCATTAAAAATATTTCGACAATATTATAAATATAAGTTTTCAAATAAAAATCCTTTTAATTCTTTTCCGGATCTCATTAAGTTATACAACGGATTAAATGTAAAGGCTTCATTCTATTTTAAAGCGGTTAAAAAAGGGGAAGGTGGATTTACTTATGATATCGAAAGTGAATTTGCTCGAAGTATTATAAAATCTTTAGAGCTTAATCAGCATGAAATTGGTTTTCATCCTTCAGAAAATACTGTATATAATGATTCACAGTTTAATTTGGAGCTTAAAAGATTAAAGAGTGTTGTAAATACTACTGTAAGTGGCGGGAGAAATCATGGGTTATTTTATAACAATCATACATTTGAGCAATGGCAGTCTGATGAATTAATTTATGATAGCGGTTTAGGCTTTCAGTATTTTAATGGATTTAGATGTGGAATTTGCACTCCGTTTAAACTTTTTGATATTAAAGAAAGAAAGGTTTTAAATTTATTAGAATTACCTTTTATGATAATGGATACCGTTTTTTTAAGAAATAAAGTAATACCGGAAGAAGCTTATAGGGAGATGATAGAAATTGTTGAAACTGTAAAAAAGCATAAGGGAACTTTGTGTTTTAACTGGCATAGTAATTTAGTAAATGCAGAGAATCTAAAAGAATATAGAGAAACCTTTATAAATGTTATTAAATATATGGTATATGAAAAAACATTGGATTAAAAAAGGGCTAATTTTCAAACCAAATGGTGAATTTGGAATAGGATTTACACATTGTCATAAACCTACGCCACTCATATTAGATGAAACTATTATTAGATTATATTTTGGAATAAGGGATAATTACAATAAAACTAAAACAGCGTTTATTGATCTCGATAGGAAAAATTTAAATGATATTAAATATATACATCCCAAACCCGTTTTAGATTTAGGAAATATTGGAACGTTTGATGATAGTGGAGCTCAAGTATGTTCTGTTATAAGAGTCAATAACGAAATCTATATGTATTATATAGGATGGAATACAAGTACGACGGTGCCTTCAAGAAACTCTTTGGGGTTAGCTGTGAGCAGAGATAATGGATTGACATTTAATAGGCTGTATGAGGGACCTATTCTTGAAAGATTAAAAAATGAACCATACCACGTAGGGGCAGCTGATGTCCTATATGAAAATGGTGAATGGAAAATGTGGTATAACTCTGGAAATGGGTATAAAATAATAAATGGAAAACCTGAATATACCTTACAAATAAAATATGCCACTTCAAAAAACGGAATAGATTGGAAAAGAGAAGACATAATATGTATTAAACCAAATTCAGAATCTGAGATTATTGGAAGGCCTTCAGTTATAAGAACTGATACAGGATATAAAATGTGGTACAGCAGAAGAGAAATAGCTAATTTTAGAAGCGATTCAAATGCAAGTTATAGAGTTGGTTATGCTGAGTCATTGAACGGTATCGATTGGTTGAGAATGGATGATGACAAAGGTATAGACATTTCCTCTAATATAGGTGACTGGGACTCTAAAATGATTGCATATCCATATATTATTCAAGAACAAGATAGGCTGATAATGTTTTACAATGGAAACGGATTTGGTAAATCCGGAGTTGGTTTTGCAACAATTGAAATTTAATTATAAAGTATTTGAAAACATATACACCATTAGTTAGTATTTGTACTACAGCATTTAATCATGAAGATTCAATTAGACAAACATTAGAGGGATTTTTGTTACAAAAAGTAACATTCCCGTATGAAATAGTTATAAATGATGATGCAAGCTCAGATTCAACGGCACAAATTATAAGAGAATATGAGCAAAAGCATCCAAATTTAATTAATGCTACATATCAAAACGAAAATCAATATTCTAAGGGTGTTTGGCCGATGGCACAACTTGTTTTGCCTAGGGCTAAAGGTAAATATATAGCATATTGCGAAGGAGATGATTATTGGACAGATCCATACAAGCTCCAAAAACAAGTAGATTTTTTAGAGGCGAATCCTGAGTACGGGATGGTTTGTACAAATTACAGTATAATCGAAAACGAGCAAATAAAAGATTCTGTTTTAACATCGCAATTTAAAATTACAGAAGCTCTGGATATAGATATTGAAACATATTTAAAACAACGTTATCTGGTAAGAACACTTACCGTTATGTTTAGGTCTGAATATGCAGCAACTTTTTTAACCGATATTGATGAAAGTCTAAGAACAGGTTACTCATTAGGCGATAACATTCTTTGGGCATACATCATAAATAAATCCAAAGGGAGATATTTACCTAATATTACAGCTTTTTATCGCGTTTTAGCCAATTCTGCCAGCCATCAGAAATCAGTTGAAAAAGAGAGAACGCATAAGCGCGATGTTTTGCTTGTTTCGCTGCGTTTGGCTGAGGAATTTAATCTATCGAAACAATTAGTAAAAGATTTCAAACTCAAATTAGATATTCTTGAAATGAAGTTTGATGTAATCGATAGAAAGAGAATGCACGTTTTTTTACGTTTCTGGAAACTTGCCCTACTATCGCTGAGAGTTAATAAAACCAGCTTAAAGTTATTAAGGATGGCATATAGCAGAAACTATTTTATACAAGAAAAAAGTCGCACTTTTGATAGTTTCACAAATGTGTAATTAATATTCAAGGAAAACAGTGAAATATTTCGAGCAGTTTAATTCGGTTATTAATATTGAAATAAACGAATTAATAAAATTAAAGAACAGAAATCAACCTGATCTTCAGTACATCATAGATCAATTAATAGGTTTTAAAGATAAGCTCATCATCACCGGAATGGGAAAATCGGGAATCATTGGTATGAAAATGGCAGCAACTTTTGCCAGTTTAGGAACTCCGAGTTTTTTTCTTCATCCCGCCGAAGCTTATCATGGTGATTTAGGTATGATTGGGAAAGAAGATGCAGTTTTAGCGATTTCAAATTCCGGTGAAACAGAAGAGATATTAAAACTCATCCCATTCATTAAATCCAATGGAAATGTTTTGATTTCGTTAACAGGAAACAGCAAATCTACATTGGCTGTTAACAGCAACTATCATATTGATGTGTCGGTTGAACAAGAGGCCTGTCCACATCAATTAGCCCCCTCTTCTTCAACTACAAATGCATTGGTTGTAGGTGATGCTTTAGCGATAACATTAAGTCAGTTGCGCAATTTTCAACCCGAAAATTTTGCTCAGTTTCATCCCGGAGGTTCATTGGGGAAAAAGCTGCTTTCAACTGTTGCTGATTTTATGAAAAAAGAAAATTTACCCGTGTGTACACTCGATGCAAAATTGATTGATGTAATTCAAGTAATTTCAGAGGGAAAAGCAGGCTTGGCTGTAGTGATGGATTCCCAAAAAATAAAAGGAATCATCACCGATGGCGACATCAGAAGAGCCATGGAAAAGAACCAACACGCTTTTTTTCAAATGAAAGCATCGGATATCAAGACTGAAAATCCAAAAACGATTTCTCCTGCTGAAAAACTGCATGTTGCAGAAAGAATATTCTCTGAAAATAAAATTACAACCTTATTAGTAGCCCGCGAGAGTCAATTAGAGGGTATCATTCAGATTTATGATTTGTAGGATTGGTGAAATATCTTTTATCATGCATAATATTTTTCTTTAATGAGTAAAATTATTCCCACATTTGTAAAAACCTTGCTAAAACCAAGCTATTTTTTTCTGAAAAGGCTGGTATATGCTATTTCCTTTTTGGCCTGGGTATTGGATCGGAGAAAAGATAGAATAAACAAACGAAAAGAAGAGAACGCATTAAAATTAATAGCAGATAAGGGAAACTATGTATTTGATGTTTCCTGGATTTATTCGGCTTTTAAAGATCAGACGTATAAAACCTGCCATATTATTGGTGGAGGTTGGTCGTTAAACAAATCAATTCTTTCAATAGGAAAAGATGATTTTGTAATAGGAATGAATTATTCGGCATTAGCGGATATTGATTTTGATTTATATTTTGTTGAACAGGGTCTAACCGAAGAAGCAGAAACCAAAATTCGTGTTGAATTTCTAGAAAAAGTAATCAAAAAACAGGCTAAAACAGTCTTTTTTAAAAATGCATTTGGCCCAAAAGGAATAAAATATGTGCTGGACAATTATGGAGGAAAAGTAAATTTTATTCGCTCCTTTGCCATACATTGTTCCAACGATCAAAATATTATTCATTCTGCCCAACGGTTTGTAAAGTCAGACCCTGTTTATTTAAAACAATTTAGATCTACCGTATTGTCGTCGATAGTGTTAGCAAAAAATATTGGGTTTAAAAAAATCATCATTCATGGCTTAGATTTTGGAGGCGCTTATTTTTACGAAGATCAGGAGCCTTCTGACAAGAAAAAAAAATACATTCCACCTAAAACCAGTTTGAGTACTGGCAAAACAATACATCAAACTGTTAGTAAATCATGTGGCGTTGATAAAATGATCGCATCTTTGGCAGTTGAATTTAATAAAGAGGGTGTAAAATTGCTTTCAGCCACTTCACTAAGTCCTTTAAATAAGATTCTGGAAAATGCAAAAAATAAATAATCAGATTACGAATGTAAAATTTAAAAAATGGGATTTATTTCTAATAGCAACCGTGTTGCTCACCACCGTTAATCCATTCTTTGTTTCAAATAAATACATTCAATTATTAACCTTTTTATTGATAATGTATAGGCTGTTTCAAGTTAAAAAAAGCCTCTATATAAATAATTCTATAATAACATTATTTATTTTCTATACGTTTATTTCAACTGCTCAGGGGATGCAATGGAATTTAAGTATCTTCTCCATTTTGAGCTCATTTATCTTAGTTTATCTTTATGCCTATTTTTTATACAAGTTATACTCTTTCAACCTTTTTATTGTTCTCGAAAAAGTTATCTATACACTTACGGTCATATCGTTGATATTGTACGCCTTACATGAAATATCTGCAGAATTTGGTAATTTACTGACACTGATTATACGGTTTCTAGATAATTTTAGTGCTGATGCAGAACGACATTCTAGATCACTTATTATTTATACTTATCGGCCTGCAATAACAGGCCCTTTTGGCTTTATTCGCAATTCTGGGTTTGCACACGAACCCGGTGCTTTTTCTTTATTACTAAGTTTGGCTATTTCCATTAATTATTTAAATACTTCTGTGTTTTTATCTAAGCGTAATTACGTATATATTTTCGCCCTAATTACTGCGTTTTCTACGGCGGGTTTATTTTCCCTATTTGTTTTATTTGGTTTATTAATTCAAAGTAAAAGCAATAAATTAGCCTATATTTTTATGTATATTATTTTGTTAGGCATTTCGTTTTATTTCTTTAATACGTCAGATTATATGTTTGATAAAGTAACGGAGCAATACGACGAGCAATCGACAGAAGATTTGGGACAGCAAAATTCAGGAAGGTTTATGGGGCTTAGAAAGTCATTGTATGTGCTTGAGAGACATCCATTCACTGGTAGAGGTTTGCAAACTTCAAGCATGCCTTTGAGTTCTTTCGATCCGGAATACGCAGCTTATGGTTGGTATTCTTATATCTCAAAACTTGGCGTGTTTGCAGGAGCTCTTTTTTTGTTTTTATATATTCGAGGTATTTACAGTTGGATTGTAATATACTACCGCAAGAATAAATATGTATTTATAATACTTTTACTTTCTCTGTTTGTAAATTTAAGTTCACAAACGTATATCACTAAACAATTTCTTCTCATATTCTTTTTTGTTGGACTTTTAGGATTTTCGACCCAAAATAAATCATTGTCACATGACTAGAATCAATAAACTTTTAATCACTGGCGGCACAGGCTCCTTTGGCCAAGCCGTGTTAAACCGATTTGTAAATACTAACTATTTTTCCGAAATCAGGATTTTTAGTCGGGACGAAAAAAAGCAAGATGATCTTCGTAAGCAATTAAATAATCCCAAAGTAAAATTCTACATTGGAGATGTTCGCGATCCGCAATCAGTTGATAATGTGGTACAAGGGGTAGATTATATCTTTCATGCCGCCGCGTTAAAGCAAGTTCCTAGTTGTGAGTTTTTTCCTATTGAGGCTGTAAAGACCAATGTGCTTGGGGCTGAGAATGTGATGCAATCTGCCATTCGGTATGGACTAAAGAAAGTGGTAGTTTTAAGCACGGATAAAGCGGTTTATCCTGTCAATGCCATGGGATTAACCAAAGGATTGATGGAGAAAGTAATGGTAGCCAATGCACGTAATTCTACCAAAACCATTTTATGTGGAACACGTTATGGAAATGTAATGGCTAGTCGGGGATCGGTGATTCCTTTGTTTATTGAGCAGATGAAAGCAGGGAAGGATTTGACGATTACAGACCCTGATATGACACGCTTTATGATGACTTTGGAAGAAGCGGTTGATTTAGTATTATTCGCTTTTGAAAATGGAAATGCGGGAGATATTTTTGTTCAAAAATCACCTGCAACAACCATTGAAGTTTTAGCAAAAGCACTTTTAGATTTGTATAAATCGAGCAGTCAGATTAAAATAATCGGGACTCGGCACGGCGAAAAGCTGTATGAGTCGCTCTTAAATCAGGAAGAAATGCTTAAAGCAGAAGATTTTGGAAACTATTTTCGCATTCCTGCAGACAACCGCGATTTGAATTATGATCAATATTTCTCCGAAGGAAAAGTGGATATGAGCAAAGTGGAAGAATACCATTCGCACAATACCCAACAATTGAATGTGGAGGAGACGAAGGAGTTGTTGTTGAGGTTGCCGGAAATCCGGAAAGATGTTTTATGTAACTAGTGATATGTAACTATTAATTAGTTGTCAATTGCAGATAATCAATCACAAGAAAATGCCAAGAACACATAAAGATTTGGATGTTTGGGAAAAAGCGATTGACTTTGTAACGATTATTTATAGGGTTACAAAATCATTTATAAAAGAAGAACAATATGGGTTAGTTTCTCAAATTAGAAGAGCCTCGGTTTCAATTCCATCGAATATTGCTGAAGGAGCCGTTCGGAAAGGCAAACAAGAATTTAGACAATTTCTATATATTTCCCTTTCTAGTGCAGCTGAAGTAAACTCAATTAATAATATCACGGAATTTAGATTATATTGAGAAAGAAGACTTTGAAAAGTTAATTTTTGAATTAAACTCTATTTCAAAAATGATTCAAGGCCTAATTAAATCTTTAGATAAATAACTAATGACAAATCACCAATCACCAGTTACCAATCACCAATCACCAATCACCATCGGAATAACCGGCCAAACCGGCTTCGTCGGAACACATCTCTACAATTTTCTTGGGTTACAAGAAAACGTAAAACGTATCCCCTTTAAAGACGAATACTTTCAGAATATCGAGGACTTGTTGGCTTTTGTTAAGTCCTGCGATGTGATTGTGCATTTAGCAGCTATGAATCGCCACGGTAATCCACAAGTTATTTATGATACCAATATAAGTTTAGTTGAAAAATTAATTGGCGCATGCGAACTTGCAGATGTGAAACCTCACCTGCTGTTCTCCTCCTCTACTCAAGAAGAAAGAGACAATCTCTATGGAAAATCCAAATTAGATGGAAGAAAGCTCTTGGAGGAATGGGCGAAGCGAAATAAGGCCCAGTTTACAGGCTTGATCATTCCTAATGTATTTGGGCCTTTCGGAAATCCCTATTATAATTCTTTTATCGCTACTTTTTGTCATCAATTGACGCATGGAGAACAGCCTAAAATTGATGTGGATGGAGAAGTCAAATTAATCTATGTTGGAGAACTAGTTCAAGAAATTTTTAATGTGATTAGTAACTCGTTAATAGTAACTAGAGGAAACAAAACACCAATCACTCCCGATAGTCCCGATAGCTATCGGGATCGGAATATGGATCACCAATCACCAATTACTAGTTACCAATTACCATTCACTAAAGAAATTAAAGTATCAAAAGTCCTTAATCTGTTAGAATCCTACAAAGCAAACTACTTCGAAAAAGGAATCATTCCCAATCTGGATAATGAATTTGAAAAGAATTTGTTCAATACTTTTTTATGTTATATCGACCACAAAAGTTTCTTCCCATTTTATTTGACGAAGCATTCGGATGAGCGGGGTTCATTTGTGGAGACCATTAAACTAAATAGTGGTGGGCAGGTCTCCTTTTCAACCACCGTTCCGGGAATCACGCGGGGAAATCATTTTCATACGCGTAAAGCAGAGCGATTTGCTGTAATCAAAGGAAAGGCTCGAATTGAGTTACGGAAAATAGGTACAGAGGAGGTTCTAAACTTTGAATTGGACGGAGAAAACCCTTCTTTTGTCGATATGCCCATTTGGTATACCCACAATATCACCAATACAGGAGAAGAAGAATTATTTACTTTCTTTTGGATTAACGAGCATTTTGATGTGGAGGATGGGGATACTTATTTTGAACCAGTAACTAAATGATTAAGAAATACTAAGATAAACTGAAATGCTTTTTAACTCCATTTCCTTTATTTATTTCTTCCCCATCGTAGCAACGCTCTTCTTTTTAAGTCCACAAAGATGGAGGTGGGTTATTTTGCTTATTTCGAGTTACTATTTTTATATGAGTTGGAATGTTGATTATGTAGTTTTAATATTATTTACAACCCTAGTCTCTTATTTCTCTGCAATAAAAATCACACAACTTACAAATCTAACGCAGCGAAAAATATACTTATGGATATCTATTATCGCTAGCTTGGGTGTTTTGTTTTTTTATAAATATTTCAATTTTTTTGGACAAAGCATAAACCAATTGCTTGGCTTTATACAGAGCAGCGAGAGGGTTCCTTATATGGATTTATTACTTCCGGTTGGAATCTCTTTTTATACTTTTCAAACGCTTAGTTACAGTATTGATGTATACAACCATAAAATCGAACCTGAAAAGCATTTTGGAATTTATGCTCTTTATGTTTCTTTTTTCCCACAGTTGGTTGCCGGGCCAATTGAGCGAAGTACAAGGTTATTGCCTCAATTCAGAATGAATCAAAAACTCAAAACAGAAAATATTATTGAAGGGGCAAAATGGATTATTTATGGCTACTTTTTAAAATTAGTTATAGCAGATCGTTTGGCTCTGTATGTGAATACCGTATACAATCATGCTGAGCATCACACCGGAGGTGCTTTTTTAATAGCTTCTGTTTTATTTGCCTTTCAGATTTTTGGTGATTTTGCTGGTTATTCAGGTATTGCATTGGGGATAGCTAAGATATTGGATATTGATCTAATGGTTAACTTTAAAAGACCCTATTTTGCTCATTCAATAGGTGATTTTTGGCATCGATGGCATATTTCATTGTCAACCTGGTTTCGTGATTACTTCTATATTCCGATGGGAGGAAGCAGGGTGAGCGTCCCCCGGTGGTATTTAAACTTATACTTAACCTTTTTAGTTAGTGGACTGTGGCATGGCGCAAATTGGACTTTTGTAATATGGGGCGGATTGCACGGAATTTATATTGTACTGGAAAATATATTTAAGCTGGCGCCTGCAAAAAAGAAATTAGAAACATGGAAAAGGATATGCCGGGCTTTAATTGTTTTTGTATTAGCAGATTTTGCCTGGATTTTTTTCAGAGCAAATTCAATGAGTGATGCAGTCTATATTATTCACCAAATAGTCACCAATCTGAGTTTTGATTATATAAACTATAAGATTTTGTTCTACGGACTCATCGGCATTTTTATCATGTTGTTAGTAGATATTAGGTTAGAAGTAAAAGAGAACTCAGAGCTTATAAACAACAAACTCAGTATTAAATCGGTGTTCTTTTTTACAGGCTTGGTTTTAATAACTCTTTTTGTTGGAGTATTTGACGGTGGTCAGTTTATTTATTTTCAGTTTTAAATGAAAACGCAAACAAAATATTTTGTCTTATTAGTGATTTTGATAATTAGCTTCGACTATTTGTTTGGAATTTTTTACACTGGTGTTTTTAATGATATTAAAACCGGAATATATGGTAGCGTGAATAATTCTATTAACCGGAAAGACGAAGTATTGATTTTAGGTAGTTCAAGAGCGCAACATCATTACAATACAAATTTGATAAGTAAAACATTTAATAGGAGTTGTTATGATGGAGGTGGAGGGGGATATGGTATATTTTTAAATTATGCACAGTTATCAGAACGATTAAAAATATCCAAGCCCAGCTTGGTTATTGTAGATGTTTCTCCAAACGTAATTGTAGACAGTGAATCTTATACAAAACTGAATACGCTTCTGCCATTTTATTCTGAATATAAGTCAGTACAAGAAATTATTAAGTTAAATCCTGATTTTCATTCAATACAGACTATATCGGGTGTATATAGGTATAATTCTACCTTTTACGAAGTGATAAAATCGAATAAAGAAAATAATCATTTAAATGGATATGTTCCTTTAGAAGGGGTTTTGGATACTCTTCATTATGAGCGACAAATGCTTCATACTGTTGAAATGGACACATTAAAAGCGAAATATCTTCATAAGATGATACAGCTTTGTTCTGAAACCGAAGTGAAACTAATAATTCTTGTATCACCTACTTACGAAATGTTTGATCCTCAAAAATTGATTGTTGGACGGATTGAATCCATATGTAACGAAAACAATGTTCTTTTTTATGATTTTTCGGATTTTTCAAAACTGCATAAAAAGACCCAATATTTCAAAGATCAACTTCATATGAATTATTTGGGGACAAGTATATATACTGTCGAAGTATGCACTATTATCAAAGAAAAAATCACCTTTAATTAAAAGGAAAAATAAATAAAGCTTATGCAGAAACTTAAAGTAATGACCGTAGTTGGAACTCGACCTGAAATCATTCGGCTATCAGCTACTATTAAGCTATTAGATCGTTATACCAATCAGATTTTTGTTCATACTGGCCAAAACTACGATTATGAACTGAACGAAATCTTTTTTGAGGATTTGGGTTTGCGTAAGCCCGATCATTTTATGAACGTAGATACGAGTTCTTTAGGTTCGGCCGTGGGTGAAATATTCAAGAAAACAGAAGAAATTATCAATTTAGAAAACCCCGATGCATTACTAGTACTTGGCGATACAAATTCTTGCCTCTCTGCATACATGGCCAAGCGCAAGCACATCCCCATTTTCCATATGGAAGCCGGAAACAGAAGTTTCGATTTCAATGTACCCGAAGAAATCAACCGTAGAATTATCGACCATATAGCCGACTACAATTTGGTTTATACTGAACATGCCAGAAGACACTTAATTTCAGAGGGCTTACAGCACCGAAGAATCTATCTCACGGGTTCTCCCATGTGGGAAGTGCTTCAGCAGAATATGGAGAAGATTAAGAATTCCAATGTATTAGAAAAAGTAAGCTCTCAGCTTTCAGCATTCAGCAGTCAAGTAGCTGAAAGCCGATCGCTGACAGCTAAAAATTATTTTATGGTCTCTTTCCACCGCGAAGAAAACGTTGACAATGAGGAAAACCTCAAAATAATTCTCCAAACACTTAACAAATTAGCAGAACATTATCAGCTGCCTGTCATTGTCTCAACACATCCTCGTACACGTAAGCGAATTGAAGCTTTGGACCAATCACTAATCACCAATCACTACTTACACTTTCTCAAGCCCTTCGGCTTCACCGACTATATCCATCTTCAACAAAATGCCCTTTGCACCATTTCCGACTCCGGCACCATCAGCGAAGAATCTGCCATGCTTCAATTCCCTGCCATCAGTCTCCGCCAATCTATGGAGCGACCCGAAGCACAGGATGCAGGAAGCATTATATTAACAGGATTTGATCCAGATATAGTTCTTAATGCTATTGCCACTGTAGTTGATGAATACTCATCACCCTTCACCCTTCACCCTTCACCCTCAGAATACCAAATCGAAAACACATCCTGGCGAGTAGTTAAATTAATATTGGGAAACACTAAATTAAGTAATAAATGGTGGGGAATACACTAAAGCTAATCTTTATTACAAATTTTGATTTTACTAAACGATCTGGAGCGGCTTGGGATCGGATAATGAGTTATTCCAAGATTTTCCCAACAGATAATTTCCAGCTTGTTTTCGTATCTTCTTTCTACGATTTGTCAAACGATACTAAAGTACAAAAGTGGAATAATGTTGAGTTTATATATAGTAATTATAAATCGCGTAGCAGCAAGCTGAAAGACCTGAATTTTTTGAGCAATTGGCGGTTTTGCAAACAGGTTTATAGGCTTTTTAATAAAGAACAGCATATCCGGTATTTTCTATATAATATTAATCTTTCAATTGTTTTTTCGAGCCTTATTTACCTTAAAATAGTTAAGAAACAAAAAGTGTTTATTGAAAAAAATGAACTGGAAACGGCGATTGCTTTGAATTTCCCGATCGATAAAAAGTCTATAACCAGAAGAGTAAGCTCTGTTTTTGTAAAGTTTTTAAGAATTTTATTTGGGCTGAAAACAGACTTCCTGGCTGTATTTTTTAATGGGATTATTGCCATCTCCAAAAACATCGAAAGGATTTATAACCCCTTTAATTCCAATGTAAACTATATTCCCATTTTAATTGATCCTGAAAATGCGATTACTAGTGACGAGCTTGTTGATGAACAAAAGGAATTTAAAATTGGATATTTTGGATGGATTAGTGAAAATAAGGACGGCGTTTTTTCATTGATAGAAGCAGTAAAGCAGCTCTCGGTCAAACACCCGGTCTCATTGCATTTATATGGTGATGCTAACTCCGATACCCTAAAATATATCAATACGCTTTCCGTGCCTGCTATTGTATACCATGGAAATTTAAGTCAAGATCAGGTATTGCCGGAAGCAATAAAATATGATTTGCTTACCTTAATTCGTCCGGATAATTTGCAAACAAAATTTGGCTTCTCAACAAAATTAGCCACCTATCTTCTAACAGGGAAACCAATCTTGATTTCAAATGTTAGTGATCATAAATACTATTTCAAAGATAATGTGAATGCATTTGTTTTGGGAGCCCGAAAAAGAATTGATATAGCTGAGTTGTTGAAAAAATTAGAGCAGATACTTTTAACCTCTAAAAATCAGTTAGCGATAATAGGAAATGAAGGAAAACTTATAGCATTAAAAAATTTCTCACTAAAGGAGTATAGCAAAAAAATGGTAATGATTTTCAATAAATAAACAAATGAAAGATTTAATAAGGTGTATTATATTAGGGCCTAACAGGAGTGGTACAACGTATTTACATACATTGTTAATAGGGCATCCTCAAATCTCCGGCATTCAGGAAGAACTGAGAATAGATCCTTTATTTACCAGAGGGATAAGCACATTTACTTATGGAAATGAAAAGACAGATGATAAAGCTAAAGGATTTATTACTTTGTTTGATTCTATAAGCAGACTTAATGAGACGGAAAATACTAAATGCAGTTTTATTAAAATGGCTGTATTTAATCCCTTTTACTTAGAAAAATTCATTCATACATACCATAACAATTTAAAGGGGGTTAAACTAATTATCTCTATACGAGAAGATTTGCTGGCACAATATGCCAGTCAACTTCGTAAAAACAAAACCAAAATTATTACGGTTACAAGTAAAAGTGATTCTAAAAACAAAGGTGTTAAAGTAAGAGTCAGTAAACCTAAGCTTAAAAAGTATGTTTACAATATGATGTATATGCAAAAACTTATGAAACATAATCTGTGTGGGGATGTTTTGTTTGTTTCTTACGAAGTAGATATATTAAATGAGAATGTGAAACTCCCCGAAAAAGTGTTCAAATTTCTTGGAGTTGAACACCAGCTAGATGTTTCCTGGCAAAATCAGTTCAAAATCTCCCCTGATCCAGAGGATTATATTATGGATTATAAGAATATCAGAAACTTTTATCAAAAACTGGTTGATGATTTAAATAAGAGAGAGTTAAGCGATTTTAATTTAAGTTTCTCCAATAAAAAATTATTTAGAGTAAAATTATTAATTAAAGAAATACTTAAAGTACTAAACGAATAATGTGTGGATTTGTAGGTCAGGTTAACTTTAATCAAGGGGATGTTGTGTCAGAACAGAGTATACAAACTATGTTGAATACAATTAAACATAGAGGCCCCGATGAGAGTAAGATATATGTTAATAAGCAAGTTGGCTTAGGTTTTGCCAGATTAAGTATAATTGATTTGGTAGACGGGTCTCAACCTATGTTGGATCAATCGCAAAACTTTGTTATTACATTTAATGGCGAAATATATAATTATCAGCAACTTAAAGGTGATTTAACCGCTCAGGGGGTTGCTTTTAAAACAAAGTCAGATACCGAAGTATTATTGGAATTGTTCAAGAAAGAAGGGGTTAGATCTCTGTCTAAACTAAAAGGCATGTTTGCCTTTTGTATTTATGATATCAGGAACCAAAAAATCACGATTGCACGTGATCATTTTGGAATAAAGCCAATGTATTTTTACAAAGACAGCAAAGGGCTTGCTTTTGCATCCGAGTTAAAAGCAATACTGGCATTAAACCGTACAAGCAGGGATATAGATTTTCAGGCACTCGATAGCTATTTTTCATATGGTTATATAATGTCTCCTAATACTATTTATAAAGACGTTAAGAAAATAAATCCGGGTCATTATCTGCAAATAGATTTAAATGATCCAACAAATGTATCTCAGCAAAAATATTGGACTCCAACTTTTGTTGAAGATCACAAAACATCGTATAGTGAGTTTAAAAGTATTATTAAAGATACACTTTCAGAATCTGTTCGGGCTCATTTAATTAGTGATGTTCCGGTTGGGGCTTTTTTGAGTGGAGGCTTAGATTCTTCGTCTGTAGTATCATTAATCCCTCCTGATATAAGGTCAAGCCTTAAAACTTTTACTATTGGTTTTTCAGAGTCCGGATATAATGAATCAGAATTTGCCAGAGAATCATCACTAAAATACGGCACCCAACATTATGAGTTAAAGCTAAAAGCGGAATCTGCATTGGAAATAGAAAAATTTGTTTCAATGTACGATGAACCCTTTGCAGACAGCTCCGCCGTGCCTACTTATTTTGTAAGTAAACTGGCTGCGGAACACGTAAAAGTTGTATTATCGGGCGATGGAGGCGATGAATTGTTTGGTGGTTATGAATATTACAAGCGGTTGATGTGGATGCGGAAAATCCCATTCCCATATCTTTTAAGGCATCCTTTATTTACGATGCTGGCAAATTGGCTACCCGAAGAATACCCTGGAAAAAGATTTTCATATACGCTTGCGCAGAAAAGACAAGAATACTTCTTCTATTTTATGCAAACTTGGGATTTGGAAAAAAAGAAGTTGTTTCATAAAGATATTCAATCCGATATTTTTGAAAATCAATCGGTAAATCAGAAAATAAACATATTTAATAATAGCGCTTCTGACACCTATTTTTCTAAAATATTTGAGTTGGATGTTCTTACTTATATGACAGATGATATTCTAACAAAGGTGGATAGAGCAAGTATGGCAAATTCACTTGAAGTGAGAGTCCCAATTATTGATAAAGATGTTTTTAAAGTTGCAAGTAGCGTGCCTTTGAAATACAAAATCAAAGACAAGAAAGGGAAGTATATCTTACGTGAAACAATGCAAGATAACTTAACAGAAAATGTTTTTTTAGGGAAAAAGAGGGGGTTTGCAATTCCGGTTAACAAATGGTTTAAAAGTGATTTTAACGAATTTCTTGGCGATCATTTGAACTCAGCCTTGCTTAAGGAATATATAAGTGCGGATTATATTGATTCTTTGTTGAATAAGAAAGATATGGGTAGCCTTAGTACAAGAATATGGCCACTGATTATGTTTTCTTCTTGGTTAAAGCAAATACACAATGCTTAGGTGCTGAAAAATATGAAAGTTAAGATTATACACTTGATTTCTTCTTTAGCATATGGTGGAAGAGAAAGACAATTGTTGAATATACTGGTAAATCGTCCAGAGCATAGTGTTATTGTGTTTAATAATACCTCTAAAGGCTACCATAAAGATATAGAACTTCCAAATTTTACTTTTCTTAAGGAGCGTAAAGCATTAAAAAGGTTGAAAGAACTCAGAAGATTGATAAAAAATGAGAAACCGGATATATTATGGAGCTGGGGAGCTTTTGAAGCGTACTATGGTTCTCTATCAACAATCGGCTTAAAAACGATTCACATAAATGGGAGTATTAGACATGGTATAGTTCTGTTTAACCTAAAACAAGTGTCACGGTTAATACTGCTCCAATTGTCTAAATACAGGGTGTCAAATTCTCTTGCTGGTTTAAAGGCCAATTATCTTCGTAAAGGATTGGTTTTGCGAAATGGCATTGATGATAAATTCTTTGCAGAAACTCAACAAATTGAATTAAAATATTTAGCCAAAAAAGAATGCTTCAGTTTTATAACAATTGCCAATCTGGTACCTTATAAAGATTATTTTACAATTCTTGAAGCCTTAAAAGAGGTTTATGCAAAAGGATATAATTTTAAATATCAGATTGTTGGCGAAGGCCCAATGCGTAAACAGATTCAAACAATTGTAAATGATTTAGGATTTGAGGATAAAGTGGAATTGTTGGGAATACGTACGGATGTTCACTCCCTATTAGCATCAGCAGATATCTATATCCACTCATCAAAAGGAGAGGGTCTTTCTAATGCAATTATTGAAGCAATGGCCTCTGGATTGCCTTGTGTAGCAACCGATACAGGGGGAACAAATGAGCTTTTACCTGCTTGTCAACTATTTAAATTTAAGGATAGTGAAGGCTTATCCGGGATTTTAATGAAATGGATGGATAACGAAGTATTATTAAAATCAGTTGCGCTTCAAATGCATGAAAGAGCAAGAAACCAATTTTCCATTGAAACAATGGTGCATAATTATGACCAGATTTTAACCACAATTCTAGAAAAACAATGATTCGAAGACTCTATAAATCATTTCGGAAAATATTGCCTAATTCACTTAACGGACAAATTACCTATTGGCTTTATCGATTAAAAATCAAACCAACAATTGGAAAACACAAAAGCAGGTTCGAAAAAGGAATCGTTGTGATTTCAGCAGATTTTGAAATGGCGTGGGCTTTCAGATATTCTAAAAAAAAGAAACATAAAGCCGTTGAAATGGGACTTATGGAAAGAGAAAATGTTCCAGTTCTATTACGGATTTTTGAGAAATACAATATCCCTGTCACCTGGGCAACAGTAGGCCATTTGTTTTTGAATAAGTGTGAAATTGAAAACGGAAAAGCACATAGCAAAATGCAACGTCCGGTGTTTTTTGAGAACAAGAATTGGCTGTTTAATACTGGAGACTGGTACCAACATGATCCCGGTTCTGATTATAAAAAATCTCCAGCTTGGTATGCTCCAGATTTGATCGATCAAATTCAAAATTCACCTGTTCAACATGAAATAGGGTGTCATACTTTTTCGCATATTGATATGACCTATAAAAATTGCACATCAGAATTGGCCGAAGCCGAAATACAGGAATGTGTAGTTGTAGCAAATAAACGAAATATTCTTTTGAAATCGATGGTGTTTCCTGGTGGTACTTTAGGAAATTTTGAAACGCTGAAGAAATTTGGATTTACTAGTTATCGGAAACCAGACAATTCATATGTTGGCATTCCTTTTAAAGATAGCTCTGGACTATTGGCTATCCCTAGTTCTTTAGGTTTGGATAAGAATAATTTTACATGGTCGGTTAAAAAGTATGTAAAAACGTTTAAGTGCTATTTAGATGCCGCATCTAAAAATAAATCAGTGGCTCATTTCTGGTTTCATCCATCTATGGATAAATGGTATTTGGAAAATGTATTCCCATTGTTAATGAAGATGGTTGATGAATATAGAAGACAGGATTTAATTGTTGTAAAAACAATGGATGAGTTGACCGAAGATTACAACGAAGCATTTAATCATTGAATCAGATGAAATATAGAGTAATTATCTTTACAAATGAAATCGAGGGCGATTCTTTAGGATGGGAAACGGCCTGCCAAGAGTCCGATAAGGTGGATTATAAGATCGTTAATGTTAATCAGCTTAATTGGTTAGATGAAATACAAAAATTTAATCCCGATATTGTTCTTACAAAGCCCGGAGCTGTTTCTTCACTTCATAAACAATTGTACGATGAAAAACTATATGTGTTAAGCAAGCTGTTTAACTTTAAGATATTTCCTTCTCCGGAAGAAGTTTTTGTATACGAAAATAAACGTCTGCTATCCTTTTGGCTCAAAGCAAATAATATTCCACATCCCAGAACAAAAGTTTTTTACTCTTATAACCAAGCGCTTTCATATGCATTATCTGAGGATAAAATTGTTGCCAAAATTAACATAGGAGCCTCTGGTCGTGGAGTAAAAATTATGAAAGATGAAAAAGAAAAAATCACTTATCTGAAAAATGCTTTTCACGGTGATGGTGTAGGATCTTCTTTCGGACCAAATTTAGCCAAAGGGAATTTCCTAAAGCGATTAATAAATAATCTTAAGAATCCAGAAAATTTAAAAAAACGGTTAAAAATATATAAAAGCGTAAAGAGACAAAAGCAATCGGGTTTTGTAATCTTGCAAGAATTTGTTCCTCATCAGTTCGAATGGAGAGTCGTACGGATAGGGGATTCGTTTTTTGCACATAAAAAATTGTTGAAAAATGATAAAGCAAGCGGCTCCTTATTAAAAGGTTATGCCCCCCCCCCGTTGGAATTACTCGACTTTGTGAAGCAAGTAACCGATACGCAACAGTTTTATAGCCAGGCAGTTGATGTTTTTGAATCAAATAGGGGTTATTTGGTGAATGAAATGCAGTGTATTTTTGGTCAGTCAGATCCGTATCAGATGTTGATTGAGGGTAAGCCTGGAAGGTATATTTTTCAAAATAAAAAATGGATATTTGAAGCAGGTGATTTTGCGAGAAATGCTTGTTACGATTTGCGCTTAGAATACATTATTAAAAATTTAAGGAACAGAAAATAATGTCAGGAATAGCTGGGATGATAGCATTAGGGAACAAGCCTGCAAATGTTTCCTTAAATAGTTTCGAGTCTTTTTTTTCACCAATTATGGTAAATAATTGTACTCAGAAATCAATTAAGAAAATATCAGACAACGCTATTGTTGGGATTGGAGAACTTTCTTTTTATGATTTAAAAAACTACGCTTCAAATGATTCTCTTTTTCATCTTTTTGTTTGGGGAGATGTTTATATAAATGACACGCCATATCTTACGAATAAAGCTAAATATAGAAACATTGAAGAATTATATTATCTAAATGGAGCAAATATTCATTCTCAATTGTCAGGAACCTATCAAATATTTATTGCTGATTTAAAGGAAAATCATTATTTCTTATTCAATAGCAATAGTGCGATGTTACCGATGTATTATTTTCTTAGCGGTAATTTGTTGCTCTTTTCATCACGTTTAGAATCTTTTTTTAGATTGCAAAATTTATCTTGGAAAATTGACCCAATTGCCATGACCCATTATTTAATGTTTGGTTATGCCTTGGGGCATCAAAGTTTTTTAAAATCGGTTTATCAATTACCTGCTGCGTCTTTAATAAGTGGTACAAAAAAATGGGTGATAGACAAATATGATAGTCATGATTGGTTATTGAACAAACCTATACTTAACTATAAAGATGGGACCGATTTATTGGATGAATTGTTTGAGCAAGCGATTAGAAAAATCACTTATGGCCAAACAAAAATTGGCTTATCTATTACTGGAGGATGGGATGGCAGGTTAATATTGTCTTATTTGAGGGATTTGAAAACTAGTCCTACTTTGCTTTATACTTATGGTAAGGAATCGCATATTGATATGAAGATTGCTAGAAAGCTCAGTGAAAGATTTAATTATCAACATACCCCTATTTTTTTAGACCAATCTTTTGTTAAGCAATATGAACAACTTGCTATTGAATCTGTTCTGTTATCTGATGGGTTAAAAGCATCAAATCGTGGTCATTACGTTTTAATGGCAAAAAAACTCAGTCAGCAAACTCCCTTAATTATATCAGGGAATTGTGGCAGTAATATTCTGAAAATTGTACAAACCCCGGGAGCCGTATATTCTCAAAATTTATTTAGAATATTTCAGGCAGGAACAGATAAGGAGATCATCGATATCTATAAAGATTTTAGGCGCAATAATCCTTGGATCATGGCATCAATAAGTAATGATGAGTTTCTTCATTCAGTCAAAGAATCTGAGATAATATTTAATTCAGAATTGGAAACTTCGAAAAGATTTTATCATTTTTTGATTACCAATATTGAGCGAAAATACTTTGGGCAAGAGGCTGCAACATATGCTTCATATCTCTATAATTATACCCCTTTTATGGATATAGAATTTCTAAAGGGTGTTATTAAAACCCCGTTCTATGGCGGTCATTATCCTTTTCTAGAAAAGAACCCGTCTGTTAGAGTTCATTTATCTAAACTTTATGCAGATTTAATGACAAAAAGAGATAAACAATTAGCTTCTTTCACATCAGACCGAGGTTTCCCGATAACTTGGTTTAACAGTTTAGTTGGAAGAGGAGCAGGGTTGGTGGTTAAAAAGATGATGTCTAACTGGGGTTATGTGAAAGATTCAGATTCATATAGTCATATTGCCGGAATGAAAACAATTCAAAACTCCTGGACAGAGAACACAAAATTATTTGATTTCAATAAAGTCCGAAATTGGGATGATACGTTTGTTCGAGCTATTTCATGGACGAAATGGAGTAAAGAACACCTTAACAATTAAAGTTTTAAACTAATGAAAGTTCTTTTTGTCTCTGGTGGAAATTCTAGTTCATTTGACATAGCCCCATTTATTAAATCTCAAGGAGAATCATTAGAGAAAGAAGGTATCTCTATTATTTATTTTCCAATTAAGGAGAAAGGTATACTAGGTTATTTAAGGGCTTCCGTAAAAATTAGAAAATATATCAGAGAACATAGTGTTGATCTGGTTCATGCGCATTACACCTTATCTGGCTGGTCTGCTGTTTTGAGTCTAACAAACAAGCCCATTGTTTTATCGTTGATGGGCAGTGATGCATATGGAGATTATGTAGGTGTAAACAAAATTCGGTTTAGTAGCAGATATTTGATTTTACTTACGTATTTGATTCAACCATTTGTAAAAGCTATTATTTGTAAATCAGAGCATATTCAAAGTTTTGTTTATTCAAAGGATAAATCTTTTATTATTCCTAATGGTATCCAGCTAGATAATTTACAAGAACCCAAAGCTCTAACAAAAGAATCATTGGGATTGAAATCATCAAAACGATATATCCTGTTTTTAGGAAACAAAACTAATGTTCGGAAAAACTATGCTGCGGCTGAAAAAGCAGTAAACTTATTAAACAGGAATTCTGTTGAACTAATTGCTCCATATCCAATAGATCATGAAACAGCCTTAAGTTTTATGCAAGTGGCGGATGTAGTAGTTGTTCCATCTTTAATGGAGGGTTCACCAAATGTGGTGAAAGAAGCTATGGCGTCGAATTGTCCTGTAGTTGCGACGAATGTAGGAGATGTAAAATGGCTATTTGGAAGTGAGCCTGGTTATTTTTTGACAGACTTTGACATCAATAATATTTCCAAAAATATTGGATTAGCATTGGATTTTTCATCAACCAAAGGGCGAACCAACGGCAAAAACCGTATAAAAGAACTTCAACTGCAATCAGAGAAGGTGGCAAAAAAAATCATTTCCATTTACGAAAAAACACTAAGTTAGTATGGAAGGTATTATTATTATAGGCGGCCATGTTCAGGCCTTAGGTATTGCGCGTATCTTAGGTAAATTAGAAATCCCAATTATTGTCTTGGATACCACCTCCTTCAACTTGGCTCGCCATAGTAGGTTTACAAATCAATTTATTAAATATGAAAAGGGCGCATTATTAAAAAAACTAATCTCCCTTAAAAATAAAAACAGATTTGAAGGATTCACTGTCTTTCCTACGAACGATGAGCATGTTGGAATTTTGAGCCAAAATAAAAAAGATTTAGAGGGTTTCTTTAAAATAGCCTCTGCCGATTGGGAAATTATTGAGAAATGCTATAACAAACGACTCACTTACAAAATAGCTAAAAAGGAACATATTGAAATTGCAGAGACCTGGATGCCGGATAACGAAGGGGAACTTTTAAATTTGGAACTACCCTACCCGGTAATAATCAAGCCTGCTGTCATGCATTCTTTCTACAGTCAGTTAAAAAAGAAAGTGTTTGTTTGTAATAATGTTGATGAACTATTAGAAAATTACAGATTGGCTCTAACAGTTATTCCTGCAGAAGAAATCATTATCCAGAATATCATACTTGGCGGAAGTGAACACCTTTATTCTGCCTGCTTTTTATTTGACGGCCAAAGAGAAATTCAGTCTTTTGTTGGACGCAGAGCCCGTCAACATCCACCTGATTTTGGGAATGCAACTACATTTGCTCAAATAGTTGATAATAATGAGCTAATAGAAACGTCTAGAAAATTACTGAAGGCTATTAATTATCAGGGTATTTGTGAAGTGGAGTATAAATTTGATCCTGTAGATAAAGCTTATAAATTTTTAGAAATCAATCCTCGCACTTGGAAGTGGCATAGTATTGCTGCTATAGCTGGTTCAAACATGTTAGAGAATTATTACTTATTATTACATAACAAATCGCTAAAACCCATTTCACCTATTAGCTTTGCCAGCTTCAGGCATTTAATGACGGATATTCCTACTGTCATAAAATACAAATTTAAAGGAATCTACAAAAAACATCCAAAATATCCAATTCAGTATGCAGTTTGGTCAATAAATGATATCATGCCTGCTATATTTGAGATTATGTATCTGCCTATACTAATTATAAAAAGATAGTCCGTGCGCGCAAAGAAAAAAGTACTATTCGATATTGGGCATCCTGCTCAGGTATATCAATTTAAAGAAATTTCTAGATTATTAGTAGAAAAAGGATGGGATTACCTTTATGTGGCAAAGGATAAAGAAATAACTAAATACTTATTGGAAACGTTACAACTTAACCATACTATACTTTCGAAAAACAAAAAAGGAATATTGAATAAAATAATAAATATTCCAAAAGACAATTATCGATTCTTTAAAATCGTTAAACAATTTAATCCCGAATTTATTTTAAATCGTTTTTCAATTCATAGTGGTCACATTTCAAAGTTATTAGGAATACCTAATATTGGCTTTTCAGACACAGAACATGCTAATAAATTACACAAAATTTCTCTTCCGTTTATTGATATCAAATTTACTGGTTCAAGTTATTATAGTGATTTAGGTAAAAATCATTTTAAGTATGATAGTAATATTGAGTTTTTTTACTTACATCCAGAATTTTTTCAGGATTCCTGTGATCCTTATACAAAGCTAAAAATAGATAATGAGGAGAAATATTGCATTATTAGATTTGTATCTTGGGAGGCTCATCACGATATAGGAGTTGAAAGATTAACCGATAAAGAGAAAATTGATTTAGTCGCTAATCTGTCAAAAAAAATGAAGGTTTATATTTCATCTGAGGGTACAATTCCTAAGGTACTTGAAAAATATCAGCTAAATGTTAATCCCGAATATATGCATACTTTGTTAAAATACGCTGACTTATATATTGGTGAAGGAGGAACAATGGCATCAGAAGCCGCATGTTTAAACACACCTGCTATTTATACTAATAGCCTTCCTTTAATGGGATACTTAAAAGATCAAGAAAAATTTGGACTTTTATATCATAAAACAAAATATCAGGAAATAATTTCTACAATAGATTTGGCTTTAGATGGAAATCAAAGGAATTACGATGGATATATAAAAAACAAAATCAATCCCTCCAAATTTATTGTTTGGTTCATCGAAAACTACCCTGAAAGCGCTAAGATCATGAAAGAAAACCCCGATTATCAATACAAATTCAAATAAAATGGACTTCACCATAAAAGCCTACCAAAACCTACTCAACAGCTTGCAAGACGCAGGCTTTTTTTTTCAAACTTTTTCTGAGTTTTTACAAAAACCACATGAAAAGGTCATTATTTTGAGGCATGATGTAGATTTATTGCCGGAGAATTCTCTTAGGTTTGCCAAGATTCAAGTCAAAATGGGCATCAAAGGGTCCTATTATTTTAGAGCAGTACCAGAAAGTTGGGATGAGGACATTATTAAAGAAATAGCCTCTTTGGGGCATGAGGTGGGGTATCACTATGAAAACATGGATACAGCTAGCATGAAGCATGAAGCTCGAAGCTTGAAGTCAGCCACTACTCTAAAATATAGCGCACCAGAAAAATTGATAGACTTAGCCTATGAAGATTTTCTGGAGAATTTAGCAAAGCTTAGAAAACTAGTAGAAGTCAAAACCATCTGTATGCATGGCAGTCCTAGAGCCAAATACGATAACAAAGCCATTTGGGAGAAATACAAGTACAAAGAGCTCGGAATCATTGGTGAACCTTACTACGATATGAACTTCGATGAATTTTTCTACCTCACCGATACGGGCAGGCGTTGGGATGGTTGGAAAACGAGTGTGCGCGATAAAGTGCCACAACAAGAGGAATGGGTAAAACAAGGATTGGTTTTTCATTCAACCAAGAGTATTATTCAAGCCGCTAAGCTTGGTACACTCCCTTCCAAAATTATGTTTACATTTCATCCCCAGCGTTGGCATGATAGTGCTATTCCTTGGGTAAAGGAATGGGTTTTGCAGAATTTGAAGAATCAGGTGAAGAGGTTTTTGGTTAGGAAGTGAGTGGAGTAAGGAACTCAACCTCTCAACTAATCAACCACTTAACTACTTAACTACTCAACCAATCCACGAAGATTAAGGAAGTACGGTAAGTCGAAGGGTCTCAAAAAAATGTTGAATGCTAGATGAT
>JAFGVA010000044.1 GCA_016938235.1 Bacteroidales bacterium | reverse complement strand
CACACTTTTAACATTGGCTCCGGCTTGCTTAAATGTAAGAGTTGCACTAAAATAACCAGGTTCTCCTGTAATTACCACATCCCCCTGTTTTATAAGAAGTTGGGAAGTCAGATAAATCCCCATCTGCGCACCCTTTGTTATTAAAAGGTTTCTTTCACTTATGGGAATACCTCTGGTATCTGTTAAATAGTTTGCCAGAGTTTCCAACAGATATAAAGGCCCTCTTGGATCACCATAATCCAGATACTTTCTAAAAGTATTGCGTTTGGTTAAACTTCTAAACTCCCGGAGGATAAATTCAGTTGGCAACAAACGCATATCGGGCAGGCCACTATCTAATTTAATTTCATTTGGATTTTTGGGTGTTGGTTTTGGAAAGCACACAAGTTCGCGTTCGTTAACAAAAAAGTTGGTTTTTTCCGGATATAAATACAATGTTCCCGGTGTTGTTAGCTTTATCGGTTTTATTTCCGGAAGATTTTTTACGACAAATGCTCCCCTCCTTGGTAAAATTTCAATCCACCCCTGTGCCATTAACTCGTCATAAGCATTTTGAGATGTTTTGCGATGAATATTAAGAAGATCTGACAATTCTCTTGAACTGGGAAGTTTTATACCAGGCCTTAAATGTCCCCGACGAATATTGTTCATGACCGAATTCGCAATTTGAAGATAAACAGGTGTATCGGCCAATTTATCAATCCGAATTAATTCTTTCAGCACTTTCATAACTGGTACATATGGAATATTAGTATTGGACTACAATTATAGTCCAAAGCTAATTTATTTTTGTAGAATAAATCTAAATAATAATTGATTTTAGTGGTTCAGACAAACACTACAATTTTTTAAGTTACCAAAAAATAGACAGTATATGAAACAATATCAGGATATAGCAACTATGCTTTTAAGACTGGCTACTGGAGCCAATTTCTTATCGCCGGTGGCAAGCCGTTTAGGCTTTTGGGGACAACAATCTTCAGGGTGGGACGAGTTTATTGTATATGCAGGGCAGGTTAATTCGTTTGCCCCGCAGAATATGATTTATCCGCTTGCAATTGTTGCGACACTATTAGAAAGTCTGTTTGGTGTTTTATTAATAATTGGTTATACAACCCGGTGGGTCTCATTGGGTGCTTCTGCTCTCACCTTTATTTTTGCAATGGCAATGACCTATTCTTTTGGAATTAAATCTCCACTTGACTATTCTGTATTTGTTGATTGTACTTCAGCATTTTTGCTCGCTACCCAACCTTCCTACCGTTGGAGTATAGATGAATGGATTGTGAAGAAAATCAATTGACAAAACAAAGGGCAACCTGTTTACGCGACTTCAATATATTAATTATCAATAATAAATTAAACATTTGGGAAATGAAAGAATCAGAAAAGACACAAAACATTTCAGCAGTCGATGCCTATCCCAGGTACTCTGTAGATGTTCTTGGCACAAGTATTAGTTATATAGACGTTGGCAAAGGAAATCCCATTGTCTTTCTTCATGGAAACCCGACCTCATCCTATTTATGGAGGAATATTATTCCTCATATTGAAGAAATGGGGAGATGTTTGGCTCCTGATTTAGTAGGAATGGGACTGTCCGGAAAATTGAAAACAAGGCTCTGCTTTTTCGAAGACCATGCAAGATATTTGGATGTATGGTTTGACGCTTTGGAACTTAAAGAGAATGTAACGCTAGTATTACATGATTGGGGGTCAGCCCTGGGATTTTACTGGGCCTTTCGGAATCAGGAACGATTGAAGGCAATTGTTTATATGGAAGCAATTGTCCAACCTCGCCGGTGGGAAGATTTTCCAGATGGGAGGGATGCAATTTTCAGAGCCCTAAGATCCGAAGAGGGAGAAAAACTTATTCTTGAAGATAACTTTTTTGTTGAAAAGGTTTTGCCTAAAAGTGTGATACGTAAACTTACAGAAGAAGAAATGGAAGCATACCGAAGGCCATTTCAAAACAAAGAGTCGCGCTTGCCAACATTAATTTTTCCGAGAGAAATTCCTATTGAAGGAGAACCGGAGAATGTGGTAAGGATAGTTGAAGAATACGGAAAATGGTTGTCGAATAGTCAGATACCAAAACTACTTATCAGTGCCGAACCGGGTGCATTGCTCACAGGGAGAGCTTTGGAATTCTGCAGGTCGTGGCCAAACCAGCAGGAAATTACGGTCAAAGGCATTCATTATATCCAGGAAGATTCGCCTGATGAAATTGGGGCGGCTATTAATAATTTTTTAAGGAAAATCGACAATTATCAGAACAAACAACCAGTAAAAAGAATGGAACAAATAGTAATAACATATTGTAAACCTTGTGGCTATCTGAAACGTGCCCTAAACCTGTCAGAACTGATTAACAAAGAAACCGGACGTGAAATTTCGCTCAAACCTGGGAAAGGCGGAATCTTTGAAATATCAGTAAACGGAAAAGTTATCGCCAAAAGAACTCGTGAAGGGTTTCCAGATGAGAAAGAAGTAGTATCTCTTATCTTGTCAGCATTGAACTAAATTTAATAAATTTCAATATTAATATTATCCATGAAAACAATGATTCATGACTCAGCTGTACCTACAATTGGTATTTTAATTTTTCACGGTTTTTTGACGAACGAAGTGCTTGCTCCTATAGATGTATTTGCCAAAAAAGATAGCAGGGGGGAGCCGCTTTTCAACGTCATTACTATCGCAAAAGAGCAAAAAGTTTATGACAGTGAAGAAGGACTGCACATTTTACCCGATTTCACTTTTCTAAATTGCCCTGAATTAAATGTACTGGTTGTTCCCGGTTCAT
>JAFGVA010000225.1 GCA_016938235.1 Bacteroidales bacterium | reverse complement strand
GCCCCTTCAATTTTGGTGCATAATTTAAAATTAAAAGATTATGCACAATTTAGTATTAAGTCCAATTGACCCCGAAAAACTCATAAGAGATATTTCGGAGCGTGTAACTACAAATATTCTAAATGCAGTAAGAAACGAACAACCACCCACCGAACAACCTGAAAAACTTCTCACAATTCAGGAAGCAGCCGAATTTTTAAGCCTTACAGTACCCACAATTTACAGCAAAGTAAGTAAGGGCGAGTTACCAGTAATGAAACGAAGTAAACGCCTGTACTTTTCAAGTATTCAGTTAATGGAATACATAAAAGACGGGGCGAAAAAGTCAAATACTGAAATTGAAGCCGAAGCCGAAGCGTATTTGTCGAACTCAAAAAGAAAGGGCTATCATGGAAAGTAAAACCACAAACAGCCCTGAAATTTCTTTACATAAAAGACAGTTCAAAGATAGGGCTTTTACGCTACAATTCATAAGAACACAGGTTGAAAACGGCACGGGTAAACCACTTTCACAGCTTATAAAAGAGTATTCAGAGTTAAGTCGGTACAAATTAGCTTTATGGTTTGTAACCACGACAAATAAGGCAGTTTGTGAGGCAATGTATGTTCCCGTTGAAGCCGGAACGAAGTATAAAAGGCGTTTAGAGAAAACGAGGCAATTAGTTTCGTCAACAGATGAATTTCGTTGCCCTTATACGGGCGACCTTGCACACCTTGTAAGCACCAACCCCAAAGAGTTTGAAAGGCTGCAAAAGTCAAGCTTTAAGCAATTAAAGTTATGGGAGGGTAAAAATGAACAATAAAGAGTTAAACCCCGTATTCCTTGACCTTGAAAATGCAGAAACATACAATACTGAATTTGAAAAGTTAAAGCAACAGGCAGCCAAAGACAGGGAAAACAAAGGGCTTTTCAAGGTAAGAACAGCAAACCAATGGATTGAACAGGCAAAAACCCGACCAATACCAAAAATGTTGTTTGGCGAATTATGGTTTGAAAATGAACTATGTATTTTGTTTGCCGATACCAATTTAGGAAAATCAATTTTAGCCGTTCAGATTGGTAACAGCATAAGCAAAGGCGAATACATACCCGGATTTAAGTTTGAAGGCGAAAAACAAAAGGTATTGTACTTTGATTTTGAGTTAACCGATAAACAGTTTGAAGGCAGATATTCAATAAAAAACGAAGTTCAACGAACTTATGAAAATCATTACACTTTTGATAATAACTTTTTCAGGATTGAAATAAACCCAGATGCCGAAGTACCGGAGCAGGGAACATTTGAAAATTTCCTTAACCAGTCATTAGAACAAAGTATTATTGAAACAGGGGCTAAAATTCTCATAATAGACAATCTTACATACCTTAAAAACGAAACAGAAAGGGCAAAGGATGCCTTACCCTTAATGAAGCATTTAAAGGCATTAAAAAGCAAATACAACCTTTCTATTTTGGCACTTGCACACACCCCGAAAAGGGATTTATCAAAGCCAATTACTCGAAACGATTTACAAGGCAGTAAGATGCTGATAAACTTTGTTGATAGTTGTTTTGCGATAGGTGAAAGTTTCAAAGACAAAAATACACGGTACATAAAGCAAATTAAGAACCGAAGTACAGAATGTATTTACGATGCTGAAAACGTGGCGATTTGTCAACTGGATAAACCTGATAATTTCCTTCAATTTGAATTTATAGATTTCGGAACAGAAAGCGACCATTTAAAACAACTTTCTGAACAGGATAAGGAATTATTAGAACAAAATATCATTGAGTTGAAAAAGTCAAACCCTGAAATGAGTTTACGAGATATTGCTAAGCAGCTGAATACTAACCAAATGAAAGTTAAAAGAACATTAGATAAAATAAATGAAGTGTAACACCTGTAACACCTGTAACACCTGTTACAACCGTTACACCTGTTACAGTTTGCATAAAAATATTAAGAAAATGGCAGGGAAAACAGCACGAAATAAAGGACATAACTACGAACGGAAAATAAGGCGTGAATTTATTGAAATGGGTTTTACTGATTGCAATACGTCAAGGTTTGAGAGTTTAAAACTCGATACCGAAAAAGTGGACTTATGCAATACCGGATGTTTCAATATTCAATGTAAAGCCGTTGAAATTGGTATCAATTATAATAAACTACTTTCTGAAATGCCAAAGGGCGAAAAGTACAATGTAGTATTTCATAAAAAAAGCAACGCAAAGAAATTGCAGTATTGAGCAAAGCCGACTTTTACGAATTACTTGAAATGCTAATAAATGCTAAGGTTTTAAAAACGTGAATGAACACCGATACATATTAGAAAAAGGTAGTAAGAAACATCTTTGCCCTGAATGTGATAAAAAACGTTTTGTACGTTATATCGACACCGAAACGGGGCAATTATTACCCGAACAGTACGGACGTTGTGACCGTGAAAGCAATTGCGGTTATTTTCTTAATCCTTATACAGACGGGTACGCTAAAATGATATTGCAAAAAGAACAGGGCAACCGTTCGGAATTACCGAACAACTGGAAGCAATACAGACCACCAATAAAGCCAAAGCCCAAACCTTCATTTATTCCCGTTGAAGTTTTCAAACAAACACTTTCAGGCTACGAACAGAATGTATTTATACAAAACCTTTTGAACCGTGTAAAATATCCTTTTGAAGTATCGGACATTGAAAAAGTAATTTCATTGTATAATTTGGGGACGGTTAAAAATGGGTATCGTAAAGGGGCAATTACATTTCCTTTTATTGATATTCAAAACAAAGTTAGGGCTATTCAGGTAAAACAGTTTGACGAAACAAACCACACAACCGGAACGGATTTTTTACACTCGATTATTGAAAAGCATTGCACCCGAAATAATAAGCCTTTGCCGGAGTGGTTACAGGCATACAATAAGAAAGAAACAAAAGTAAGTTGTTTATTTGGTGAACATCTTTTGAATAGATACAAATACAATCCAGTTGCACTAATTGAAGCCCCCAAAACAGCCGTTTATTGTTCGTTGTACTTTGGTTATCCTGAACACAATAAAAACTTTATTTGGTTGGCAGTTTACAATTTAAGCAGCTTAAACCTCAACAAGTGCCAGGCGTTGAGAGGTAGAGACGTTTTTTTATTTCCTGACTTATCAAAAGACGGCAAAGCCTTTGAGTTGTGGAGCAACAAAGCTAAAGAGATTGAAGGTAAATTACAGGGTACAAAGTTTCATGTTTCCGATTTACTGGAAAAGTTAGCACCCGAACAGGACAAAGAGAAAGGAAACGACATTGCCGACTATCTAATAAAACAGGATTGGCAGCAATTCAGGAAACAGTCTATAAATAAAGACTTAGTAACGAAAACACAACCTGAACAAATACCAGTTGAAACCTCAACCCATGAAAAAAGTGAAAAAAGTGAAGCCCTAAAAAAAAGTTTTTATTCGCAAAAAGAAACATTAAAGCCCGATAGTTCCAATAATCAGAACTTAACAAAACTTAACATTGAAACACCCGTTTTTGAAACTATAAAAAAGGAACAGCCCCAAAACTGGAACAGCGAAATAAAAGAACTGGAAACCTATTTTACAAAAACACAATTACCGACCGAACCAATAAAACTAAACCAATGCAGCACGATATTAAACACCTCTTTATTTATTGAAAGTCATTTTGCAACCGTAAAAGCAAACAACGGAAACAGAACCTTTTTACCATACCTCAAACGATTGCAGGAATTAAAGCAAATATTAACTATAAATTCAAAGTGATATGAATACAAAAGAAATAAAAGCCCTTGAAAGCTACTTTAAAACAGAAAACGAACATTGGAACGGTTACGCCTTAAAAACCATTCGTAAAGCATTAGAAAAACAACTATTCAGCGACTTTAATAAACTTATGCAGTTGTATGAATTGAGTATAAATATTGCAAGTGAAAGCCACAGGGAAAAGCCCTTTGAAGGTTTGCAAATGATTATTTCAAAGTACGACAAAAACGAATTAACCACCGAACAGAAAGTTTATTTACTGGAAGGCGTTTTTGAGTATTTGGATCGTACAGAGTTTGACGGTTGGTATTCAAACGAAATTCAGGGCTTAATGAAAAGTCAAATTGCAGTTTACAATAATGAGTTGAAAAACAAGCTACCTGAATACAACAAACCATTGACCGGGAACATACGGGACACCCTTAAAGACTTAATGCAAAAGGAACTGGAGCAGTTACCCGAAACACTCAAAGAACTTGACCCCGTGCAACGGCTGAACATACTTTGTAAACTTATGCCGTATGTATTGCCAAAAACTGAAAGCGTAAAACATAATTTTGGCGAACCGGACGAATTTATAACAAAGCGTTGGCACGATTAAGCCGTTTTATTGCAAGTTCCTTAATTATTTAGGTTTCATTTTCAAAAAAAAATTCAAATGCCAAAGCCCCATACATTTCCGACTTTATACGATGAGGTTTTAAAAATAAGTATTACCAAACTTAAAGAATGGGAATACCTCAACCCTGAACAAATAAAAAACGGTACAATTACATGGAGCAGAAACGGGAACACAACAGGCAGTATTTCAATACGTGTAAATACATTAAACGAACAACCATTTATTGAACTGGATTACAAATACAGAGACGAACCCCGAAACTATAAAATACAACTGGTTTCAGTTCCTTCAAACTTAGGTAAGGGCTTAATATGGTATTTCCTTTGCCCTCAAACAAACAAGCGTTGCCGTAAAATGTATTCTATTGGCGGTTACTTCTTACACCGTGAAGCCTTTCAGGGTTGTATGTATGAAAGCCAAACACATAGTAAGTATTACCGAAGTTTAGATAAAACTTTAGGGGCTTATTTCAGAACCGACCGACTTTATGAACAACTTTATAAAAAGCATTTCAAACAATCGTATGCCGGAAAACCAACTAAAAAGTATTTGCGAATAATGGAACAGATACAGCAAGCCGAAAGCATACCATATTCAGAAATTGAAAGGTTAATGATAAAATGAAATGTTAAACGGAAAGTACCGATTTTCCAAACTGGAAAGTAAAGTAAATATTACCCTGTATTTCGTCTTAATTTGTTAGTTTTGGTATTGAAATGTACCTTATTTGTACCTTGCTTTTATAAGTAACTGATATTCAATGTAAGTTACTTTTTGTATCGGAAAGTAAAGTATTTATCACTTGTTTTCTTTTCCTTTCATTTACTGGCTTTTAGTGGTAATTATTTCTAAATATTTGTTGCCCGACAACAATTAAGGTGAAATGATGGCAGTAAATGACAGCTAAAGTCAGTAATTGACATTAAAAGGCAGTAACAGGCATGAGTATTAAAATTTAAATTAAGCGTATTTGTGAATATTGCGGCAACGAGTTTACCGCTCAAACCTGTTACCCGTTTCTGTAGTCATAATGCAAAAATTATTGATGAAAAGAAAGTGGCAGCAGCCAACAGAATAAAAGTAAAACTATGAATATGCAACCCATTCTATTTGAACAGATTCTAAGAGGTGATTTACAGCCGTGAAGCAAATAAACACGATGAGAAATTTGTCCCAATCTTAGGTGCAATTAAACAAACGGTACCTGAGTTCCAAGTTTTATATTCCATTGATTTTTACCGCTATTTTAATGTTGTGGTGCATGCTGACCAACATTCTGCAAACATGAAAACTAAGATAAAATACTGGAAGATATTTAATTATCATCTTAAAGAATTGACGGATAATGTTGATACCAAAAATGCTAATGGTATGGGCGCTATGAGAGCAATGTTGATTTTAACTCCACTTTTATTGATAACAGCATTTTTTGAGCATTTATGGTTAAAAATATTTGGAGGAAATATAGATAAATACACTTGATTAATATACCATAAAGATATACCTTTGTGATATAAATATTAAATATCATGAAAACAGTATCCTTAAAAATAGACGATTCGATTTTCGGCGAGACTGAAAAAATACTTGCTCGGATTAAGAAACCACGGAATCGATATATAAACGAAGCGATTGAGTTTTATAATAAAATTCAACGTAAACAAATTCTGGAGAAAAAACTTAAACAGGAATCTGGAATAGTACAAGGGGATTCAATGTCTGTACTTAAAGACTTCGAGGAGATTGATTATGCCGATTAAGCAATTTGAAATCTGGATTGCAGATTTAAATCCGCAGATTGGAACTGAACCAGGTAAAACAAGACCAGTTTTAGCAATACAGACAAATCTGCTCAACAAGATTCCTCACCCATCAACTATTGTTTGTCCGATTACAACAAACGTAAAAAAGAATTCAGAGATATTAAGGGTACATCTTAAAAAAGGAACTGCCAACTTGCATCAAGCTTGTGATATTATGATTGACCAGATTCGTGCTATTGATAACAAACGATTGACAAAAAGACTTGGTGTTTTACCTGATGAACTGATTGATTTGGTAAAAGAAAATATTCAAATAGTACTTGACCTTGAATAATGCACGACACCACAACACATGGTATATTGCATGCGGGTTTACCTTCGGTGAGCTCCCTATGGTCGGTTCAGTGGTTTGCGAGCGTTTGTGGCTCGTAAAAAAGGTTGGTGTAATCCCCATGAATTATCGGGAGATAGGAAATCGCTTCGTAATCCCGCACGACACCATACCATAAACCGCTAAAACACGGTACCAAAAATTAATCACAAATGAGGCTAACAAATTTTGCAATCAAATTATTGAACAAATTGGCTCTGGTGATGACATTAGAATAATAAAATATAAGTTAGGTGATATACTAAAAAAGAAACTACCAACACTTTTGCTTTAAAAAACTTAATAGATTCTCTAAAACTCAATTCATTGGTAGATGAGAAAACAACAATCTACGATTTGAAAAAGATATTTTCAGGAGGTGAAAACTGTAATCCTATTATTTGGACTGGAAATGTAAGCGACTTGTACTATTATTTAGTTCAAATTCACAATGAATTTGAAACCGTTGAAAATGTTAATCCTTAGATTAAATTTATTATGGGTGCCCTTGAAGATTGTGAGTTTAGCTTATGGAGCAATGGACATTAATACTATTACTTCCAAAAAAATATAGTTATGAATATATTATAACACATATTAATACGAACTATAACTCACCGGGAAATCGTAAAAAAGTACTCAGTTAGTGTTGCTCAATAAGCTAATTAAAATCAAATTTTGTGATATACTCCTCACTCCAGATTCGAACTATAACCTCCCTGGCATATGCCTTGAAATTATTTACCTTATTATCGTCTCCAAGTGCCTTATAGCTTCGGATTAATCCGTTGATTACCGGAATCTATCGGGATATTGCTTTAAAGCAATAGTATACTTTTCAATGGCTGATTCATAGTTTTTTTTCGTAAATGATTCCTTGTCGGAATTTAAGATAGACTCAACAGATTCCAGGTTACTTTCAAAATAACTGTCAGTAATATCTATTGCCTTTGTTGTAATAAAACTGCACCGCATCTCACGGCTTACTTTCTCCGTTACACTCCCCATTAAAAGTCAGATTAACAAGGTTTTACCTGTTGTACCCATTAATAAAAGATCCACCTTGTTAGATTTTATAAAACTTAAAATTTCACGATATGGCTCACCTTTAAGAATCTCAACACGATGTTTTATTGATTTCAGATTAACACCCTTTAGAAAAGCATAGCGTTCTTTTTCCTGAGAAGCTTTCTTTTTACTGTATTATGCTACGCTATCAATCTCAAATCGTTTTGAAAAGTTCGCAACCGGAGAATATACATTAAGAATATACAATTCAGCCATAAATCTTTCAGCTAAGGTTATCGCATTTTTAAGAGCTCGTTTCGCAGCATAGGAAAAATCTACCGGACAAACAATTTTTTTATAGCATCTGTTTGATCCGGACTTACGACATAGAGTGGAATCTGATTTTTGCGTATTAATTTTTCAACTTCCACAGAAAGGTCATTTTCGGGTATAACATGCATTAATGAGATTTTTGAGTAAAACTTCTTTGCCAACACGATTGAACTATCAACAAGGTATTTCGAAGAGGCATTCAAATCTGTAGTTAATAATATATTTTGAAGTAATTTTATAATCTCAAAATTTTATGTTAAACTTTAATCATTAATAGTTAAACAAAATACAATGTGCTTTTGTTTATCACAAAAAATAGTTTATGATTCTTGCTTACATTATATCCAATAGCAAAGAAGAAGCAGAAAAGATAGCTGTTGATCTTCTTGAAAAAAAGTTTGTTTACAGTGTTAATATTATTCCCGATGTTCCTTCGATGAAATGGAAGGGTGATGAAATTATTAAAATCAATCGTACAATCGTATTAGCAAAAACAAAAGCCTTGCTCTACAATCAAATAGAGGAAGAAGTTAAAAGGATTCAAACTACAGGTACTGCTATTGTTTTTTCAATGCCTGTTTCTCAAATGTCTCAGGGACTTTTTGAAGAAATCCAAACGAATACTTTAAAAATATAATCATGCTTAGAATAATAAAATATTTCGAAAAAGGCTTGATTTGGGGCATACTCATTGTTTTGTCGATTATTCTGATTTTGGCGTTTATTGATATTGTTTTTGAAATAAAGCAAAACATTGAGCATGATCCCAAATTTATTATTGATGCAGAAGGATTAATGAATTTATTCAGTATATTCCTTGTTTTGCTTATTGGTTTGGAACTACTTGAAACTTTAAAAGCTTATTTGAAAGATGATATTGTGCATGTTGAGTTTATTATACTAGTTGCTATAATTGCAATATCAAGAAAGGTAATAGTGTGGGATTTTAAAAAATACAGTAACGAAGAATTAATAAGCCTGGCAGTTATGGTGCTGGCATTAGGGTTAACTTATTTTCTCATTAAAAGATCAGATGTTAATAAGAAACTATTTAAAAGTCGGAAAAAGAACAACCCCGGGAATAATTAGTCTGTTTTATTATTATTGTCTATAAACGATTTTGCTACTGAATGAGCTGCCAAAGGTGCAGTTAGGTAAACAAAAATAATAATTAATATCGATTTTAAGGTAACAATATAAGTACCAAAATACAGACTCACAGCAATGAGTAATAACAAAATGCCAAACGATGTAGCTTTTGTTGTTGCATGCATCCTGCTTAAAATATCTTTAAACCTTATCAAACCAATTGATGCAATTAAAATAAACAGTGCACCTAACAACAATATTATTCCAACACTAATCTCATTCATTTTTCAACCATCTTTTGTTTTAAATAAGTCGAAATTGCGACTGTTCCGATAAATGAGATAAGCGAAATAACAATTACAATATCAACATAAATAGCATCTTTAATTAGAATAGTATAAACCAGTATCATACCCATAATTATCGAAGCAATCAGATCAAGACTCACAACCCTATCGCTTATTGAAGGGCCTTTAATTAATCGAATAAAAGCAAGTATAAGCGAAATAATCAGCACCATCATGCTTGAATATACCAGTATATCAAAATAATTGTCCATAAACTAGGCTATAAGTTTCAATATTCTTTTTTGAATAGCTCTTAAGTCATTAATTACATTCTCTTGGTTATAAAGCACATGAACCAGAAGGCTGTTTTTGTTATCATCATAATCAATACTAAGTGTGCCTGGTGTCATAGAAATAAGGTTGCTTAGCAGTAACAGTCCCAGTTTACTTTTAGTTTCTAAAGGAAGCCAGATAAAACCTGGTTTAATGTGCATTTTTGGCGTAAGAATATCAAAAGCTATTACAATATTCGATTGTATTAATTTTGTAATATAATAGAACATAAATAATACAATGTAATATGGTTTTTTCAGATACTTCATTTCACTGTATTTAGAATATTGTTGATATAGAAATCAGGATTTAGTAATTGCTCTGCCGCAGCCGAGGTAATCTCGAAAAAATATTTTGCAAACACTCCTAAACCAATACTACCTAAGCCCAATATAATTGATGGAAGAATATCAATAAAGCCGGGTTTAAATTTATCGTGTACTTTTGTTTCATCAGGATGTTTTTTCAGAAAAGCCTCATTCCATATTTTAATCACAGAATACAGGGTTAAAATTCCGGTGAATATTGCCACCGAAGTAACGAAGTAATGCTCATCTTCAAATCCTGCTTTAATAAGCATAAATTTAGCAAAGAAACCCGATAAAGGTGGGATTCCGGCTAAAGCAAAGGCTGGTATAATAAAGAGAATTGCCAGCATTGGGCTTTCTTTAAATAAACCTCCAATATTCTTAAGATAATAAGTTCCTTTCATTTTATTAATAACACCTGCAATCAAAAAAGTGTTGGTTTTTGCAATCATGTTATGAACAGTAAAATATATTGCCCCTGCTATCGCTAAAGGTGTGAAAATACCTAAACCCATAATCATATAACCAATCTGGCTTATAATGTGGTACGACAGAATGCGTCGGGTTTCATAATGTGCCGAGGCAGCCATACCACCGATTATCATTGTAAACCCTGCAATAATTAATAATAAGGTGTGCCAAAAATCAGAGTCCTGAATAAAAAACAAGGTAAAGAAGCGTATGAGGGCATAAACCCCTACTTTTGTTAATAATCCGGCAAATAATGATGTAATTGTAATGTTTGCAGTATGATAAGAAGAAGGTAACCAGAAAAAAACAGGAAACACTGCCGCTTTTATGCCAAAGGCAATGAAAAATAACATAGCAGAGGTGTTTATTAATATGGCTTGTTGATCATCTTTTAAAATCTGTGCCAGATGAGCCATATTCAGGGTTCCTGTTTTACCATAAAGTAAACCCAGCCCTGCCAGGAATAAAAGTGAAGCTATAAGGTTTAAAGCCATGTATTTAATACCACCTTCAAGTTGCTCTTTACGTTTTCCCAGTGTAATTAATACAAACGATGACAATAGCATAACTTCGAACCATACATAAAGATTGAAAACATCGCCAGTTATAAATGCTCCGTTTACTCCCATTAACAGAGAGAAGAAAAAAACATAAAACTTGGAATTTCCATCATCTTCCTGAATAAAATTGTAGGCATAAACCGAAATTGAAAATACAATGATAGCTGTTACCAAGAGCATTAAACTGCTCAGGTAGTCAGCAACCAGCGTAATGGCATATGGAGCTGGCCATCCACCCATATTTAAAACCAGAATGTCGTTTTTAGAAACCTGCTGAAAGATTAAAAGTATGCCAATTATATTAATTGCACTACCAGCTATTGCCAAGCATTTAGCAAGCTTAACCGATCGCACCATAATCATGACAATGACAAGCAAGAAAGGGAAAAATATGGGGAATGCAATAATATTCATTCTATTTTCTATTTATCTGTTTGTTGCAATTGATCCAGATCATCTGTACCGGTAGTTTTAAAAAATTTGTATTTCAGTGCTATAGTAAAAACAACAATACCAAATCCGATAACAATTGCTGTTAATACTAATGCCTGGGGCAGAGGGTCAGCTTGCATGGCTATTTCGCCTCCGGGAACAAAAACAGGTTTTCCACTTACTAAACCGGCAGAAAGAAAAACAAGCAGGTTTGTAGCATTGCTCAAAAAAATTATACCTATAATAAATTTTATTATGCTTCGTCGTAATATCAGGTAAACTCCTACTGCAAATAATAATCCGGTTAATATAGCTAAAAGTATTTCCATTATTTCTTAATTAAGAGGCTGAAAAAAAACAATAAAGTGACACCAATAACTGTAAAAAACACTCCAATATCAAACAACAAAGGTGTACCTATTTTTACCGATTGTAAAAAAGCACTACTACCTTTTATCCAGATTCCGTGCATAACAGGTTTATGAGCTAAAAGAGATGGAATGATACTCAGTAAAACCAAAATTAGACCAAGTGCAATGTGTTGTATGGGTTTTATTCGCAGTTTCTTCAGAATTTCTTCAGGCGAATACGCAAGACTATTAAATATAACAGATAACGATGCAAGTAATCCACCAATAAAGCCACCTCCAGGTTGATTATGCCCCCTTATTAATGCAAATACCGATGCTATGAGCAGGATAATATTTAAATACCTCGATGATATTTGCAGAATAGTTGAATTCATCGTTTTTCCTTTTTAGATTTTAGCAAAACAAAAACCCCTAATGAAGCTATGGTAAGCACTGTTACTTCACCCAAGGTATCCAAAGCCCTGAAATCGACTAAAATGACATTCACTACGTTTTTTCCATAAGCTTTCAGGTAACTGTTTTCTATATAGTAATCAGAAATAGGTCGATTAAACTCTAAATCAATGGCTTTAAGGGCAAGAATAGTCATAACGCTTCCAAATGCCAAAGCAATAACTGCATCACGCATTCGGCTTCTAAGCCTTGATAGAATTGCAAATTTTGGCAGCTTTTGTAGAACCAATACAAACAATACAACTGTGAGTGTTTCAACAATTATTTGGGTGATAGCTAAATCGACGGCACTATAATACAAGTATATAAATGAGATACCGTAACCTGTTACGCCCATCGCAATTATTGTTGCTAAACGCGATTTAGCAAAAGCGCAATATAAAGCCGAGATAATTATAATAGCTATTAAGCCTGTTATATAAAGTGGTCTTAAGGTTAATTCCATATCGCTTTGCCAACCACGTGTTATATAAACCTGAAACCAAAGTAAGACCGTGGTAAACAAAATTATTGTAAGTATATAGTAGCGGTGGTATCCATGCTGTATTAGTTTAGTATTATTCTCTGAAAACCTGTTAAAACTGGCAATTCCATAGCTAAACAAATCGGCAAAGTCAATTGAAAACACTTTGCTGTTAAAACTGCGCCAATTGTATAACAAATTGGGATATTTGTTAAGTAAGTAAAAAACAATGATGCCAGACAGAACAGTAAACAGACTAAGAAAAAATACTTCGTTAAAACCATGCCCTATCTTAAGTTTTATTTGCATGCTATCGCCAGTTACTATTTGCAAAGCGGGCTCTATATAGTTTGATAGTAGATCGGGAAATACTCCGAATCCAACACTGAGCATTGCTAAAACTATTGGCCCGACTAAAAACAATCCTTCATTTAACCCCAATTGTTTTATGTTGGACTTGGTTTGGCCAAAAAAAGCTTTCGACATTAATACTAATGAGATTATAACCATAAAAATATTTGAAGCAACACCAAGAATTAAAACGAGAAAACCCATTCCTGGTGATTGAACTTTAGCTTCATAAATAAGTTCTTTTCCAATAAAGCCAAGCATTGGTGGAATACCTGCCATAGAAAACAAGGCAACCGAACCAACAATAAAGCCAATTGGCATAACAAAAATCAATCCACCTAATGAATCAATATCTCTTGTTCCTGTTTTTTTATCGATAAAGCCAGCTAGCATAAACAATGCAGCTTTATAAAATGCGTGTACAAAAAGAAAGATAAAAGCGGCTTTAATCGATATTTTTGTGTCAATTCCAATAAGTAAAACCAAAACTCCCAAAGCACTAATTGTTGTATATGCTAAAACCGCTTTAAGGTCTTTCTGGGTAATAGATAAATACGAACCGGTTAGCATTGTAATAACACCAATAACTGGTATTATATAAGTCCATTCAGTAGTTCCTCCTAACACCGGGTTGAGTCTAAATAACAAGAAAATCCCTGCTTTCACCATGGTTGCAGAGTGCAGGTACGAGCTAACTGGTGTTGGTGCTTGCATGGCACCCGGAAGCCAAAAATGAAACGGAAACTGGGCTGATTTTGTAAAAACACCTAATAAAATAAGAATAAGTGCAGGTAAGTACTTAGAATCAGTTTTTATAATAGCACTGTTCTGAATCCAGTCAGTAATTGAGTAACTATCAGTAATACTTCCTAGCAAAATAAGGCCGGCTAATAAAGATAACCCTCCAAAACCGGTTACAAAAAGTGATTGAAAAGCAGCTTTTCTCGAAGCAATCTTTTCATTGAAGAAACTAATTAGCAGGAAAGATAAAACACTTGTAAGTTCCCAGAAAACAAATAATTGAATCATATTTTCAGATAGAACAAGTCCGAGCATGGCTCCACTAAATAAAGTCAGATAGAAATAAAACCGTGAAGTTCCGGAATAGCCTTTCATATAAGCTTTAGCGTATAGAAACACTAAAAAACCAATAAATGTAACCAACAACACAAAAAGAAAACTCAGGCCATCTAATAAAAAACTGAAATTCAAATTTAAATCAGGGATCCAATCTTTAACCAGGGAGATTTTTTCTCCATTTGATATTTTTGGAAAAAATCTAAAAAAATAAGCAAATACGCTTAATTGAAGGATTGCTATAATAAATGCAGTGTACTTTTTAAATTTTTCGGGAATAAGAAAAATTGCAAACGATAAACCCAAATATATAAGCAGGATGTAAAGCATAGCTAGTGTAAAATCCGGTTTTATTTCTTTAGCATAATACCGGCCGGATCGATAAATCCTTTAAAAACACCCTCAAAATCGATATTTGTTGCTGTGGAGGTAAGGCTTAATACCGGTATTGAAGATTTATTAATAATATGATGTGCAAAAGCACCTATGTAATTATCATACGTATAGCCTTCTTCATGTGTCATTATTAATATCATTCCGGCATTAATCTCTTCAGCGTATTCAATAACCTTTCGGAAGGGCGGTACATCAGAACGCGGGAATAGTTTTAATGTACATTCTACACCATTCTCCGTCAAGGTTTGTTTAGCCCGTTTAAGTTTTTTATAAATCCGGCTTTCCCTCATTTTTATACCACCAATTAACGAAGAAACTAAATGTATTTTCGAATTATAGTTTAATCCGTAAGACAATGCACTAAATAATTGTTGGCGCATTTCACGGGTTAAATCGATAGGTACAACAATACTAGAGTTCATGTTTTCCACATTACCTTTGAAAGTTAATACCGGAGAAGGCGATTTAAGGGTAACATGGTACACTGTTGAACCAATTTCCTGGTTTATATCATTGCTTTGATGGTTTTCTCCTAAAATTACCATACGTGCATGAACCTCTTTAGCCACCTCAATTATCTTTTGGTAAGGTTTTCCCAAAACCACACGGGTACTAACATCGTTTTTCAATGTTTCATCATCTAATAAGTCAAGCAATCTGGTTAATCTGTCTTTTGCGCTATTGGTTAATTGAACCATTTCTTCTTTGCCTTTAAAGAAGTCGGCTAAAATACCCGGAGTCTGAATAATATGTAACAACAATACTTTTGAGTGCAGCTTTTTCGATAGGTTAACAGCATATTTAAAAGCCCTTATAGATGGTTCTTTAAAATCAACGGGAACTAATATTATTTTTAATTGCTTTTCCATACACATTAACTAAGTTTACGAAAACACCATTCCAAAATTTATATCAGGTAAAACAGAATTTGATCTGTTTTGTTGCAAAACAACATAATTTTCAATTTAAGAGTTATGCTGAATTTACCTATCTCTTTTATTGAAAAAACAACATAAACAAACAATGTTTAGTCCTTAAAACAGGAGATTATTAAAATTAGTAAATAATTCATAAAAACAGAACAAATTAGTTGATTAATAAAAGAGCCAGCAATATTTTTATTATGTTTTTTAGGTATACCATGAAATATAAAATGCCATCTGAATAATTTCAAAATTATTTAAACAGAAAGGTTTTATAATTATGCTTTAATTAGGGCTAATTATCTTGAACTCATCTGCATAAAAAAATGATTTTTGATTGGATTATGTTACCTAATTAGGTACAATTGTTAAAAAAACAGTAAATGCCTAAAGTAGCTGAATTTAATAGAATAAAGAATTATGTGTATAATGGTGAGCATAGACCACCTCATATACATGCAATACATAATGAATTTGAAGTTCTTTTAGAAATTGAAACCGGTGAAATTTATGCAGGAGATCTACCAACAAGACAGTTTAAGATGGTATCGGATTGGCTGTCTGGAAATACCGAATGAGTTTTAGAACTGTTTTATGAATTAAATGAGGTATTGAATTGAGAACGAAAGGTCTGATATTGAATTAGGAACATTAAGGAAGATTATTGAAACAGGACTAGGCAAAAGGATTGATATTCAGATAAAATAAAACCTTTGTGATAAAACATAACTTTTTTATCAAGTTTTAAATAAACTTGCCAACATTATAAATTATCAGGCGGATAACTATTCTATTTCGATGCCTGTCAGCTATGCTTTAATAAATAGCGTTTCTTTGCTTCATCAGGATCGGCATCAAGAGCTATATATATTTTAGTCCTAAAGTCAATCACAACTTCCTGTAATCTTCCGATATCAGGAGATGGGTAACTATTTGGACTCTTTTTATTCATCATACTTTTATTTTTATATTCCATAATTTTATATTCCCTTCTCCTTATATCAAATAACCTTCCAAAATTAAAGCTTAAAAAAGGTGAAGATTTTCACCGTAACTTTTTAATAAACTTTAAATTTAGTTAAGTTAACATAAAATTTTATCAATATGATATAGTAAGGTAATTATTTTACAGAAAGAATTTTTAGCTCTTATTACTTTGCATGTTATAAAACTATTTCATAAAATAAGTTATTATTCAAATTATGCAGTTACCTTTATCAGATATTGATATTATTATAGTGTTTTTGCCGCAATGGAAGAAGTCACAGTTGGTAGTTAAAAATGGCAATAGCATCACGAGTAGTATTTTAAAAACAACTGCAACCGTAATTTTTTTAGTTAATGTGTGAATAATGTAAAATCTTAAAAGAGTTTTGTAATGGTTTTTGATTACGAAAGTTATATCTTTATATTGTGCAAATAGATACGTGTAATATAAATAAAATAAATAAATTATACTACTATTGAAGATGATGGCTTACTAAGCCGCAAAGACCAGACACGAGCTGAATTAAATAGCAAAAGAACTTTATAGTTACATAGAATTAGAAATATTAAATTAATTAAAAATGAACAAAGGAACTGTTAAATTTTACAACGACGCCAAAGGGTTTGGGTTTATTAAAGATGCCGATTCGCCAAAAGAATATTTCGTGCACTCATCCGGACTAAAAGATAGTATAAAGGAAAATGACAATGTTAGTTTTGAGCTGGTTGAAGGCAAAAAAGGCCTAAATGCAGTAAATGTAAAAGTTATTTAGTCTCGTTTAGAAAAACAATATTATAACTCAGTGTACAATTGAATCAGGATAGCATCTTTTGTACAATCACCATTTATATTGTCAAAAGGTGATTTTATTATTTCTGGTTCAATTGTACAATTGAGTTTAATTATTTTTATACCTCCTCTTTTATCCTTCAAAACTTTATTTATTGAATGAAAGCTTGATTATAGTTAAGAGTTTTCTTATAAACCTTTAAATAATCTTCTGTCATTTTTTGACAACTAAACATCGAGGATGTCTACTCGGTGCATTTACTCTGCAATGTATACCCCGATAATGATATTCCGTGTGATGGTACCGGAGGTATGTTTGAGTAAGGATAGTCTTGGATCAAACTCCCAATTCTGGGCATATTTAAACAGTTGGTTAACTCACCATTTTTTACTAAATTTAATTGTGTGGTTTTAATGTTAATTGATTGAAAACATTTCATGAAAGTTGAATTAAACAATTCAATACAAGTAAACAAAAAAGGCATCTTTGTTTTAGTTTGCCTTTTGTTTGTGAATTTTTCCTTTGCTCAGCAAAAACAATACATGTTTAAAACCATTTCAAAACCAAATGGTCTGTCAAACAATAGTGTTATTTCGTTTTTAAGAGATAGCAAGGGCTTTATCTGGATCGGAACTGCTGACGGGCTAAACAGGTTTGACGGGTATGCTTTTAAACACTTCAAATATGACCCGGAAGATTCAACTACAATCAGGGGAAATAATGTTGAATTTCTGTATGAAGACTATGAAGGGAATATATGGATCGGAGCCGATAATTATCTTGAAATCTATAATCCGGAAACAGGAACGATTAAGCATGCCACCACCATTTTTAATGGTAAATTAAAATTTGAATACGAAACAAAGTGGAAATTATATAAAGATCGGTTTGGTCATTACTGGTATTCAAGTTCATCCCAGGGACTTTACAGGTATTTTGTTGCAGAAGACTCGTTAGTTCAAATATTGGAAGCGCATGAGAGTCCCCTGATTAACCAGTCGTACCGGATTACCGGAATTTCGGAAGATAATGACGGAAATATCTATTCAATTACTAATAAGGGAGAAATATTTAAAATAAGCGGGAAAACCACTCGAATTATTGATTCTTTCAATATAGGCAACACCTACGATAATTTCTATAAAATATTTGTAGATAAAGATTATGATATATGGTGTTTTGACCAGAATCAAAATATTACCGGTCTGATCTATTTGAATTGCAAAACAGGCGAGATTACTAATTTACGCCATAAGGATTCCGATATTAGTCTTAGTTCAGATATTATTTCTAGTGTAATTCAGGATGATGAAGGTAAAATATGGATTGGAACCGACCATGGCGGAATCAATATTTTAGACAAAAAGAGTAGAGAAATTCAACATTTGTATAATAATTCTCTTCACACCCGAAGTCTGGCTGAAGATGCGGTAGAAACAATATATAAAGATTATGAAGGTTTTTTATGGGTAGGTACTTTTAAAAAAGGTTTAAGTTACTACCATAAAGATCTTTTTCAGTTTAATCATTATAAGATAAACCTTAATTCCGATGAACAAATAACCGGATTAAATGATATCGATAATTTTGCCGAAGATAAAGACGGTAATCTCTGGATTGGAACAAATGGTGCGGGATTAATCTATTATAACAGACAAAATCAAACATATAAGCTTTACCGCCATGATCCTGACAATCGCAACAGCATAAGTTCAAATATTATTATCGGACTGAGTTTTGATAGTAAAGGTAACTTATGGGCCGGCACTTATTTTGGAGGATTAAACAAGTTTGACGGACAAAAATTTACTCACTACAAGAGTGACACAACAAATCCCGAAGCCATTACAGATGACAGAATCTGGGATGTTTGTGAAGATTCCGACGGCATGCTATGGATTGCAACTCTGCTGGGAGGAGTTAATGTATTCAATCCTGAAACAGGAAAGGTCACAGAGATATTCCGGTGGCTTAATGAAAATACTATCCGATCAAATGTTGTGTTCAGTATTATTGAGGATCGCAAAGAAAGAATGTGGTTTTCAACCGTTGACGGAATCAGGTTATACAATAAAGAAACTAAGCAATTTACTTATTATGAAAATGAACCGGGTAATCCACAAAGCCTGAGTAATAACCATACTTTTTTTGTTTTCGAAGATTCAAGAGGACTCATCTGGGCGGGTACCGCTAATGGATTAAACCTGTTGGATGAACCCACCGGTAATTTCACCATACTGCGAGACAAAGACGGATTAGCCGATAACCGTATCCTCACGATGGAAGAGGATAACAACAACACATTATGGGTGAGTACTACCAACGGGCTTTCTAATATTATTGTAGATTATTCTGTGAAGCAAGGAACCTATTCATTTCGAATTCTTAACTATGACGAAATAGACGGCTTGCAGGGAAAGGAATTTAATGAAAAGGCATCCTTTAAAACATCGAAAGGAGAGTTAATTTTTGGTGGCGGAAACGGCTATAATTTGTTTAAACCGGGTCAAATCTCCTCCAGAAATACAGATGCAAACATTGTCTTTACTGACATTCAGATATTCAACAAAAGCTATTCAAACAAAGACAAGCTAAACGGACGGTATCTATTGGATAAATCCATCAGTTACAGCGATAATATAAGCTTAAAGTACAAAGAAAATGTTTTTACAATTGAGTTTTCAAATTTGAACTATTACCATCCCGAGCGCAGCATCTACCAATATATGCTTGAGGGTTTTAACGACAAATGGATTGAGACGTCAAGCAACGAACGAAAAATAACTTATACAAATTTGAACCCCGGAAAATATACCTTTCGTGTACGGGTATCAAACTCCGATGGTAGCTGGAATAATAAGGAATCATCAATCGATATTGAAATACTACCACCCTGGTGGAAGACAATATGGTTCAGAATAGTTATGGTATTGGCAATAGGCTCTATTATTTTCTCTGTTTATTATTTTCGTTTTAGCCAATTGCAAAGCCAGAAAAAATTGCTAGAAGAAAAAGTATTCGAGAGAACAAATGATTTGATTGAACTAAACACTGTGCTTGAAGAGCGACAGGAAGAAATCAGCCTCCAGAACGAAGAATTGAGTTTTCACAGGCATAAACTCGAGCGCTTGGTCGATGAAAGAACTTCTGACTTAGAGCATGCCTTAAAAAAAGCAGAAGAATCCGACAAGTTAAAATCTGCCTTTCTGGCTAATATGTCGCACGAAATCAGAACCCCTATGAATGCCATTGTTGGTTTTTCTCACCTGCTTAGGGACGAAGATTTCAACGAAACAGAAAGAAATGAATATATCGATATTATTCAAAAAAACTGCGATTCTCTATTGGTAATAATTAACGATATTCTTGATATATCGAAAATAGAATCAAACCAGATTAGCCTTGTAAATCGTCAATTCGATTTAATACCCACCCTGAAAGAAATATACAGCTATTACCAGTTAAAGAATACCAAACAGCAGCTTGAAATGTACTTCGAAAATCCGGGCAATTACAATTCGCTGGTTATAAATACCGATGAAGTAAGAATCAGACAGGTTGTTCAGAATCTGATGGATAACGCATTAAAATTCACGCTGTCAGGTAAGATTATTTTATCTGTATCAAAAGCAAAAACAAAAGACGAAATAACGATAGCTGTAAAAGACAGTGGATTTGGAATTAATCCAAAAGATTACCACAAAGTTTTTCTTCCGTTTAGCAAGATTGAACATAATGAGGATGAATTTATCGGTGGCGCCGGATTAGGCCTGGCAATATGTAAAAAAATTGCTTTTCTTATGGGTGGTCAAATAAATTTTGATTCAGAAGTAAATAAGGGAAGCACTTTCTTCTTTACAATTCCGGTTGAGATAATAAACAGACCCAGAAATACCAGTACCGAACGAAAAGAAACTACAGAACACAAAGATAACTATATACTCAATGTTCTCATTGCAGAAGACGAACCTGCAAATTTCTACCTGTTGAAGAAAATTCTTACTAAAGATAATGTAAATGTAATATGGGCAAAGAATGGCCAGGAGGCAGTCGATCATGTTCAGAATCACAATCAGGAAAACCTGATAATACTCATGGATATTAAAATGCCGGTTTTAAGCGGAGTTGAAGCCTTTAAAATCATCAGGAGTATGAATGGCAATATTCCTATTGTAGCCGTTACTGCATATGCTTATGAATCCGAAAAACTTGAAATACTTAAAAATGACTTCAACGATTATATATCAAAGCCTTTAAAACCATCCCAGATAATTAATACCATAGAAAAAATAATGAATTTTAAGTTTTAGCAAATACAAGTCAACTTTGCTGTTAATTATTATATTCAGGCTAAGGAAATTTTAGTGCCTGTTTTTTTCGGAAGAATATAGATATATTTACAGCAAAAAGTGCAATTAGTACCCGAACAATTAGAATTAATTACTTCTGAATTTGAATTTATAACCAGTAGAAGCTCAGGACCTGGTGGTCAAAATGTTAACAAGCTAAACACACGTGTTACAATCAGATTTAATATATTAAATTCAGCTGTTTTAAACCAAACCCAAAAGAGGATTTTAAAAGAAAGACTTCAAAATAAACTTTCCAATAAGGGAGAAATACTTGTTTCGTGCCAGGAAGAAAGATCCCAGGTAAAAAACCGGGAAATTGCAGTTCAAAAGCTTATACAATTACTTCAGAACAACTTGTTTCTGCGCAAGAAGCGAATCAACACCAACCCCACTAAGGGTTCTGTACAACGAAGACTTGAGAAGAAAAAGCAAAGATCTGATATTAAAAAACTTCGTTCCGGAAAAAACTATGCTCAATAGTATGAATGATTTATTTGATAATACAATATTGATTGATTTAGTAACAAAAAAAATGCCCTATGGTAAGTATAAGGATTACAAATTTTGCGACATTCCGGTATATTACCTCGAATGGTTCAAGCGCCAAAATGGTTTCCCAAAGGGCAGGCTTGGAATTTTACTGGAAACTATTTTCGAGATAAAAACAAACGGACTGGAATATTTATTAAATCCATTGAAAAATAAGTGATTATCGTTTTTATTAAATAAACACAAATCTTATATCAGATGGTTCATTATTAAATGCTATGAATATTTTTGTTTAATCATTATGTTTACAAAAGAAGAAAAGAAGGCAATAAGAGAAGAATTCTGGAATAAGTTTAAAACCTATTCAAATCGTAAGAAGCTTAAAATCAACAAGCCGGGAAAATGGATTATGAACGATACCGGCATCAGGCAGTTGAAACTGAAATTTCATTTTGATACTGAAAAAGCATTTGCCGGATTTGAGATTGAAACACGAAACATCGACAAAAGAATTGAACTTTTTGACAAGCTTGAGAAACTTAAATCTGTTATTGAAAAAAGCTTTCCATTTGAAGTTAAATGGATACTTGAAGAACCTGTAGCTGAGACAAAAACAGTTTCACGGGTAATATCTGTCATGCATAATGTATCAGTCTATAACAGGGAATGCTGGCCAGAAGTATTCAGTTTTTTATACGAAACAATGCTCCCCACCGAAGATATCTTTTTGGAATACAAAGATTTTCTTAAGTATTCTTAAAAGAATAAAAGAATAAAAGAATAAAATTCTCTCAGATTATTTCAATCACATAGCCTTCCTCTGTGAGGCTTTCAGCAACCTTTTCGGCATATATTCTATCGAAATATACCTTTGGCTTAAACTTGGCAAATACCGGATACCTTCCAACAGAATCTTCAGAATTCAAATAATTATATCCAACAAGGTATAAATCGGTATCCTTTAGTAAAATTCTATAGACTGGTCTGTGTTTGCAAGATTCAACAACTTCCTGTAACTCGAATCGGGTTATTTCAGGATCGTGTTTCAGTTTTACAGTTTTAACAATGTCATCGCTGAAGGGTTCTTTTGTGAAATGAAGATCAAAGTTTTTTACATAACATGAAAGAACGACAGACTCATCCATAATAACAGCCGGCTTTTGATCATCGCCAACCAATCTGACGTTAATTCCATTACGTAAAAATAAACTTTTCAGTCTTTTATTCCGCCTGGTAACCATTTCTTCTAATGATTCATTCTTTCTCATAACAAAGTTCTTACGAGCCTTTTTTGATTAGTGTCTGACACAAAGATAAGAATATTGGATTATTAAGATAACTAAAAATTTTTTTAAGAGAATTTTAACACCAGAATAAAAAATTAAGAGGAAAAATTATCAAAAAATTTGTTAATGTTAAATTAATGTTTACTTTTACAAGACCTACCATATATCAGTCACACGCGCTAACGGTCTCTGGCTCTGCAATAATTGCAGAGCTTTTTTTTATTCAACAATACCCGGTTTTTTTCGCTCATACCAGAAATTGTTACGTTTGTCAAAGGTATTTGATATCTGACTGAAATTAAATTTTAAATCTATCTTTGTATTCGTATTTTCACATATAATTGTAGTTTATATTAGTATGCCAAAATCTTCAAAAGAACAACAAGCCTTACTGAAAAGTATTTTTAATTCGCTTGATATTGTGATTACTATAATCACCTTAATGCTGGCATCGGTACTAACTAATTATTTTCAATTAGATGAAGTTGTTTACGATAGCGAATTTGCTTTAATAATCAGCTTTGTTACTATTACATGGTTTATTCTTCTAAAAGCAACACATTTATCCAAAATTCCCAGAACAAGTGGAATACCAGTTATTTTAGCCGATTTTATTAAGCTTTCAGTTATTGGTGGTTTTATAATTCTATTGCTGGACTGGATTATAACAATTGATAGCTTCCCCTCCATTGCTTTAATAGTTTTTGTAATACTCAATTTTGTTTCTCTGTTTATTTTTCGGCTAATAACTTTCAAATTCTTTAAAAAGTTCAGGGCAAATGGTTACAATACAAGAAACCTGATTGTTATTGCTAATGAAAAAACCGATTTTTTAATCGAAAAAATACTTTTTCATAAAGAATGGGGATATAAAATTCTGCATTTAATAACCGATTCAAAGTTGTTAAGGGAAAAATATAGAAACTTTGTTAAAATTCACCCTAAAAGTGTAAATATTAAGAGCTTAGTGAGATTTGATATCATTGATGAACTAATTTGTTGTGACTGCGAGCTACCAGATGCCCGGTTTTATAGTCTGGTTGATTTTTGTAACGAAATTGGAGTTACAATTAGAATTAGTAATGATAAAAAAGTTGTTGGCCCCTATCGTTCCCATGTTCGGTTTTTAGATAAACTTCCTTTTTACACTATCGAAAATAATCCGAATAACAGGTATACTCATGTACTTAAAACTATATATGAGGTGTCTCTTGCATCAATTTTTTTACTGGTACTATCACCAGTAATTTCAATAATTGCTCTCATGGTCGGCATTGACTCCCGCGGCCCTGTAATTTTCAAACAACAAAGAGTTGGACTACATGGCAGGAAATTTTATATCTATAAATTCAGAACCATAAGTTCTGAAATTGCTGGCGTTGGACAAATAATGGTTAATAAGGAAAACGGACCCGTTTTTACCATTAGCGGCCCTCCTCATATTTCATCCTTTGGTAAGCTGCTTCGAAAAACTAATATTGATAATTTCCCTCAATTGTTCAATATAATTAAAGGGGAGATGTCTTTTATCGGTCCAAGGCCCACAATACCTTCCGAGGTTGATAAATACTCCGAGTGGCAAATGAAAAAACTATCAGTTAAACCCGGGCTCATTAATTCAATAATTGAAAAGCAAAATCTGGAAATGAGTAATAGTCCTGAAAATACTATTAAAAAAGATATTCAATACATCGAAAACTGGTCATTAAAATCTGACATTGAGCTGTTTTTCAGAACTTTTAAATCTGTTTTCTTCACCAGGTAATCCTGGGAAAAATATACTTTTTTATTGATTTACAGCAATTTTAGTTTGTGTTAAAAACCCGGAATTTAATCTCCGGGTTTTGTTTTTCAATTGCATTAACTTTAAAAACTGATGTATACCATAATTGACATAGAAACCACTGGCGGCAGCCCTGTATCGGAACGAATTACAGAGATCGCTGTTTTTGTTTTCGATGGCAAGAATATTGTCGATCAATTTGTAAGCCTGATTAATCCCGAAAGACAAATACCTTATTATATTACCCAGCTTACAGGCATCTCAAATTCAATGGTAGCTGATGCTCCAAAATTCTATGAAATTGCTAAACAAATAGTTGAAATGACCGAGGGAAAAATATTTGTAGCCCATAATGCCAGCTTCGATTATAGTTTTATCAAAAACGAGTTCAAAAATCTTGGATACAATTTTCACCGTGAAAAACTATGTACTGTAAACCTTAGCAGAAAGTACCTTCCTGGTTATAAATCATACAGCCTTGGAAAAATATGCGGAGAATTAGGAATTGTTATTGAAGGCCGACACCGTGCTGCCGGTGATGCATTTGCCACAGTTAAACTTTTTGAAATTATACTCAATCACAACAAAGATAGTATTGAATCTCAGCTTTTGTCGGGACTATCTCAAAAAGACCTGAACCCGAACCTTGAACCCAAAAAAATCAGAAGTATACCTGATGAAGCAGGGGTTTACTATTTTTATAACGACAAGCATGATTTAATTTATATCGGGAAAAGTAAAAATCTGCATACCAGGGTTTTGAGCCATTTCAGAAATACCAAATCGAAGAAAGCTATTGAAATGCGCAATGCAATAGCTGATTTGGATTATGAATTAACAGGTAATGATTTGATTGCCCAGTTGAAAGAATCTGCCGAAATTAAACAGAATAAGCCTGTTTATAACAGAGCACAGAGAAGGGCCGTTTCTCATTACGGCTTGTATCACTATTCTGATTCGAAAGGATATATCAGATTTGAAATAGCTAAAAACACAAAGCAAAATGCAATTCCTTTGTGTAGTTTCTCTGGTGCGAAAAGCGGAAAAAGCTATATGCAAAGACTGGTGGATAAATATACTTTGTGTCAGCGTTTGTGTGGATTATATACCAGCACAGGTTCTTGTTTTCAATACGAAATAATGGAATGCAAAGGCGCATGCATTGGTAAAGAATTGCCTGAAGATTATAATAAAAGAGCGGAACTTGTTATTGAGTCGCACAAATATAATCACCAGAGTTTCTTTATTATTGATTACGGCAGGAATCCGGATGAGCTATCTGTTGTGTCTGTAGATAATGGTAAATACAGAGGGTATGGCTTTATTGAAAAACAATTGGTAAATGGGAATGGGAATATCGAAGTTTTATTCGATTGCATAAAAAAAGAAAATGACGACAGGGATATTCAACAAATAATCCGGAATTACCTGAAAACTTCTAATCCAATAGACATTATAAAGCTCTGATACCAGCTGCATAGTTTATTCACATTTTTTCGTTTATAATTTTTATAATTCAATATAGTTTTTAAAGCTTGATATACTACTTTTGCAGCAAAGTTATAAACCTTCCTTTTTAAGTATATAAATATGGTTATTTTCTTTAGAGGCAAACAAGGCAATATAATTGCTGTAAATGGAATTCAAGGTTCTGATAAAGAAACTCTTACAAAACTAGCCTGGCTATTCTCAGAAGCTACTCCCTTAGGCGAAGCAGAAATTTCCGGAACCTTTGTTGGTCCCCGGAAAGAAATGATTACTCCCTGGAGTACAAATGCGGTAGAAATCACTCAAAATATGGGTATCTCGGGGATTAAAAGAATAGAAGAATTTTTTGAATCAAACTCCGATTCTCCTGATTTTGATCCGATGCTTCAACGGGTTTATACTAATCTTACACAAGAGATTTTTACTATAAGGCTTGAACCTGAACCCATTAAGTACATCGATAACATTGCCGAATATAACCAAAAAGAAGGACTTGCTTTAAATGCTGATGAAGTCAAATACCTTGATGAACTAAGTGTTAAGCTCAACAGGAAACTTACAGACAGTGAAATATTTGGATTTTCCCAGGTAAATTCGGAGCATTGCCGTCATAAAATATTTAACGGCACTTTTATTATCGACGGTGAAGAAAAACAAAGTTCACTGTTTAAATTAATAAAATTAACCACCAGTACTAATTTAAATAAGGTTGTTTCGGCCTATAAAGACAACTGCGCGTTTCTTTCCGGACCGAAAATTCAGCAATTTGCTCCCCTGACTCAGGATAAACCCGATTTTTTCGTTGTAAAAGATATTGATTCGGTAATTTCATTAAAAGCCGAAACTCATAATTTTCCAACCACTGTTGAACCTTTTAACGGAGCTGCAACAGGTACCGGCGGGGAAATCCGCGACAGGGTTGCCGGTGGGAAGGCAGCTATTCCATTGGCAGGAACCGCAGTGTATATGACAGCATATTCACGTCTCGAAGAAAACCGTGAATGGGAAAACGATATGCCCGAAAGAAAATGGTTATATCAATCGCCTGCTCAAATACTTATCAAAGCTTCAAACGGTGCCAGCGATTTTGGTAACAAGTTTGGTCAGCCACTCATATGCGGAAGTGTACTAACATTTGAACATTCAGAAAACAATAAAAACTTTGGCTTTGATAAAGTGATAATGCTTGCCGGTGGTATTGGTTATGGTAAAAAAGAAGATGTAGAGAAAGGCACACCAGAAAAAGGTGATAAAATTGTATTGCTGGGAGGTGACAATTATCGCATTGGAATGGGCGGAGGCGCAGTTTCTTCTGTTGCAACAGGCGAATTCGACAATGCCATCGAATTAAATGCTGTACAACGCTCTAATCCCGAAATGCAGAAAAGGGTTACCAACGCTATAAGGGCTATGGCCGAGTCAGATAACAACACCATTGTATCAATACATGATCATGGTGCCGGGGGGCATTTAAACTGCCTTTCTGAATTGGTAGAAGAAACCGGCGGTATAATCGAAATGAGCAAACTGCCTGTTGGCGACCCTACCCTGTCTTCTAAAGAAATTGTTGGTAACGAGTCACAGGAACGCATGGGACTTGTGATGAAAAAAGAAAATATTGAAGAGTTTAAAAGAATAGCTGAACGTGAGCGTGCTCCTATTTACGTAATAGGAGAATCAACAGGCGATCATCAGTTCAGTTTTGTCGATAAAGATGGTAATAAGCCGATTGACCTTCAACTGGCTGACATGTTTGGTAATCCACCAAAAACCATAATGAAGGATGAAAAACAGGTGGAAAAATTTAAAGCTGTAGATTATAATCCTTTAGACTTTGAAAAATACCTTGAGCAACTTTTACAACTTGAAGCAGTAGGTTGTAAAGATTGGCTCACCAATAAAGTTGACCGTTCTGTAACCGGACGTGTTGCAAAACAACAAACTGCCGGGAAAGTACAGTTGCCACTTAATAATGTTGCCGTTTCAGCATTGGATTATACTGGTTACAAGGGAATTGCAACCTCCATCGGACATGCGCCTACAGCAGCCCTTGTTGATTCCAAAGCTGGTTCAATACTCGCAATCACCGAAGCAATTACTAATATTATCTGGGCTCCGATAGCTGATGGATTAAGTTCTGTTTCTTTGAGTGCCAACTGGATGTGGCCTTGTAAAAATCCTGGTGAAGATGCCAGATTGTACGAGGCAGTAGAAGCTGCAAGCCAGTTTGCTATTGATTTGGGTATTAATATTCCTACGGGAAAAGATTCTCTTTCGATGACCCAGAAATACCCCGACGGAAATGTTGTTCTTGCTCCCGGAACTGTAATAATATCAGCAGCTGCAGAAGTTAGCGATTTTCGCAAAACCCTTGAACCGGTGCTTAAACCTTTAGAAAACAGCAGTCTTTTATATATTAAACTTACCGATGGCGATTTTGAATTAGGGGGCAGCAGTTTTGCTCAGGTCAGAAATCAGCTCGGATTAAAAGCTCCCAGGGTTTCTGATGCTAATTATCTTAAAGCCGTTTTTGCTGCAGTTCAGCAATTAATCATGGAAGATAAAATACTGGCTGGCCATGATATTTCCTCCGGAGGAATGATAACCAGTATATTGGAAATGCTTTTTGGAAGAAACGATACAGGCCTAAAAATTAATGTCCCTGCTGAATTAAGTGGAGATCTAAGCAGAATTCTGTTTAGTGAAAATCCGGGACTAATTATTCAGGTTAAATATGAATCCTCCATATTGGAATTCCTTAAGTCAAAGGGTATAAATGCATATAAACTGGGTAGTGTAACCGGAGTACGTAAACTTAGTATTTCAAAAGAAAACGAACTTATCGATTTAAACATTGACAAGTTGCGGAATACATGGTTTAAAACATCCTGGTTATTAGACAGAAAACAAAGTGCAACAGCAAATGCCGACTCCAGGTTCGATAATTATGCAAAACAAGAGCTGAATTTCAATTTCCCGACTCATTTCGACGGAAATCCGGCATCACTTGATATAGATATCAAAAGAAGAAAGAAAACGGGGGTAAAAGCGGCTATTATCCGCGAGAAAGGTGTAAATGGAGATCGTGAAATGGCTTTCATGATGTACCTGGCCGGAATGGATGTTAAAGATGTTCACATGACTGATTTAATAAGCGGTCGTGAAACGCTTGAAGATGTGAACATGATAGTTTTTGTAGGTGGCTTTTCTAATTCCGACGTATTAGGCAGTGCTAAAGGTTGGGCAGGGGCATTTCTTTACAACGAAAAAGCTAAAAATGCTCTGGATAAATTTTATGCCAGAAAAGACACCTTAAGTCTTGGAGTTTGCAATGGTTGTCAGTTAATGATGGAATTAAACCTTGTTAAGCCTGAATTAAAGGTAAAACCAACTATGTTGCATAATGAATCACACAAATTTGAATCTGCATTCTTATCGGTTGATATTCAGGAAAACAATTCGGTTATGCTTAAGACTCTGGCCGGCTCACGCCTGGGAATTTGGGTTGCACATGGTGAAGGAAAATTTAATCTTGAACTGCCCGAAAATCAGTATAATATTACCATGAAATACAGTCATTCAAACTATCCTGGCAATCCCAATGGTTCTGTTTATAATGCCGCCGGATTATGTTCAGCTGACGGACGTCACCTTGTAATGATGCCTCATTTAGAAAGAGCAATTTTCCCCTGGAATTGGGCTTATTATCCCGAAGAAAGGAAAAATGATATTATATCGCCATGGGTTGAGGCTTTTGTTAATGCAAAGAAATGGATTGAACAAAACAGCTAAATGATTTACCATTGTTAGTATTGCTCCTTCCAAGGAGTTATATTTTTTTTCTGATTTGGACTTTTGTTCCTAAAAACCAATTTTCTTAAACTTATATAGCATAAGCAGGCTGGTTTTGTTGCATGTAATAACTTAATTGATTAATTTAAGGTAAAGATTATTCAATTTGGATATCGTGAATTATTGTAACCTAAATCAAATTCCCTTAGCCATAGGTATTTCAAATATTGAAGGCAAAATCTCTTATATCAACTCAGCCTTTACAGAAGTTTTTGGTTATGTGTTAGATGAAATCTCTACTCTTGAGAAATGGTCGGCCTATGCTTACCCTGATGAAAAATACAGATTGCGGATGTTTGAACATTGGCATAATGACATTATCAGGTATCAAAACGGAGAAAAAGTCAGTCCTCGGATTTATAATATAAGTTGTAAAGACTCCACCATAAAAAAAATAGAAGTATCGTTTACTATTGACGATAATAATATACTGACTATTTTCAATGATATAACAGAATACATTGCTGTTAACCATGAACTAAATGGCGAATACAATTTATTAACAAAGATAAATGAACTATCGCCAAACATTATTTATATTTTTGATTTAAGTAAAAAGAGTTTTACCTATTTAAACAAAGGTATAGGTGAATATCTTGGAAATGAAACCGGAACACTTCCTGAAAAAAATACAGATCAGTTTTATTACTTATTGCACCCTGAAGATAAAGCCCAATTTAAAACTATTTATAAAGATATTAATGAGTGGAACAAATCTTATCTTAAAGATTTTGAGTGCCGGTTAAAACACAGTAATGGAGAATTTCACTATTTCTTTGGGCAGGAAAAGGTATTTGAGAGGGACGAGAACGGAACTATCATATCACTGTTTGGAACTTTAACAAATATTTCCTCGCGAAAAAAAGCACCACAGGACTTATCAGAATCCGAAAAAAAGTACCAAACCCTGATTGAAGCTTTGCCCGATCTTATTGTAGTAACTGACTATGATGATAATATCTTGTTTTCAAATAAAAATTTGGAAGGAATAGCAAAGGCAAGTTTTCTTAACCTGCATAAAAACCTGTTTAATAAATGCTCTGCTCAAATTACCCAGTCCAATGATTTATTGGAAACTTTCAATATGTTCCTTGCAGGCGATGAAATGACTTCAAAACCAATTATAACTAAGTGTCACGACGAGAACTCAAATATACTGTGGTATAGCACAATGATTTCCAAAATAAGCTATAACAGTAAGCCGGCATTACAATATTTTATAAGAAATATATCACAAATTAAAAATTTTCAGGAAGAACAAATACAAAGTGAGGTAGTTTTGCGCCAGGCAAATAGCGAGCATATTGCTCTGAACGAACAACTATTACAAAGTTATGAAGAACTGAAAGCAACAAACGAAGCATTGCAGACGGCCAGACTTAAAGCCCAGGAAAGCGAAGTGCTGAAAACGGCCTTTTTGCAAAACATGTCTCACGAAATAAGAACCCCCCTAAATGGTATTCTTGGTTTTACCTCACTTTTAACAGATCCTAAATGTTCGCCCGAACAGCAAGCTTATTATTCCAGGATTATTAACGACAGCTCTGAGCAGTTAATGAATATAGTTGACGATATTATCAATATCTCAAAGCTTGAAACAGGTCAGTCGGAAATAATGAAAGATATTGTTGATCCTGAAGAACTTATTAAGGAACTAATTGTGTATTATACACCTAAAGCAAAGGAAAAAAACCTCTCGCTGGTATATAAAAACAACATGCACACACCTAAGTTTTTGTGTGTAACAGACCAGGGGAAACTTTGGCAAATACTTAATAACCTGATTAATAATGCCATTAAATTCTCAATGAAAGGAGATATTGAAACAGGTTTTGTTCAGGAATACAATAAAATTAAATTTTGGGTTAAAGACCAGGGAATTGGAATTGACAGGGCATATCACCAAAAAATATTTGAACGATTCAGGCAAATCGACTTAGAAATGACCCGGACTTATGGCGGAACCGGTTTAGGTTTAACAATAGCTAAAGCAAATGCCGAACTTTTAGGAGGAAACATATGGGTGGAATCCTCCTATGAAAAAGGATCAACCTTCTTTTTTTATATAGGATATACCCCGGTTGAAACTGCTGAAAAAGTTGTTGTTGAATCTTTAAGTATAGATAATGAGCCTGAAAATGATATAAAACTTACCATTCTGGTAGCTGAAGATGAAGAAATTAATTTTTTGCTAATAGAAGAAATCTTATCAGACCTAAATGCCAAAGTTTTGCATGCTAAGAATGGAAAGGAAGCTGTTGACCTGGTGGATAAAGATGATATTGACATTGTATTAATGGACATAAAAATGCCGGTAATGACTGGTTACGAGGCATTAGAAATCATTAAAAGCAAACATCCCGAATTACCTGTTATTGCTCAAACCGCATATGCTTTTATCTCTGATAAACAAAAAGCCATAAATGCCGGTTTTGACGAATATATTGCTAAACCCATCAAGAAAAACGACCTTATTCTTCTGATAAATAAGCTGATAAAATAAGTAACTATTTTTTCTGAAAAGTTTACTTTATTTTTTGAAAGCAAATCATACTTCTTTCACACCTGGATTAACTCATATTTATTCTGAAACTCCTTTAAGTTTATTTCTGAAAACAGCTTTGAACTTTTCAATTTTTGGAATAACCACTCTCTGACAGTATTGATTTTCGGGATTTAATTCTAAATAATTGTGGTGGTATGCTTCTGCTTCGTAAAAGTTTTCAATTGGAGTAATTTCTGTAACAACAGGATTTGTATATACCTCTTCGTTATTTAACATTTTAATGATGGAAACAGCTGTACTTCTTTGTTTCTCTGAATGATAAAAAATTACTGAACGATACTGTGTCCCAATATCTTCGTCCCCCTGCTGGTTTAAAGATGTAGGATCGTGAGTCTTGAAATAAACTTCCAGAATTTCCTCAAAGCTGATAATATTCTCGTCATATACCACCTGACAGACCTCGGCATGGCCTGTTGTTCCGGTATAAACCTGTTCATAAGTTGGTTTTTCAATTGTTCCGCCACAATAACCCGGTTTTACAGATACAATTCCTTTTAGGGACTTAAAAATCGCTTCGACACACCAAAAACAGCCGGCACCCAGGGTTATTGTTTCCATGTTGTTTAGCTTGTTATTATTCTTTTGTTGAAACTTCTTCCAAAAATTCAGGATAAAGGACTACCTGGATATAATTGTCTAAATCGATGTATTCATTTGCCACCCTTTGTATTTCTTCACTCTTGATTAAATTCATAAATTCAAAAGACGCAATTCTCGAAAAATCCATATCAAATCTTGCTGCATTCTTAATAGCAGCCAGCCAATAGGCATTTTTTTCCAGGTTCTTTTCCTTTTCTCTTTTATATATTTCTTTCGATTTATTTATCTCATCATCAGAAACGCCATTGTTGCGTATTTTTATTATTTCCCTGAAAGCTACAGCAACAAGACTGTCAACATTTTCTGGCGAACATGGAATCATAATACTCATTGTAGCTTTTTCGTAAGGTATTCTTTGCATACCGGCCGACGAGCCTACTGTATAGACACCACTCATCTCCTCACGCAAAATCTCGTAATATTTACGGTTCAGAATTTCACCAAATTCCTTTAATAAAAAGTCATCTTTCAAGTTGTATTCAGCTTCCTTATGAAAATTCAGCATTACCTGCGATTTGGGGTCTGAACCCTTATATACCTTAGCTATAGTTTTATCAGACGGAGGCCTTATTCCGAGGTCGGTGTAACCTATTTTGTTTTCATTAAATGGAAGTGCTGCAATATATTTTTCAAGCAAAGGCTTCAGGCTATCAGGCTGAATGCTTCCCACAAATACAAAGGTAAATTCCGAAGCATTTGAAAATCTGTCCTTATAAATATCTTCTACTCTTTGAAAATCAATCTTATTCCAATCTTCTTCTAAGGGGAGGTAGTTTCCCCGTGGATGGTTATTAGCTTTGATACGATTGTATTTATCGTAGAAATAATTCATAGGTTCCCCGCTCATGTTTTTATATAAACTTTTGCTTTTATTTATATAAGAATTAAATGAGTTGGTATCGATTCGGGGACTGGTAAATCTTAAGTAGGCAAGCTGAAGCATCGTTTCCAGGTCTTCTGCCCTGCAATTTCCAGACATTTCCTGTGTTTCTGTGCTAATACGAGCAGCAATATATGCCGTTTTCCCTGCTAACAGTTTTGTAAGTTCCGAGCCCGAAAAATCAGCTAATCCGCATTCTTCTATCATTCCGTCGGCGTGCAATGCTGAATAGTAATCAGAATCGGGATAAACTGATGTTCCACCCCAGGCGAAAGCAGAAAACAGTATTTCATCGTTTTTAAAATTGGTTGGTTTTACAAAAACTGTTGCACCATTCGATAATGAAAATTTATAAGCATCAATGTCATCAATCTTTTCCTGCGTTAGTATTTTACCAGCAACAGGCATGTTGGTAATCAGTTGTTTATCTGAAATATCATCGGAATAAGGATTTATTTCTTTATCTAAAGTATTTGAAATGATACTCAGAACTTCATTTTCATCAGGATAAATAATCCTTTCGTTTTCAGGTCCCGTGATAACAACTACATTATTCGTATTTTTAAAGGTTTTCCTGGCAAGTTTATTAATATCTTCCAGATTAAAATTATCAATATTCTCTTTTACCAGCCTGTATTCAAATGCAATTCCCGGTATAGGTTCACCTGTTAGATAGTTTCTAACATATTCATCAGCTAAATTGGCAGATTCCAATTTATCCCTTTCCTGAAATAGTTGTTCATAACGCTTCAAAATGTCTAATTTGTACCTCTCAAATTCACCCGCTGTAATACCATATTCCAAAACTCTTTTACTCTCTTCAACCAAAACCGAAATGCCTCGTTGTATGCCACTTTCGCCAACTATTGCATAGCTATACAAAGCATCTTTGTCTCTCGAGCCCAAACTTCCGTAATAATACCCCGCACCCACAAATGGAGGATCAGGTTGTTCTGCCAGCTCCGCTATTCTTCTGTTAAGAATGCCGGTTAAAAATGAATAATTCAAAGAATTCAGGTAATCAGCGCCGGTTTGCGCGGGCAATGTATCATTTTTGTAAAGCAGTCTTAAAACAGTATAAGGAGCTTCCTTGTCAGTAGCAACAGCAACCACAGTTCCTTCATGATCCGGTACAGAGTAGTTATTTCTTTGCCTGGGATCTGCAGGTTCTGTTAACGAAGAAAAATGCTCTTTTATCTTTTTTTCAGCAACTTCAGGATCGATATCGCCAACAATAACTAAAGCCATTAAGTCAGGTCTGTACCAGTCTTTATAAAAACGGGTAATAGATTCATGCTTACAGTTTTCAATAATTTCTTTTTTACCAATTGGCAATCGCCCGGCATATTTTGAGCCATTGAATAAAATCGGGAAGTATTTATCACGTATGCGTTGATTAGGACCCTGACCGCGTCTCCATTCTTCAAGTATAACGCCCCTCTCCTTTTCAATTTCAAGGCTGTCGAAACTCACATTATGCGCCCAATCTTCCATAATCAGGAACGCCTTATCAACTAAAACTGCTGAATCTGATGGTACCGAGAGCATATAAACTGTCTCATCAAAAGAGGTATAGGCATTAATTTCAGGACCGAATTGAATACCCATAGATTCCAGGTACTTAACCAGTTCGTTTTTCTCAAAATGCTTGGTGCCATTAAAACACATATGCTCAACAAAGTGGGCTAATCCCTGTTGATCATCATCTTCTAATACAGAACCAGCATTCACTGCAAGTCTGATTTCAAACCTGTTTTCCGGTTTTTCGTTATGACGGATATAATAGGTGAATCCATTTTCAAGTTTTCCGATTATGATATTGCTGTCAACCGGTATTTTACTGTATAAATCGACCGATTGTGCCTGGTTAACAAGAGCGCTTAAAAGAAATGTAAGCAGTAAAAACAGATTTCTTAACATAATAATTTCATTTTAAAACAAATAAAGAATATCTCTACTAAAATAACAGCTTAAAAAAAGTATATAAGGAACAGAACAGTAAAGATTAGCTGCTGGTAACCCAGGCCATAGCCTCACCGTTGTTTTTGAAAAGGCGGACTGCCATTTTATTTTCTGAAACAGATTTTTTTATCAGGTCGGCATAAATATTAGCAAATAGTTCATCATTAATGATCATTGCAATTTTTACAATTCCGAGTTCAATAGCAACCGGAATAATGGTATTCTTAAGCCACCTGAGACTACCGATGGGAACTACGCCCTCATTTCTCATATCGGAGATAAAAGACTTAATGGTATAATTTCTTGCCAGTTCCTTCGCTTCATTAAATGTTTCCTGATAAATATCTTCGGTACAATTTTTTTTCCATGTAAGCTCAAGTATGAAATTTTCTTGGGTATAAGTTAATAACGCATAGTCAGTTTCGTACAATACTTTGCTCATTATTTTGTAATTTTATCGAAAATATTTATTTAACTTAAATTAATTAATAATCGCTTGTTAAATATATATAAATTCTTCAAAAAAGCAAGATTATGAAGTATTTTAAAGGGGTTTTATGCGAGGAAGAATTAAAAAGCACATACCGTAAACTGGTTAAAAAACATCATCCAGATAAGGGCGGAAATACCGAGATAATGAAGCTTATTAATTATGAATACGCAAGGTATTTAAAAGTTTTTAAGTATAAGCCCGGTAGTTTAAAAGATGTTAAAGTTGGTTGTACGGTCTTTGTAAACAATACTAAATGTATAGTAACAAAAGTTGAAGAAGACTGTTTCAGTGCCCGTTCACTAAAAACATTCAGAGAAACCTATTTTAGCAAAACAACCGGGTATGCCCTGCTTAATTTTAAGTTTAAGGCTTCGGTGAATTTAGTTGAATGAATCTACCAGAAAGCACCTGTTGGTATATCATATTATCGATATGAAAGCAGTCTGTATCAATTTGTGTAATTAACTTAAAAATCAATTAATCGTTTAAAATATAAGTTAGCGTTTTCTATACTTCCAATCACTGTATTAGAAAGCAATTTTATTTCTTTTTCGGAAAATCTGGTTTCCGGCACTTCATACCAAACACGTTAAACCTTATTGTTTCACTAAATGCTCCATGCATTTAGTTTTCAGCTTGTGATAGTTCTTCCTGAAACTGTAAAGGGGGTAAAAACTTGGTCATTTCTCCGGTAACCTTATTATTTATTATACTGGTATAGCATATCATATATTGCCAGCGACTGTTAGCCGGATTAAACTTAAAATAATTGTTCTCATCATAATCTTTAAAAGAAAGCATGAAGGTTTTGCCTTTCTTAACCGTTTTACCTCTTAACCGAATTTTCTTTTGTATGCGAATATAATTTATCAAAATTTGGTCGGCATGCAAAATTGCTTCTCCTCTCCGCACTAATTCCGATTTTGAGGAAAACTGTAATGAACTAATAACAACAATCATATCTTTCCATTGGTAAATGCCTTCCCGGTTCACTGTATCGAGACGAGCAATTACCGATTGATCTGTAAGCGAAGAAAGCTCTGTTCTGATATCTTGTCTGTCGTTCCAGTCAGCAATTGCATTTACTACTGCATTGTCCTGTTGCTCAAAATATTCGGGCTTTACTTTGCTTTTGGTCAATTTTGAATATTTCAGGCATAAATCAACAAGCTTACCTGCCTCTGTAATAGTCTCAAGGGTATCGCATTCAACAAGCGGGTCAAAAGCTTTATGAAAGGCTGATGTTTTCTTAGTGAGTTTATCCAGTTCATAGCTGCTATAATAATCTAATGTATAGGCATCAAGCAAGTTGTTGTATTTATGGAGAAATTCGAGTGTGTATTCCAGATTTTGTTCCGAAGCATATTTCATTGTCAACTCCATCATGCGTTGAGCGCGTATCAAAGAATAGGCATTTATTGTTTCAAGGTATTTTTCAAACTCTTTTTTGAAATTCTTCTCTTTCTCAAACAAGGTACTGTAATAAGTTCTCTTGGCACCTCGTATTTTCGTGAGTTTTGTACGGTAAGATTTATAAAAGTCGACAGCATAGGTATCGGCTCGTTTTTCTGATGCACTTATCCTCGAATCGACCAGTCTGTCGGCCGCTTCAAGGTTTTCATCATAAATAAGTTCTTCGAAATTGCGCAGAAAAATAGTCATATCCAGTTCTCGCTTTGTGGCAAAGAAATTTGCATTCCTGTCGCCCGATATACGTGGGATTTTTTGCTCCAGGTATTGAATTCGATTGTCAAGACTATCAAGAATAAGCCTGGTACCGGGATCGAAATATTTGTCCTGCGAATATATACAGTGAAAAACAAACAGTAAGGATATAGTAGCTAATATTCTCAAAACAATTTCGTGACAGACCTATAACTATTACGTCTAACCATATTGTAGGTTGCTAAAATAGAGTTAGTTAAGGCTAAATATAGGCTATTTTTTGACAAGTGGCCAAATTATTGGCATGAATATCTGTTAAAACAGTCAGAAAGAAATTGCTGAGAAACGCAAAACCCTGCAATATTATCTAATTCTGGTATTTTATAACTGCATTGATAACCTGGTCAGCCGGAACTTTTTTACCTAAACTCTCCGACATAATTGTAATCAAGTCTTCCATCAGCATTGGGTTAAAACATAATTTAAATCCGACCTTTCTGCATAGTTCCTTTTCTTCTTCGGTAATATCGTTGTCGATGCCCATCATAAATAACAGGTTGTAAAAAAACTCTATTCTTTGCTCATAAGTATCGGGCAATTGGGTAACACTGGCCACAGGGTTCTTTTTTATTTCGAATTTATCGGTGCAATTGATTTCTAATTTATCAGCGATAGTATCAATATATCGTTCTTCCCACTCATCGATTTTCCCATCAGCATTTTCAATCAGAATTAACATGGCAAGGTAGGTTTTCTTGATTTCGTAAGCTTTATCCATTAGTATGAGATTTTTGCGACAAGATTTTTCAAATCTTCGGTAATCAGGTTAAATTGTTTCTTTTCAAGACGCTCTTTACTGAAAATACTTCCACCGATAGCCACAGCAGAAGCCCCTGCCTTAAAATAATCAACAATGGTTTCGCTATTAACCCCACCAACAGCCATCAGTTTTACTTCATTTAAAGGTCCATGCAAATCTTTGAGGTATTTCGGACCAAAAACACCGGCAGGAAATACCTTAACCATTTCGGCTCCGTATTGCCATGCTTCCCAAATTTCGGTGGGGGTTAAAGCACCGGGGAAAACAGGAATATTCTTATCCCTGCATGTTACAATCACATTTTTATTGACTACCGGTGTAACAATGAATTCCGCGCCGGCAGAAAGAGCATTTGCCAAATCCGATTCTGATAATACTGTCCCGGCTCCAACTTGAAGCCTGTTTCCTGAAATTTGTTTAAACTCTTCGATTATTGAACTTGCGTTTTCGGTATTCATGGTCACTTCAATACTATCCAGGCCGGCATCTATGCAGCTTTTAACCAGGGATTGCACATGTTCTATGCCGATACCTCTGAAAATTGCAAGAATTGGAGTCGATAACATTTTCGATTAAAGATTAGATAAAGAATTTTTAAATATGTAAAAAAAACTTAGATTTCTTGAGAAACTCTGTGAAAATTCAACCGTATGATGTAATTTAAACCTTAGGGTTCGAATATTTCCATTAAGTACAGTGTAAATAATTAAAACTAATAAATATGAAATCAACATTATTGCTGTTTAGTACTGCTTTTCTGTTTTCGGCTTTCTTAAATGCCCAGTTTCCTGAGTTTACCTACGAAGAAATAGGTGAAACTGATGAAAATATGTTGTGCCAGGAATCGCTGGTTGACGTTGATAATGATAAAGATCTTGATGTTATTGTAGGTTCAAATGCCGGCACAATCTGGTGGTTTGAAAATATTAACGGAAAAGAGTTTAAGAAACATCTGTTGGGTGAGAATGCCCTAACAAATAAAGGCGGCATAGCAACCGATGTTGATGGGGATGGGCTGATTGACCAGGTTTCAGGAAGTACCTGGTATAAGAATCCGGGAAATACCGAGGTATGGACAAGGTTCGAAAATAAGGCCATTATTTCATACGATATGCAGGCGGCAGATGTGGATGGCAATGGTAAAGTTGATATTATCGCCACAAGCGAACTAGACGGAACTTACATTTACTTTCCGGGTGATAAACCAGATAAAAAATGGAAAAGCATAAAAATCGGTGAAGGTGTTCCGGGCGGAATTGCACCTAATGGAATTGCTGATATCGAGGGCGACGGAGATTTAGATATCATTCGTTCAAATGTATGGTATGAGAATGTTGACGGCTCAGCAACCAAATGGCTAGAACATAAAACATTGAGATTTATTCATTCGCAGGGAAAATTTGCCTATTCTTCGCGTGTATTTGCGGTTGATATGGACTCAGACGGTGATATTGATATAATTCAGAGCGAAGCGAATAATGAAAACGCGAGTGTTGCCTGGCACGAAAACAAAGATGGCAGAGGTATAAACTGGTATTTACATCCGGTTGGAACAGAAACAGAACAGGATTTACACTCGCTGGTTGTAGCTGATTTTGATAACGATGGTGATTTAGACATCTTTTCAGGTGGTGGTCCGATGGGAGCCGATCTTTATGATCGATGTTTTATCTGGGAGAATGCCGATGGACAGGGTGTAAAATGGGAAAAACATGAAGTGCTGTTTAAAAAGGAATGCGTTGATGCTATGGCCGGCGATATTGATGGCGATGGAGATATTGACATAGTTGGCAAACCCTGGAAAGGCGAAACAATTTACCTATTAAGAAACGGGTTAAAATAAAATTGACTGTGAATAACTAAATTTTAAAAGACTGGAAGATTCCGTATTTTCAAATTAATAAATGAAAAGATAAGCTTATTGATAGCTGCAATATAGTCGGACAATGATAAAAGTAACTTCACATTTCACTTTTTTTCTTCTTTTTATAATTCTTTGTCAGACTGGTAATTCACAAAAAAGCACTTTTATTGACTCTCTGTTGGTACTTTCGGAGAAAGAACAAAACGATAGTTTAAAAGCAGGTTTATATTTTGAGCTGGCTAAAGCTTATGTTACTGATGATCTTGTAAAATCGAGCTACTATTCTGATTTATGTATCGAACAATGCGATAAAATTAACTGCCTTACAATTAAAGCTAAGGCACTGCATGTTAAAAGTATTATAAGCTTTTATAAGGCAGAACCTTTTAAGGCTCTTGAGGAGGTATGGCAATCTTTTGATTGTGCAAAACAAGTCAGCGATTTTCAGGAAATGGGATATGCCAAATTACTCGAAGGAGTTATTATGTCGGACTATTTTCTTACTGAAGAAGCCATAAAACTTTATAACGAATCGTATAAATACTATTCCAAAGTAAATGATTCCAGCGGGTTCTCAAAAGTATTCAACAACCTGGGTGTAGCATTCTGGAATCTGGGAAAATATGATTCTGCACTGGTATATTACAAGAAAGCTGTTTTGCACAGTGTGAATTATGGAGACGATTCGTATGCACTAAACAATATGGGCAATATATACCTTAAGAAGGGCATGTACGATTCGGCTTTGTACTATTTAAACCAGAGTTTATTGCAAAAAGAAAATGAAGGAAACCTTGTTGATTTATCCACTATTTATAGTTCTTATGCTGAATATTATTACAAGATAGGAGATTATGACAAATCATTGCAATACTGGAAAAAGAGTGAAAAATATGCCAGACAATCCAATATTCTTCAGGAAATTGAATACGCTGTTGAAGGTCTGAGCAAAGTATACAGTATGAAAAAGGATTTTGAAAAGGCATATAATTATCTTCTTGAGTATAAGGAATTTCACGATACTTTATTTCAGCAGGAGTTTACATCGCTAATCTCGCGTGAGAAATTAAGACTTCAGTATGAAAAGGAACAGGAAGAAAGAGAGTTTGAAGTTAAGAAGCAACAAAGAAAGGATGACTTAACTAAAATTTACCTGCTGTTTTTCCTTGCTTTAACTACAATATTTGTTTTTACTTTCTTTATAAACTATCGGCTAAAGGTTAAAGACAACAATTTGCTTCGCGAACAACAAACAAAAATACATAACCAGAACATTAAACTTAACGAGTTAATGAAAAGTAATTCTTCGTTGGTAGGATTTCTGGTTCATGATTTAAAAACGCCTATTTCAAACATTAAAAGCATTGTTGAATTGTTAAGCACTTCAGGCACATACAACGATGAACAAAATGAACTGTTTGGTTTACTCAATAGTGCTACCCTTAATGCTGAACAGCTTATTGAAGACCTTGTTTACCTTAAGAACATTGAACAAGGAGGCATTAAAACCAAAATTAGTGAACTGAATTTAAATCAGTTAGTACAGGAGGCAAAGTCAAATTTTGATAAAACCGCTTCAAAAAAAGATATTAAGGTACATTATATTCCTTTTGAAGAATTAAACTATTCTATAGTTAGCGATGAACGTTTAATTACCCGTATAATTAATAATATTATTTCCAACGCTATTAAATTTTCGCCATCAGGAAAGAATGTGTGGATTTCTTTAACTAAATCTGAACATGAATATATTTTTAGTTGTAAAGACGAAGGTCCCGGAATTGATGCCGACGACAAGCAAAAACTTTTCCAGAAATTTGCCAGGTTAAAAGCCAGACCAACAGCAAACGAACATTCTTCAGGTTTAGGCCTTGCAATAGTATTGGATCTGCTGCATATGCTTGATGGCAGAATTGAAGTTGTCAGCGATCCCGGAGCCGGTTCTGAGTTTATTATCTATTTGAAAAGCCTGAGAAGTAGCAGATTTTTTTAACATGTCTACTTATCTCTTATTTGTTCAAGCAAAATCTTTTCATTAAGCTTTTGAAGTTTAAGCTGAGCCTTTTCCTGCTGTTTTGTTAGCTTTTTAAACTTTTTTTGTTGATCTCTGAAATATTTATCATTTTCTTTGGCTACTTCTTCACTGTACTTAATGTTTTCTACCTGTCTCTTTAATTTTTCAGACTCCTGTGCATCAAGTATATCCTGGTTAATCTTGGATAACTCATTTGAAAGTTTACTGTTTTCTTCAGACTTTTTTAAAGCTTCCTTTTGTTGCTTGCGAACAACTTTCCAGTTCTGATTGAAAGTTTTCATACTTTCAATATCGGTTTGCATATATTGCTTAACAGCTGCCTTTTCCTGCTCAGTGAGTGTTTTTCGGTTTTCCTTTTCTAAATTTTCCCTGATTTTTTCCATTTCACGCAAAGCAGTCTCTATATCAGCTTGCTGTTGCTCAAGAATTTTATCGTTTTCTTTGGCAAGTTCCTGGCTGGCTTTATCCTGTCCGCTTGCCATGGCTTCTGCCCTGGCTTGCTGTTCCTTCAAGACTGCTTCGTTGGCTTTATTTATCTCACTGCTTTGTTTTTCAGCAAGTTCCTGCTGCTGCTCGGCTTGTTTTTGTTGTTCAGTTAATATAGCCTGGTTTTCCTTACTCATCTGTT
>JAFGVA010000224.1 GCA_016938235.1 Bacteroidales bacterium | reverse complement strand
CACGAAAATTGGATGGTGAGAGGATGAAATATAAGGTAACGGTAAAAATGTCGACCGTAGAATATTACTCCTTAATTGGTAAATCGAAAGAAGCCGGGATTTCTCTAAGTGAGTTTGTGAGAAACTCAATAATGAATACAGCCGTGGTTCAACGCTTAACGCCTGAAATACATGCTGAAATAAGAAAACTCTCGGGAATGGCCAATAACCTGAATCAGATCGCACGAAAAGCCAATGCACTGGGTTACGATCACATTCGGGGAGAATACCTGTTTCTTGCCGATAAAATTGACCGGATCCTGAACAAAATACTATGATTGCCAAAATCGTAACAGGTGGAGATTTTGCCGGGGCAGTGAATTACATTCTCGATTCAAAGAAAGCTGCTGAAATATTACTGGGAGAGGGTGTTCGGTTAAAAGATACGAACTCCATCATAAAAAGCTTTGTTTCACAAACGGAAATGAACCCGCGTGTGACAAAAACGGTTGGCCATATTTCCCTGGATTTCTCGGTTCAGGATAAATCAAAACTTAGTAATGAGTTTATGCTGAAAGTTGCGGATGATTACCTGGTCAGAATGGGAATAGTAGATACCCAGTTTGTAATTGCCCGGCACTACGATAAAGAACATCCGCATATTCATATTGTCTTTAACCGGGTGAACAACGAGGGAAAAACAATATCCAGTAAAAACGACCGCTACCGAAGTGAGAAAATCTGTAAAGAGCTTACCCGGAAGTACGACCTGTATTTTGCCACAGGAAAAGAAAATGTAAAGGTTCATCGCCTGAAAGAACCGGATAAAACAAAATATGAGATTTATAATAGCCTGAAAGAAACTATTCCGAAATGCAAAGACTGGACAGAACTGGAAGCCAGGCTAAAAGCAGAGGGAATAACAATTAACTATAAATGCAGAGGGAATACCAATGTTGTTCAGGGGATTTCATTTACCAAAAACAACCTGAAATTTAATGGTTCAAAAGTTGACCGGCAGTTTAGTTATTCGAAAATAAAGTACCAGTTGGAACAAAATAAACTACAGGAATATTTTAAAGTTATTCAAAATCCATCGTATGATTATGCGTTTCAGGAATTAATTAAGGAAGGGCTTTATCAGGCCGCCCGAGATGAAGAAAGGCAGCGTAAAAAAGAATCAAATCAAAGAATTAAACCACAGAAGAAAAAGAACAGGGGGTACAGAATGTAATTATATGCACGGGTTTCCCAAATCTTCAGCAAATTGATTACAATCCGGGCAAACGTCAAAAGCTTACGGCATAAACGCAGCCAGCAAACTGGCAAGAGTTTTGAATTTGTTAATGTTCTTTGCCGCCGGGACACCTTTCTCATTCTTCGAAAGGAGACCTGCCAGCAAAGTATCGGTAAAACACTTGCCAGTTTACTGTCCCCCAGCGCATTCTTTCAGTCCATTTATATCCGTTTCCTTTTGCCTGATTGCCCGAATTGTAAAAAGCCGGTGTTTACGATTTGGGATAGGAAAACCTATCGTATTTCAAACAGTGAAATTTTGAAGGGAAACTTATTGAATTAATTAATCCAATTTCTTTCTGTTGTTCAATCTCGATTTTTTTATGAGTTTATGTTTAAGATTTGCCATGTCTTCACCCACTTTATTTTCAACCACCTTCGCATAAATCTGGGTTGTTGAAATGCTCTTGTGCCCGAGAAGTTTACTTACAGTTTCTATCGGGACGCCGTTTCTTAAGGTAACCGTAGTTGCGAAAGTATGCCTGGCCAGGTGAAAAGTAAGATATCTGTTGATCTTACAGATATCTGCTATCTCTTTTAAATAGCCATTTAACTTCTGATTTGAGATCAATGGGAATATGGTTCCCTGTTGCACGGATCTTGGATTATCGCTGTACTTCTCAATAATTTCCAGGGCCTGAGGCAACACAGGAATTTTCAACGGAGTGTTTGTTTTTACACGTGTAGTATAGATCCAGAGCTGTCCGTCAATGCCATTTCGGATATCTGAAGGAGAAAGATGAATGGCGTCAATGTAAGCCAGCCCTGTGTAACAGCTAAAGACGAACATGTCTTTGATAGTCTGAAGTCTTTCGATCTCAAAGTTTTTCTTTTCAATGGCAGATAATTCTTCTTCACTTAAAAAGTTACGTTCAACTTTATCAAATCTGATCTCATAGGCGTTAAAAGGATTTTTGTCCAGCCATTCTAATTTAACTCCAAGGGAAAGAATCTTTTTAAAACGTTGCATATGTTTCATCATTCCATTGTTGTTGAGTTTTTTATTATGTTGCCGCGGCGGACAGGTTCTCATATAAAAATCCAGATCGACAATAAATTTGTAGTTAAGTTGCCCCAGATAAATGTCTTCCGTTTTCATCTTCTCTTTCAGGAACGCAAAAACATAGCTTTTAGTGATTTTATAGTTTTTATTAGTGCTTACAGACAATTTTCCGGATTCCGACTGATGATGATAATCGAATAACTCCGAAAGAGTGTGGGCACTGGGGTGTTCTCCCAGAAAGCGTGCTTTGACAGCCTGGGGAGTAATAAGATCTCCTTTAAGTTGTAATTCCTGGTAACATTCAACCAGCCTGGACTGGACAAATTCGAGATAAGTATTAAATGTATTCGCTTCCGCACTTGTGTGCTTCATTCTTCCTTTAGAGGCATCCCAATGCCTGTTATCGACTAATTTTTTCAGGGAAATCTCCATTCTTTTTTTGTTGACAGTGATACGAACAAAGACGCCGCCTCGTGGAGTCGAACCCTTGCTTCTTGTAATAAACTGAATACCAAAAGATTGATTAGTTTTCATCGTCTTTAAATTTTAATTTATAACTCATTTTGCCGTGTTTTGCACCGTTTTTATACCGAATTGCTCACCGGGGAGAGGTGTTCAGACACCATTTTAAGTCTTTTTCATACAAAAAACACGAAAAGAATATGTCTGTAATAATCAATATTACAATGAGTTACAGAGTTCTGGTGAGTCATTAAGGTAGAAAAAATAATGACTCACTGTTTAGCTCACCAGCGACTTGAAATACTTTGATTTAATTTGGGTGTTAAAAAATCAAAAAAGCCTGAAAATCAACAGATTTACAGGCTTTTGAATTCATTTGAAATTGCTTTTGGTTGACCCGCCAAGGCTCGAACTTGGACTCTTCTGAACCAAAATCAGACGTGTTGCCAATTACACCACGGGTCAGTCCTTT
>JAFGVA010000043.1 GCA_016938235.1 Bacteroidales bacterium | reverse complement strand
CGAACCAACAGGTAAATGGTTAGATTCATCAATTGTTTCAACAAGTGTATAACCATTGTCGCAATCGTCAGAAATGTAAACATTCAGACTTTCTTCGACAGATAAGTCGTCAGTTCCTGAGCTGTTAGCCACAAAATAATCGAAGAATAAGTAATGGTTTGCTTCAACACCTGCAAGTCTTGATGTAGTAAGTGTAGTTACATCGCCATCGGTAACAGTTGTCTGGTAGATACCTCCACCAACTGAGAAGCCATTTTCAGACCAACCGGTAGGAGTACCTCCATCGAACAGGTAATAACGAGGAACAGTAACAGCAGTTGTATATGCTTTACTATTATATACGTCTCCGTCGTTAGGAATATAATTATCGTCAGCAACCGTTGTACGGGCAGCAAGATAATAAGTTCCTAATAATTCAGTATTGATAATAACAAATGTGGTGTCAAATGCTTCATAAGCCAATGTGCCGGCATATGTACCTTCATAAGTAGTTGTATTGCCATTTAATTCAACATCTACTGCAAAAGGAATATTAGTAAGAGCATCAGTACCACTGTTGCGAAGAACAACATAAACTGTATCTGTTGGTTCGCCGCATTCTTTTTCAGATGCATATACTTCAAGAATAGAAGCATCGTGATCATTACCTTCAAGAATTTTCACAAGGTCGATACGTGGTCTGAAAGTTGTAACTATTGAGTTTACAGGCTCTTCGTGTTTAGCTAGTACTCGGGCTATGATACTTTGACCAGCGTAAGATGCTAAATTAACACTGTATGTCTGGAAATTCTGATGTGTTAAGTAGTCAAGAGAATCAATTTCCTGAACCACTGTCCAGTTTATTCCACAGTCATTAGAAACTTCAACCCAAACAGTATCTCCGGCGCCCATAAAATTAGCAGACGGACCACCACCAATAGTATCCGAGGTAGCTCTTAAGGCTAACTCAAGAGTTGTTGAGGCAGTTGCATTAACCATAGGTGATGTTATGCTACCAGTGCTACCATTAGCTGCTAAATTAAAATAAGCTGAATCTCCCTGACTGGTTAAACCTGAGGTTGACCAACCTCCAATATCCCAGAAATTAGTTGCTATAGCAGGTAGGTCAATGGCAGTAGCTGTACCGATACTTTGAATTAATGCATCTTCGTTGTTGCTCATGTCGCCATCGGCAATTAATGTAGAAACATAAATTCCATAGGTACCCGGAGTCAGCGTATTTACAAGACCCACAAAAGCTCTGGTTTTACCAAAGATACCTCCACCTAAATCATCATCTAAAGTGATTGTTCTGTTTATTGTTTGAATAAGTTCACCTGTTACAAGATTCCTGATTTGAGCTTCAACGTCAACTTCTCCCAGCGCTCTTACCTGAGTATTCTGAACATCTATTAGTATAGAGTCAGCAACATACCCGTTGCAGAAGTTTGATTCAGGTAAATTATATATACCGGTAATTGCAACATCGAAATCATCTACAAAACTTACAGAATTAATATACATTGTAAATGAAGTAGCTGTTGTACCACCCATAATACGAACATTTACATTTCTTCCGGCAAATGCAGTCTGATCAAGATTGTAACCATAGGTTTGCCATCCACCAAAATATTCTGTATTAAAAATGGTGTCAATAGTTGTATAGCTTGTACCACAGTTTGTAGAAACCTGAACAAGAACTGAATCTTCAGCATCAAGTTGGTTTGCAGCAGCATCATTTATAAACCAAGCTTGAAATGACATATATGTGTTAGTGTCATTTAACTGAACTTTTGGAGATATAATTGATGCATTATCCGTAGGTGTAATCGGATTTGTTTGAATATATGAGGAACCACCATCCCAGGTTGCATTTCTGAGTTTCCAAAAATCCTCATAAGCAGAACCTGTACTGAAGTTTTCATAATAGTAGGGTTCAATGGTGAAATCCTGAGTAGAGAAATAACCATAACCAAAAGCATTTTGAACACCTGGCAACTCGGTAATAGCTTTAATCGCATAATTTCCCGCAGTTGTGGTATTTATATTGCCAACATTTAACAGTACAGTTGTTCCATCGGCAATAACATCGTTGTATGTTCCTGTTAGTGAAACAACGCTTCCGCCGGGCATGGTAACTTCAACAGATACAGGAACATCGTTTATTCCAACACCTGTGTTGTTTGTAATGGCAATTGTTACGCTGTCTGTTGCTCTACCACAGCTTGATGAAGATGGAGTTACGAGGCTTGATACAACATAATCAGTATGACTTCCTAGGAAACCAGAAATTTCAATATCGTCAAATGAGCGACCATCTGTGGGAATAATATAATTATCTTCCTGTCCGAAAATAATCTGAGTAGTTGATGAAAAATTCTCACCTGCATCTCTAAGTACATCAGAAATATTTATATTATAATAGGACCAGACTCCTCCGGCACCTGTAATATTTTGAACTTCTCTGTTGGTACTTGCAGCATTTGCACGAATCCATACCCTGTCGGTTAAATGAGCTTCATCACCATGATTGTAGGTGTAAAATGACAGATATATTTCATCGTGTTTGATATCGTACTCAGATAAGTCAATAGTTAGAGTTAAATAGTTTCTTGTATATTCAGAACCATTATTTTGCGCAGCAAAAGTGGCTGAATAACTACCATTATGGGCTGTATAATTAAATCTGAGTATACCAAGGTTCTCCTGATCGTACGACCAGTTTGTGAGGCCATTAATACTGGAAACACCATCGGTGAATACCAGTTGAGGTCCTACACCTTCGAAATCTTCGGTGTAGATAGATACTTGCGCCTGCAGGCTCCCGGCAATTATAAATGCCAAAAGCGCCATAAGCGCACCGGTTTTTTTAAACCTTTTTAATAAAATATCTTTCATATTCATATATGGTTTAGATTTGACTTGCGATTTTATTTATGTGTTAACAATAAAACAGCTTCATCACCATTCGCTTTTTCGTAATGGACCTTAATAGCAGTGCTGCTATGGGTGCCTTCAATCATTGTTAAGTCACCAGAAACAAAATCAACAGTACCACCTTTGGCGCCATCTCGATTCAGTCTGATTTTAACATTAGCACCAGGGCTGTTTGCAAAATTAACTACTGTTACCACATCCTCTTCTTTTTCATCAACAACGAGCTCTTCGTCATATTCAAGAGGAGCTGTACCCGGATAAGGATCAACCAGTTGGGCGTTAATAGGCCCTCCCAGGTACTCGCTTGTGTTATAAACTTCGACCACACGAATTGCAGTATCGGAATTGTTTCCTTTATCAGCAACTGAATAAATCAGTTCCTGAATACCTGCAGTATTCATGTCTGGTACCTGAGTTGTAACCGAACTGGTTATATCTCCATCCCGGTCGTCTTCTGCTGTGTAACCGGGTTCTTCGTAAGTGCCTTGCAATGGCAAGGTCATGTGGCTCGGACCGAGCAACGTTATTTTGGGGGCTGTTTTATCCGGGTCATCTTTACACGACCACATAACAAGCCCGCTCAAAACGACAAAAATAGCTAACCGCTGTAGTATTTTTAGTCTCATAGGTTGTTGAATTAAATTATACATTATATTAATTAATACTCTGTTACTGAGTAATATCAGTCAACACAAAGTAGGTGAAACAATTTGAAAGTGTAAGGGTAATAAATGCGAATGTGTTTTTATAACAATATCAAGGATAACGAATTAGAGTTGGCATATAATAGGTTTAGGTTCGGTTTATAGTTTATATTTACTTAAAATTAGTAATAAAAAAATTGAATTCAAAAGTTTTTTATTAAAGTAATAAACATTTCACGCAGATTTAAAACTTCTTAAAAATAACTTAACAAAAAAACCTCCTGTTTTTATTACCAGAAGGTTTATACGTAAAAACACCCAAAAAGTTATGCGTAAAACTACCTATGCTTTAATCCGATAATTTAAATTCGATGTTTAGTTTCTTTGCAATTTCCTCTAAATCAGAGGCAATAGCAGGAATAACTGCAATGCCTTCTTTTTTTATTTTTTCTTCTTTTTCAAACTCCGGTTCACCGGGAATAAGTACCTTCTTAACCCCTTTTGCAGGTTTTGCCGACTTGAAAGTATCAATCCACTTATCCATTTTCGTTCTAAATAGTTCGGCAGGTTGCCAGGCATCAATTCTCATGGCACCAAAAAAATGACCGGTGCCTTCTCCCACCTTTTGTTCCAGAACCGGCAGATACGCCACCGAAGGTGGACAGAAAGGACCAAAATTGGCACCTGAGAAAACACAGGAGAAAATATCGACTATTGTGCTTAAACAATACCCTTTGTGTTGTCCGTGTTCGTAATCACCTCCCAGGGTTAGCATAGAACCGCCTTCTTTTAGTATTGTTGGGTCGTCAGTAGGATTGCCATCCTTATCCTGAACATAACCTAAAGCAACTTTTTCTCCTTTTTTCTCAGCAACGGCTAACTTTCCACGGGCAATGGGTGTTGTGGCAAAGTCGGCAACATAAGGTTTGTGCTTTCCTGCAGGAATTGCCACAGCAATGGGGTTTGTGCCTAACATACGACTAACCGAACCCATAGGCGCTACCAGGGGATTTGCATTTGTCATCGACATGCCTATCATTTCCTTCTCGAGAGCCATCATAGCATAATATCCGGCAATGCCAAAATGATTTGAACCACGGGTCGAAACCCATCCGGTTCCGGCTTTTTCGGCTTTTTCCATAGCAATTTCCATTGAACGTGTTGCCGCCAGCATACCTATGGCACCGTCGCCATCAACCACGGCCGTGCTGGGCGATTCAAAAACAATTTTAATGTTAGGTTTTATATTAATTCTTTTGGCTTCCCAAAGCTGGTAATAGTCTTTTATCCGAATCATACCGTGTGAGGACAAACCTCTGAGTTCGGCAGCCATGAAAACTTTAGCAATTTTTTCGGCATCGTCTTTCGGGCATCCCATTTTAGAAAAAACTTCGGCAGTGAAATTAAACAGATAGTCGTATGTATACATAATGTTAATTTTTATTCAAAAATAGAGATATTATTTAGAAAAGTAATTGCAGGATAAGAGCAGTAATTAACAAAGAGGGTGTCCAAAAGTCCATTTTTTGTTCATGGGAATGATGGTGTTTGGGGCTTTTTAGGCACCCTCCTGAAGAAGTTTACAGTTTTTTGCTTTTATCCCTTATGGTTTTTATCGAATAAAAATTCTGTTTATTCAATTTCTGATAAAATATACTATTTTTATGCCGTATGCGTTTATTGTTAAAAATGATCAAATTGAACAGATATAAAGTACTATTTCCATTTTTGTTTGTAAGTTTTATTGTTTGCGGACAGCGTATTGTTGTAAAAAACGATCCGACTCACGATGAAAAACCCATTCATTTTGGCTTTTCGCTTGGTCTCAATTTTATGGATTATAACATCAGACAATCCGATTGGGCAAGAGAAAACAATTACTACACAGGTGTTAAAGAAATTAAACCTGGAATTAATATACAGGCAGTTTCAAATTTAAGGTTAACAGAATACCTTGATCTCAGATGTTTGCCCGGCATATCTTTCGGCGAAAGAGTAATGTATTTTATCGACAACAACGATTCTGCACTTTATAATTTAACAAGTGACGGGGGCTTTCAAATATCATCATCGTTTCTAGAGTTGCCACTAACCCTAAAATACAAAGCGCATCGTGACAATAATTTCAGACCCTTCCTGGTTGGTGGCGTAAATTTCCGGTACGATCTTGCTCAGAAGAGGGAATATAGTATAGATCAGATAATTATGATTAAACCCTTTGATATTTATTCTGAAATTGGAGGGGGTGCAGATTTTTATCTTACCTTTTTTAAATTTGCGGTTGAACTGAAATATAGTGTTGGTATGACCAATATCTTCAGTGAAACAAATCCTGATGGTAAGGTTTTTAATGATAACCCGGTTTATACCGATATGCTGAATCAGTTAAAATCGAGCATTTTCCTTATTAGTTTTCACTTCGAGTAATCGATACGTCTTTTTAATTCACCAAGAATTACCGCTGTTGCAGTTGACACATTAAGGGATTCACTCTGATGGTGCTTTTTACTGAAATTAGGTATTAAAATGCTATGTGTTATAATTTGTTGTATCTCATCCGAAATGCCTGTTGATTCATTGCCCATAACCAAAATACCTTTAAGTATCGCGGCTGATTTATATAAGTTTTCACCCTTTAAACTGGCGCCAATAATTTTTTTGCCCGACAGCCTGAATTTTGTTAATGTTTCTTTTAGGTTACAATAAACCATATTTACCCTGAAAATTGCTCCCATGGTAGCCTGTATAACTTTTGGATTGTAACAGTCAACGCAATCCTCCGAACAAAGAATTGTTTCAATGCCAAACCAGTCAGCCAGCCTTATTATAGTTCCCATATTACCGGGATCTCTGGCTGAGTCTAATGCAAGAATTAATTCGCTGTTTTGCGAAGGATTCTTTTTAGCATCATCGATTTTTATCACTGCAACAGCTTCCTGGGGTGTTTTAAGCGAAGAAATCTGTTTTATGGTCATCCTGTCAGTTTCTGAGATGCTTATACCTTCCGGAATTACTAGTTTTTCTCGTGCAGAGCCGGTACAAATAACCTCAGATACCTGTTGCGGAATATTGGAGCAGGCTTCATTAACTATCTTAATTCCTTCAACAAAATACATTTTTTCAAAATCGCGGTACTTTTTTTGTTGTAGTTTTTTTAAAAACTGAATTTTATTCTTACTTAACACAATAATTTGTTTTATTTAATATTATGAAGATAGAGCCAGTTAATAATCAAGCAACTATCTTTGTATTTAAGATACATATGTTTTATTAGTGACATTATAAAATTAGAAACAATATTTCATTTTCAATCAAGTAGATTTGTTGACCCGTTTTCATAAACATATTAATTTCAGGATAAGTCTATGGCTTTTAGGGCTACTGGTCGTATTCTTTACTTCGTGTTCGCCAACCCGAAGAATTTCTTCGGAAGAAGAACTATATAACAAGGCGAAGGTTAATGTTGATGACAGGAAATTTGAAACTGCTTCGCTTCAAAAATACGAGCGTATTACACCGAATAAGAAGGTAGTGGGTGTAAGGTTTCACCTGTTTTTATATAATCTGGCAAATCCCGACAAAGAAAGTTTTCCTCATTCGTGGTTGCGGAAGATAGGCGAGCCACCCGTAATATACGATTCGGTGCTGGCAGAAAGAAACAAATCTAACTATGAAAAATACCTGGCCGATATAGGGTATAACGATGTAAAAGTTGAAAAAGAAGTAAAAGTTAAAAAACACAATAAGGTAAATGTATTATACGATGTAAAGCTTGGGCAACCTACTCTCATTGGTAAATATAGCTATCATTTTGAGGACACTTCGATTCAAAAGTACATATTCGACGATACTGTTTCGGCCTTAATCAAAGAAGGTTCTTTTTTTAATAAAGAGTTGATGCAGCTTGAAAGAATGCGCATAGAAACCATTCTGAAAAACAACGGGTATTACAGGTTTTCCAAAGAGTATATCTATTTTGAAGTCAGTCCCACTTCTGATTCATATGTGGTAGATGTTACCCTAAATATCAAACAAAATATTTCTGGGTATATCGATCCTGTTTCAAAAGTCAGGAAACACCGCCAATATTATATTAACAATATTCTTATTATTCCAGATGTTCTTATAGAAGGCAAAACATATACTGATACCAATTACTATAACGGCTTTAAACTTTTACAAACCGGAGGAGTTGGAATTTCTCCTTCAACACTGGTGTCTTTTAGCAGGATATTGCCTGGCGATCTATATCAGCAAAAAAAAGTCAACAATACATATGCCAGTCTTTCATCCTTAGGATTGTTCAGGTTTATTAATATCAATTTTATTGAAACAGCTTCATCTGAAGCGCATGATAATTTAGATTGCAGAATAGAACTCGCCATGCGTGACAGACAGTCCTATTCAACAGAGCTTGTTGCTACTTACTCAGGAGGTGATCCGGGTGCCCGCGGAAGTATTACCTATAGTAATTTTAACTTTTTTAAAGGAGGAGAACTTTTTAAAGTAGGGTTAACAGGTGCATATGAGTCGTTGAAAAACCGGCTTGAAGGGTTTGAGCCCATGCGGGAATTTGGGTTGAATTCAAGACTTGAAACACCAAAATTTCTTTTACCTCTGGCCAGGCCTGATTTTCAGAGAAAATATAACCCCAGAACTGTTATACAGTTCACCTATAATTATCAAAAGCAGGCATATTATGTACGCACAATTGCTAACACTTCTTTTGGATACAGCTGGAAAGGAAATATTTATAATAAACATGAGATATACCCCGTTGATTTCTATCTCGTAAAGCTACCCGAAGAGGTTGATCTAATTTATTTTGATAAATACATAAAAAATACCAGGCTCGAAAATAGTTTTGAAAACCATACTATACTGGGATTAAGATACAGATTCGAATATTCAAACCAGAATCAGAGGCACGCTAAAGATCACATGTATTTTCATTCGAATATTGAATCGGCAGGTTTGTTGATTAAATCTTTTGAACACTGGACCAAATGGGGCAGCGATTCTATGTTATTTGGAGTGAAGTATGCACAGTATATTCGTTCAGACTTTGATTTCAGACAATTTAAAATATTAAATCCCCAAAACAAGATTGCGTATCGATTATATGCCGGATTTGGAATTCCATACGGAAATTCAGTTGGCTTACCTTTTGAAAAAATGTTCTGGTCTGGCGGTCCTTATGGTATTCGTGCCTGGAATGAACGTTCACTGGGGCCGGGTTCATACCCCGATTCTACCTATAACCATTTAGGCGATATTAAACTTGAAGGTAACATTGAATACCGGTTTAAAATGTTCTGGATTATTGAGGGAGCCTTGTTTATCGATGCCGGTAATGTATGGCTTCAAAACGAAGAAATTACCAAGCCTGGTGCAAATTTCGAATTTGCAACTTTTTATAAAGATATTGCCGTTGGTGTGGGGTATGGTTTAAGGTTCGACTTATCTTTTATTGTGCTTAGAACAGACTTTGGTTTTAAACTACGTGATCCCGCTATTCAACCCAATACAAATTTACCTTTTGAAGGAGACGAGCCACATTATTATACAGGTAGTAAATGGACCTTCAGGAAACCATATCATCCAAATCCGGATCTCAAATATAAAAGGTTAGAGTTCCAGATAGGTATTGGTTATCCTTTCTAAACTATAATAAACACCGAAGTTTTTTGCAAAAAATAAAAGCGCAGGAGTACTCCCACGCTTTTCTGTATCTGAGCTGAATTATTTACTAATTATGCCTGATTTGCTGAACCTAACACATTGATGTTTTTGTGCATGTATAGTGCTTTAAGCGAATCTCTGGCCGGACCTAAATATTTACGTGGGTCAAATTCACCCGGTTTTTCAATCATAACCTTACGAATAGCAGCTGTCATTGCTAAACGTCCGTCAGAGTCAATGTTAATTTTGCAAACTGCAGATTTAGCAGCTCTTCTTAACCATTCTTCAGGAATTCCAATAGCGTCTTTTAAGGCTCCGCCATATTTGTTAATTGTTTCAACCGCTTCTTGTGGTACAGATGAAGAACCGTGAAGCACAATTGGGAATCCGGGAATACGTTTTTCAATTTCTTCCAGAATGTCAAAACGCAATTCTGGTGGAACAAGTTTACCTTCGCTATTTCTGGTACATTGTGCCGGAGTGAATTTGTTTGCTCCGTGAGAAGTTCCGATAGAAATAGCTAATGAATCAACACCGGTACGTTTTACAAAATCTTCAACCTCTTCTGGCTGAGTATATGTTGAATGTTCAGCAACAACATCATCCTCAACACCCGCTAAAACACCAAGTTCGCCTTCAACAGACACACCATGAGCATGAGCGTATTCAACAACTTTCTTTGTTAATTCTATGTTTTCTTCGTATGAATGGTGAGAACCATCGATCATTACTGAAGAAAAACCATTGTCGATACAATCTTTGCATAGTTCGAAAGTATCACCATGGTCGAGGTGTAAAACAACCGGAATATCATATCCAAGTTCTTTTACATATTCAGTAGCGCCACGTGCCATATTTCTCAGCAAAGTTGCATTTGCATAATTACGTGCTCCCGATGACACCTGAAGAATAACTGGTGATTTCGTTTCAACACATGCCTGTAGAATAGCCTGCAATTGTTCCAGGTTGTTGAAATTGTATGCAGGGATTGCATATCCACCTTCAACAGCTTTCTTAAAAAGCTCTTTCGTATTTACTAGTCCTAAGTCTTTATAACTAACTGCCATATTAAAAGTATTTATGTTTGTTTTATTTAAAAAATTGCATGTTTTGTCATTGCATTTTGAAGAACGCAAAATTACAAAAACATGGTTATTTATACAATAAGGCAGCATTTTATTAATGTAACAGGGGGGAATGTCAATATATCTCACCCAATCAAGCTCTTGAGCTTATAAATCGTATTTGAATATTATTTAGAATACATATAAATAACATTTCGTTGTACCTTTGTAGTTCAATTTAGTGCAAATATTTAAATGAAATAATATGGATTTTTCTGCAATAAAGCCGGGAGTTGTAACCGGAAATGATTTAAAACTGCTATTTGAAATAGCAAAAAGAGAACATTTTGCCATACCTGCGGTAAACGTGATTGGTTCAAGCAGTGTAAACGCAGTGCTCGAAACAGCAAAAGATTTAAACGCACCTGTTATTATACAGTTTTCTAATGGAGGTGCTGTATTTAATGCCGGAAAAGGCGCTCCATCTGAGGGGCAAAAGTCGGCAATTGTTGGTGCAATAATTGGCGCAAAAGCAATTCACGAGCTGGCACCATTATACGGAGTCAGGGTGGTTTTGCATACCGATCATGCTGCCAAGAAACTACTTCCCTGGATAGATGGACTGCTTGACGAAGGTGAAAAATTCTTCAAGGAAAACGGCAAACCTTTGTTCAGCTCACATATGCTCGATTTATCGGAAGAACCTCTTGAAGAGAATATTGCTATTTCGAAAAAATACCTTGAGAGGATGAGTAAAATAGGTATGACACTGGAAATTGAACTGGGAGTAACCGGAGGTGAAGAAGACGGGGTAGATAATTCAAGTGTTGATAATTCATTGCTTTATACTCAACCCGAAGAAGTTGCCTATGCTTATGAAGAATTGAGCAAAGTAAGTCCGAATTTTACTATTGCAGCCTCATTTGGTAATGTGCATGGAGTATATAAACCCGGAAATGTAAAGCTCACTCCAAAGATTCTTGATAATTCGCAGAAATATATTCAGGAAAAATATAAAACAGGCGAAAAACCGGTAAATTTTGTTTTTCATGGAGGCTCCGGTTCCACTCGTGAAGATATCAGGGAAGCGATTTCTTATGGCGTGGTAAAAATGAATATCGATACTGATACTCAATGGGCTTTCTGGGACGGGGTAAGAAAATTTGAAGCAGCAAACCATAACTACCTGCAAGGGCAAATTGGTAATCCCGAAGGAGAAGATAAACCAAATAAGAAAAAATACGATCCTCGTGTTTGGTTAAGAGAGGGCGAAAAATCAGTGATTAACCGATTAAAAAAAGCTTATGAAGATTTAAATTTTCAGATATAGGGTTTAATTCTTTTTGTAATTTTTTAAGCAGTCTGTTTAGGCTGCTTTTTTTATGCAAATTTGTAGAGCAATATAATTTTCACTTTCAATTCTTTAAGAATAATCTGGATATTATTTCTGAATATTATATTTTTGGAGCAATTAGTTTTTAGATGTAATATTTTCGGTTCTAAAAAAGTGTTTTTATATGGCAGGTAATTCAGCTTCGGTACGGGGATCATTTGGTTCAAAGTTTGGTGTTATAGCCGCTGCTGCCGGCTCGGCAGTCGGGTTGGGAAATATCTGGAAATTTCCGTATATCACAGGAGTATATGGCGGTGCTGCATTTTTGTTTGTATACCTGGGATTTATTGTGGCTATTGGTCTGCCTGTAATGATATCAGAGTTTACCATAGGTCGTAAAGCCAGGAAAAATGCTTTCGGGTCATTTAAAAAATTAGCTCCGAAAACTCCCTGGTATGTTACGGGATTTTTGGGAGTAGGAGCAGCTTACCTTATTTTATCTTTTTACGGTGTGGTTGCCGGATGGGCGATGAACTATACAGTAGAAGCATTAAAGGGCTCATTTAACGGGAAGACCCCTGATGAGCTTACATCGTTTTTTACAAGCTTCATTGCATCACCTTTTAAGCCGATCTTCTGGCAGTTATCGTTTATGTTTCTTACAGGATTAATTGTAATCATGGGCGTTCAGAAAGGTATTGAACGCTACTCCAAGCTATTAATGCCATTGCTGGTTGTGATTTTAATAATACTAATGTTCAGATCTATGACTCTCCCTGGAGCATCTAAAGGGCTGGCATTTCTATTCAAGCCCGACTTTTCAAAATTAACCTGGGAAGGCGTGCTTAGTGCCCTTGGCCATGCATTTTTCTCTTTAAGCCTGGGGATGGGTACTCTTATTACTTATGGTTCTTATATAAACAATAAAAACAATCTGGGAAAAACGGCTTTACAGGTTACGCTTGCCGATACTGTTATTGCAATTTTTGCAGGAATGGTAATTCTTCCCGCGGTATTTGCATTTAATATTGAGCCGGGAGCAGGCCCGGGACTTGTTTTTATAACCCTCCCCAATGTCTTTCTGCAAATGCCCGGAGGTTACTTCTTCTCCATATTGTTTTTTATTTTGCTAACTGTGGCGGCATTAACATCTTCAATCTCCATTCTTGAAGTTGTCGTTGCCTTTCTTTCCGAAGAGCTTAAAATGAGCAGAAGAATAGCCACTATACTGGCCGCTTCGTCTATTGCGCTTGTTGGAGCGTTTTGTTCTTTGTCAATGGGGCATCTCGATTATGCGATTTTCCTGGGAAAAAACTTTTTTGATACGGTAGATTTCTTTTCAGCTAATATTTTTCTTCCGTTTGGCGGCTTGTTTATTTCATTGTTTATGGGATGGCATTTGGGCAGGAAGAAAACTTTAAAAGAACTGTCAAACCATGGCGAAATAAAGATATGGTACATTAAACCACTTATTTTCTCGCTCAGGTTTATTGCGCCAATAGCTATATTTATTGTATCAATATATGGTATTTATGAAAATGTTGTTTCATATTTAGCCAGCCTTAATTAATGAAAAAGATTAACTGTCTTTAAAGAACTTTATTTTTGAAATCCATCCGAAATAAAATAGAACCCTATTTTAGTTTTACTGCGAGTGAAAAAAGAGCTTTAGTTGTTCTTTTCTCTCTCATTTTTATTCTGATTATTCTTCGTCTTGTTCTTCCCTTGCGCAAAAGTGATGAAGTTTCATTTGAGTTTTACTCAATAGAAGACAGAAGTGATTTCAAACCAGAGGGCACAAAACCTGCAATAGCTCAATTTCCTAATGAATCGTTTACCAATCCCGAAGAAATAATTAGTCCGATTGACCCTAACACAGCCTCTTTTAATCAGTTTATTGAAGTAGGTTTTTCAAAATTCGCGGCTTCAAATATTATAAAATACAGAGAGAGTGGAGGTTTTTTTAAATCAAAAGCCGAGCTTTCTAAAATATATGGAGTTGACACAAATAATAAATTTATTATTGACAACTTTATAAAAATAGATTCAACACTAGTTACCGAAAAGAATTTTGTAACAAATCCGGTAAATAAAATTTCTATAAACAGAGCCGATTCTTTAGCTCTGGTAAAAGTGCCGGGAATTGGTCCTGCCTTCTCATCCCGAATATTGAAATACAGAAGACTACTGGGAGGATTTTATTCATTTGATCAGTTAAAAGAAGTATATGGTTTACCCGAAAGTATAATTAAAAATGCCATTTCCTATTTTGATATTGACACTTCAGCTATAAAACAAATTAACCTGAATAAAGCTGATTTTAATGAATTGGTTTCGCATCCATATATAAGTTCCTATCAGGCAAAAGCAATTTTAAAATACCGCCAAGTAACTGGCAATATTTCTGAACTGGAGGAACTTATTAAAAGCAACCTGGTTACCACTGATGAGCTTCAAAGATTAAGGCCGTATTTTTGTTTGTTTTAACATAATTTAAAAGCCTTTTTCTTCTTTTTCTAAAGTTTTTTTATTACTTTTTACCTATTAAATTTAAAGTATATTTTTAAAGGGAAATTGGCACACACTAAATATATTTCAGACTTTTTTTGTAATTAATAAACTTATTTTTTGTGAATTAGAATTATAGGTTTAAATTTGCGCCTCGTTTTATTAAACTGATTTTAAAAATGATAATTGTACCTGTAAAAGAAGGAGAAAACATTGAAAGAGCTCTTAAAAAGTTTAAGAGAAAATTCGAAAAAACCGGTGTTGTTAAAGAATTACGTTCTCGTCAGGCATTCAGAAAGCCTTCAGAGGATCGTCGTGAGGAGGTAAAAAAAGCAATTTACGTTCAGAAACTTCAACAGGACGAAGAATAATAGTCATCACACAGGGATTAGTCTGAAATATATTTAGGTGCCAGCCTTTATCGACTAATCTTCCCTGGGTATGGCATTATTTAAGAAGTTTTTAAATTATATTTCCAACGAAAAAAGGTACTCTGCTCACACTATTAGGGCATATACCGACGACATTCAGGCATTTTTTAATTTCCTTGGGGAGAACTGTGAAACCAAAAGCAGTACAATCACTCCAAAGGATATTCGTTTATGGCTAATTGAATTAGCAAATAATAATATATCCCCCAGGAGCTATAAACGAAAACTGTCATCACTTAAAACTTATTTTAAATTTATTGTTCGGGAGGGAGTTATGCAAAATAATCCTGCAGATATGGTTATTGTGCCGAAATATCAAAACCCCTTGCCCGATTTTCTGAAGTCTGCTGAAATACAGAATCTCTTCGATTATTTAGTTTTCACAAACAATTTTGAGGGGAAAAGAGATAAACTTATTCTTTCTTTGTTTTATAGTACAGGTATAAGGTTGTCAGAATTAGCAAACCTTAAAATCAGAGATGTGGATTTTAGTTTACAGCAAATTTCGGTAATTGGTAAAAGAAACAAACAACGTAATATACCTGTTACTAATAAACTATTAGGTGAAATCAGGGAATATTTGAATTACCGTAAGGATGAATTTGAGAATCCCGATCATAGTTTTGTGTTTGTTACATCCAAAGGAAAACCAGTATACAATCGGCTTATTCAGCGTGTGGTGGGTAAATATTTAGGCCAGGTAACTACTTCCGAAAAAGTACATCCGCATAAATTGAGGCATACATTTGCAACTCATATGCTGAATAATGGTGCCGATTTAAATGCAGTAAAGGAACTGCTTGGTCACAGCAGCCTTGCAGCAACAGAAGTTTATACGCATAATACATACGAAAAACTTAAATCAGTATATAAACAAGCTCACCCCAGAGCTTAATAAAAAATGGAGGATTTTAATATGAACATTAAGATTAATTCAGTGAAGTTTTCACCAACCAAGGAGTTGGAGGATTTTGTGCAAACAAAGGTAAGCAAGCTCGGACAGTATTCTGATGAGATAATTGGTGCCGAAGTTTTTCTCAAATTAGAGAATACTCAGGATTTGGAAAATAAAATTGCCGAGATTAAGGTAGATATACCCGGAAACGAACTTTTTGTAAAAAAACAAACCAAGTCGTTTGAAGAATCAACCGACACTGCTATCGAAGCCCTTAAAAGACAGATTACCAAAGCAAAAGAAAAGCGCAGGGGACAGTGATTTTAATCGCTTCAAAAAAAACAAAAAAAATGTTTTGTGATAAATAAAATATTTATACATTTGCGAACCGATTTCGAGAGGTAATTTTAACCAAACGGAATCGGTTGTTCTTTCAAGTTTAAGCCGAAGTAGCTCAGTTGGTAGAGCAGCTGATTTGTAATCAGCCGGTCGGCGGTTCGAGTCCGTTCTTCGGCTCTCTGAAAAGGGGAGATACCAAAGTGGCCAACTGGGGCAGACTGTAAATCTGCTGTCGTATGACTTCGGAGGTTCGAATCCTCCTCTCCCCACGAAAACACTGAGCGTGAGTGTGATCATTTGCATCCTCATGCTCATTTTTCATGAAATAAGGCTAAAAATTACTAATTTTAATTAGTGATTTAATTTTAAGCGGGAGTAGCTCAGTTGGTAGAGCATAACCCTTCCAAGGTTAGGGTCGCGAGTTCGAGCCTCGTCTCCCGCTCAGTAGCCGATGTAGCTCAGGGGTAGAGCGTTTCCTTGGTAAGGAAGAGGTCATGGGTTCAATTCCCATCATTGGCTCAACGGTAAAAAAAATAAATAAAAAGGTTAATATTTAATATTTAGTTAACTATGGCTAAGGAAAAATTTGACAGGTCCAAACCCCACGTTAACATCGGTACAATTGGCCATGTTGACCACGGTAAAACTACATTAACTGCTGCAATTACTAAAGTGTTGGCAGAAAAAGGTCTTTCTGAAATCAGAGACTTTGATTCAATCGATAATGCTCCGGAAGAAAAAGAGCGTGGTATTACTATTAATACTGCACACGTTGAATACCAAACAGCAAATCGTCATTATGCACACGTTGACTGTCCAGGTCACGCTGACTATGTTAAAAACATGGTTACTGGTGCTGCTCAGATGGATGGTGCTATTTTGGTTTGTGCCGGTACTGATGGTCCAATGCCTCAAACTCGCGAACATATTCTTCTTGCTCGTCAGGTAAACGTTCCAAAATTGGTTGTATTCCTGAATAAAGTAGATATGGTTGATGATCCAGAACTTCTGGAACTTGTTGAAATGGAATTACGTGAACTATTGGATTTTTATGAATTCGATGGAAGTAACGCTCCGGTTATTCATGGTTCTGCTCTGGGTGCACTTAACGGTGAGCCGGAATGGGTAGAAAAAGTAATGGAACTTATGGATGCAGTTGATACCTGGATTCCACTTCCTCCACGTGATGTTGAAAAACCATTCTTAATGCCGGTTGAAGACGTATTCTCGATTACAGGTCGTGGTACAGTTGCAACCGGTCGTATCGAAACTGGTGTTGTTAACACTGGTGAAGAACTTCAGATTATTGGTCTTGGTGCAGAAGGACGCAAAACAGTATGTACTGGTGTTGAAATGTTCCGTAAAATTCTTGACAGAGGAGAAGCCGGAGATAACGTAGGTCTGCTTCTTCGTGGTGTTGACAAGAAAGAGATCAAAAGAGGTATGGTACTTGCTAAGCCAGGTTCTATAACTCCTCATACTAAATTTAAAGCCGAGGTTTATATCCTTAAAAAAGAAGAAGGTGGACGTCACACTCCATTCCATAACAAATATCGTCCACAGTTCTATTTACGTACTCTTGACGTGACTGGTGAAATTCAGTTACCAGAAGGAACTGAAATGATTATGCCTGGTGATAACATAACAATTACTGTTGAGCTTATCACTCCTGTAGCTATGGATAAAGGTCTTCGTTTTGCAATTCGCGAAGGTGGACGTACCGTAGGTGCTGGTCAGGTAACTGAGATTGTTGAATAAAACACAACATTAATAAAATAAATCATGTTAAAGGTAAGTCCTTTTTGGGCTTACCTTTTTCCTGACACGGGTGTAGCTCAGTTGGTAGAGCACTGGTCTCCAAAACCAGGTGTCGGGCGTTCGAGTCGCTCCTCCCGTGCAAATCTCTGAATAAAATGAAGATTGTAGCATACCTTAAAGACACATACAACGAGCTGATGAACAAAGTAACCTGGCCTACCTGGGAAGAACTTCAGGGAAGTGCCTTTTTAGTAATGATTGCAACAGTAATCTTTGCTTTGGTTATAGCAGCTATGGATATTGCGTTTAAAAATTTGATGGAGCAGATATATCAGCTGTTCTATTAAAAAACTAATTAAAGGAAAATGGACGCAATAGAAAAAAAATGGTACGTTCTTCGAGCAATCGGAGGAAAAGAAAAAAAGGCTAAAGAATACATTGAAAGCGAAGTTACTCGTCTTAACTTAGAAGATTATATTTCTCAGGTTTTAATACCTACCGAGAAAGTATACCAGATTCGTAACGGAAAAAAGATAAGCAAAGAGCGAAATTATTTTCCTGGATATGTCTTAATTGAGGCTGCTCTTGTTGGAGAAATACCTCATATACTTAAAAATATTCCTAATGTAATCGGATTTCTTGGACAGCAGGGAGAGGAAGAACCTACTCCACTTAGAATGTCGGAAGTTAACCGAATATTAGGGAAAGTTGATGAACTGGAGGCTAGAGAAGAAGAATTAAATACTCCATTTTATATTGGTGAATCAGTTAAGGTAATCGATGGACCCTTCAACAGTTTTACAGGCATCATAGAAGAGGTTAACGATGAAAAGAAAAAGCTTAAAGTAATGGTAAAAATATTTGGTAGAAAAACACCATTAGAGTTAAGCTTTATGCAAGTTGAAAAAGAATAATAATTTTTGAATTACTATAGGTAATCGCGACAACCTATAATGCTTCCTGAGCGATTATCACTGTGATTATATATAAATCGGAAATAATTTAGAAATGGCAAAAGAAGTTGCTGGACTAATTAAATTACAGATTCGTGGAGGTGCTGCTAATCCTTCACCACCTGTTGGACCAGCCCTGGGTGCTAAAGGCGTGAACATTATGGAGTTCTGTAAGCAGTTCAATGCCCGTACTCAGGATAAAGCTGGTAAACTTCTGCCGGTGGTTATTACAGTTTATGGCGATAAATCTTTTGATTTTATTGTTAAAACACCACCAGTAGCTGTTCAGTTATTGGAGACTGCAAAAATCAAGAAAGGTTCTTCGGAGCCTAACAGGGTTAAAGTAGCTGCAATAACCTGGGATCAGGTGAAGGCCATAGCTGAAGATAAAATGCCTGACTTAAATGCATTTACAATCGAATCAGCTATGAAAATGGTAGCAGGTACTGCGAGAAGTATGGGAATAACCGTTAAAGGTCAATTTCCTGCTTTATAACCTTAATATGTCGGATACAAATGGCTAGACTGACAAAGAATCAGAAAAACGCATTAGAGAAAATTGAGCCTGGAAAGCAATACTCGCTTACTGAAGCTGCAAAACTTGTTAAAGAAATTACTTTTACCAAGTTTGATGCTGCAGTAGATATCGATGTACGTTTGGGCGTCGATCCCCGTAAAGCTAACCAGATGGTTCGTGGAGTTGTAACATTACCTCATGGAACTGGTAAAGAAACCCGGGTACTTGTATTGTGTACACCAGATAAGGAATCAGAAGCTAAAGAAGCTGGTGCCGATTATGTTGGTTTGGACGAATACGTAGAAAAAATAGAAAAGGGATGGACTGATATTGATGTTATCATTACCATGCCTTCTGTAATGGGTAAAATTGGTAAACTTGGACGTGTTTTAGGTCCTCGTGGACTGATGCCTAACCCCAAAAGTGGTACTGTAACAATGGAAATTGGTAAAGCAGTACAAGAAGTAAAAGCCGGAAAAATCGATTTCAAAGTCGATCGTTACGGTATAATTCACACTTCTGTGGGTAAAGTATCATTCACTCCGGATAAGATTGCCGAAAATGCCCGCGAATTCGTACAAACTTTAATAAAGTTGAAACCAACTGCAGCTAAAGGTACCTATGTCAAGAGCATTTACTTGTCAAGTACTATGAGTCCTGGTGTTAAGGTCGATACAAAAGCTATTGATGAATAAACTTTTAATCGAACAGTTATGACAAGGGACGACAAGAATCAATTGATAGATAACCTGGCTCAACAATTATCTGAGAGTAAACATTTCTATGTAGCTGATATTGCAAGCTTAAATGCTGAGCAATCAAGCAAATTACGTAGAAAGTGTTTTGAAAAAGACATTAAGTTGGTAGTTGTAAAAAATACACTTCTTAGAAAAGCACTTGAAAGAATCGAAGGTAACTACGAAGAACTTTTCGGTGTTTTAAAAAGTAACTCTTCAATTATGTTAACTGAAACAGGTAATACACCTGCTAAGCTTATTAAAGAGTTCAGAAAAGAATGGGATAAACCAATTCTTAAAGGAGCGTATGTTGAAGAATCGATTTACATCGGTGACGAACAACTTGATGCTTTAGCTAGTATTAAGTCTAAGGAAGAACTTATTGGCGATGTTATTGCAATCCTGCAATCACCTGCTAAGAACGTTGTTTCTGCTCTACAGTCGGGTGGTGGAAAACTCGCTGGTATAATTAAAACTTTACAAGAAAGAGAATAGTAACTAAGAATAAATAAATAAATAGAAATGGCAGATTTAAAAGCTTTTGCAGAACAGTTAGTGAATCTTACTGTGAAAGAAGTTAACGAATTAGCTGACATACTTAAAGAAGAGTATGGTATTGAGCCAGCTGCTGCAGCTGTTGCTGTTGCTGGTCCTGCTGCTGGTGGCGAAGCCGCAGTTGAGGTAAAATCAACTTTTGATGTTGTATTGAAATCAGCAGGCGGAGCTAAACTTCAAATTGTAAAATTAGTTAAAGAACTTACTGGTCTTGGACTAAAAGAAGCTAAAGAATTAGTAGACAAAGCACCAACCGCACTTAAAGAAGGTGCTACTAAAGACGAAGCAGACGCACTTAAAGCACAATTAGAAGAAGCAGGAGCTGAAGTTGAACTTAAATAAGGTAAGAGATACATATAGCTCTAAATGGTTTAACCCGATCTCTTCCCGATAATTCGGGATAGGGATGCGGGTTTAAGCCTTTTGTTATTACAAGTAATTTAAGTTCAATATTTTATTTCTGAGATAATGTCAATAAAAAAATCAACTACCGAAAGGATTTCTTTCGCTTCAATCAAAAATCAGCTGGAATATCCTGATTTTCTTGAAATACAGTTGAAATCATTCCGCGAATTCTTTCAGCTCGATACAACTGCTGAAAACAGAGAAGACGAAGGTTTATACAAAGTATTCGCAGAAAACTTTCCGATATCCGATACACGAAATAATTTCGTGTTAGAATTTATCGATTACTTTATCGATCCACCAAGATATTCAATAGAAGAATGTATTGAACGGGGCTTGACTTACAGTGTCCCACTTAAAGCTAAATTAAAGCTTTATTGTACCGATCCTGAGCACGAAGATTTCGATACAGTAATTCAGGACGTATATTTAGGTACAATTCCCTATATGACCGAGCGCGGTCTGTTCGTTATTAATGGTGCAGAACGTGTAGTTGTTTCTCAGCTTCACCGTTCACCTGGTGTGTTCTTCGGACAAAGTTTACACGCAAATGGTACAAAATTGTATTCAGCCAGAATTATACCTTTCAAAGGTTCCTGGATTGAATTTGCTACCGACATCAATAATGTGATGTATGCCTACATTGACCGTAAGAAAAAACTTCCTGTAACAACATTATTACGCGCTATCGGTTACGAAGGTGACAAGGACATTCTTGAAATCTTCGACCTTGCAGACGAAATTAAAGTATCAAAAACAGCAATCAAGAAACTGGTTGGACGTCGCCTTGCCGCTCGTGTTTTAAAATCATGGGTGGAAGATTTTGTTGACGAAGATACCGGTGAGGTTGTTTCCATCGAGCGTAACGAGGTCATTATCGACAGAGAAACTGTTATTGATAAAGACCACCTTGATTTAATCGTTGATTCAGGTGCAAAAACAATTCTTTTGCATAAGGAAAATCTCAATCAGGCTGATTTTGAAATCATATATAACACATTGCAGAAAGACCCATGTAACTCTGAAAAAGAAGCTGTTTTGCATATTTACAGACAGCTGCGAAATTCAGAACCACCCGATGAGGCCACAGCACGCGATGTTATTGAGAAGCTTTTCTTCTCTGATAAACGATACGATTTAGGTGAAGTAGGCCGTTACCGTATCAACAAAAAGTTAGGACTGGAAACTGAAATTGATGTTAAAGTTCTGACAAAAGAAGATATAATTGAGATCATAAAATATTTAATCGAGCTTATCAACTCCAAAACCGATGTTGATGATATCGATCACTTAAGTAACCGTAGGGTGCGTACTGTTGGCGAACAATTGTACAACCAGTTTGGTGTTGGTCTTGCCCGTATGGCAAGAACCATTCGGGAGCGTATGAATGTCCGTGATAATGAGGTTTTTACACCAATTGATCTTATCAATTCAAAAACTTTGTCTTCGGTTATTAATTCATTCTTCGGAACTAACCAGTTGTCTCAGTTCATGGATCAGACAAACCCATTATCCGAGATGACACATAAACGCCGTTTGTCGGCCTTAGGACCTGGTGGACTTTCTCGTGAAAGAGCCGGTTTCGAGGTGCGTGACGTGCATTACACTCACTATGGTCGCTTATGTCCTATTGAAACACCAGAAGGACCAAACATCGGACTTATTTCTTCACTTTGTGTATTTGCAAAGATTAATGACCTTGGATTTATTGAAACTCCATACCGAAAAGTTGATAGCGGTAAAGTAAGCCTTGAATTAGACGGTATTGTATACTTAAGTGCAGAGGAAGAAGAAGAAACCATTATTGCTCAGGCAAATGCGCCACTCGATGCAGAAGGAAAATTTGTTCGCAGCAGAGTAAAATGTCGTTTGGAAGCTGATTATCCGGTTGTTTCTCCAGAAGAGGTTCAATTAATGGATGTTGCTCCCAACCAGATAGCTTCAATTGCGGCATCACTTATTCCGTTTCTTGAGCATGACGATGCTAACCGTGCATTGATGGGTTCTAACATGATGCGTCAGGCAGTTCCGATTATGAATGCTGAATCTCCAATTGTTGGTACAGGTATCGAACAGAAGGTTGTTCAGCATTCAAGATTACTGGTTGTTGCTGAAGGTGATGGAGTAATCGACTACGTTGATTCGAATGAAATAGTTGTGCGCTATGAGCTAACCGATGATGAGCGTTTTGTTAGTTTCGACGGCGATTTAAAACGATATAAACTTTCTAAATACAGGAAAACTAACCAGAATACCTGTATTAATATTAAACCTATTGTATATAAAGGTCAGAAAGTTACGAAAGGACAAGTGCTTACCGAAGGTTATGCGACCGAAAAAGGCGAACTTGCACTTGGACGTAACCTGATGGTTGCTTTTATGCCCTGGAAAGGGTACAACTTTGAGGATGCTATTGTTATATCTGAAAGAGTTGTTAAAGAAGATTTATTTACTTCTATACATATCGATGAATATATGTTGGAAGTTCGTGATACTAAACGAGGATTGGAAGAATTAACTTCAGACATTCCTAATGTTAGTGAAGAAGCAACAAAAAATCTTGATGAAAACGGTTTAATCAGAATTGGTGCGAATATACAGCCTGGCGATATCTTAATTGGTAAGATTACACCAAAAGGAGAATCGGATCCTTCACCGGAAGAAAAACTGCTTAGAGCAATCTTCGGCGATAAAGCCGGTGATGTTAAAGATGCTTCATTGAAAGCATCACCATCATTATTTGGAACTGTAATTGATAAGAAGTTATTTTCGCGTTCTGTTAAAGACAGAAAACTTAAGGCAGCAACAAAACCAATTCTTGACAAAATTGAAGAAGAGTTTGAACGAAGCTGTGCGGAACTAAAGGCTAAGTTGGTTGATAAATTATTTGCCTTAACCAATGGAAAAACTTCTCAGGGGGTGAAAGACTACCTGAGTATGGATGTTATTCCAAAAGGTGCAAAATTCTCTCAGCGTGTACTTCAGGATATGGACTATCTGAATGTTAATCCTACAAAATGGACTACAGATAAGCCTAAAAACGACATGATTCAAACACTTATAAATAACTACATTCTTAAATTTAAAGAACAGGATGCTATTTATAAGCGCAAAAAATACAATGTTACAATCGGAGACGAGCTTCCGGCAGGTATTGTTCAGCTCGCTAAAGTTTACATTGCTCAAAAACGTAAACTGAAAGTGGGTGATAAGATGGCTGGTCGTCACGGAAACAAAGGTATCGTTTCAAAGATTGTGAGACAGGAAGATATGCCATACCTTGAAGATGGTACTCCTGTTGATATTGTACTTAACCCTCTTGGTGTACCATCTCGTATGAACCTTGGACAGATTTACGAAACTGTTTTAGGTTGGGCTGGGAAAAATCTTGGTGTTAAGTTTGCTACTCCAATCTTCGATGGTGCAAGTATAGATCAGATTAATGAATATACCGATAAAGCCGGAGTTCCCAGATATGGTAGATCATACCTGTACGATGGTGGTACCGGTGAGCGTTTCGATCAACCTGCAACAGTTGGTATTATTTATATGCTGAAACTGGGTCACATGGTTGATGATAAAATGCACGCCCGTTCTATTGGACCATACTCACTTATTACTCAGCAACCACTTGGAGGTAAAGCTCAGTTTGGTGGTCAGCGTTTTGGAGAGATGGAGGTATGGGCACTTGAAGCATTTGGAGCTGCTCATATTCTGCAGGAAATTCTGACTGTTAAATCGGATGATGTAATGGGAAGAGCAAAAACTTATGAAGCCATAGTAAAAGGCGAAGCTATGCCTGAGCCTGGTATTCCTGAGTCGCTCAATGTATTACTTCATGAGCTCAGAGGTCTTGGTTTGAGTATCAATTTGATTTAACAGGTATTAAAAGAATAGTTTAACGTAGAAATTAATTCGGCATATGTCATTTAGAAAAGACACAAAACAAAGAAGCAGTTTTAATAAAATTGCTATTGGTCTGGCCTCACCAGAAGAAATCCTAGAGAATTCAAGTGGAGAGGTATTAAAGCCCGAAACAATAAACTACCGTACTTATAAGCCAGAACGCGATGGTTTGTTCTGTGAACGAATTTTCGGTCCGGTGAAAGATTATGAATGTCATTGCGGTAAATATAAACGCATCAGATATAAAGGAAT
>JAFGVA010000223.1 GCA_016938235.1 Bacteroidales bacterium | reverse complement strand
ACCACTTTCAAAAAGTGGCAGCATTTGACCGGAATGGGTGGCAGCCTTTGACCGGAATCGGTGGCAGGGATTGCTCCGGATTATCTATTTTTGCTACCTGATGATAATTATCACCCTTAAAACTTACACTATTAGGGGCAGGAAAGAAGTTTTTTGTTTATTTTCATCGAAATTTTGTAAATCATGTATAAGTCAAAGACCGGTAAAATGCTTTTTCACTTTTTCCACGAGAGAGAGCAGACTTTTTGGTTACACTTCCAAAGGTTACAAAAACACCTGAACGAAGAAGATATTCATAACTTAAGAAGAAGCGGAAAGCGAATCAGGGCTTTGTATGAATTATTTGAGCAAATTTCTGATGGTGAATTCTCCTGCAAAAAAAGATTTAAGCCGATTAAGAATTTATTCATCAATGCCGGCTTATTTCGCGAATTCCAGGTCAGCTTAAATACACTCAATACTTATTCCCCCTCAAAAAACCTGGTTAAAGCTTTTAAGGATTCTCAGCAGACTGAATCTGCCCAAGCCGGAGAAAACCTGAAAAAGGCCATCGAAAACTTTAAAATTACCAGGCACTTAAAATCAATAAAAAAAGCCCGTAAGCTTTGTAAGAAGATAAAAAGAAACAACCTGGAGAAAAATGCTAAAATATATATTCAAAGTCAGCTTGCTGAAATAAAAAACAAAATTCTTCTTGTTCCTGACGAAGAAGCTTTACATGCAATCCGAATCGCATTTAAAAAAATAAGTCCGGTTGTTTCAATTCTTGAACTAACTAAAACTTCCGGTTTTGATAAAGATTTACTTCTGAAAATTAAAGAAGTTGAAGACAAAATGGGCTATTGGCATGATCGGGTTGTTCTTCAGGAAAAAATGGAAAAGTTACTTTCTTCGCATTCATTATCTCCAGAAATGGTGAGCGAATGTAAGCTGCTTATTTCAAAACTTGGCAACGAACACAAAAGTTTCATAATTAATATTGAAATGCTTGTTGAAAGGCCTCAAAAAAAATTAGCGGCTGCTATTTCTTTAGATAATTCTTAAAAACTTTTTCAAACTTCTCAATTTTTGGAGTTATTACGAATCGACAATACCCCTGATTTGGATTGTTTTCGTAATAATCTTCATGATAATCTTCGGCAGGATAAAAATTGCTAAACTCATCAATACCCGTAACTATCGGGTTATCCCAAATACCTTCTGTATCCAGTTTGGCTTTCAGTTCAGAAGCTGTTTTTTCCTGTTCTGGTGTATGATAGAAAATTACCGATCGATACTGGGTACCGACATCAGCACCCTGCTTGTTTAGCTGGGTAGGATCATGGGTTTTCCAGTATATTTCAAGAATTTCGGCATACGAGATGATACTTTTATCGAACTGCAGTTGTATTACTTCTGCATGTCCTGTAGCTCCATTGCACACTTCGCGATACGAGGGATTCTTAACATGCCCGCCACTATAACCAGACTGAACATCAACAACCCCCTCTACCCTCTCAAAAATTGCTTCGGTACACCAGAAGCATCCGGCACCTAATGTTGCCTTTTCGTATTGTTGCGCATTAATCTCTGCCATAAAGCTTAAACTGAATATTATTAAAGTAAGGACTCTCATTGTTATCCCATTTATTGGAAAACAGCAAAAGCTTGAATTTGTTTTGTGTTAAAGAGTATTAGAAGTATTGACAATAAAACCAATAAGTCGTCATTCCTACGCAGGAATGACGTTAAACTATTAAAAGACTGCTAACAGAATATTGTTAAAGCTACAAAAGCTCCTCAAGCTTGAACTCTTTATCTTTACGAATGCCCTTCTCTGTATTTTTCAGGGTGCAACATTCTGTATAATGGTCATGCTGAAAAACCAGGTAATAATTATTTCGAAATGCCTCCTGCAGTAAGCCATTTCGCTCTTCAAAAGAAATCAAAGGCCGGGTATCGAAACCACAGACCCACGAGGCAGGAATATGAGCTGATAATGCCAACAAATCATTAGTATAAACAAGTGTCTTATCTTGGTAATGTATAAATGGAACAATTAGACCATCGGTATGACCGCTAAAAAACCTGATTGAAATACCGGAGAAGTATTCTCCCTCGTATTCTATAAAATCTATAAGTCCTGAATTTTCTAAAGGCAGCAGGTTTTCTTTAAGGTACGATGCCTTTTCTCTCTGGTTTGGCTCCATAGCCCATTCCCACTGCTTCCGGCTAACATGATACCTGGCATTTTGAAAAGTTGGAATACTATTTCCTGATTCATCAATTTTTACAGCGCCCCCTACATGATCAAAATGCAGGTGGGTAAGTAACACATCTGTTATTGAGTCGGCAGAAAATCCTTTTTCTTCAAGAGCCTTTTCAATAGAATGATGCCCTTCCCGGAAATAGTGCTTGTAAAAGTCTTCAGTTTGTTTATTTCCTATTCCGGTATCGATTAGTATTTTTCTGTCTCCCGTTTCAATAAGTAAAAGGCGCAGTGCAAAAATGCAGAGGTTATTTTCATCTGCCGGATATGCTTTAGACCATAAGGTTTTAGGAACTACCCCAAAAGTAGCTCCTCCGTCGAGTTTAAATGTGCCGGGAATAATTTTGTGAATTATCATAACAGAATACTCATGCAGGAAAAACAATATAAAAAAGGCCGATGGTTTAAAATTCAAAAATAAAACCCTTTTCAGTAAGATTATCGTAGCGCTCTTTATCAAACTTAAACAGTCGGGCCGAACGGTGAGGAACGCCTTGTTGTTTTTCTTCAAGCGGAACCAAAAGGTTCATTTTCATAATCTTTCGGCGGAAATTGGGTTTGTCGAATTCAACACCGTATAGTGCCTCGTAAAGTTCCTGTAAATCCAATAAAGGAAATTTGTCGGCTAACAAATTAAATCCGATAGGTTTATATTTAAATTGCCTCCGCAGTCGAGCCAATGCTGCATCAATTATTTTTTTATGATCAAATGGTACCCGTGGTAATTCCTTCAAACTAAACCAGGCTGCATCGGTAGCATCCGGACCGGGATTTATTTCATATTTACCCGGTTTAATAAGGGCATAATAAACAATGGTTATAACACGTTCATCAGGAAACCTGTCAATATCGCCAAAAGCACCCAATTGTTCCATATACAAATCCTGTACCCCGGTATGTTCTTTTAGAACCCTGTATGCTGCTTCACTTATATCTTCTGAATATTTTATGAACCCTCCGGGTAATGCCCAGGTGCCATATTCAGGTTTTATAGCACGCTTTATTAACAGAACCTTTAGTTTAGCCTCTTCAAAACCAAATATTACACTGTCAACGGACAAGGCCTGAATAATCTTGCCTTTTTGGTTTTTCTGCATTTTGTTTCTAACCTTTTAGTAAAACACAAAGATATGGAATAATATCGTTAGTTAATGTCTTTTGGACTAGAAGAGGTAAAAACCTGATAAATAATACGCCTTCGATACATAAAGAAAGATAAGGTAATGCTTGACATTGAGCCTGGGATTTTGTATATTATAGAGTTCTTCTTATAACTACTCCGGACCTTGAGTCTTTTTTTTCAGGACAAGTATTTTAATCATAGAAATCAGCTGACATGAACAATTATGATTGCCGTTTGGTCTACCCCAAACATGAGTTCCACCTGGTATTGCAAAATTCGAGTATAAATAATGAATATTATGCAGTGGATGAGTTTCAAATGAAAAGGCTTAATATAATACAGGCAAAATACGGATGCAGACATTGTTTTCATAGTTTGCCCGATAAAGCCACTCTTGATTTAAATAAATTCGTATTTAATCCACATAAATCCTGTCTTGAGGTAGATCGAAATACCAAAGTAAGGGTGCAATTAAATACCCTTGAAGAAGCTATAGTTGACTTTAAACCTAATATGTATTTTCATTATTAATTTGAATTATCGCTGTAAAAAAAGAAGCCCGGGTAACCAACCCGGGCTTTCTAACCCTAACTAAATGAAAACTATAAGAAAAACAGACGCTATTACTCGTCCATCACGCGCATTTTACTTTTTTAATTCATAGGCATAAAAACCATCAGAAGTACTCACCTTAACAACAAATTCACCATCAGGAAGATTGCTTAAAGCATATTTCCTTGCTGTAACTTTTGCGTCAACATAATCTGTAAAGAACTCCTTGCTGCCTTCTAAAAATTCAACAGTAACATCTTTTGCTTTTTTGTTATTAAAGAAAATAACCAGATTATCTTCTGTTAAATTGAAAATAGGCTCTTGTAATTTCTTTGATTCCTGAACAGTTAATTGACCGTTTACAATGTTAAAAGATTCAGATAATGACTCATTACCAGCTTTTACTATCATGGTATAAGAACCGTTACGGAGCTGCGAAAAATCAAATACTTTAGCAAACTCAGTCACATCTTTCAGGCTTTCCTGGTAAAAAACCACATTTTCATTTATATCTTCAATTGAAATGCTCAGATGCTTTGAATCGATGTTGGAAATTGAAACCACCGCTTTTGAAGAATTAGTAACCGGTTTCATTCTTAGGATCCCACCTGCCTGAACAGTTAAACCTGAAACGGCAAGTACAACAAATAATGGCAGTACACGTAGTACCGCTTTCTTTAATGTAATCATATCACACACGTTTTAATTAAAATCTCTGTTACAAAAGTAATATGTACATTTATTCTGATCAAATATTTAATGTTAATTTTTTATTAACTTTTAATTGCATTTTTATTCTGTTTTTATAGTTTTTGCGTGTTTTCTGTAAGCTTTTTTGGCCTTTTTGCTTAACGTATGATATTGAATGTATTTAATTAATGTGTGAACTTTTATGAATATGCTGATTATATGAGTCTTACAAGACTATATATTTCAATTTGAAATTTGTTATTTAAAATCTTTTTAAACTAAAATTAACATTTATTGAATGGCCCCGATAAGATTATGAGGCAGAAATAAGAAAATACAATTTCTGGAGAAGCCATTTTGCCTCCTTCATTATCCCAGAAAAATAAATGAATTTTAATTGTGAATTCTAATTCCAGGTTTTAACTATCATTCCATGGGCTAGCGCGTTGGCTGCATCTTTGCCTTTTAACACTTCGACTATTTCTAATGCAAAGTTTAAAGCCGCTCCCGGACCTCGGCCTGTAATTACATTACCGGATCGCAGGCTTAAGTCATCTTTCACCGTTGCTCCTTTCAAATGACTCTCGAAACCCGGGTAGCAAACAGCTTCTTTGCCCTGCAATACACCCAATTCACCAAAAACCATAGGCGCAGCACAAATGGCTGCAAGTGGTTCTGATGCAGCTGCTTTTTTCTTAATAACTTCAGCCAGTCCGGCATGATCCAGTAAATTTTTTGAACCCGGCATACCTCCCGGAAGAATGACCATAGCACTCTCTTCGTAGTTTACGTCTTCAAAAACGATATCGGCAGTGATTTTAATTCCGTGTGCTCCTGTTACTTGTCTCTGACCGGTTACAGAAACCATTTCAGTAGGTATTTCTGCTCTTCGAAGCACATCGACAATGGTAAGAGCTTCAATTTCTTCAAAACCCTGGGCAAAATGCACAAAAGCCTTTTTCATTTCTCTGTGTTTTTACGGTTAAATAAAATTGTGTGATTATGTAATTTAGCCAATTTTATTCAATCCCTGTAATGGAATCAATAAAATCATAAACGATTTCATTTTCATATCCTCTCTGAAAAGCAAATGCCAAAAGCTTTTGTTTCCTTTTGTATGGATTCTCTTCTCTGATGTCCCTGTTTTTCTTGATAATTTCGTGTTCTACCCTCTTAATGTAATCTTCTATTGGATAATCGCCCAGATACGATTTAACTATTGCCTCTTTTATTCCTTTTGACTTAAGTGTAAAAAGAATTTTGTTTTTGCCCCAGGCTGAGAATTTAATTTTATCATTAACAAAGGCCCTGGTATATCTTTCCTCATCAATAAATTTATCCTGCTTTAATGAATCTATAATTGGCCTGGCATCTCCCTGGAAATTCCAGGCTCGGAGTTTGTCAAGGATATCTTTCTCGCAACGTTCAGATTTGCTGCATAAATCCTGCAACCGACTCAGCGCTTCTTTATAATTCATTTCTCTTCGCATAATTTTCTGCCAAAATAAAACGATCTTTATTGTTTAAATCCCTTATAATTTCAACTTTATTAAACCCGGTTTCAAAAGCCAGCTGTTGAACTTCAGCACCAAAAGCTTCATTTATTTCAAAAACCAGCATTCCTCCCAATATGAGGAACTTAGCACAAAGTCTGCAAATTGCACGGTAAAAAAGCAAAGGATCTTCATCATTAACATAAAGTGCTGTTGAGGGTTCATAATTAACAACATTGCTATGCATTATAGTTTTCTCCAGTTCACGAACGTATGGGGGATTACTTACAATAATATCCCAGGTTCCCGAATATCTTTTTGCCGGACATAGAATATCATCATTAATAAAATGAATCTCTGTGTTATGCTTCAATGCATTTCTTTTTGCAACTTCAAGAGCATTTCGCGAAATATCCAAAGCACTTACTTCTAAATAGGGTAAATTGTGCTTTAATGAAACCGCTATGCATCCACTACCTGTGCCGATATCTAAAAGTTTTTTTTTGCCAGATAAAAATTTGTGCTTTAGTAAAGTGTCGATAAGCAATTCCGTTTCCTGCCTTGGAATTAACACCTCGCTGTTTACCTCAAATTCCAAATCAAAAAAACAGGCTTTGCCTAAAATATGCTGCACCGGTTCGGCCTTTTCAAGCCTTTTCAGGTAGTTGTTGAATTGATTAGCTTCATCATCAGAAATGGCTTTATGTAATTCAGACAAAAGTACCATTCGGTTTTCTTTGAGTATACTTTCGGCAACTATCCAGAATATTGCTTCCGATTCGTTCTGATCATAAACTTTTATTAATACTTTCAGATAAAGAGCTTTAATGTCGGTTATTGTTTGCAAGTATTAAAGTTTTTAGTCAATTATAACAAAGCTTAATTTTGGTATCCTATTTTTGCATACATATTCTTTCAAAGGATAAACAGCTTTATGCAAAACTACATAAAATACATGCATCGTTGCATTGATCTGGCCAGAAACGGTAAAGGAATGGTCGCACCTAATCCCATGGTAGGTTCAGTAATTGTTCACAACAATAAAATTATTGGTGAAGGATATCACAGGGTTTTTGGAGGTCCACATGCCGAAGTAAATGCTATTAATTCAGTAAAAGAAACCCAATTACTTCCGGAAAGTACTTTGTATGTTAATCTGGAACCCTGCTCACACATGGGCAAAACCCCTCCCTGTTCCGATTTAATTATTGAAAAAGGCCTTAAAAAGCTTGTAATCGGAACTACAGACCCCAACTCAATTGTTGCCGGGAAAGGTATTGAAAAACTAAAAAATGCAGGACTTGAGGTGGTACTCGGAGTTTTGGAAGAAGAATGTTTTGAACTAAACAAGCGGTTTTTTACTTTTCATGCAAAGAAACGACCATACATTATTTTAAAATGGGCTCAATCGCGCGATGGATATATTGATATCGATCGCACTCCGGGAACTCCCATAGGCCCAAACTGGATTTCGAATCCGATATCGAGGACTTTGGTACACAAATGGCGCTCGGTTGAAAATGCTATTATGGTAGGTACAAATAGCGTTGTGTATGATAATCCCGGACTAGATACACGTTACTGGCCCGGAAAATCTCCCTTAAGAATTACGGTTGACCGTAAAGCCAGAATACCTGAGAACGCTAAGCTATTCAATGGAGAAACAGACACGCTGGTTTTCACTGAAAAACATATTCAGAATAAACCCAAGCTTACATACATCAGGCTGAATTTCGATGAGCCCATTCTGGATGCTGTTTTAGAAGAATTATACACCAGAGAAATTCTTTCATTAATGGTTGAAGGCGGAAGAAAACTGCTTCAATCTTTTATTAATAATGGCCTTTGGGATGAAGCACGGATTTTTATGGGAAATAAAGATTTTAAAAATGGTATTAAAGCACCGGAAATTCATGCAAATTCAAAATCATTCAAACAAATTTTGAACGATTCGTTGGTGATTTGTCAGAACAGATAAAATTTATAACCCCACTTAAACCTTCCTTTCCGATAATAAAGGTAATTGTTTTGGAATCTTGGTCTTATTAAAATATACCTGCCAAATCTTAAAAGACTATATACAAGGGCGTTTAGATAAGAAGAAAATGAAAAAAAACTTCATGCCTCTGTTCATCTCTTGATTTTCCTGGCACGAAGTACCCTAAAGGAAGGCAATGGGTAAACCTTGAGTAATAGCGGGAACTAACCGACATTGGGCCACTAAATAAAAACAAACAGGACGTATAAAACGAACAGGCATAAAAAAACCACCCCAAAACAGGGTGGTTTATTAGAGATTTTATGTGTGTGATAAACGTTTATCCGAAAATACTGAATCCAACAGTTAAACCTGCCATTACAACAGAAACCATTGTCATAAGCTTAATAAGGATGTTTAATGATGGTCCGGAAGTATCTTTAAATGGATCACCAACAGTATCACCAACAACACCAGCTTTGTGAGCATCGCTTCCTTTTCCGCCAAAATTTCCTTTTTCAATATATTTTTTAGCATTATCCCATGCACCACCTGAGTTGTTTAACATACTGGCAAGTGTGAACCCTGCAGTAAGACCTCCGGCAAGCAAACCAACTACACCAGCTACACCAAGAACAATACCCACAACTACCGGTACAGCAATTGCCAAAAGCGATGGTACTAACATTTCACGTTGAGCACCTTTTGTTGATATTGCAACACATTTGGCATATTCAGGGGTAGCTTTACCTTCCATAATTCCGGGAATTTCTTTAAACTGACGACGAACCTCATCAACCATTGCACCAGCAGCACGGCCAACAGCTTTCATAGTCATTGCGCAAAAAACAAAGGCCATCATAGCTCCAATAAATAACCCTCCCAAAACCATTGGATTAAAAAGAGAAAGGTTATAATAAGAAACAAAATCAGTTATGTCAGCATTTGCAAAGCTATCTAATCCTGTGGCTGCAAGAAATGCATCTCCTTTCAAAGGATATTTGCTTAGCCATAACTTTATTTCTTCCATATAGGCGGCTAAAAGTGCCATTGCTGTAAGTGCAGCAGAGCCAATTGCAAATCCTTTTCCGGTAGCTGCAGTTGTATTTCCAAGCATATCCAATGCATCTGTTCTTTCACGTACCTCTTTAGGTAATTCGCTCATTTCAGCATTTCCACCAGCATTATCCGCAATAGGGCCAAAAGCATCGGTAGCCAATGTTATACCTAGAGTGGAAAGCATACCAACCGCTGCAAAGCCAATACCGTAAACTCCTTGTGAAAAATTCTGGAATCCACCGGCAAATCCATACGCAGCAATAATTCCAGCAACAATAGTAACAACCGGAATCCAGGTAGAGTACATCCCAACCGCAATACCATCAATAATGGTTGTTGCCGGACCTTGTTGCGCCTGAGAGGCAATACCTTTTGTAGGAGCATATTCATCCGAAGTATAATATTCTGTTCCTTGTCCGATAATAACACCGGCAAGTAAACCTGCTACAACCGATCCAAAAACTCCCCAGGTAATAATATCAAGGGCAGCCATACCGGCCACAGCAATCAGTATTAAAATTGAACTCCCAAAAGTTCCTATAAATAATGCACGAAGAAGATTTTTCTGAGTAGCCGATTCTTTTGTACGAACCATAAAAATACCTATAATGGAAAGTATTATACCGATTGCTGCAACCAACATCGGGGCAGTAACGGCTTTTATTGTTTCCTGAATATTTGAAACGGCTAAAGCAGCACCAAGAGCGGCAGTTGCTAAAATTGAACCTGCATAGGATTCGTATAAATCAGCGCCCATACCGGCAACATCCCCTACATTATCGCCAACATTATCAGCAATAGTAGCAGGATTACGAGGATCATCCTCAGGAATACCAGCTTCCACTTTACCAACAAGGTCAGCTCCAACATCGGCTGCTTTTGTATAAATACCACCACCAACGCGGGCAAAAAGTGCCTGCGTAGAAGCACCCATACCAAATGTAAGCATAGTAGCAGTTATCTCGATATATTTTTCGGTTTCACCTATACCAGCATTTACAAAATGAAGGCCCAGAAATTTAACTCCAGTTGCCATATGATCAGGGGTAAAAATAACTCTGTCGAGTAATAAATACCACAATGAGATATCCAGCAAACCAAAACCAACAACAACAAGTCCCATTACAGCACCACTACGAAAAGCAATCTGTAATCCTTTATTTAAGGATTTTGATGCACCGTGTGCTGTACGAGCTGAAGCATTGGTCGCTGTTTTCATTCCAAGGTAACCGCAAAGTCCGGAAAAGAAACCTCCGGTTAGGAAAGCAATCGGTACAAATGGGTTTTGTATTCCCATGTAGGCTAAAATTGCAAGTAAAATTACCAATACAATGAAAACTTTTCCAACAACACTATATTGTCTGGCGAGATATGCCATTGCGCCCTCACGAACATACTGGGCAATTTCTTTCATCCGGTCTGTACCTTCAGAATTTTTCATCATATTCCTATAAAAGAAGAAAGCAAAAACAAGGGCAAGTAATGACCCTATCATTGCCAAAAATGGTACTGCAGAAAATATTTTATCCATAATACAAGGTTTTTGTTATTAATTGATCCATCAATTTCCCCGATTATTTATTTATATTTATTCAAGGAGATAACAAATATAATCATTTTGCTGAGACAGGCTTTAAGGTAAGGTTAAGCACTTGGAAATTCATAGCTGAACCAAAATTAACGTAAATAATTCTGTTTTTATATTTTGCTGATTACGTGCGTTTTAAATTGAGGTGAGTTTGTTATTTAGTTTTATTTTAAATTAGGTGTATTCGAATTAAAAACGGGGTTAATCAAACGCTAATTCAATTTATATTCATATATATCTTTCATTTTGAAAGCTATGTGTTTTATTTGCTTACTATTCGGAATTTGAAATGAATTATTATTCCAATTTTGAATCTAAAAGAATTTTAAGTTCGGTTAATTTATAATTCATCCCGTACTTTTGAACGATATAATTAAGATGATTAACTGCTTCTGTGCAATAATCATTGTTGCCGGCGCATTTGTTCACATAACATGAAACAAGTCCCAGATTTGCCGGGTAGTGTTCTGGTTTAATTCTTACAGCATCTTCAAAAAACGGAATTGCTTCGGTATATTTTTTTTGCCTGAACAAATTATAGCCCTTTTGATATGATGCTTCAAACTCCTCATTATCGAGCCGGGTCTGAATGACTTCCTTGTTCAGTTTTAATTAAAAACTCCATTTAAGCCTAAGAAATCCCATAGAAATGAGTGTTTCGGTTACTTCACCCAGATATACAGTCCGAAATCCAAAAATTTGCCCGTAAACAGCAAGCACAAGATTATCGTTCAAAGAATAATCTATAGATGGACCAACATAAAACCCATCGAGGTTTTCATCAGTGAAAACCATTCCTCCGAATGAAGCATTAATTAATGGTGTAACAGGATAACTCGCCTGTGCAAACAAATTATAGTGTGTAAAAACCATGCTTTTAACAGTCATAGGCCTTGAATACATCGATAACAGACCCGAGGTCATTGGCTGTACTTGGTTTGTGTAGAAAAATTCTGTAACAAATGAAAGATTAACCGGAAGGGTATAATCAAGCCCCACACTTATAAGCAACAAATCCTTCTGAAAGGGTGAATCGTCTGTTGGAATCATATATGAACTTTCTGTTCTTAAACTCACACCTTTTAAATCGGTGGTAAAGCTCAGTCCCAAAACATAATCCGATTCCGTATCGGTATGAAAAGTAACAGTATCGATATAAGACTGACTGTAATATCCGCCAATTACCTGAAAATCGGTTCTCCATTTATTAAATCTGTATAATGCGGCAGCAGTTATATTGTTGGCACTATCGATTTTAGCAGCGAAATCGAGCTGTGAAGTTGCGCCAGTAAAATACTGAATGCGGATAGCATCGGCTCCCGGTCTCTCTAAATAGTCGAAATCGAAGAAATTATAGGTATTAAAAATATCGTTTGGATTCCAGGCAAAGGTCTGCCCCCAGTTTATCCTCTGTCTTCCCACTTTTATGTCGAAATTACCCTTGGTGTATTGTCCATAAAACCTGTCGGCCGATAAACTCAGGAAGCCTTTGTCGTTAAATGTCTGCTGAAAAGTTAATGGCAGAAAATAGCTTTCGCTTACAAACCCATCTTCATAAGCCGACATTTCTACTAGATCACCATACAAAAGTTGATTTCGCAACTGTACAGAAAAACTAAAATTATTATTTGGATAATAGAAAAAGTTCATCCGGTTATGCAGAATACCCTGGTAATAATTTATACTATCGATATGCATGTATTGAGGCATGCCTGAAAGGTACCCGTAGTAATCGAATTTGGATTGGGAGTGGGCTGAGAGACTTAGTCCTAAAAATAATATTATAAATGTTTTTTTCATGATTTCCTTATTTTTAAGAAACAGAATGCTTCAATTTCGTTCCTCAATTTCGCAATGACGAAAATAAAAAACCTCATTACGAGCACATCGAAGTAATCTTTTAAATGTTAAGTTCAGCTTTTTATTCAAATAAATTCAGGAGATTCCGGGTCAAGCCCGGAATGACGCTGATTGAAAGTAGGATAGTCAAACCTACTTTCGCTCATCGCTCAACACCTTACCATCTTCAACGGTAATAACCCTGCGTGCTTTTTTAACAACCCGCTGATCGTGTGTAGAAAAGATGAAAGTTATGTTTTCTTCCTTATTCAGTTTTTCCATTATTTCCAGCAGATTCTCTGTCGATTTTGAATCGAGGTTTGCTGTTGGTTCGTCGGCAAGAACAAATTTTGGCTTAGATGCTAATGCTCTTGCCACTGCCACTCGCTGTTGCTGACCGCCTGAAAGTTGCTTGGGCCGACTATCGAGTCTGTCTCCCAGTCCTACTTCCTCCAATAAAGCTTTGGTTCGCTGGTAACGTTCCTCCTGCGAAATACCCTGCATCTGCATGATAAACTCAACGTTTTCTTTCGCAGTTAAAACCGGTATGAGGTTATAGGACTGAAATACGAAGCCGATGTTGAACAAACGAAAATCTATAAGTTTCGAACCTGACAGATCGTTAATGTGTGTGCCTCCAATGTAGATATCGCCAACTGTAGGTTTATCTAACCCGCCAAGCATATTCAACAGAGTTGTTTTTCCTGAACCTGAGGGGCCAACGATGGCTGCAAATTCGCCTTCTTCGAACTCAAGATCAATACCACGCACCGCATGTACTTTTACTTCTGAGTCGTTATATATTTTTTCTACTTTTTTTAGTTCTATTACTTTCATGATTGTTAAGTTTAAAGTTTCTAGTTCAATGTTTCTAGTTCAATGTTTCTAGTTCAATGTTTCTAGTTCAATGTTTCTAGTTCAATGTTCCTAGTTCAATGTTTCTAGTTCAACAATTATAAATTATGCATTCTTCATTATACATTCTTCATTATACATTCTTCATTATACATTCTTCATTATACATTCTTCATTATACATTAATCATTAATCCGTCCTAAGTGCTTCCACAGGATTAAGCTTCAATGCCTTTCTGGCCGGCCAGATAGATGAAATAATACCTGTAATTATTACCAGAATTATTATAGAAATATAATCGAACCACGAGACAGTTGGATAAACAACAGATGAATATCCAAGTGCTTCAAAGCCTTCGGCATACATATTGAAATTAATGCCCGTTCTGCCGGTAATCTCAAGAATGATCCCACTGAAGATCATTCCTGCAATTGCACCGGTTATCGTAAGAAAAATTGATTCGGCCATTATCATGTAAAACACTCTTTTCCTGTTCATGCCAATTGCCATTAACATACCTAATTCCTTTACTCTTTCCAAAACAGACATCAACATGGTATTAATAATACCGAATGCCAGTGCAAACAGAATAATACCTACAAAAATTATCCCCATAAGACTGGTGAACTGGGTATACATAGCTATTTCGGGAGAAATTTTATCCCAGCCCATCACACTGCTACCTGCAAAATATTCTTCCAGTGTTATGCCTAATTCTTTTCCCTCATCGTTCCCGGTAGAGATTATTGCAATTTCATGAATATCATTTTCTCCAAGCTTTGTATAGGTATTAAGTTTTTGGCGATCAACAAAAGCGGTTAGTCCGTCAAACATGGTATTGCTGGTTTTGTATATTCCCCTTATTTTAAAGACCGGATTGATTATCTGTCCGCTTGTATCCTGAAGAGTAAGCTCAAGTTTTGCTCCCAACCTGTAAAATGAGAAATATTCAACAAGTTTGTCTCCGTATTCTTTGTATTCGTGTTTAGTCAGATTTTCGGTTAAAGCTTCCCTGAAATCTTTTTCTTTTCTGAATCGTTTGTCACCAATATCCCCCAATTTCGATATTATCTCAACAGGGTACTCTTCAACATTCAATGAATCGATTTTTTCCGGGGTAACCTGGTAATTTAACAGCTTGAGTGCCTTCGCTGCATCACTTCCTATTACAATGGAAGGAATTCTGTGTTTTCCTTCCAGAAAATCACCCTCCAAAAGATGTTTATAGATTTCAGAAACTTCAATTTCTTTATCCCTGTCAACACCTTTAACATATAAGCCCGAGGTCGACCAGTCGCTTTTTACCATGGCAAAGAGCTTAACTCTTGGGCTATATGCTACCACCTCTGGTATTGTATCCAGAACATTCAGTATTTGTTCAGCATTTTCAATAGTCAGATTCATATCCTCATTCAACATGAACTCAGGATTGTGAATCTGAACGTGAGATATTTCGTTGTAAATACTGGCATGAATGCGCTGTGCTATCCAGCCTTTCATTATTCCGGAAGCCATTACTCCTCCGAAAATTCCCAGCATAACGGCGACAATAACAACCATACTCCGGGTTTTATTTCGCCAAACATTTTTCCAACCAATTGATAGTATCATTTGTATTGATTTTCTCGTTAGTAATTAAGCTCTGAGTGCATCTATCTCTTTAAGAGCGAATATTTTGCGTATGGGGTATATACTTGAAAGCGCCACCATAATTGCAACAATTACAGCCTGCCAAACCATATACATCCCGGGACTTGCCAGGGGCATAACAGCTTCGAATCCCATGTCCTCCATCATTTGTGCCATATCTCCTGTCAGATGCACCGGATTATAATGCATGGTCAGAATTAAAGGAAGACTTAAAATAATGCCGGAAAGAACGCCCAGAATTCCCATCAATATCATCTCATATATCATAATAACCGAAAGACGTGTTTTTTGCATTCCAATGGAGACCATTACACCGAATTCACGATAACGCTCATGTATCATCATAAGCACTGTTCCAAATATTCCGAAGAAAATAATGAAGTAAAGCAGCCCAAGGAATATTATTCCGCTGTTATTATCGCTCTCAATCTGCTGCCAGAGCACTTTGTTGAATACTTTCCAGTTCTCAACTGTAACAGTTTCAGAATTTAACATGTCTGAAAGTTTCTTTTCCATATACTTTAAATTCTTATCGCTGTTATCATCGAGGTTGATTGCCAGATTTGAAATACGGTTTCCAAGGTTTGAAAAATACTGAGCCTTCTCAAGGCTTGCATATACCAGTTTATTGTCAAGTTCCGGATTTGGAATACTAACAATGCCACGCACCGGGAAAAGATCTGCTGCGGTTGCTCCCTGGTAGCCCTGTCCGTAAAGAATAAGAGTATCTCCAACCTTAAGTTTAAGGTACTTCGATAAACGTTCTGAAACCAAAACTCCATCGTCGTTAGCTTGAAGGTATTCTCCGGGAAAAGCTGTTTCTTGTCCGAGAATACTGAGTAAGAATGATTCAGCTTCCTCATCAAGGTCAAGGTCCATAGCAATTGTACCTGTGTTTGTATAAGATTTATACAACAGACCGTTTAGTTTCTCTTTTACAGATTCGGGTATTCCGGAATTCTCATTAAGCCGTTCAATATTCTCTTTAGTAAATTGGTGTCTAACTAACCGTATTTCTGGATTGGACAATTTTTTCTCTTTAACCGGATCTATCCCCACAATTAGAGCTCCTTTTGTTTGTTCTCCGCTGGAGGCTAAAGCAAAAGTCTGCACTCTTGGTACTACAGCTTTTACACCTTCGGCATTTTCTAGCTGAGCAATGAATCCTTCATCGAGCTCAATGGTATTTTCCAAAGAGGGATCGGTTTGGTAATCAACATGTTGGATTTGCAAAAATCCGGAATAGGATTCAATCGCATTTTTAATCATGTGGTCGTAGAATCCGAGCTCTAACGACCTCATAACAACGGCAAAGAAAACGGCAAAAAGTATTGAAGCAGAAGTAATAGCAGTTCGTTTTCTGTTCCTCCAAAGGTTTCGCCAGGCTATTTTGTATAATTTCATAATAATCAGTTTAAAAATGAATAATTGAAAATGAATAATGTATAATGTGTTTCAGCTTTTAGTATTATTTCGAGCAGTTTTAATAATTGAAGTTATTATTCTGATTATCTCATTACATTCTTCAATTAATATATCAGCGTAGTTAATGTCAATCAACTCACTATCTCTAAGTAATCTTAACCAATACCTTGATTCTCTTGCTTCTTTTAAAGCAATTGAAAATTTTGAAATAAAATCATTTTTAGATTGCGCAGCAGCACCCTCCTCACTATTAGCACCTATTGAAGTAGAACTTTTCACTAATTGTCTGGAAAGAATAAACTCATTATCTTTTTTAAGTTGTAAATACAGTTTTACAATTTTGAGTGCAAAAGCATAAGTTTTATCCAAAATGACATTGTCGGTTTTCATTTAATCTAGGTGTTAAATCATTATACATTTTTCATTCAACATTATTAATTATCTCACCCTCTTCATATTCTGTTGAGAGAAAAATGAATCTTCAATAGCAATATTGAACTGTATATTTTCCATTACCACAATGGTTTTGTTGTCTTCTTCATCGGCAGGAATAAGTTCAAATTTTGTAGGGATATAACGACCACTCATGTCTTTGAAGTCCATGCCAATCTCCGATTTTACCAGGTACCCGTCTTCGTCATAATACTCAGTTTTTACTCCAGTAATATGGGCTTTTGAGACCCACATAATTATTTTACCCCATACGACCGGTGCATCGGGTTTTGGCATAAGTTCAATTTTGTAGCAATCCTCGCCAGAAACTGTCTCTTCAGCAAGAATTTTATGGGTATAATCAACCACTATCGAACTTTGGTTAAGCAAATCGTCGTTTGTGAAATCGGAACCCATCCAACCTTGCGAAAGCATAGAAGTTGGCAGCTTAATCATACGGTTAATTTGTGGATTCCAGCTCCACATATCACGGTCAAGCTTAAGGAAAACCAGTCCCTTTTCTTTTGCAGGAGCAGTAATGTACACCAAAGAGTTTTCGGTTCCTTTTGTCCAGCTTTTAAAGCTGATGGTGCGGTTCCAGGTAGGCCTTACAATGGTCATGCTCATTACGCTGTAACTCGATTTCTCTCCACGCATTTTGGCGTCTGCTTTTCTGATAAGCTCGGTAGCATCCTGGGCTCTTACAGCAATCTGAAAGACTCCGGATAAAAGGGCTGATGCAATAATTAATTTAACTTTTGTCTTCATGTGAATAATCTTTAATGTTATTGAATGTTTTAATAATTCGTTTTTATGTTTAGTCGGGTAGCATATTCTTTAGCTATCTTTTTACCATCATCAAGATCCTTAATATACTTAAGTGGTATTAGTGGATTTAGTTTTTCATCGCAAAGCAGTACCTGGTATTTATGGGTTTTTATATCCAACACACGGTTGCTGCGACTGAAGTTACGGTAAATTTGCCGGTTTGATTTAATGGATATTACCATTTCGGGATGTACCTGTATCCATTTACCAAATTTAAAAATTCCGCAAATGTTGTTTGTCAATCGTATTTTACTATCACCAAAATCGATAGAAGCTGAAGAATGAGTAAATCCTACAAAGGCTCCCAACAAGATGAGAATTATTGCTGAGTAGCTATAGAAAATGAGAATCAGGCCAGCCAGGAAAATGAACAAGCCGGCAAATGAACCCACAGGTCCAAAAGACTTATCGAATCGGTTTATTACTAATGTTCCCATAACCATATTATTTATACATGCTATGTAATTTAGATTTAATTCCTTCGAGTGGAAAAATCCGCGGATTCATTACGAAGTTCAGGCTCACGCCATCGAGAATAGCACCGAATAATGATACTTCTGCTGCGGGATCTTCATAACCTCGTTTCACAAAATAATTGTAAGTGATATTCATAAAAGGTTTTAATGCTTTTTGAAGCTGCTTTTCAATCAGTTTATACACTTCGGGTTGAAACATAATCATGAAATAAAGCCTCCAGAATTTTATATTTGACTGTAGTATGCGAAAGGTTTCTTCGATTAAAAAATGCAATTCATCGTCGGTGAGAATGCCATCTTTATTGGGGTCAAAAACTCGTTCCAATTCCTCAAAACCTCCAATCATGATCTCTGTAATCATTTTCTCCTTACTGTCGAAGTAGTTATACATTAGTCCTTTGGAAATCTTTGCCTTTGCTGCAATCTTCGAAATTGATACATTTGCAAAGCCATCCTGTGCTATTAGTTCCAGAGCAACTTTCATAATTTGCTCTTTTCTTTCTTCCCTGATAATTTCAAATTGTTGTTCGGTGCGTGGTGCCATAGTGATAAATTTTAAGACTGAACGTTCAGTCATTGAATAGGTCTTTTAAAAAGCGGAGGTTAGCCGCTTTGTTTTTGACTGAACGTTTGTTCAAATATAAATAATTCAAAAAGCTTTGTCAAGAAAAATCGTATTTTTTTTATATGCCTGTTATAATATTAAAGTAAAAAAGGCTGTCAAACAATTGACAGCCCTGCATAATTGAATATAACGAATTGTTATTCAGGAGTCGATGAATTAAGTACCTGGTACCTTAAAACTTCATATTGTGTCTGGTAAATATACTTTTGTAATTGCTGCAAACTTGTTAGTTTTCCCACGTATGACCTATCAAATTTTCTCTCTATCCATGGCCTGTGATAATATTCCAATTGGTAATCTTCTGTATTGAATAATGCATTTATCAAAATTGATAAATCTTTACTATTCCCGGCAAGTTTGAGCATTTGCTGCTTATATGCTTCAATTTCTTCTTTTAAAGCAATCAGGCGTGAATCATATACATCTTCTAATAAAGAGAAATGGTTTAGCCTGAAGTTTAGTTCATAAATATCCTTCCTGTCATTAAGAATCAGGGATTTGAGATCCTCTATGTCTGTATTCAAGGTATTAAAAAGTTTTAAACTTGCAGTGTACTCTGCTTCACTGAATACCGTGCTGCTGGCTTGAGTTTTCATTGCCTCTTTGTAATAAGCTAATTCTGCTGTCAGATCTTCATATTGGAAAACGTTTGAAACGTTGCGTGCGCTATTCAGGTTAGAAACGGTAATAAAACCAGCAAAAAGGAAGGCAAATAAAACCAATGAGAGATTAACGATCCTGTTTTTCTCTGTTCTGACTATTTTAAAAAACAAAACCGGGAAAAAAATGAGAAACAATAAGATCATGCTGGCTGAAACAAGAAGTCCACCGCCAGGCCAATGCATCATTTTAAAGATCATTGCTGCCCCTGTAATTACAAAGGTTAAGAAACCTACTAAATAGATTAAAAAACCTGCTGAAAAGAATTTTTGCTCCAATTCTTTTCGAAGGTTCATAAGTGCAGCCGGGAAAAAACCCAGGAACAAAAATAAGAATCCAAAGGTAAGTACAATCCCCCCACCCGGCCAGTGCATAAGTTTAAAGAACATTCCTGCAGTAACCGAAATGCCTCCGATCAAAGCCATAAAATTCATCAATTTTTTCATTTTCATAAGATTTAGTTTAACATAAAAGATAGTTGCCTCCTGAATTTCCTTTAATCCGTTAATTCCAATCTTATCAAATACCGATTGGTAGGCCTCATTGAAATTGAGCCCATCGTTCAGGTATTTTTCAATATCGCAGCAGATATGATCCAATAAATCTTCGGGTAAATGCGAATAATTTATTTCAGCATTTTTCAGTTCTGCATCAATTGCATCTATCTGTTCACTTGTCAGGTATTGCATAGACCAACATTTGGACTGGGTTTAAACAATATTCCCAAGGTTTGTAAAAAAGCCTCCATCTCTCTGATTTTCTCAACCGACTTTTCAGAACCTTTTGGAGTAAGTTTATAGTAAACACGTGTTCGGTTGTTTACAATTTCCTGTTCGGTAATTACAATTTCATCGTTTTCGAGTTTGTGTAATATGGGATAAAGAGCCCCGTAGGTAAGCACTATTTTACCCTTGCTCAGTTCCTCAACCTGTTGAGTTATTTCGTAGCCATACATCCTGCCCTGCTCTTTCAGCAGTTTTAGAATAATTGGTTTCAAAGAACCTTTAAGCAATTCTGATGATATTTTGTTTTTCATATATATAACTAACTTATATATTACAAATATATTGCATTTTCCAGAAAACCAACTAATCTTTATTGTTTTGTTATACTACGTATAATTTTTATTTCTGTGTAACTTTCTTTTGTATTTCCCCGTCTTATAATAAAATATTTGTTGATTTTATTATATTTGTTATTAGCATATTATTGAACAAATGGACAATAAACCAAACAGTGGTTCAGGATTAGGAGTTGCCGGACTGGTTCTTGGGATAATTGCAGTAATGATAGCTTTCATACCCTGCTTATCGATGTTAGGACTGGTTTTGGGAATTCTAGGCGTGTCGTTAAGCACTGTAGGGCTAACCCAGGCCAAAAAGGCAAATATTCAAAACAACCTGATAATGGCAGCTCTCATTGTCTCCATTATAGGTACAAGCCTTGCCGCCCTGAGATTGACCAATTCTATTTTCAAGGTAAGCAAAATCCCGTTTGAAAGAATTACACATGAACTTGAAAATAATATTGACAAGAAATCCGAGAAATTTGAGAAGGCCTTTGAGGAGGAATTTGAAAAAGAATTCGGAGGTGATATGGAGGATGTTTTAAAACAACTGGAAAATGAACTTGAAGAAGCAGAACAGGAATTGAAAGATTCAGCAGATGAATTGGAAAAAAGCTTTAACAAGTTAAGTGACGAAGAAAAAGCTCGTAAACTGGGGAAAGCTGCCGGCAAAGCCTTAAAAGGGTTTGTAGACGAACTTGCTGACTCTTCCGGACACATCGAAATAGATATCGATACAGATTGACACAAGAACAAAAGAATTACAAATTAATTAACCTTATTTTGGCCGGGGTATTTGTGAGTATTTTCACGTATTCCGGCTTTTTTGCGTATACAGGTATCAATCCCATTTTGCCCTCGTTTAATAAAATTATAATTGGTGAAGATTCTATTAGTACTGGCTTGACCAGATGTTTTATGGCTATTATGGAGTTTGATTTTAGTTCTGCCAGACAATACAATCCGTATGGAATTAAAGTGTTTCTATTTTTCGCTTTTCAACTCATTATGCGAGTTGTGCTTAACCAAATTATAAAAGCCAATCGGCTAAATATGAAAGCAATCGTATACTCCGATATTATTATCTCAACGGGCCTGTTTATTTTTTGTTTCTGGCCCTTTATTAAAGCAACACTTGGGTAATTGGGTAAACATTTCAGGTATTCAGCCCCTTAGTTAAGAAAATACAGCCACGAATTAACTCATTCATGTTCAATTAATTTATTCGTTATTATTGAAAGAGATTTACACTAAATACTGTAAAAATACTTTGTGTTTTTTGCATATTTTTTATTTGTGAAAGAACTTCCGTTGAGCTCACCCTAATTAATCGGGGATTGGTTCGTGGTTAAATTATTATGTGTATTTTTATCTGTCAAAACAGAAACAGGCTAAATTATTTATAATTAATTCTTGTTTATCTGTATACTGCATTCAGCAGGTTTTAATATATTCGTATTACACCAAAAACAAATCGAAATGAAAACCTTTAGTTCAATCTTATCCCTTCTGATTATTGTTTTTTCACTTAATGCACAGGATTGTGAAGTATTCCTTCCGGGCAAGGTGGGAACTGTTCTTGAACATACTCATTACAATAAAAAAGACAAAATTACCGGAAAAGCAACACAAACTTTACAAGACATTCAAACTTCCGATGGCGTTACTTCCTATTTAATGAAACAGGTTTTAACCGATGAAAAAGGCGAGAACCCGATGGAAAATGAATACCAGTTTAAGTGTAAAGATGGTGTTTTTATTCTTGATATGGAGATGTATTTCAGCCAGGAAACAATGCAGGCTTATGAAGGTATGGACATTAAAGTAACTGCCGATGAAATTGATCTTCCTTCAACAAATGCCCAACCCGGACAAAAGCTTAAAGACGGTACAGTGACAATGCAAATAAGTGCCGGTCCGATGCCAATGACCATGAAGGTACATGTTGTTGACAGAAAAGTTCTTGCTGTTGAGAAATTAACCACTCCTGCCGGAACATTTGACTGTGTGAAAATAACTGAGACGGTTAATGGCGAATTTGGATTCATTAAAACTTCTACTTCAGCAATAACCTGGTATTCTTTGGGAGTTGGGACTATACGCAGTGAAACCTATGACAAAAGCGGAAAGCTGGATAGTTACATGGAGCTTACATCGATTAAAGAATAATAATAAACAGACTTCTTAAAGCATATTATTTACGGCTTGACATTGTTTTAATTTCATTGTAATTTTATAATTATAGAAATTCGTTTTTTTGTGATGTTAAACCTTTAAATCATAAGCTATGTCACACGATAGAAGTTTACACGATGGCAAAAAGAAAAAAGAAGCCACTAAAACATTAAAGGAAAAACGGGCAGAAAAGAAAGCAAAACATGAAGAATTGCATCATGCCAGGAAATCAAGAACAAAACTGATCTCAACTGATTGATAAGTATTACCGAAAAAGAGGGCAGGCGTTTAAAAGCGACCTGCTTTTTTTAATCTTTTAAATCCGGTTCAAAAAAAACCCATTGAATATTTGGGTTATGCTTCTTTAAAGCGGCTTCGCAGACATTGATGTTGTTTATCATTTCACCGGCTGTTGATGTCGGATTCATTTTTGCTTTTACAGCAACCATTACCTGAGCCCCTAACTGCAAGGTAATAAGATTCAGAACTTCCCTGACACTTTCCTGCTTTTCAATAAAATGTTCAATATCTTCGGCAACATCTTTCTCTACACTTTGGCCGATAAGTAATCCTTTTATCTTGGTTGCCAAAAAAAATGAGACAATTACTAATAATATTCCAATTCCAATACTTCCAATCGCATCGAAAACCATATTGCCTGTAACCACGGCAAGTATGATAGATAGTAGAGCAAAAATTAGCCCGGTGATTGCAGCCAAGTCCTCACCAAGAATAACAATCAGTTCACTTTGCCGGCTGTCTTTAGCCCATTGCCACAAATTCTGATTTCCTTTTATTTTGTTAATCTGCCTGATACAACCAAATAGCGATGCTCCTTCCATAATAACTCCCAGTAAAAGTACTACAATAGCTACAAGGGGAGAATTAATGGGTTCATAAGCATGTAGTTTATGAATTCCCTCGTAAATTGAGAAAACGCCACCCATACTAAAAAGTATAAGTGCAACTACAAACGACCAAAAAAATATAGCTTTCCCGTGTCCAAGCGGGTAATTTTTCGAAGGACCAATTTTTGCTCTGCGTAAACCAAGAAATAATAAACCCTGATTTCCACAATCGGCAAAGGAATGAATTGCTTCGGCAAGCATGGCCCCGGAGCCTGTGTATATTGCTGCGCCGGATTTAGCAATGGCAATTCCGAAATTTGCCAGTAATGCATATACGATTGATTTAACTGATCCCGCGTGTGACATGGGTGAATTAGTGAATTAGTGAATTAGTGAATTAATGAATGCTTGAATGGGTGAAATGGTAAGAAAGTAACTTTCCTGTCGTACAACTGAAGAATTGTTCGTCGCATTACATTTCATATACATACACCTTCTTCCATATGAGATTTCCCTTATCGTCGTACTTTTCCTTGGTTTTTTTCAGTTGATCTTCGTAGGTATATTTATATGCTTTTGCAATTTTATCTGTTTCGTCGTAATACTTTTCCTCGGTAATATCACCATTATCGTTGTAGGAATAAGTAATTCTTTCTTTTTGTTTTCCGTTTTTATCGTAATCAATCAGCTGAATTACCTGGCCCCGATTATTAAACTTTTCAACCTGGTCGAGTTTTTTTACTTCTTTACCGGTTGAATAATCGTATGACCAAACCGAAGTTGATTTAATATTCAGTTCTTTAATTTGACTTTTAGTTTGAGCATTCACACTCACGGACAATATGAACATAAAAAGTACTGTATATAAAACTTTCATATGAAAAAGAATTAAGATTTTGGGATGCAATTTAATAATTAAAAAGCAGTCCGGGATAGATTATACTGAACCAAATGAGATGATTTAAAACAATTACAGAGAAAAATTAAATCCCCAATACATTATCGCTGCGATAAAAAATTGTGGTTGTATTACTATGGGCAACTCCTGGGCATAAGCCTTCGAAATCTATTCTTTTAAAACCCCTGTCTCTTAAATAGTTTTGACTCGGTACATATTCCTTCAGTTGAGAATTATCAAAAAGGATTATACCATCAATTTTTAAATGCTCAACTGAATTGTACACACAATTATTTCTGTCCCGTCCGTCAATAACAATGATATCAAATTTTTCGGCAGTAGATTGTAAAATATGGCTGTATTCTCCATTTGGTTCCAATTCTTTGTAAACTAATTCTACATTATTTTTATGCATTCTTTTAAGCATGGTATACCATTCCAGATTATTCTCAACACTCTTTACTTTTCCTACTCTCGAGGAGAACCAAAGTGTAGAATTTCCTGCACCAAATTCAAAAACCAGCATCTCTTTTGTAAGCCTGGGTTCCAAAAAGTTAATTAATGAATATGTCATCCAGGGAATGGGCTCTCCATTTTTGTTTATTGATTGTCTGGCATGAAAAGATTTCATCCAGCCATATTCATCAAGAATGCCTTTGTAAGAGAGCTGAATAAACCCATCGATTCCGAAAAAATGTAAGATATACCAAACAAACTTTCTCATAAGATTATTTTTTGCGAAGTTTAAAACGATAAAAAAATTGCTGAAAACATTTCAGGGCTTGCAAATTTGAACTTTTTCTTCTTAAAATGAAACAAAAAAGTAAAAAACACAGATTATTTGAACTCCCTGGTATTGAAATAGTAAAAAGATATTGTCCAGTTAAAGCTATCCTTTGCTTGTTCATCATTTGATTGGTTTATTCATGTTTTTTCCTATGTCAACTTGTATCTTTGAAAAACAATTCTTTGATTAATTATTACAATAAACATGGGAATAGTAATCCGTCAAAGTATTAAGGCTTCAGCGGCCGGATATTTCGGAGCCATTTTAGGCGCAATATCTACCGTTTTTATCTACCCTTATTTTCTTAGTCCTGAAATTATAGGTCTTAACCGGATTCTGGTTGACTCAGCTTTCCTTTTTGCTTTTTTTGCCCAGATTGGAATTCCAAATGCGGTTATCAGGTTCAGTCCCTTGCTCAGGCAAAATGGTCAGATAAAAACTGCCTATAAATACGCATTAATTCTGCCTCTTTTTAGTTTTATGTTTTTTGGACTATTAATTTTGATTGGAAAGGAAACCTTCCAGGAAATATTCATTCAAAAGTCGGAGCTCTTTACACATTATATCGTTTTAGTGATTCCCTTCGGACTGATATGCATTTACCTGAATATTATTGAAAATTTTTCGACCTATTACTTAAGAATTACAGTTCCAAAGCTGGTTCGCGAAGTAATAATCCGTGTTTTACTTATACTTGCTGCTGTGGTTTTTTTCCTGTTCGGCCTGTCGGTAGACGTTTATGTAATATTGATTATCGCATCTTATGGATTTTCGGCTCTTGTACTTGCTGTATATTTTTACATACTTTTCAAATCAAAAGAACCGGTCGGGCAGAATAATCAAATTAATAAAGGCATATATGCGAAAATATTTTCCTATATGGGTTTTATGCTTATAGCCGGAATTGGATCAAATATAGTTTTGCGTGTCGATACTTTTATGATTTCAGCCATGATTGGCTTAAGTGGGACAGGTATTTATTCCATCAGTTTTTTTATGGCTGCTATGATTGAAATACCCTCCAGGGCTGCAATTCAAATAAGCTCACCTTTTGTGTCTGAATACCTGGAAAAGGGTGAAAGTGAAAAGCTTAAAAATATTTATACCCGTTACACTCTGAATCAGTCAGTTATAGGAGGCGTAATATTGCTGCTCCTTTGGGCCAATATTAATAATATATTTGCCCTTATGCCAAAAGGAGAAATTTATGCAACGGGGAAATATGTGGTATTATTTATCGGCCTGGGAAAATTTATAGATGTTATAACAGGACTTAATAATCAAATTCTTATTTATTCAAAATACCACCGATACCAGCTGCTATTTGTCGTCCTGCTCGGAATAATTACCATTGCCGGAAATTATTTTCTTATTCCAATATATGGTATTACAGGCGCTGCGCTTGCATCCATGATATCATTTATACTTCTAAACCTTACAGTTATAATTTTTCTGTATAATAAATTGCACATTCAACCTTTCACCAAGGGTTTTATATATGTGCTGATTTTAATTGTATCAGGTTTTATCATAAATTATTTTTTGCCTGCGCTTAAAAACTGTTTTATCGATGCACTGTATCGATCGACTATTATTTCGATATATTGCATAGCTTTTGTAATAATATTCAAACTTTCAGAAGATATAAACCGGGTAGCTGGCAAACTATTTAGTAAAGGAATATTAATGCATTATTTTTCTAAAAAACCTAAATAATTGAATGTTCAGAAATATTACTCAATAATTCTGACTATTAATTTGATTACATATATGAAAATAATTTTCATTTTTGGAGGTATGCCGCATTATCTGACAGCTTTGTTAAACAAGATTGCTGAAGATAATAATCTGGATGTATCGGTAATTATCCCCAAGGGTAAAGGAAAATCAATTGGCAAAGGTGTCAGGCTCGAAGAATCGGATAATTCGCAGCTTTTTAAAACTATCAGACTTGATGAATATAACGGAATATTTGGCAAACCCTATTTTAAAAATATTTCGAAAACATTAAGCGGACTCAAGCCTGATATTCTGGTTGTTGGCTGGCCGTATATTGTGCCCTATATCTTTGATTTTAAAACACGGCGTATGGCGCGGAAAAGAGGCATGTCGCTGGTTTTTCGTGAAATCCCTTTTATGGTCGCTCCAAAAAACAAAGCCATACGGTTTTATAGAAAAAATCCTGTCTTTAATGAGGATCTTCAGATTGAGAATCCAACCGGTTTGAGACTTTTTCCATGGGCCTGTTTACTTAATCTGATCAGGATCTATTATTTCAGCCGGGTTGATGCAACGCTGGCATATACATCCTCAGCATATTCAATTCACCAAAGTTTTGGCATTAAGAAAGAAAAAATTTTTGTGACCTATAATTCTCCCGATACTGATCAATTGTTTAAAATAAAGCAGGAATTTAAACAAAATGGAACTATGCCAATGCTCAACCCCTTTAGAATATTGCACGTAGGCCGACTTGTGAAGTGGAAAAAAGTGGATGTGCTTATTGATGCAATCCATCTGTTGATAGAAAAACATCCTTTAATTGAATTACATATTATTGGCAAGGGTCCGGAGGAAGATTTTTTAAAGAAAAAAGCAGAATCTCTTGGTTTGGATAAACAAATAATATTTTCAGGTGCCATATACGATGCCCGCATTCTGGCAAAAGAAACACTATCATCGGCTGTTTATGTCCTTGCAGGAATGGGTGGATTATCCATCAACGAAGCGATGGCCTTCGGTAAACCCATTATTTGTTCAAGATGCGATGGAACAGAAAAGGAATTGGTAAGGGATGGATACAATGGTTTTTATTTTAAGGAAGATAATGTTGCTGATCTGGCTGACAAAATTGATGCGATAATTAGCAATCCGGACCTTTTGCAAAAAATGGGAGCGCATTCCGAATCCATTATCCGGAATGAAATCAATTTACATACAGTGGCCGAAAAATTTGTTGCATGTTTTCGTTCATTGAAAGAGTAAACGGCTATTCTCTATAAAACTTCTGATTGACAAATGAAATTTCCTCTCCGTTTGGTGAAACATAAAAAATTTTATACCCTGCACGATTTAATTTCCTGACAGCATCTTTTGTTCTTGCAATTCCTATTTCCCTAAAGCGGTGATGAAATTCAATCAACAGCTGTCCTGCTACGATTTGGTTTTCTAAAATATCATCAATAATACGGTATTCACTTCCTTCGACATCCATTTTCAGAATATCCAGCCTGCGGTGATTAAATTCATTCATAATGGTTTTTAGCCGTTTCATTTGAACAGCTATGGTTTTTGAATTTGCAGCCTCGTTGGAAACAAGGCTCCCTGATACATGGTCGGTTTTATTTGGCAGGAAAAAATCCATGATCCCATCAAAATGAGCCAGACCAAAAGGAGAGAATTTAAATTTATTCGTTGCCGGCCTGCTTTTCAACCAATCAATTGTTTTTGGAGTGGGATCAAATGCATGTACCTCACAGCCAATTTTTTCTATCAGCGCTGTATCAAAAGAAATATCAGTTCCAATTCCGATGGAATAAACAATGCTTTTTTCGCTTACCAATTCAGGAATAAAAGTCCATCTGGCATCTCTATTACCTAATGTAAGTGTTTTTTGCTTTATCTGGCGGGAAATATAAACATCTTTTCCAATAAGTACTTTCCGAATTCTAAGCGCTTTTTCTAAAAAACCTGTCATAAATAATATTTATCAAGCCCCGAAAATAAAGTTTTTTGATTGAATGTTGGCTATCCGGTTCCCTATTAATAATCCAATTTCAAAATAATAATCGGATTCTGACGGGTTTAATGGCTGTTAACAATAGTTTCTTAAATTTGTATATACTGATAAACCATAATTTTATCGTTTTTCAATTTTTATACTTTGAAAATACTGTTTCTGAATACTTATGACAATCGCGGTGGAGCTGCAGTTGCTGCCTGGAGGATATATAATTCTCTCGCAGGAAAGTGCGAAACCCAATTCGGAACATTACTTGATGAGAACATCGAAAAACCTGTTATTAAAGCCTTCCCTACGCGAATAAATAAATTTGTATGGCTTTTTAATCTTTCGCTTGAGAAGCTCTTTTTTCTTCCTTCCGAGAAAAGTAAAAAAGAAAGATTTGCTTTTTCAACGGCAAGTACAGGGATAAGACCTCAAAACATCTTAAAAAAGTGGTGCCCTGATATAATCCATATTCATTGGTTTAATCAAGGGTTTTTTTCGCTAAATGGATTTTCAAAATTAATAAAAGCCAATAAGCCAATTGTATGGACCTTGCATGATATGTGGGCATTTACAGGTGGATGTCATTATTCGGGAAGCTGTCATCGCTACCGGGAAAATTGCGGAAATTGTCCTTTATTGCATAAGCCATCCGGCAAGGACTTATCTTACAGGCAGTTATCTAAAAAACGTAAAATTTATAATACTTCTGCTGTCACTTTTGTAACCTGCAGTAATTGGTTGCGTGAACAGGCTGTAACAAGTAATTTGCTTTCAGATAAAAGAATTGAAGTTATTCCAAATCCGATAGATACAAATATTTTTTGTGTAAATGATAAAACCCTTGCAAGAGAAAAACTTGGCTTAAATCAGCATAAAAAATACCTGTTATTTACAGCCGGAAATGTTGCTGACCCCAGAAAAGGATTAAATTACCTGTTGAGGGCACTTAATAAAATACATACAGACTCTCCTGAACTTGCGGATAATCTTGTATTATTGTTAGCGGGTAAAAATACAACTGCAATCGAAAAGAATATACCTGTCGAAACCAAGTACCTGGGGTATTTAACTACCCGGGAACAATTAGTACAGGTATATAATGCTGCCGATTTGTTTCTGTTGCCCTCTCTCGAAGATAATCTACCCAATACAATCATGGAAGCCTTATCGTGCGGAACTCCTTGTATTGCCTTTAAAACAGGCGGTATTCCTGAAATGATTGAGCATTTATCAACCGGCTATCTGGCCGAGTATAAATCTGACACAGATCTGGCAAATGGAATTCTCTGGGCTTTTCAGCAGGACATGAATAAGTTATCTGTAAATGCCCGTAAATTTGCGGTTGAAAATTATTCCGAAGAAGTTGTGGGCAATAAGTACTATAAATTATATCAGTCGGTTATAAGCAAAGAATAAAACTATCGCATCGTGAAAATAAGTATAATTACAGTTGTTTATAACGGAGTAAAATACCTTGAATCTACTATTCAAAGTATTGCAGGGCAAACATCGAAAGATTTTGAATACCTGGTAATCGATGGCGGATCGACAGATGGGACACTGGATATCATTAAAAAATATGAATCAAAAATCGATTATTGGATTACTGAACCCGATAAGGGTCTTTACGATGCGATGAATAAAGGACTTAAAAGGGCAAGTGGTGATTTTGTCTGGTTTATTAATGCAGGCGATAAAGTATATGATGCTGAGACTGTCGGGAAACTAATCGCTCTGGCGAAAAAAACAGAGGCAGACCTGCTTTATGGCGAAACGCTTGTAATTAATGAAAAGGGCAACCCCATAGGAATGCGCAGACAACCGGCTCCAGAGAATCTTACATGGACAAGCCTTAAACTGGGAATGGTGGTGTGTCATCAGTCCTTTATTCCGGCACGTCGTATTGCTCCTCTGTACGATTTAAATTATTCCTGCTCTTCGGATATCGACTGGGTAATAAAATGCCTTAAAAAAGCTGACAATATTGTAAATTCCAAACTTATACTATCCCAATTCCTGGATGGTGGCCGATCGAAAAAAACAATTTTCCCTTCCATTAAAGAACGTTTTAGAATTATGGTTACCAATTATGGATTTATAATAACCCTATTGAACCACATCAGTATTGCATTAAGGTTTTTTCGATTCTACTTCAGGCACCGCAGGTTCTGATTTATTATTCCGGAACCAAAGGTAGGCCAGAAAAAGAAGCGTCAGAACAACTAACAGAGAACTTAACAGCTCAACCTTTAAGCCGAAATAAAACTTCTGGGGTTCAAATTTAAATTCGACAGAATGCTTCCCAGCCGGAACAATCATCCCGCGCAATACATAGTTAACACGAACATGTTCTGTCTTATTTCCATCGATATAGGCATTCCATCCTTTACCTGAGTTGTAGTAGATTTCGGAGAACACAGCAAATTCATCAACCGGCGATTCTGAATCATAAATTAAGTGATTTGGGGCATAACTTTTAAGTGATATGCTTCCCTGTTCAAGACTGTCGAATTTAAAGGCTGCCAATTCGGGTACCGATTCAAGAAATCTTTTGTCCATAATAGCTGAATGCCGTGCACTAAAATTATTCAGGGCATCAATTTCTTCGTCGGCATTATTTACAATCCTCAAATTGCGCACAAACCAGGCATTACCAAGCGCTCCTGGATTGTATTGGGCCATCGGTTGGTTATCCTTATCTGGTACAATAAAATATTTTGTATTGAGCATGTTAATCACCTGCATATTTTGTTTCGAGAGATGGTAGGTAATTAAATCATCATATCGTCTGAGTTTTGCTCCATGATATCCACCGATAGATTTGTGGTAGAATGAAGTGTAAGCTTCGTTAAACGGATTCATGGTTAAATTGAAAACCCTGAAATCGGGATCCTTATCCTGTAAAATTTGTAAATCGGCCTGACTTGGTGTTACCTGATTTGCTTTGCGCTTTGATTCAAAATTATCATCGTTTAAAAATCGTTTGTTCACCGGCCACATATCCATCAGGATAAATAATCCAAGCAGAGCAACGAAATATTCAAATTTCAGCTTTTTCAAAAAGAATGCATAAAGTATTCCGGCTGCCAGGAGAATGTATACCAAAGCTCTGAAGGCATCTTTTTTCAATAGTCTGATCCGTTCATCGGTAACTGAATTAATCAACCAGTCAGGGTAACCGGCCTTTACCAGGTTCTCGTCCAGAGGATTGTAGAAGCTGAATACTGACTTACCAAAAAGAAAAAAGAACAAAGCAAATCCGCCTGTAATGGCGAGTGATATCTTTAGGTATCTGGTCATCTCCTTTTTAGCAATTTTATTTTCCATTATACCCTTCAAACCAAGAATAGCAACCAGAGGGAATAATAAGGATGGGATAACCAGTATGGATGACACAGCCCTGAATTTATTGTATAAAGGCATGTAGTCGAAGAACAAATCGGAGAAAAACATAAAATTTCTTCCCCACGACAAAAATATGGTAATAACCGTTGCTATCAAAATCCATATTCTAGTTTTGGGATCTACCAGAAATAGTCCAAGAACAAATAAAAAGCATATTATTGCCCCCAAGTATACCGGCCCTGAAGTAAAAGGCTGGTCTCCCCAATACAGAGTTGTTGGCACACTTTTGACAAATTGCCGGGCCTGGTTGCGATCGATCCCATTTTCAATTAAAGCTTCATAAACTTTTGAGTCTTCGGAAAAATTCTGGGTTGATTCGCCACCGTATAAATTTGGAATCAGAAAAGTAAACGTTTCAGCCTTTCCATAACTCCACCTTAATGCATATTCTTTGTCGATCCCTTGAGTGTCATTCTCGGTATTATGGCTGGTAAGTTCCGAAGGGCCGCGATTGGTATCTTTACTGTATTCGTATGTTGCAATCAGGTTTGAAACATTGGGTGCCACAGCTAAAATGGCTGCGCCACCGGCAATAAGTGATGAGATTAGGAAAACTTTTATCTTCTTTTCCTTTAAATGATAAATGAGTTCTACAACAAAAAAAACTCCCAATGCCAGCACCAGGTAATAGGTCATTTGAAGGTGATTAAAATACAAATGCACTCCCAATGCTATGATGGTAAGTATTGATCCCACAATATACCGTTGCTTATAAATCAGTAAAATTCCCCCTAAAACAGCAGGCATGAATCCGATAACAAGCGCCTTATTTACGTGCCCGACAGCTATGATAATAAAATTATAAGATGAAAAACCAAAAGCCAAAGCACCAACAATGCTTAACCAGGGATTAACACCCAGGGCGAGTAACAGCACAAAAAAACATATCAGGTAGACAAAAATTATGTCTACACTATACGCAGGCAAATTTAATCTGAAGAATTTACCCAGATGTCCAAAAACATTGTATTTGGGTAGCCCTGCCCCCCCAATATGGTATGTGGGCATTCCACCAAACATCGAATTGGTCCACAAAGTATAATCGCCTGTTTTATCATGATATTCCTTCATTTCTTTCTGCATCCCGGTAGCCATTGCCACATCCGACTGTTGAACCACTTTCCCCTGAATTACCGGAGAACAATAGGCCAGAGCCAATAGTAAAAAAATAATGATTGCAGCTCCATAGGGTATAAGTCTGCTGAATAGAAATTGATTTTTCATCATTTTTAATTTAGTTTACCTGATACAAATTTCTGAGAATATCAAAAATACAATCTGTTTAAACTGTTTTACAGTTTCTATAATGTTTTTAATAAATTCTTCAAACTTACCATGTCTTCCATAATGTCTTCGAGCTTATCAGTTGCTACCCTTTCCTGATCCATGGTATCACGGTAACGTATAGTGACAGTATCATCCTGCAAGGTTTGATGATCTATAGTAATACAAAATGGCGTTCCAATGGCATCCTGTCTTCTGTAACGTTTACCTATCGAATCCTTTTCCTCGTATTGGCAATTGTAATCAAACTTCAAAACATCCATAATTTCTCTTGCTTTCTCTGGCAAGCCGTCTTTTTTAGTCAGTGGTAAAACAGCTAATTTTACCGGTGCCAATACAGGTGGAATCTTCAATACAACCCTCTGTTCGCCAGTAGCTTCAACAGTTTCTTCGGTATAAGCGTTCGAGATTATTGATAAAAACATCCTGTCGACACCAATTGAGGTTTCAACCACGTAGGGTACGTAATTCTTGTTAATTTCTGTATCGAAATATTGAATTTTCTTACCGCTGAATTTCTCATGATTACCCAGATCGAAATCTGTTCTCGAATGTATTCCTTCCACTTCGCGGAATCCCATTGGAAGGTTGAATTCGATATCGGCTGCTGCATTTGCATAATGGGCAAGTTTATCATGATCGTGGAAGCGATATTTTTCGTCGCCCAGACCCAGGGCTTTGTGCCACTTCATACGCACATCCTTCCAGTATTTGTACCACTCCATTTCGGTGCCGGGGCGAACAAAAAACTGCATTTCCATCTGTTCAAATTCCCGCATTCTGAAAATAAACTGCCGAGCCACAATTTCATTTCTGAAAGCTTTACCAATCTGGGCAATACCGAAGGGGATTTTCATCCTGCCGGTCTTTTGTACATTCAGGAAGTTTACAAAAATTCCCTGAGCTGTCTCCGGACGAAGGTAAATGGTACTGGATTCATCACTTACCGAACCTAACTGGGTACTGAACATCAGGTTAAACTGACGCACATCTGTCCAGTTTTTTGAACCGGATACCGGACAAGTTATATCTGCATCAACAATTACCTGCTTTATAGCTGCCAGATCGTTATCTTCTAACGCCTTAACAAAAGCGGCTTTTGTTTCATCAATTTTCTTCTGATTGTCTAAAACTCTCTGATTTGTTTCCCTGAACTGTTTCTCATCAAAAGCATCTCCAAAACGGTTAGCCGCCTTTTCAATTTCTTTATTAATTTTTTCCTCTATTTTCTCAAGGTATTCTTCAATCAGAACGTCGGCCCTATATCTTTTCTTTGAATCTTTATTGTCAATAAGCGGATCGTTAAAAGCGCCAACATGCCCCGAAGCTTCCCAGGTTCTGGGGTGCATAAATATAGCAGCATCAATTCCAACTATATTCTCATGCAATTTGGTCATTGCATCCCACCAATATTTCTTTATATTATTTTTTAACTCTGAACCATTTTGGCCATAATCGTAAACAGCACTTAAACCATCATAAATTTCACTTGATTGAAAAATGAAACCATATTCCTTGCAGTGTGCAATAATCTTCCTGAAAATATCCTCGTTATTCGCCATATACCCTATTATTAATCCTTTTTAATATGAGGGGCAAAAGTAAACCAAAAAGCAGTTATATCCAAAAGCTGAAATGGTATTCACCAGCCAGTTTTATGAATACTGATTTTTTTGGCTAATAACCCAATACTATACATCAATACCGAACAAAAATAAACTATTAACTCCTTGTTTGTTTTATATTTGTGCCGCAAACCCAAGCTATACGTATGAAAAAAATTTTATTGTTCTTAAACCTTGCAATCCTTTCACTCCAAGGTGTTTTCAGTCAGAGTGTCGGAATTGCGGATCATGAATTCTCACCCCATTCAAGCGCAGCCCTTGAAATTCGTTCAACAGCCAAAGGGTTATTAATCCCCCGAATGAGCTTCTCCGAAAAAATGAACATCATAAATCCTGCCGAAGGATTACTTATTTACCAAACTGATAATGCTGCAGGATTTTATTACTTCAACGGACAATCGTGGGAAAATATTGGAAGTTCAGCAGTTGATAATGATGCTGATCCCACCAATGAAATCCAGTTTTTAAGCCGAGTTGGTGATACTTTGTTTTTAAGCCAGGGAGGCTATATTTTATTGTCAGCAATTAGTGACAATTTAGGTAACCATAGCGCAAGTCAGAACATTGCTTTAAACACCTACTACCTGTCGGCCGATGGTGATAACGAGGGATTGCGGATAACAACCAGCGGAAACGCAGATTTCTCTGGCAATCTGGCAGTTAATGGAACTGCCAACCTTGAAAACCTGAATACAAACGGTACTGTAAACCTTGGAGATGATGCGATTCAGTCCTCAGAAATTGAGGATGCTGCTGTTACCAATGCTAAACTTGCCGATAACGCTATTTCTACTTCAAAAATTCAGGATGCACAAATCACTTCGGCAAAACTACATCCTATGGGTGCAAGTGTTGACCAGTTTCTAAGATACAATGGCGCTAATTGGGCACCGGCTTCAATATCCAGCGGATTAACATACATGGGTACCTGGGATGCTAATCAGAATAATCCTTTTTTAAGTAATGCCGGAGGCGAAAACGGAGAATATTATATTGTTTCTGCTGCAGGAACCCAGAACCTGGGATCCGGAGATATTACTTTTGAACCGGGCGATTGGGCAATTCACAACGGTACTTCCTGGCAAAAAATAAATAATTCAAACGATGTAAATTCAGTTTTTGGAAGAACAGGATCTATTGTTGCCCAATATGGCGATTACACCTGGGGGCTTATTGATAAAACAAATTCCAGTATCGATGACATAACCGATGTACAAGCTTCAAGCCCAACTTCGGGTAGTCTGCTTATTGGTGATGGCTCATCCTGGTCGGCCCAGTCAATTTCGGGAGATATAACACTGGCGGAAACAGGAATCGTGCAAATCAATAATAATGCAGTTGAATACTCTAAGTTACAAGATGCCACTGGTACAGCAAATACTATTTTGCGGTGGAACGGTACAGACTGGGAAGAGGTATTAATCAGTTCCATTGAAGGCGATGCAAGTATTCTTAACGAAATTCAGGATTTATCGCGGACCGGAAACACACTAAGCCTTTCGGGTGATGCAACTACTGTAGATTTAAGCAGCTATCTTGATAATACAGATGATCAGACCCTCGATTTAACAGGCTCAATTCTTACCATAGAAGATGGTAATTTTGTTGATTTAAGCACCCTGTCAGGTGTCGATACCGATGATCAGACGCTTTCTTTTTCAAACGATACATTGTATATTGTTGATGGTAACTGGGTTTATCTTGGAGCATACTTAGATAATACTGACAGCCAGACATTAAGTATTAATCCCACAAACCGTTTGACTATTTCAGATGGAAACAATGTTGATTTAACACCTTACCTTGATAATACAGATGCGCAAACCCTCTTGCTATTGGATGACACGCTTTATATTGCTAATGCTAACAAGGTTTTCCTGGGAACATATCTTGATAATACCGACAACCAGGATCTCAGCCTGACAAATGATGAGCTAAGTCTCACAAACGATGGAACAACAGTTGACTTGTCAGGTTACCTGGATAATACCGATAATCAGGATCTTACTTTAACGGATAATACTCTCAGTCTAAGCAACGATGCTACACCTGTTGATTTAAGTGCTTACCTTGATAATACAGATGCACAGCAATTATCACTTAGCGGCACCACCTTAAGCTTAACAAATGGAGGTTCTGTTGAAATAACTGCTGCAGGAGACGATTTGGGTGATCATACTGCAACGGAAAATATTCAGCTATCTGGTCACTACCTTTCCAACGATGGTGATGATGAAGGGATTTTTGTTTCAGCTACTGGTAATGTTGGTATTGGACATAATCTACCAACAAGACCACTGCATATTATAAGTTCTGCTAATTCTCCTTTTAGAATTGAGTGCACTTCTATTGCACCAGATGGATTAATTCAATTAAGAATGAACGCTCTAGTTTCTCCCACGATTGTTAATGATTATATCCAATTTCTTGATGGAAATAATGCTAAAATAGGACAAATAGAGCCAAATGGTAGCACTATTGCTTACACAACTACATCTGATATAAGGCTTAAAGAAAACCTGACGCCAACATCCTATGGCCTAGAAAAACTATTGGAAATAAAAGTTTATGACTTCAACTTTATAAATTCTGATAAACTTGAAACAGGTTTTGCTGCACAGGAATTATTTAGTGTTTTTCCAGGTGCCGTTTCTATTGGTGGTGAGAACCCAATTACTGATCCCTGGGGAGTTGATTACGGCAAGCTTACCCCCCTAATAACCAAATCAGTACAGGAATTAAATGCAAAAGTTGATTCGTTAGAAATGCAAAACCAGGAACTGGAAAAAACCATTGAACAATTAAATACTAAACTTTCTGAGCAGGAAGAACTGGAAAAACGTTTAGAAGAACTTGAGAAAATTGTTCAGTCGCTGCAAAATCAAAACTAAACCTGGAAATTTAAAAGCCCTTGAAAATGAAGTTTAAAATACTCATTTCCAATTTTGTACTGGCATTTGCAATAAGCAATTTATATTCACAGCTTGTTGTTAACTCCGGTGTGCTATCAGTAGATTCAGGAACTGTATTGTCATTAGAGAATCAATCGCTTATTATTGATGGAAATATTTCAATGAATAAAAGCAGCACTCTTGTTCTTTCTAATACTGTTGAAGAAGAAAAAATAATTGGTGGTAATACAAATTACTTTTTATCAAATCTTACTCTAAAGGGAAATTGGTCTTTAGAAACAACGATTTACATCGATGAGCGTATTAACTTGGAAAACAGCCTGCTCGATATAAAGAGTAACCAGCTGTGGTTGATGAATGGTCACATTTTAAATGAATCGGACGACAACAGAATTTTTTCTTCAGGAACCGGAGAAATAATGGAAAGAGCAGATTTAATCGCAGGAATTTCATCTAATCCGGGCAATATCGGAATTACAATTACCAGCGATGCAAATGAATCAAATGTTGAAATTCGCCGGGGTCATCAGATTAATAATACTCTGGATAAATCAAGTGTAGAAAGATATTATGTAATTAACGAGCTATCTGCCCCTGCTGTTGTTGAGTTTAGTTTTCTGGAGCCAGAGCAAAATAACCTGGATATAGAAAAATTAGTAATCTGGAATAATACCGATAACAGCTGGGTTCCACTGCTCAGTTCGGAGTTCTCAGAAGAAAATACCAACATAAAAGCCTTGCTTACCGAAGGAAAACATTTTTTAACCCTGTTTGAATACGAGTCATCGTCGGATATAACTATTCCAAATGGAATATCTCCTAACAATGATCAACATAACGATATCTTAATTATTGGAGGTCTGGAGGCATACCCTAACAATCGATTTGTTGTCTTTAACAAATGGAGCGATGTTATTTACGAAGCTGAACCATACGACAATAGCTGGGGTGGAGAAAATGTTCCGGGGTATGGAATTGCAAACAGCTCCATACTGCCCGATGGAACTTACTATTATCTCTTTTTTAAAGACAAGAACGAAAAAACATCAGTAATAAGTGGTTATATCGAAATAAAAGCCGGAAAATAACTGAGAATAATGTGTCAATACAGGAAACATACAAACTTAACAGCTCAGAATCTATTCCGATTGCTGATATTATTTTATGTATTCCTGTTGCCCCAAAAGCAAAATATATACTGCCAGACTCAGCCAGATCTGGCTCACTACATGGCCTTTAATCCACTCATTAACACGGCCGCAATTAACGATTACGATTACTTCACAGCCTTTTTGTATGGCCGCCGGCAATGGGTATCAATAAATGGAGCTCCCTTAAAAACGGGGCTTGAACTTATTCAGCCCTTTCAGAATAATTCAGCCGGACTGTCAATTTCACAGGAGTCATATGGAGTGCATAATAAACAAAGAATACTGGCCAATTATTCACACCGTGTTAAATTAATGCGATACCATACTTTAAGTTTTGGATTAGGAGGTGGTGCTCAGATTATAAGCAGTAATTTTACTAAAATCAAACCCTTTGATCCCGATGATGAACAATTTGGCTATTCAAAATCAGTTGTAAGCCCCGATTTCAGTTTCGGTATGAAATTAAAGCATAAAGATTATTATGTAGGTATTGCTATCCCAAGTCTGATATCAACTGAAATTGTTGCATACGAATCGGAGTACACTGCAAGTTACCATGCTATGCCCCAAAACTGGATATATTATTTGCACGGAGGTTATAAATATAATTTTAAATACTACGAGCAGTACCTTCAGATTTCAAGCCTGGTAAAAATTGATGTCAACTCACCTGTTGATGCAGATCTGAATATGCTATATTCTCACAACAAATATTTCAGCATGGGCATTTCCTACAGAACCAAACGTGAAATATTGTATTTTGGTCAGTTGCAAATAAACGAACGCCTGAAAGCCGGTTATTGCTACCATAGCAATTTTAATCTGAATAATGCCTATCTTGCAGGTCATGAATTGTATGTTCAATACTCTCATGCTATAATGAGACCACTGAATATTCAATCGCCCAGATTTTAAAAAGTGTGATTATTAGAAACAGTTAGTAAAAAGGATTTGTGTTGAGAAGCTTGCTTTTAATACTTGCTTTTGTTCCTGTAATCTGCCTGGCTCAGTCAAAAAAAATATCCCAGGCTAATAATTATTATGACAAAGGTCGTTATAACGAAGCATTAGCCATTTATCTTCAGCTGGAAGTGAATCTGACAGACATTATTGAGATAGCACAAAATAACCTTAAAATAGCTTCTTGTTATTATTGTCTGCACCAACCATTTAAAGCGGTTGATTATTTCAAAAAAACAGCTTCTTCAGGCTATGTTCTGGAACCCGAACAGCTAATTGAATATTCAAATGCCCTGATTGAATCGGGCAACTATAAAGATGCACAACAACTCTTACAGTCTTCAGATGCCGGACTATTTATGGAAGATATTCTTCTGCAAAAATGCACATATGCCTTAAGTAACAATACAACAGACAAATCTGTTTCTATCACTCTTTTAAATGACCTCCCGGCTAACAGTAGTTTTGGAATTTCCCTGTACCGCGATATTTTATTTTTTGTGTTAAATCTATCGGAACAAAGAACTCAAAACCTGACTTTTGCCTATAGCGGCAGGCAAGACGAACTGCTAGGAAATTTAGCTAATATTGAATTTCCGCTGAATACAAACTCCCCTTCCTTCGATATAAAAAACAATATTCTGTATTTTAGTGCAAGCGCAGTTGATTTAGTTGCTTATTCAAATTCAGGAAGAAACAGAAAAAAGATTGGAGCCGGAGATGTCAATAACCTTTTCATTTATACTGCAAACCTTTCGCAGGAAAAAACTTCTCCAGCAGCGCTCCCATTCAATCATATCGATTTTAGTTGTACCCATCCATGTATTTCAAAAGATGGCAAAACTTTGTACTTCTCGTCGAATATGCTGGGTGGTTACGGAGGATTCGATATTTACTATACCATTAAAACAGAAAGCGGATGGGACTTACCTCAAAATATGGGGCCAACTGTAAATAGTTTTCTTAACGAAGGCTATCCCTTTTTAACGGATGACTTCCTTTATTTTTCGTCTGATGGAAAGCCCGGATATGGGGGGCTTGATGTTTTCAGACTTAACTTTGAAACTACCCAAATAGAGAATCTTGGATTGCCTGTTAACAGTTCATTTGATGATTTTTATTTCATTCAGGCTACGGAGAAAGAAGGTTTTTTTGTTTCGAACAGGTCTGGAAATCATGCTGCAGACCAGATATATCGATATTATATTGGTAAGTAGTTTTGTCAATGTGCCTTTTCTCTTTCAATTATTCCCGATTGAACCAATCTGTTGATAACCATTGCTGGTGTTATGCGTTCCATACAGGCAAAATCTCCGCGATGGCATATTCCTTTACCGTATATAGTACAAGGCCTGCAGGGTAACTCTTCTTTCGTAATTTGAATGGTGTTTTCTTTTGGCTGCTGCCAGGCCTCGAAACCCAAACCGGGATGCGTGGCGCCCCAAACCGAGAAAACCGGAATACCCGATAGAGCTGCAATATGCATATTCGCCGAGTCCATGCTTATCATACAATCGAGCTTTGGCATAAGAGCAAGCTCGCTTTCAAGTTCAAGATCCACCATCGAACAATTCTTATACCTGTCAGCAAGCAACTTTAATTGTTCTTTTTCATGCCGGCCACCACCAAATAGCAGGATATGTATGTTTTCCTTCTTCTCCAACTCAGCAATAAAATTTCGTATTCGCTTAATTGGCCACATTTTAAGTTTGTGTTTAGCAAAAGGGGCAATTCCAATAACCGTTTTTCCCGAAGTGTTTTCCTCATCCAGAAAGGTCTGAGCTTTATCCTTCACTTCCTTTTTTAATATGAAAGAAGGCAATTCGGCTATACTGGTGTCAATTCCCAATCTTTTAAAAACGTCTCTGTATCTTTCTATGGAATGCTTAAGCTTTGGTTCATTTTTTAAATGAAGGTACTTTTCCTTTATATGCCTGTCCTTAACAAGGGTATAGGCCCTAAGTTTATTAAAGCTAAACAGAAACTTTAAAACCTCTGTTCTTATTACTGCATGCAAATCAACAATTGCATCATAACTACCAAGTTTCTTAAGTTCTCTATATAAGTTAATTAAACCCATTAACCCTTTGTGCTTCCCGGAAAATTCAGCCGGAAAGGTGTCAAGTCTGTCAATTCCCCGGAAAAAAGGTGCGAAAAAATCCCTTGTTACAATTGTGATTTTTATGTTTGGGTTAGAGTTTAAAACACCACGAACCACAGGTAATGTTAAAACAACATCGCCCATAGCAGAGAACCTGAAAACCAGAAGATGCTTCTGTTCAGAATTAATATTTTTCGTACGATTTTTCTTCAACCAGGTTGCTCCCTGTTTTAATGTTTATTTGTCGTTTTATTTCAGAACGTTTATCGTTGCTGAAATATACAGCACGCGCAGTCTCAATAAAATGCTGTCCAAAATCTTTATTTCGCTCCAGATCTCTTATTGTATCTTCAATATCCCAGAGTTTGCAGTTTATTTCATATAGTGCTTTGTAAAGTTCATCGTCTTTTGAAATAATTTGCTCTGCAGCCTGGTTTAAAACATTGTGTTCTTTTTTCAGATTTTGTATCTTATCCTTATTCTCAATGCGTTCAAGCTTAATCTCTATAATGGTAAGCTTGTCAATAATCTCTCCGTTTGATACTTCTATTTTCACTTGAATTTATTTTATTATGCTCGATTCATAATTCTGTTTTGGTAAAAGTAGCTTATTTAGTTTAATCTATATTTCTTTCAACTTCCTGAAGAAAAACGATAAATTCAACCAGCATTCCTCACTCGCGTTACTTTTTTCCCATAATGCACTTGCACCATGAACTCCGTCACCTTCGGAAGGTTTAAAAAAACTTATTTCCGAATTTGTGTCGGCAACTAGTTCTTTAACATAGTTGTATTCTCTTTTTGTTGAGGCAATAAACAAAGGTTTATTTAAAGAAGAAATTTCCTCTCTCACTTCAAGTTCCGGCTGAAAATATTCGCCCGGACTAAAAGCTATAACAGCACTTATTTCGTCAGACTTAGCCGCCTGAAGAAGAGCGAGTGAAGCCGAATAGCTGCTGCCAAAAAGTACCACAGGCAACTTATTAAATTTTCGAACATAGTTTATTGAAGCATCAATATCCCGAACAGCGTCGAGGTATTTATTCGGGTATTTGCCTTCTTTGGCCCTTTCGGCAGTTTCATTCTGTTTCGAGTTAGATTTTTGTCCCGAACGTAAATCTACAGCCAGGCAATTGTATCCCAGTTTATTTAGTTTTGGGGCAATCTCGTTGTATTCTCCCCTGCCTGAACCTGCCTGATGCAATAAAACAATAAAGGGTTTACGATTTTCCAACAGGTATAAATCAGCCGTGATTTTCAGGCTGTCTTCTGCATAAAAACTAACTTTCTCCTGAGAAAAAGAGACAAGGCTAAGCAAAAAGAAAGAAAAGATGAAAAAAGCCTTCATACTAATTTTTGAAAATTACATATCGGCAAGAATTACTATCTCATTAGATTTAACATCGATCACTCCACTGTTTATCTCGAAGTGCTCTTCCTTGAAATCTTTGGTTAACACATTAATTGTTCCTTTTAATAAGGTTGAAATTATCGGGGCATGATTATTCAAAATCATAAAAGCTCCTTTTTCCCCGGGAACATAAACCGATTTAACCTCGCCTTTAAATAAGCTTTTATCAGGTGTAAGTATTTCAAGTTTCACAATTATGAGTTTTATTTGTTTGCTTCTGCCATCAAACGTTCACCTTTCGCAATGGCATCGTCAATAGTACCTACAAGATGAAAAGCAGCTTCGGGATATTTATCAACTTCACCGTCAATTATCATGTTAAATCCTTTTATTGTATCTTCAATTGGTACCAGCACTCCTGCCATACCGGTAAACTGCTCAGCCACATGGAAAGGTTGCGATAAGAACCTCTGCACACGGCGTGCCCGGTGAACCACAAGTTTGTCCTGTTCCGATAATTCATCCATACCCAGAATCGCAATAATATCCTGCAGCTCGTTATAACGCTGAAGAATTTCTTTTACCCTCTGGGCTGTATCGTAATGTGCTTTACCTACCACTTCTGGCGATAAAATTCTCGAAGTTGAATCTAGTGGATCCACAGCCGGATAAATTCCTAATGAAGCAATCTTCCGACTTAATACGGTTGTAGCATCGAGGTGGGAGAATGTTGTTGCCGGTGCAGGGTCGGTAAGGTCATCAGCAGGAACATAAATGGCCTGTACCGAAGTAATTGATCCTCCGGTTGTTGATGTTATCCTTTCCTGCATCATGCCCATTTCGGTAGCTAATGTAGGCTGATATCCAACCGCAGAGGGCATACGGCCTAACAAAGCAGAAACCTCAGAGCCTGCCTGTGTAAAACGGAAAATATTGTCAACAAAAAATAAGATGTCACGTCCTTTACCTCCTTTTTCGTCTGCATCTCTGAATGATTCAGCAACCGACAGACCGGTAAGTGCAACATTGGCACGTGCTCCGGGCGGCTCATTCATCTGACCGAATACCAGGGTGGCCTGTGACTCCGACAGTAGTTTTTTATCTACTTTTGAAAGATCCCAGCTTCCAGCCTCCATGCTTTTTTCAAACTCCTTACCGTATTTTATTACACCCGACTCAATCATTTCTCTAAGCAGGTCATTCCCTTCGCGGGTGCGTTCACCCACTCCGGCAAATACCGACAGTCCCGAATAACGTTTGGCAATATTGTTAATAAGTTCCATTATGATAACGGTCTTTCCAACTCCGGCACCACCAAACAGGCCAATTTTACCACCTTTGGAATAGGGCTCCAGCAAGTCTATTACTTTGATACCTGTAAAGAGAACTTCTGTTTCGGTTGACAGGTTTTCAAACTTAGGAGGCTCTGCATGAATGCTGTATCCTCCGGTTTTATCAATGGGATCGAGCCCATCAATAGCATCTCCGGTAACATTTAACAGCCTTCCCCTTATTTGATCTCCAATTGGAACTTTTATTGCACTTCCTGTTGAAGTTGCAACCATGCCCCTCTGAAGGCCGTCTGTCGAATCCATCGCAATAGTTCTGATGGTATGTTCGCCAATATGCTGCTGACATTCAACAGTCAGGGCCTCTGTTTTACTTTTCGATATTTTTAAAGCTTCATGAATCTTTGGTAGTTCCGAACCACTTTTTTCAAAACTGATGTCTACCACAGGTCCGATAACCTGGGTAACTACTCCAGTGATTTCTGCCATCTTAATTTATCGTTTAATAATTGCACAAATGTATCACTTAACAATAAAGTTATTGATTTTCCACGAATAAAAAAACTAAAAAGAATTTATACTAACGATTATATATCTGCAAACATATTCGTCTTACCTGCTGAATTTATTTCCTCGAATTCTGTAGAAAAAAATCTTTGTATAAAAGAACTAAGGTTTTATATTTGCAACCAATACAAAATAATCGCCCTTATCTTTATCTGAAAATTCTTAAATGGAGAAGCTTGTTTTTTTTGTTGATGATGACAAAATGATGCTCAATTTAATGGAGTATACCTTTAATTGCAGAGAAGGCTTCCAGGTTAAATCATTTATGTCGGGCGAAGATTGTATTAAAAATATCAACCTCGATCCAAACCTTATTGTGCTGGACTACTATATGGGCGGACATGAAGATAATTCACTTTCGGGTCTTGATACCCTGAAACAAATCAGGGAAGCCGGGAAAGATACCCCTGTTATAATTTTAAGTCGCGAAAAAAGTGAGGACACAATCTCGGAGTTTATGAAGTATGGCGCTCAAAAATACGTTGTTAAAGACGATTACTTCATTGACACCTTAATTGAGACCATCGAAAAACACTTTGAAGAGCTTAAAAAATAAGTCGTAAGGTGCTATTGGCGCGATAATTTATTCAAATCTTTTTTTTTCTTTTTTATTTTCAATAATATTTCTACTTTTGCACGACTTAAAACGGACGTAATTTGAAAGTTGAATACCAGTATATTATCCCTTTCAAAGGTCTTAAAGAAGAGTCTCATTATTTTGATTTTACGTTCGAAAAAGAGTTCTTTGAATTGAATAGTGCTTTAGAAGTAACAGATGGTAACTTGTCAGCACAGGTGATTTTAACTAAAAAATCGAGTTTTCTTGAACTCCGCACAACTATTAGCGGAGTTATAAAAATTCAGTGCGACAGATGTCTCGAAAATTTTGATTATAACCTTAATTACTCGGGAAAACTGTTTGTTAAATTTAAAGAGGAGGCTGAAGAACCAGATAATGAAATGATTTACCTGCATCCTAGTGAAGATATGCTCGATTTGAATCAATACTTTTATGATTGTATCGGATTAAGTATTCCTCTTCAAAAATTTCATCCTGATGATGAGTTTGGAAATATCGGTTGTGATGAAAAAATGATAAATATAATTCAGTCGCATTCAATCAAAGACAGTATAGAAGACAATAATATAGATCCCAGGTGGTCTAAATTAAAAGACTTATTAGACGAAGGAAATAAAAACGAATAAAAATGGCACATCCGAAGAGAAAAATTTCTAAAACCAGAAGAGACAAAAGAAGGACCCATTACAAAGCCGAAGCTCCTACTTTGGCATCTTGTCAAAATTGCGGAGCAACAATTCTGTACCACCGCGTTTGTCCTGAGTGTGGACACTACAAAGGAAAATTAGCTATCGAAAAAGAATCAGCGCTTTAGTATTCGAATCCTTTAATAATAAGGTATGAGAATAGGTGTTGACATTCTTGGCGGCGATTACGCTCCGGAAGCTACCATCCAGGGAGCAATTTTAGCTTATTATGATCTTAAGGACAAAGCAACACTTGTCCTTTTTGGCGATCAGGCTAAAATTGAAGAGGTTTGTGCTGAACAGAATTTCGATCCTTCCGTATTCGAGATTATACACACAACCGAAAGCATTGGAATGGACGAGTACCCTGCCAAAGCTTTTAAAGAAAAACCCAATGCCAGTATTGTGTTGGGATTTAAGTATTTACAGGCAGGTAAAATTGAAGGTTTTGGAAGTGCAGGTAATACAGGTGCTATGCTTGTAGGTGCTATGCATATCGTGAAATCAATTCCGGGTATAATTCGTCCGTGTATCGCTGCTCCTATCCCAAAAGACTCTGATAAGCCAACCTTGGTTCTTGATGCAGGAATTAATCCCGATTGTAAACCAGATGTGCTCTATCAATATGGCATTTTGGGTTCGCTCTATGCCGAATGGGTATATAATATAGAAAACCCGCGCGTAGCTTTGTTTAATATTGGTTCGGAAGAAGAAAAAGGGAACCTGCAAACAAAAGCAGCATTCCAGGCAATGAAGGGAACAAAAGATTTCAATTTTGTTGGAAATGTTGAGGGAACCGATCTCTTTAGTAACGATGTTGATGTTATTGTTTGTGATGGATTTGTAGGCAACACTATTTTAAAAGAAGCCGAAGCTTTCTATAAGCTTATCCGTAAAAGAAATATTAAGGATCCTTTCTTTGATAAATGGGATTTTACCAGGTATGGCGGAACCCCGGTACTAGGCATTAATGCTCCGGCTATTATTGCTCATGGTATATCCAATGATGTAGCTATAAAAAACATGATCCTGCATACAACCGATGTTGTTAAATCGAATCTATCAGAGAAAATCAAACAAGCATTCGAATAATGAGTAAAATAAGAGCCGCCATTACCGGTGTTGGGGGCTATGTGCCGGATTACAGGTTAGATAACGACGAACTTAGTCAGATGGTTGATACATCCGATGAATGGATTATGCAGCGCATCGGCATTAAAGAGAGAAGAATTCTAAAGGAAAAAGGTAAAGCTACTTCCGATTTAGCTGTAAGAGCTATAACCGAACTTCTGGAGAAAACAAATACTGATCCTTCAGCTATTGATCTGTTGGTTTGCCCGACAATTACTTCTGATATGCCATTTCCGGCAACATCAAATATAATTACACACAAGCTCGGATTAAAAAATGCCTTTAATTACGATATCAGCGCAGCATGTTCGGGTTTCATTTATGGACTTGAAATTGTTTCAAGAATGATCGAAAGCGGCGCCTATAAAAAAGCCATTCTTGTTGGTGCCGATATGATGTCGTCGATTACAAATTACGCCGATCGTACAACCTGCCCTCTTTTCGGAGATGGAGCCGGCGCTGTATTAATTGAGCCCACCGAAGAAGAAGTTGGTGTTATGGACAGGATACTTGGTTCTGACGGAGCAGGTGCTGCCAATCTGCATATAAAAGCCGGGGGTTCATTGAGACCTTCGTCGCATGAAACAGTGGATAACCTGGAACATTTTGTTTACCAGGAAGGCCAGGTGGTTTTTAAAGCTGCAGTTTCAAAAATGTCGGATTTGTCGGTAGAAATTATGGAACGTAATAATATTGGGCCAAACGATTTAGCATATTTAGTTCCACACCAGGCAAATAAAAGAATTATTGAAGCAGTTGGCCGACGAATGGGTATTAATCCTGAACAAGTACTGGTCAATATCGAAAGATACGGTAATACTACCTCAGCAACCATTCCTTTGTGCTTCTGGGATTTTGAGAAAAAACTCAAAAAAGGCGATAATCTTATCTTAACCGCCTTTGGAGCAGGGTTCACTTTTGGGAGTGTATTTCTGAAATGGGCTTACGACCCAGCCTAATAATATTCGAACCCGGAAAATTTTCCGGGTTTTTTTTCGTTGATATCTTTGTAAAATATTAATTTCACAAAATATTATCTTTACCAAAACTTACTAACTAATTATTAAAAAAAGTAGACTCATGGCTAAAACATACGAACCGGAAACCAGTAATTCTGTAAACATGATTGTTGCAGGAACAGTTATTAAAGGAAATATCGAATCATCGAACGATATACGTTTCGATGGAAACCTTGTTGGTAATCTTAAGACAAGCGGGAAACTCATAATTGGACCTACCGGTCAGGTGAAAGGAGAAGTTTATTGTAAAAACTCTGATATTGAGGGAAAGATTGAAGGACGTGTAGTTGCCCAGGAACTTCTTACGCTGAAAAGTACATCGCTGGTCGAAGGTGATCTTATGGCCAAAAGACTTGCCATTGAGCCAGGTGCTAAATTTACCGGAAACTGCAATATGAATGGTTCAACAGCCCCGAAAACCGAAGCAGATAAAGAAATCGCCGGAACAGATAAAAAGTAAACTCAATTTTGTTGCACAATATTCCGGACTTGCATTTGAAATGCTTTTTTTAATGCTTGGGGGAGTATTTTTGGGTATTAAGCTCGATAATTTATTCGGCACAAAACCTTTATTAACTGCAATATTATCTGTTTTAGGAGTTGTACTTGCCATCTATTTTGCACTTCGAAAAGAATTTAAAAAACCTGAAAGCAAATGAAGGCAACAAAAAACATCCTCACAAAATCAATAATCATTCTGGCTCTTGGCGTTTTTTCATCCTATATCCTTACAAAAAATATTGTTCTTCCTAATGCCTGGTACTTGTTTATGGTGCCTTTAAGTGCTTTTCTTATTAATATTTTAGCCTTTACAGCCTGCACTTCAACACGTATTGCCAGAAATTTCAGCACAATGATCTCCGCTCTTTTAGGAATTAAGTTTTTCTCCTATATCATTCTGGCAATGATATACCTGGTTCTCACAAAAGAAACACAGCCAAGATTAATATTTATCCTGTACTTATTCCTCATCTATGTAGCCAATACCCTTGTTTTGCTTTCTGAAATATTGAAATTTTTAAAAACTATATCAAATAAGAAGTAAAATTCTAAACAGTTTTTTATAACTTTAGTATAAAATGACAAAAATATTCAAATGACAGAAGGTAAAGCTTTTCGGATAATCCCCGTTTTTGTTATACTGTTATACATTCTTAAACCAATAAATGCTTCAGAAGAACCGAAGCAGAATCATCAAGACCATACCGAACAACAAACTGACCATTATACAGATAACTCAGAGCATCAAACTGAAGAACACAATACACATGAAGCTTTTGAACCCGGGAAGTTTATGTTTGATCATATCAGCGATGCTTATGACTGGCATATTATTGATATAGGCAAAAAAAGTGTAAGCATACCTTTACCCATCATTCTTTATAGTTCAGAGTCTGGCTTAAATGTTTTTATGTCATCAAAATTCCATCATGGCCATGCTTCATTTCGTAACTTTCATATAGCAGCTGAAGGAGAAACTGTAAACCATAAAGAAGTAAAAGGTAAGATTATTGAAACACTTTCAGACGGAACAAAAGTGATCCCTTTTGATATTTCTTTTACAAAAAATATTGCTTCTCTTTTTATTGGAATCATCCTTATTCTATGGATTTTTATTTCTGTTGGAAAAGCATATCAAAAAAAACCTATAAAAGCGCCCAGTGGCCTTCAGTCGTGGGTTGAACCCATGATTATTTTTGTTCGCGATGAAATTGCAATACCCTCAATAGGAATAAAGAAGTATGAAAAATTTCTTCCCTTTCTCCTTACTGTATTCTTCTTCATCTGGATAAACAACATGCTCGGACTTGTTCCGTTTTTCCCAGGAGGTGCAAATCTTACGGGTAATATATCTGTTACACTTGTTCTTGCTCTGTTTACATTCTTTATTACAACAATTAGTGGAAATAAAACATATTGGAAACATATTTTCAACACTCCAGGAGTGCCCTGGTGGTTAAAAGTTCCAATACCCTTAATGCCATTTGTTGAATTTTTAGGCGTATTAACAAAGCCGTTTGTTTTAATGGTACGACTTTTTGCCAACATAACAGCCGGGCATATTATTGCCCTGGGCTTTCTATCTCTGGTTTTCTTATTTGGCGAAATGGGTAAAATACAAGGATATGGTATCTCGATAGTTTCTGTAGGTTTTATAATTTTTATGACCTTTCTGGAGCTACTTGTTGCTTTTATTCAAGCTTATGTATTCACGTTCTTATCAGCTATTTATTTCGGAATGGCTGTTGAAGAACATCATTAATAATAACTAAAAAATAAAATTATGTTATTAGGACTTATTCAACAAGCTGCAGAAGCTGCTGCCAACCCATCAACACTTGGTGCAGGTGTAGCTGCTATTGGAGCTGGTGTTGCTGCAATCGGTGCAGGTTTGGGTATTGGTAAAATTGGTGGAAACGCCATGGAAGCTATTGCCCGTCAACCAGAAGCTGCCGGTGATGTACGTTCAAATATGATTGTTGCTGCAGCACTTATTGAAGGTGTTGCTCTTTTTGCAGTAATCGTTTGCTTACTTGCGGCACTTAAGTAAAACATAAGAGGGAAAATCAGCGGTTGGCTGATTTTCCCTCTTTTAAACAAAAAAAATATGGAACTTTTAACTCCACATACGGGTACGATAATATGGATGACGATCGCCTTTCTGGTGGTATTTCTGGTATTAAAAAAGTTTGCATGGAAGCCTATTCTAAATGCATTAAAAACCAGAGATGAATCGATAGGCGAGGCCTTGAAATCAGCTGATCGTGCCAGGGAAGATATGGCAAGACTTCAGGCTGATAATGAAAATATATTAGCTGAAGCCAGGCTTGAACGCGACAAGATTATTAAGGAAGCAAGAGACCTTAAGGAAGAAATAATAGGCGAGGCTAAAAATAAAGCTGTTGAAGAAGCCGACAAGCTCATTGCAAGTGCACGTGAAAGCATAAAGAATGAAAAAACTGCTGCCATCAGAGAAATAAAAGAACAAATAGCAGAATTTTCTGTGCTTATTGCCGAGAAATTGTTGCAGGAAAAACTTGAGCAGGATACACAGCAAAAAGACTTAATAAATAAGTATTTGCACGAAATTAAAATTAATTAGCCCGCTATTATTTATGAACGAAGGTATAATAACTTCAAGATATGCAAAGGCACTTTATCAGACAGCTGAAGAAGATAAAGCTTCAGAATCTGTCAGAAAAGATATTCTTTCGTTGATAGAAACAATAAATGAATCACCTGAATTTAAAAGTTTCCTGAACAGCCCGATTTTGAAAGAGAGTCAGAAAATTAAAATTATTGATGAAATTTTCAACGGTAAAGTGCATGATTTAAGCCTTTCGTTTTTAAAGCTGCTCTTTAAGAACAAAAGGGAACTATACCTCTATTCAATCTGCTTAAGCTTTCTGCAATACTATAAAAAAGATAAAGGAATTACAGAAGGATCCATTATTACAGCTTTCCCGATTCATGAAGATTTTCATGAAGAAATTAAAAGTTTTATTAAGAAGAAATTTAAGCTTGAGCTTGAATTGAACAAGCAGATTGATCCTTCACTGATTGGAGGTTTCAAGCTTAAAATTGATGATCGGCAGATTGATGCCAGTATTTCAAGCAAACTTAAAAAGATAAAAACAGAACTGAATAATTCGTATTAAAGAAAACCAATATGTCAACATTAAAACCTTCAGAAGTATCGAAAATACTAAGACAACAGCTTAAAGGTATTAGTACCGATGTAGAACTGGAAGAGGTTGGAACTGTATTACAGGTGGGTGATGGTATTGCCCGTATTCATGGCTTAACTAATGTGAGAGCAAACGAAATGATCGAATTCGATTCCGGTGTTAAAGGTATTGTTCTCAACCTCGAAGAAGACAATGTTGGAGCTGTTTTGCTGGGTTCATCAGAAAAAGTTAAAGAAGGAGATACTGTAAAGCGTACCGAGAAAATTGCTTCGATTCAGGTTGGCGAGGGCTTACTTGGCCGTATTGTTAATACCATCGGAGAACCTATTGACGGTAAGGGAGCTGTTTTGGGAAAGACCTATGAATTGCCTTTTGAGCGTAAAGCTCCGGGAGTTATATATCGCCAGCCTGTAAAAGAGCCTTTACAGACTGGTATTAAGGCCATTGATGCAATGATACCCATTGGACGCGGCCAGCGTGAACTTATTATTGGCGACAGGCAAACCGGTAAAACCGCTATTGCTATCGATACCATTATAAACCAAAAAGAATTTTACGATAAAGGTGAGCCTGTATATTGTATATATGTTGCCATCGGACAAAAAGGATCTACAGTAGCCAACATTGCACGTACCCTTGAAGCAAATGGAGCCATGAGCTATACCGTAATTGTGGCCGCCAATGCTTCTGACCCGGCTGCTCTTCAGTTTTATGCACCTTTTGCCGGCGTTTGTATCGGAGAATTTTTCCGTGACACCGGACGCTCCGCACTTATTGTTTACGACGACCTTTCGAAACAGGCCGTTTCATATCGCGAAGTATCCTTGCTTTTACGTCGGCCCCCGGGAAGAGAAGCTTATCCGGGCGATGTTTTCTACCTGCACTCACGCTTACTCGAAAGAGCTGCAAAAGTTATTAATAACGACGAAATAGCAGCAACCATGAACGACCTGCCCGATGCCCTTAAGCCTTTGGTAAAAGGAGGTGGCTCCTTAACTGCCCTGCCAATTATTGAAACACAGGCGGGTGATGTTTCAGCATACATACCAACAAACGTAATCTCAATTACCGACGGACAAATTTTCCTGGAGTCCAACTTATTCAATGCCGGTATTCGCCCTGCCATAAATGTAGGTATTTCGGTATCGCGTGTTGGAGGTAATGCTCAGATTAAATCGATGAAAAAAATTGCCGGTACATTAAAACTTGACCAGGCACAATACCGCGAACTTGAAGCTTTTGCCAAGTTTGGTTCTGACCTTGATTCTACAACACTTGCTGTTTTGGACAAAGGTTCAAAGAATGTTGAAATCCTGAAACAACCGCAATACTCTCCTCTTACCGTTGAAAAACAAATTGCAATTATTTTCTGTGGTACCCGTGGACTGCTTACAAGTGTTCCGATTGAAAAAATAGGTGAATTTGAAAAAGAATTTCTCGATTACCTTGATTTGAAACACAAAAATGTATTAGAAGCACTAAAAGAAGGAAAGTTTGATTCGCAAATCGAGGATACCCTAAAGGCTGTTGCATCGGAAGTTTCAGAACGTTTTAACTAATTCTTTATGGCAAATCTTAAAGAAATAAGAACACGTATTACTTCGGTTAAATCTACAAGGCAAATAACCAGTGCTATGAAAATGGTATCTGCCGCAAAGCTTCGTAAAGCCCAGGATGCTATAATTCAACTTCGCCCCTATGCGTCTAAACTGGAGATGCTGCTTGATGATGTTGCTAAAAATGTGGACAGCCACGAAGTTAATCTTTACCTGAACAAAAGAGAAGTTAATAAAGCTTTGTTTATAGTAATTACCTCTAATAAGGGATTATGTGGGGCATTTAATTCAAATGTTGTGAAAAATGTGATTGCTGATATTCAGGAAGAGTATGCTGAATTAGCAAAAAAAGGAGGCATTGAAATTTTTTGTGTCGGTAAAAAAGGTGCCGAACTTTTAAAATCGAAAGGGTATAAATCAACTTACGATTACCACGACCTGTTAGAAGATATTCAATACTCAGAAATAAAGAATATTGCGCTTGATCTAAATAATAAATACCTCAATGGTAAATTTGATCTGATAAAAATCTATTACAACCAGTTTAAAAATGCTGCCAATCAGGAGGTTATTGCCGATCAATATCTTCCTTTTGAATTACCGGAGCAGAAAGCTTATGCTGAGGTGCACTTTGATTATATACTCGAACCTTCAAAAGAATCTATAGTTGGCTGGTTAATTCCAAAGTCACTTAAAATTAAACTGTATAAAGCTGTTCTGGATTCAAACGCTTCAGAACAGGGGGCCAGAATGACTGCTATGCATAAGGCAACAGATAATGCTTCTGAATTAATTAAAGAACTTCAGTTGGAATATAATAAAGCCCGACAAGCAGCAATAACTAATGAAATACTGGAAATTGTGGGAGGTGCAGAAGCACTTAAAACTTAATTCCGGCAATAATACCCCCCCCAATTTACAATTGCGGTTACAGGCTTTTTGCTATCTGTTCAAAAAAAAACAGGATTTCTTGATTTTTGAAACAGAGATTTTATCAACTTTATATTCTATGTAAATTAAAGCTATAAGTAACTTATTCTTTGTTCATTCGTAAACGATTTTGTTATACGCTAAATATGACACCAGACATGGATTTTTTTTTTATCTTTAGCTGAATAAATGCAAATTCACACAATCAATAACACGATTTTGAGTTATTTTAATATAGCAAAAACTAACGCTTAAATGGCCGGACTTAAAACATTACTTGGGCTTTTCCCTAAAACCAGTGTGTACGAGCAAAAACGTAAAGAACTCGAAGATGAATATAAAGCGCTTGGAGATTTTGAATCTTCTGATGAGCTTACCAGATACAGGGAACTGGAAAAGTATGTAAATTCTGAAGAGTTTACAAAACAAAAAAACGAATTGTTGTCCTTGAAATACAAGGATTCGGAAGAATATAAAAAAGAACAGGAATACAAGCAATTAAAGAAAGATTCTTCACTCAAACTCTATTATAAAACCTTATCATCTGCAGCTTTAAAAAGCTATAACGAAACAAAAGCATCCGATAAACCTGAGAATTATAAGTCGCTTGAGCAATACTTACAGTCCGACGAATATAATAAGGTAAAACTTTACTATAAGACCCCTGGAAAGAAAAGATTTGAGCAATCTGAACCAGGCAAAAAACTTTTTGAATACCAGAAACTAAAAAATTCGCAACAATTTAAAGCTTATTTAAAATTTACTTCTGATAAGTTATTCCCGGCATTTAAAGAATTAGATAACAGCGATACAATAAAACGTTACGAAGAACTTAAAAAAATCACCTCTTCTGCTGAATTTGCAAAGAAAAAATCTTCAATGAAAAAAGCTGAATTCCAGGAGTCCGATGAAGGTAAACAGCTTTTAGAATATACCACACTTGCTAAATCTAAAAATATAAAGGCTTATAATAAACTTAAAAATTCCGCTATATATACACACTACCAAAAGCTTGAGGGTTCTAAAGAATTGTCGGTATATACAGAACTTGAAACGTATATTCTATCGGAAGAATTTAAGAGTGAAAAAAACAAAATTGAAAAGGCAAAGTTCGAAAGTACAGCCGAATTTAAAAAGTTAAAAGATTTTGAAGCATTACAAAAAGATGCCGATATTAAACACTATTTTAAATTCGGAAAATCAAAAGAACTGGCCAACTACAACAATATTAGTAACTCCGATAAACTCCTGAAGTTTGAAGCCCTTTCGGAATACATTAAAACCGAAGAATTTCTTGAAAAGAAAAAGTATCTTGAACTAAAACCCGTAACGCGTTGGCAGCAGTCTGAGGTTTATAAGCAGTTAGCAGAATTTGAAAAACTTAAGAAATCGGAAAAAATTGTTTGGTACTTTAAAACCAGGGGCCACAAGAAATTTGACTGGATTCAAAACTGGTCGGTTACCTTCGAGGATGATTTTGATAAAGGTTCGGTAGATAGCAAAAAATGGCTGACAAAGTATTATTGGGGCGAAGAAACTATTGGTGATACATACTCTTTGGAAAATGAAAAACATTTTATCTCAGAAGGGAAAAATCTGGAGCTTAACGGAACTGTATTAAAAATAGTAACAAAATCGGAAAAAAATATGGGTAAAGCCTGGACTATGGAACACGGCTTTATTCCGCGAGAATATAATTATTCCTCAGGTATTATTAATAGCGGCAAAAGTTTCCGACAGAAATACGGGTACTTTGAAGCAAAAATAAAATTCGCTAAAAACAGTAACCTTATTAATGCTTTCTGGATGGTTGGTGAACAAAACACCCCACATATTAATGTTGTAGAAGCAACAAATAAATGCAATTTCGGTATACGCTATGACGATAATGTGAAAATTAAGAAAAGCATCAGCCGTAGCAGATATTCTGCAGATTTCCATGTTTTCAGCTTGGAATGGGACGAAAATACAATTGTCTGGCGAATTAACGGGTTGGATGTAAAAACCATTAAGGGTAAGGTACCATCGGAAGAAATGTATCTGAATTTAAGTGCAGGCCTTTATAAAGAAACAAACCTCGGGTTACCTGACTCTATGGAAATTGACTGGGTTCGTTGCTACCAGAAAAACAATTAATAAAGTTTGTAAAGAGTTGTTTAATCCGGCTTCGCCTTTTATTATTACTTAACTGTTTCTTTCTTATTTTGATCCTCCTGACTCTGGAGAAGGTTTCTTTTCTTACCGGGTTTGTAATAAATATCTAACGATACAATAATTGCAATAAACCCCCAGAACAACGAAGATGCCTTGTCTGTATCAAGAAAGTTATTCAGAAAACCATGTATCAGGTAGGTAATAAGTGCTACCATCGATGTTAATAAAACAATACGTAACTGACGTTCCTTTATCCTGTTGTAAACTTTATATCCAATATAAATACTTACCACGGCTATCAGAATAAAAGACAAGCTGCCCAAAATTCCGGCTTCGGCCAGGGGGCCAATGTATTCGCTATGGGCATTTCCAAGGTCACCAAAGTTAGTGCTTATGTTGGTTTTTTGGTACGATAGCTGATAGGGAGCATAGTTAAACATGTATGTGCCTGGGCCGAAGCCGAATACAGGTCTTTCTTTAAACATTCTTATTGCTGCTGCCCACCGGTTTAAACGCTCAAGATTCGATTCATCAGTGGCAATATTGGTAACCGACTGAAAATGCTCTGCTATATTTGTTGAAGAATCCTGCTTGTTCTTTTCCAGTTTATGTACAATCGAGTATCTGTTGTTAAAAAGAACTCCCAGTATTACAATTCCCGCAATTGCCAGGTACTTAAACTTTATTTTTGCCATTGTAAACCCGATAATCATGAGGCCACAAATAACGCTAATCCAGGCTGCCCGTGTATAAGACAAAATAAGAGCGATAAAAAGAATTGTAAATACTGACCATATAGCTGTTTTTCTTAAAAAACTCTGACCCTTTTTTAAGTTAACTCCGGCATAAGCAAATAGTACCATGGCCAGTATGGCTCCATACGACGTGTGATCCCTGTAAAAAGGATTCATAACAGTATGCGCAGCCTGCTTGTCAAACAGGCCCCATGCCAAATGACGATTTATTGCATACGCTATTACTACAAGTAAGGGTATGGTATAGGCCCACACAAGTTTGGGTATATTTCTCGGATCTCTGAAAATATAGATGGCCACCAAATAAAATGTAGTTAGAAACCAAATACGTGCTAATAAAAATTTAAATGATACCAGCGGCATTGTACTTGTTATGGACGTAAACAGCAACCATAATAAATTGAACAAAATTGCCAGCGAAACCGGGTGACTGATAATACGGCGATCTATAAAATTCTTTTTAGCCAGCTTAAAAATCACAATTATCATAACCCCGAACAACAAAGGTTCTGTGGGTATATAAAAATCGATGGGTGAAGAACGGTAAAACTCGATCAGCGGAATAGATAATGGCGTAGATGCAATAATTATAAAATAAAGAATGTCGAGCCTTACAAATGCCAGGTATACAATGAATACAACAACAGGCAATACATTTAGAAAATATATTCCTTTGAATGTAAATATCATGTTCGACACTATGTATGCCAAAACAAGTAATACAACACCCAGGTTTGCTCTATATTGCCTGATGAGTTCCAGCACTTTTTACTAATTCTTTTTTGAATTACTTCTGGCTTTTACGTTGTCGATAATCAATAATAACAGCAGGGTAAAAGCAAAACTGGAAAGCGTGCTAATCATTACAATTACAGAACGAACAGGCTCTGATTTTTGCTCCGATACCTGAGCACTGTCAACAATAAATATCTGTGGCACTGTTTGTTCAACATTAATTTTTGCAGCCGCATATTTGTCTTTTAGCATCCCCAGTCGCTCAATTTCCGATTCCAGTTTCTTCGATAATTCTACATAAACTCCACCATAGCGAGCCAGGATATTCATTCTGCTTTTTATAGAATTTGCTGCATTATTATCGCCTTTCGAAAGTGCTGAAGCGTATGCCTCGTTTAAAGCAGCTGCCTGCGATTCATAATCGATAATTCCCAGGCTCCTGATTTTTTGGATAGAGTCGCTAAATTCATCAATTTGTAACTGACTTAGCTCATATTCCCTTTTTACAATTTTATAGGCTTCTAATGCCCTGTCCTTTTGCATACCATGTATTGTTGAGTCGATGTATGAAGCAATTTCATTGGCCATATTGGCTGCATATTGTGGATCTTCATCCAAGACCGAAATTTCAATCGACTGGTATTCGGTACGCCGGTATTTTATGTTCGATTTATATTTGTTGTCGAGTTTGGTATAGGGGAAGTTTTTAGGATCCATATCAATTTCGTAATGCGTAAATAAGCTAAATTTACTTACAATATGTTCTTTTATTTTGTTTGAATTAAGAATCTGTAACATCCTTTCAGCATCTTCTTCCCTGCCAAAAGATAAAATATCCCTGCTATCCATAGATATGGATGAAGTTTCTACAAGGCTCTTTGAAATAGAAACCGATGCTGCCGGAAACAACACAACTGTTGATTTGAACTTTTCGGGCATCAGGAGTGAAATAATAATTGAAGCTATGGCTCCAAGCGTAGTGACACCAATCAGGATACCTTTTTTATCCCATGCAAATGCAATTAAATCAAATGCATCATAAACTTTGTTTTTCTTAGGTGATTTTCCCATAAGGTTAGTTATTTAACTGTAATCAGGTAATAGTTCTTTTTGCCTTTTTGTATCAATAAATACTTATTATTCAGTAGCTCGCTGTTGGTAAGAGTTAGCTCCTCAGATTCAACTTTCTGTTTATTTATACTCAACCCGCCTCCCTTTATCATTCTTCTAAGCTCTCCTTTCGACGGGAATACTTCTGTTTCTTCAGCAAGTAAATCAAGCACTCCGATACCTTGTGTTAATTTGCTGCTTTCGACCTCAAATATAGGTACTCCTTCGAAAATCGATAAAAAAGTACGCTCGTCAAGCTTTGTAAGACTTTCGGTAGTACCTTTGCCGAATAATATTTGCGAAGCTTCAAGGGCATTTTCCATTTCTTCTCTGCTATGCACCATTATTGTAAGTTCTTCGGCAAGTTTCTTTTGTAGAACTCTGAGGTGCGGTTCCTTATTGTGCTCTTCAATCAGCGAATCAATATCATCGTGACTAAGCAAGGTAAATATTTTAATGTATTTGGCAGCATCATCATCCGATGTATTTAACCAGAACTGGTAAAAAGCATAAGGACTTGTTTTGTCAGGGTCAAGCCATACATTTCCGGTTTCTGTTTTTCCAAACTTACCTCCGTCAGCTTTAGTAACCAGGGGAATAGTTAATGCAAAAGCTTCACCTCCGGTTTTTCTTCTGATAAGTTCAGTGCCGGTAACAATATTTCCCCACTGGTCAGAACCTCCCATTTGTAGTTTACACATCCTGTTCTGATTCAGGAAAAGAAAATCATAGCCCTGCACAAGCTGATAGGTAAACTCAGTGAAAGACATCCCCTGTTTTGATTCTTCACCCAGGCGTTTTTTTACACTGTCTTTCGACATCATGTAATTAACGGTAATATGTTTCCCAATATCACGAATGAATTCAAGAAAAGAAAAATCCTTCATCCAATCGTAATTATTTACCAATTCGGCTTTGTTGGGGGAGTCCGATTCAAAATCAAGAAATTTTGATAACTGTGCCTTGATACCGTTCAGATTTTTTTGCAGAGTTTCTTCATTCAGCAGGTTTCTCTCCTGCGATTTTCCGGAAGGATCTCCTATCATTCCGGTTGCACCGCCAACAAGAGCAAGCGGTTTATGCCCTGCCATTTGAAACCGTTTCAGCAGCATAATTTGCGCGAAACTTCCAACATGCAACGAATCGGATGTGGGATCAAAGCCCACATAAGCTGTAGTCATTTCTTTTTTCAGTTGCTCCTCGGTACCCGGCATAATATCGTGTATCATGCCTCTCCATTTCAAATCCTCAATGAAATTCACAAGATTCGGTATTAATTGCTAAAAAAATTTTTGCAAAGATAACATTTGAGATATAACATCAAGATAAAAAGCCCAAAGAATAGCATTTTAATGACTTAGCAATCTGTTATTGTAATTTAAAATCTCAGCTAAACTTAAACCGGTATTTCTTTCCTCGCTTTATCAATAATCTCACGGGTACTTTCGAACTTCAGATAGGGAAAAATCGAAGGCGCCAGTTTCGAAAGTGGCTTGTAAAGTTTCGATTCGTTAAGTTTATCGACAGGCAGAAAAGGTTTTTGAGTTTGAATTGTATTTAAAACAACTAGAATTACACTTATAATCATAGCGTATTTAAAGATGCTAAATACAGCACCGGCAATTCTGTTTGCAAAACCTAAAGCAACCGCTTCGAGTACTTTTTCAATTAACCGGGCTACCAAATGCACCATGAAAACAATGATTAGAAATGTAACAGTAAACGAGATGATTGGTAAATATTTACCCGCTAATTCAAATTTATCGATGAGAAATTCTGAAGTGAAACTGGAGAAATAAATTGTGCCGTAAATGCCAAGGAACAATGCTGCCAAAGTAGCAACTTGCAACAAAAAACCTTTGCTGAACCCGCGGTACGAAGCCCAGGCAAATACTAAAATAAAAGCAATATCTATCGTCATTTTCGGTTATGAAAACTCAAAAATAACTATTTAACACAAGATGCCGAAAAGTAGTTATGCACATTAAAACAGGCTTAGGTATTTGATATTTTGTCATTCTGAGAAAAGGATTTATCTTTGCACACGCCAATAAAAAATGGCCCCATAGTTCAAGGGATAGAATAGCAGTTTCCTAAACTGTAGATACAAGTTCGAGTCTTGTTGGGGCTACAAAAAAAAGAATATGAGGGGGGAGACATTGTTCTCCCTTTTTTTTTGTTTCACATTAACAGATTCAAGTTTTAACAGTAACTGATTCAAGTTTAAAACTTGAATCATACAGTTTTAAGCGATTAATTATTAATATACCGCCGGTAGATATTTGAATATTAACCATCCCTTTATTCGCAACTAAGTTTAACCTTTAAACAAGGTCGCTGCCTATATCTGTCTGCTAAATCTGAAAATCTGTAAAAATATCCTGAAACATATGAGCATGATTATGATACAAAACAACTCCTGCTCAATAAGGCTAATTTGATAGCTTATTGTACATTTGACTATAAATAATATTAGAATGGCAGCAATTGAAACAATAGAGCATAAATCTGCAACAGCCAGAATCATTTGTTTGCCTTATTAGTTTTATTTTTGATATTGAAAATATTAACCCATTGCGCATTATCTTGAATAAGGAAAAAAAACTACGACGTCTTTTTTGGATTGAACTATTAATTATGATTGGTATTGTTATATCAATCATGCTTCTAATAATTTATAAATAACTCTTAACACCTATGAGAAAAATGCTAACCAATTTTAAACAATCAAAAACACTACATAGCCTGGTATTGGTTATGTGTTTGATGGTTTTCCCATTAATGGGAACAAACCAAGGTTTGCTGAAGGCTGCAGACAGTCCACAGCAGGAACCTAAAACTATTACAGGTATTGTCACCGATGGTACAAGTGGAAGTGGCTTACCTGGCGTTTCTATTTATGTTCAAGGAACTTCAGAAGGAACAACAACTAATCTTGATGGCGAGTATTCCATCACTGCTCTTTCGACCGATGTTCTTGTATTTAGCTTTGTTGGTTATCTTACCGAAGAGATAACCGTTGGTGACCAGACAAAAATTGATATCGTTCTTTCAGAAGATATCATCGGTCTCGATGAAGTAATTGTTACCGGTTATGGAGTACAGAAAAAAAGTGATGTAACCGGTTCTATTGCATCGGTAAGTAGCGAAAAATTAAACGAAATACCTGTTGCCGGTGTAGATCAGGCACTTCAGGGTTTAGCTGCCGGAGTAAATGTTATTCCCCAATCCGGTGTACCCGGATCATCTGCAGTAATTCAGATTCGTGGTATCAGTTCTATTAATGGTATTCAACCTTTAATTATTGTTGACGGGGTTCCCGGAAGTCTTGACGGTATTTCGCCAAACGATATCGAATCTATAGAGATACTAAAAGATGCATCGTCTGCTGCCATTTATGGTGATTCCGGTGGAAACGGTGTTATAATTGTCACTACAAAGAATGGCTCCAGCGGAAAAATTAAAACCAGCTTAAACTTTTACTATGGTTTTGAATCGCCCGTAAGCAGACTTGATCTGATGAATTCAGAGCAATGGCTTTCTACAGTAGAAGAAGCAACTAACAGCGACACTGCCATCACTTCAAGACCCGATACTTTTCCGAACTATGACTGGCAGGATATTTTATTTGGTACAGGAATCACTCAGAATTACGACTTCTCGACTGCCGGAGGTAATGAAAATTCATCTTTTCTGTTAAGTGCAAGTTATAATAATCAAACCGGTATTATCAGAAACAGCGATTATGAAAGATTTACCTTCAGATTAAACACTGAACATAAATTAACCAAGCGGATTACAGTTGATAACAAACTTGATTATACTAACTCCAAACGTTTTGGTTTCCCGCTTAGTGTGTGGAATGCTTATTACGATGGACCCATCAGAAATGGTTTAACAATGCAGCCCAATGTTCCCGAATATGTTGACGGATACGAAAACATGAATGACACTATCTGGGGTAATTCTGAATTTGGCGGAACCTCTCCGATTGCAGGCCTCGACATGGTGGATCGCGTTGCTAGAAGAAATAATTTCAACCTGAACACTGCCGTTACAATCGATTTATTCAAAGGCTTGTCATTCACCAGCCGATTTGCTGGCGGAATGGGATTCTGGGATAATAAAGAATTTGAAGACGTATACTATAACAATGTTTTTGACAACAGAGGCATTGACGAAGTAAGATCTTCGATTGGTATTGGTCGTGATCTTAATTATAATGTGCAGCAACTGCTAAATTATAATTTAAATTTTTCGGATCATGAAATTTCTATTTTAGCAGGTACCGAAGCTTCAAGAAACTGGGATTACAACTACAGCGGAGAACGCCAGTTGGCACCAAACACACCTGAATACCTCAGGTATTTTTCGCAATCGGTAAACGACACCCTGATAAGTCAGATAATTGAAGGAGGTGCATCGGAAAACAGGGCTCTGGCTATCCTGGGAAGAATTAACTATTCATATAAAGGAACCTACCTGTTTACTGCCAATGTGAGACGAAGCGGTCGGAGTTCTTTTGGCCCTGATTATAGATTTGGGGTATTCCCATCATTCTCTTTCGGTTGGAAATTCACCAACGAAAGTTTCATGCAGAACCAGAACCTGTTGAGCTTTGGTAAACTCCGTTTCGGATACGGTGAAGTAGGTACCTATGCACGTTCAAATACTCCATATTTAAGTATTGTAAGGTTCCCTCAAACTTTCGCCTATCCGTTTGACAACATGGTTTCAACTTCGGGTGCAGCTCCTGTTCAAATACCAAACTCCGAAATTCACTGGGAAACAATTCACATGACAAACATTGGTGCTGATGTTTCATTCATGCAAAACAAACTGAGCATGACAATAGAATACTACAGCAAGGTGAATGAAGACATGCTTATGTTCAGGGAAGTGCCGTATGTTGCCGGTTCTTATTCTTTAGGTGCTGCCTTTGATATTGATAACACTTCGCCGGAGGTAAATATCGGAAGTATTAAAAACTCCGGGCTTGAGTTTACCCTGGGCTATAAAAACCAGATTGGCGATTTAAAGTACAATTTCGATGCTAACTTGTCAACGCTTAAAAATGAAGTGCTAAAACTGGCCACCGACTCTTTATTAAGAGGAGGCGTTCACTCTGTTGCCCCCATTACTCTGACAAGAGTAGGTGGTTCTGTGTCTGAATTTTTCGGTTATGAAACCGATGGTATCTTTACCCTTGAAGATTGCTTAACCGATGCAAATGGAGAGTATGTTGTAGATCGTGGCGGCAACTATACTGTTATAAATCAGCCTTTTTATATTGATGAAAATGGCGAAACAATATATGCACAGCCCAAAGCACAACCCGGCGATGTTCGCTATGTTGATTTAAATGGAGATAACATGGTGCTGACAGATGACGATAAAACAAGCCTTGGAAGCCCGCTGCCTAAAATTATTTACGGATTCTCTCTGAACCTGGAATATAAAGGGTTCGATTTCTCGGCACAGTTTAACGGTACTATTGGCAATAAATTATTTAATGGTTCTAAACAATATTTATACTATTACCAGGAAAACACCAACCATTGTACCGATTTTGCTAACCGCTATGTTGTTAATGATATTAAAAAAATAGATCGCGCTACAGGTCAGGAAGTAGTGGTTGTTGCTGAAAACAGAAACACCACAGTTCCACGAAACAATGTTGCAAATTATGCGGAGGCCAGCGATTTTTACATTGAAGATGCTTCTTATTTGAGAGTTAGAAATATCACCTTGGGATATACTATTCCTGATAAAGTTACCAGCATTGCTAATATTGAGCGCCTTCGATTATATGTAGGCGGTAGAAACCTGTTTACTTTCACTTCATATACCGGAATCAACCCCGAAGTTGCCGATGTGAATTTCAGTCCCGCCTCAATGGGAATCGATGCTGCATTTTATCCGGTTACCAAAATGCTTCTTTTTGGTGCTAACCTGAATTTTTAATTCAACTATTTTTGAACCATTTAATTTGAAAAAAATGATTGCTAAAATTTATAAAATATGTTTATTCGCTCTGGCTGGATTACTTATCCAAAGCTGCAGTGATAGTTTTCTCGATTTTGACCCGGTTGCTGCTGAGAACAGTGCATCTTTCTATCTTACCATGAACCATGCTGAACTTGCTGTTGCTGCTGCATACTCTACATTAAGTACACGTACTGCCTGGGACAGAGACATAAATTTTGTTATGGGCGATGTTACCTCTAATGATGCCGAGGCTGGCGGAGATTTTGAAAATGAGGTGCCTGGTACCGAGGATTTTAACAGGTTTACCTTTCTGCCAACCAGTGGAGCTCTTGGAGACTGTTACGGAGTTATGTTCAGAGGCGTACATTTCTGTAATACAGGCCTCGAAAAAATTCCTAATATTCTGGAAACCGACCCAAATGCTGACCCGGAAATTATTAATATAAGACTGGCAGAACTTAAGTTCCTTAGGGCTCTTAATTACATGTACCTTACAAATATTTTTGGACAGGTACCCCTGGCTGACCACATTTTACTGCCAAGTGAATATGACCTTGACGTAGCTCCTATTAAAGATATTTATCTTCTTGTTGAACAGGATTTAAAAGAAGCTATGGCCGTTCTACCCGAAAAAAGTGCTCTTTCTTCGCAAAATATTGGCAGAGCAACCAAAGGTGCTGCTAAAGCCCTGCTTGCACGTATGTTAATCTTCGAATCGTCTTATGCAACCAATTTCCCTGGTGACGCACGCTTCGAAGGTATGACAGCACGCTGGCAGGAAGCATTAGACGTGTGCGAAGATATTCGAAATTCAGGCGAATACAGTCTTGTAGGCTCCGAAGGAGAAACCTATAGCACATGGCGTGGCCCTGAAACCAATGGCTACCAGTATATGTTCACTATAGAAGGTGAAAACTGCGCTGAGTCTATCTTTGAGATTCAATATATAAACGATGGCTTAGACTATACTTTAACCCGCGCAGGTTCTTTGGTACAATGGACTTCGGCCAGGTATTATTCAAATCCTGACGGAACTCAGGGTACAACCGGTTACTGGGGACTAGGCTGGCCAACTCAAAGCCTGGTTGATGAGTACGATGCCGATGATGCAAGATTGCATGCTAATGTTAATATGCCCGGCGACTCTATACAAATTTCGGGTGGTGTTAACCATCCAACCAATTTCGACAATTCAGGAACAGGATATTACATGAAGAAATATGAATTGTCAGCTGAACAATTTGCAAATGCTGGTGGACACGGATGGCAAAAATCTCCTGCTAATATCAAATTGCTACGTTATGCTGATGTCTTATTGATGGCCAGCGAAGCTGCAATAATGCTGGGCAACAATGCAAAGGCTCTTGAATATATTAATATGGTCAGAAGCCGCGCCAGAAATTGTGGTAACGGAACCGTTCCTGCCGATTTAACCGGTACTGTAACCCTTGCACAGCTTATTGCTGAAAGAAGGATGGAACTTGCTTTTGAAGGCAGAAGATACTTCGATATGGTTCGTTGGAACATTGCCCGTGATCTTCTGAATAATACAGAAACTCCGTTAGGTTTTCCGATTGTTTGGGAATCTCCAAAGAACGATTTTATGCCTATTCCTCAGAGAGAAATAACCACAAGTAGTGGAAAAATTACTCAACATGAGGGTTGGTAGTGATATTTTTTTTTAATTGTTAGGATTAAGATTAATGGGAGTGCTTCGGCGCTCCCATTTTTTTTGTGTTTTCACTCGCACTGTAATTCTGGGTCAGAACTGCCATTCTTGCTTTCCGTCATACCATACCCCAAAAACCCGATCCCTGCCTGCGCAGGGATGACGTTTATAATTTGCTTCAACGCAACAATTTGCAAATAATTCCGTACTTATTACAAGAAAGTGACTGTTCTTATACCTCTTTAATCATCCCTTCTAAACAGTAATTAATTTTTAAAGTAATTAACAATTGCTTTTGGCAGAGTTTTTGTAGTTTTGCCATTAGCATTATTAACCTTCTGTTTTTCAATTAAGTGGTGAGGATTTTTTTACTAACATCGGTATTGGCAATCCTGTTTCCCCTGGTTGTTTCCGCCCAAAGTGCAAAACAGCATATTAAAGCCGGCCAGCAATTTTTAGGAAACGGTATGATTGAAGCTGCATACGAAGAGTTTGACCAGGCTATAAAACTCGACGCTGCAGATGGCGAAGCCTATATGTTAAAAGCTTCCGTTTCTTTGTTAAAAAATGATTCGCTGGAAGCCGCTGTATTGTATCAAAAGTCTGCCGCTCTGAATTACCTGCCTGAAGAAAACTATTATAAAGCTGCCACCCTGTTTTATAATCTTTCGCAAACCGGCGATGCCGATGCCTGTATTGAGTCGGGCTTAAGCATTAAACCTAAAAGTTTCGATTTCCTGCTTTTTAAAACCAAACTTCTGTTTGAAAGCGGACAATACCAACAGGCTTACGAACGCGCACAGGAAGCTGTTAAAGCCAAAGATATGGGCATTGCCTGGTATTACAGTGGAGCATCGGCCCATCGACTGGGACAAACCGATCTGGCCATAAAGGAACTTGAAAAATCTATTATCAGAGATAATAAAATTGCCCTATCGTTTCTTGAACTGGCAGCTATTCAGCTTGAACAAAAAAAATACGATTATGCCATTGATAATTGCAGCATGGTTATCTTGTTAATTGACCCTATGAATGTGCAAGCTCTTAAGCTCCGAAGTATGGCTCTTCACGGCCAAAAAGAATATGAGCAGGCCATTGCCGATATCACCAAGGCTATTTCGATAGATAAAGACAACTGGGAATTGTATAAATACCGGGCCGATTACAATTTTGATTATGCCCTGTATGCCAATGCTGTTGACGACTATAGCCTGCTATTGAAAATAAATGACACCGTAAGTTCTGCCTTCAAAAGCCGTGGACTTGCTTACGAAAAGCTCAACAATAAAAAAAGCGCCATTCAGGACTTTTCGGCCTATAGAAAACTTCTTTCAGACCAAAACGGCCCGGCAGGAGAAATAAGTTTTGCTGAAACAAAAATATTTGAGATTGGCAGAGAAAGCAATAAGCCGGAAATAACTGTTATTCTGCCCGTACTAAACGAGAATCAGGAATTGCAGGTGAAAGAAGAAGAGGATATTATACGTATTGAAGGCACCCTGCAGGAAGAGAGCCTCTTATCGGACTTCAAAATAAACAACCTGAGCATTGAAGTAAAACAGGAAAGCCCCGGAACCTACAGCTTCGAAGTTGAATTGCCTGCAAGCGAAACAGATTATTTAACTTTTTCTGCTTCTGATATTTATGAAAATATATCCAGTGTTTCGTACCCTGTAAGCAAAATAGAAACTCAAAGCCCCATAATAAGTTTAATTTCTCCGGTTGCAGAAGCAAATCACATTATAAGGCTTGAGAGTGGCGATAATTCTTTGTACATCGAAGGCCGGGTTGAGGATAAAAGCAACATTACCAAAATTCAGATTGACGAAGTAAATGCCAGCTTTGCCCCGGGTGATTACAACCCCAGGTTTACAGGTACAATTGATATTCGTAACCGCCGGAATATTACGGTTACGGCCACCGATAAATTCGGTAATACTGCCAGCAGTATTTATGAATTTGCCCGTGACGGGAAAATGCTTAACGAAAATAATCCCATGGGTAAAACCTGGGTGGTTGTTATCGAAAATTCAGATTATAACCAGTTTCCAAACCTTAAAAATCCTGAGAATGATGTGAAAAGCCTGGTGCAGGCGCTTGACAGGTACAAAATCAGTAAAGTACTTGTAAAGAAGAACATGTCGAAAAGAGAAATGGAGCGTTTCTTTGCTCTTGATTTACGCGATTTAATCCTGGCGAACCATGTAAACTCGCTTATGATTTGGTATGCCGGACACGGAAAAAACATGCAGAATACCGGGTACTGGATTCCGGTTGACGGAAGACTAAACGACGAATACAGCTTTTATAATATCAATGCTTTAAAAGCTTCGTTGTACAGCTATTCGTCGCTTACCCATATTCTGGTTGTTAGCGATGCCTGCGAAGCCGGCGAAAGCTTTACCGTGGCCATGCGAGGCGACAACAGCCTGGCAAGTTGCGATAATTTGAACCTGATAAACCAAAAATCGGCCCTGGTGCTTACCTCGTCAAATACCGAAGCGGCCATGGACAACTCATTATTTGCCAGCACCTTTGCCAACACCCTGGCAAACAACCCGGCCGACTGCATACCCATTGATGCCATTGCCGAGCGTATTTCTATTGTTATGTACAAACACACCGCCCAAAAACCCCAATTTGGCCGAATTGCAGGCCTTGAAGACAAGAATGGAACATTTTTCTTTATTAGTAAGTAGATTGAGTTCGGGGTTAGGGCCGAGAAGTCTTTCGGCTCAGTATTAGTGCGTTAAAATATTAAACCGTCATACCTGTGAAGACAGGAACCCCGAAGGGCTCAACGGAGTTAATCCGATCATTGTACCCCAAAGACCCGATCCCTTCATGCGAAGGGATGACGTTGAAAACAACTTTATAATACGTGCAACCACTGACCCCTGAATGGGAATGTTATCGGACGACTCACAAATCAACATTCTCAATTCACAATTAACTCTTTACAGTCCTTGAGCTCGCTTTGCCCGGTTCTCAATTCACAATTCTCAATTCACAATTCTCAATTCCCTCTTCACCCTTCACCCTTCACTTTTCACTTTTCACCCTTCACTCTTCACCCTTCACTTCCCAATTCATAAACTTTTCCCCTAACAAACTGTTACTTTTGAGCCTTAAAACATCCTTTTTTAAAACCGGCAAATACTTTTTTGCAGAAGCGTTGATAACTATTTGTGCCATTAATATTTATATAATTTTTTATGCTCTATATTTTGGAACAATTTTGTACGAATGCCGTACAAATAAGGACGAACATGTTATAGGATGAGACATGGTTTTTGTAACTTTGTCTGTTTATATAATTGGCATTCTGTAATTTAGAGTAACAAGCAGAATGGCAAACATTTAATAAATTTCTCACTGGGAGCTAAACTGACATACCGCAAATCCTTGCCTGGCTGCCCGCCTGAACGCAAAAAAACCACTTTTTGGGTGAGGGGGGTTTTTGTGCTTGT
>JAFGVA010000222.1 GCA_016938235.1 Bacteroidales bacterium | reverse complement strand
TATATGCATTCTTCAATTGTTCGTTTAGTTTAAATGGCAATCACTCTCATTGCAATACTATAAAAATATTTTGAATATTCATACATAAGGGGGGGGTAATTTAAAATGATTCTATATAGATAATTTGAGAACTTAGTATCAATAAAACAATTAACTGAAAAGTAAATAAATCTGGTCTTATGTCACAAAAATCTTATATATACAATTCCCTATTGTTCACATTCAATAAATGCTCTATTTTTGTCCTTTGATTAGTAAATATTAACTTAAAAATAAAACGGAAATTATGGAACAAGTATCAGCCCGTGTTGCAGCACTTGCACCTTCGGCCACCATGGCCATGAATCAGGCTTCTCGGGAACTAAAAGAGAAAGGTATAGATGTTATTAACCTGACTGTTGGAGAACCCGATTTTTTCACTCCTGACCATATTAAAGAATCTGCAAAGAAGGCTATCGACGAAAACAATTCTTTTTATCCACCTGCAGCTGGTATCGCTGAACTTCGAAAGGCTGTTTCCGCAAAATTTAAGAGAGAAAATAATTTAGACTTTACTCCCGAACAGATTGTAGTTTCGGCGGGTGCAAAAAACTCGCTTGCCAATGCCATGCTTGCCCTTATAAATAAAGATGATGAAGTTATTGTACCATCACCTTACTGGGTAACCTACACCGAACTGGTTACGCTTTGCGAAGGCAAAAATATTATTATCAGGGGAACATACGAAAACAATTTCAAAGTAACTCCCGATCAAATTGAAGAAGTAATTACACCAAAAACCAAGGCTATTTTGCTTTGTTCTCCTTCTAACCCATCGGGCAGTGTATATTCAAAAGCAGAACTTGCAGCTATTGTAAAGGTGTTGGAGAAACACCCGCATGTTTTTATTATTTCTGATGAGATTTATGAGCATATTAATTTCACCGGAAAGCATGAATCCATAGCACAGTTTGATTCTGTTAAGGAACGCTGTATTATTATTAACGGCGTTTCAAAAGCCTATGCCATGACCGGATATCGTATTGGTTACCTTGGAGCTCCGCTGTGGTTGTCAAAAGCTATTATAAAATTACAGGGCCAGTTGTTAACCGGACCAACAACTATGATGCAGGTTTGTGCAACAACAGCACTTAATGCCGATCAGGCATGCGTAAAAGATATGCTTGCTGCATTTACCCGTCGTAAAGATTTAATAATTGACCTTATTCGCGAAATTCCAAATGTTGAAGTACAGGTACCAGAGGGTGCATTCTATGTTTTCCCTAGAATGACGCATTTTTACGGTAAATCATTCAATGGTAAGGTTATAAACAACTCCGACGATTTATGCCTTTATTTATTAGAAGAAGGACATATAGGTACTGTTTCGGGAGATGCCTTTGGCGAGCCTGATTGTATTCGTATTTCTTTTGCCACATCTGACGATAATATTGTTGAAGCCATGAAACGCATGAAAAATGCACTGGCGAAACTGAGCTAATAATTATTTTTCCTGATAGAAAAAAAAGAGGCTGTCCAAAATGTATTGGGCGGCCTTTTTTGTTGAAAATCAGACGGTAGTCTAAAAAAGGGGTTTTCCTGCACAAAACAAAAAACTGAGCTCAGTAATAAGATAAATTGTGAATTTTGAATTAGTATCTCATTTTAAAAACTTTCAAATTCATCCCTATCTTTTTCGGTAAGTTTTGGCTTATTTTTTTTGGGAACTCCTCCGGATTCTTTAAAAGTGTTCTCCCTTTGGTATTTTTTTTTCAATAAATCTTTAGAATTGTTGTTTGAATCTATTTTAAAAAACGAAATTACTTCAAGTAAAGTACCAGCCTGGCTTGAAAGTTCTTCGGCACTCGTTGCAAGCTCTTCTGACGATGCAGCATTTTGTTGTGTAACATTGTTTAATTGTTGCAAAGCACTATTTACCTGGCTTGCTCCATTATTTTGCTCAAGGCTGGCAGCAGTGATCTCCTTAATTAATTGTGAAGTATTTTCGATTTTAGGAATTGTTTGCATCATAACATCGCCAGCTCCCTGGGCTAAATCCAGACTTGTTTGAGCAAGGTTTACAATCTCGTCGGCAGCTAATTTGCTTCTTTCTGCTAATTTTCTTACTTCGGCAGCTACAACTGCAAACCCTCTACCATGCTCACCTGCACGAGCAGCTTCTACCGCAGCATTAAGGGCAAGTATATTTGTCTGGAATGCGATATCATTAATAATTGTAATTTTTGAAGCGATTTCTTTGTTTGCTAATACAGCATTTTGAGCTCTTTCGGCTACTATCTTTATACCATCATTGGCTTCGGTAGCAGTCTTGTCGGTCTGTTGCGAATTCTCGGTATTTTGTTGAATGTTTGCTGAAATTTCTTCCATTGTAGATGAAACTTCCTCAATTGAGCTGGCTTGTTCGCTGGCGCCCTGTGATAATTGCTGTGCCGTACTGCTTAGCTGTTCGCTTGCGGTAGCAATGTTTTCTGAGTTTGATTTTGTTATGGATATTACATCATTTAGTTTTGAAATCATACTGTGCATGCCCTTAAACAAAATTCCGGGTTCATCTTTTCTGTTTAAATCATCAGTTTTTATTTGATGGGTTAGATCTCCGTCAGTTATTGCGGTCAGAATATTTACTGCTCTCGAAAGGGGTAAAGTAATACTTCTGGTTACAAGAATAGAACCAATGATAATCAGAATTAAGATAACAACCGAGTCTATTATTATGTCGAAGGTTACTTGTTTTCCCAGACGCATACTGTCTTCATAGGCCATGCTTGCATTTTTTAGGCTTTTTCCGGTATAGCCATCTATGCTACTTCTCATCTTCTGAAATACTATCTCAAATTCGTTGGTATACATAGTTTCAGCTTCGATGAAATTGTTTTGTTTTACCAAATCAATGATATTATTTTGAATATTGGAAAGTTTTTCATGATTTTGGTGAAATGCTTTACTCAACTCGCTGTTCTCAGCCAGGTCATCTAATTCAGATAATTCTTCGAACTTACTATATCTTTGAAGTGCCTGATCATAGTTGTCTTTTACTTCGTTAATGTTTGTGTTTAACAATTCGCTATTGCTTACAGTACTCGCTCTTAATAGGTTGTTTAATGCTAAACTTGACTGATAGGCATCTCTGTCAGATTCAATCAGGTATTCTATACTCAAAAGGTGTATGTTGTATATTTTATCAACTTCGTCTTTAATTTTATTATTCTGGAATATTACAAGAACAAAACCTATTTCAGTAATAATTGCAATAACCGTAAAAAAAACGGCAAGCCGCACGCCAATTTTCAAATTATTAATCTTCATAATAAAACCTCCTGATTAGTTATATTTTTAAATATAAAGCATCCACAACATGAAAAATTTTTTGCGGTACTTTGTTAGAATTTATTACTTAAATGAAAGTAAAAATGCGTATGAAAACTTGATAAAAGTGTGATTATAAGTACTTGTATATTAAATTTAGTAATAATTTAATTAGAATCAAATACCGGAAGTTCAATTTTAAATTCAGTGCCTTTATTTAAAGTAGAGTTTACTTCAATTTTACCTTTATGATTCTGAATAATATGATAACTGATGGATAGTCCCAGTCCGGTACCTTTTCCAACGTCTTTTGTTGTAAAGAACGGATCAAAGATTTTTGATAAAGTATTTTCCGGTATTCCACAACCTGTATCTTTTACAGTAACGATAACTGCATTTTCTTTTTTAGAATAGCTTGTGGATATAGTAATTTTACCTTTTTCTTTAATTGATTGTATGCCATTAAGAATCAGATTCATGAGCACCTGGTTAATTTGGCCTGCATTACAATATATGAGAGGAACTTCGTTAAATTGCCTTTCAATAATAACTTTGTTCTTGTATTCATGCTTTAAAATTATGAGAACCGATTCTATTATTTCATGTACATCTGCCGCCTGGTATATATCTTCCGGTTTTGCAGCATAATTTCTAAGGCTGTTAATAATCTCAATAATACGTTTTATACCAATTTCTATATTCTTTATTACCAGAGTCAGGTTAGAAAGATTCTTATCTACATTATATTTTTTTTGAATATCACTTAAAATTTCTTTTGAGGAATCATTTTTTAAGGAGACTATATATTTATTCAAATCTTTATACGCTGCTTGTATATTATTAACAGGAGTTTTTATGCCTGAGATTCCACTATTAATATAATTAACCGGATTGTTAATTTCATGAGCGATACCTGCAATTAATATACCCAGGGAGCTCATTTTTTCCTGGTGTACAAGCTGTTTTTGCATTTCTCTAAGCTTGTTAAGCGTTTCTTCCAGGGTTCGTTTTTTATCAACCAGATCAATATTTGTAAGTTTAAGCGTTTCGTTTTTCGACATTAATTCATTATTTAGCTTCTCAATTTTTCTTCCCTGATGTGCATTTAATGAAATCAAGGCTGTTAATTCAGTATTTTTATCGTATAATTCTTCATTTATTGCAGTTAGTTCTTCGTTTGCGGTTGCCAGTTCCTCAGTTCTTTCCTGAACAAGGAATTCAAGATGATTCTGATATTTATTTAATTCATTTTCAACTTTTTTCTTTTCGGTGATATCAAACACAATACCGAGCATCTCAAGCGGGTGTTTATCTGAATCCACACTAAAAACTGTTTCAAAAAATTGAAATACCCCGTACTCATCGCCATTAATTCTTAACCTGGCTTCAGATTCTATTACATTAGAGAAATCATTTAGCTCTAAAAGCTGCTCGTGGTGAAGTTTAATACTTTCAAGATTTTTAGGATGAAAAATACTTAGAAATTCAGGGGAGTCAAGTTTACCTTTGTCTGATTTAAGCTTACTGGTAAACACCCCTTTTTTATCATTGAGTATATTGAAATCTCTGGTTTTTAAATTATAGTTACCAAACATAGAGGTACTGCAAAATTAACCATTGAATAATGACAAAGATTATCTGTTTCGCATTTGGAATATTTGTTGCGACTA
>JAFGVA010000221.1 GCA_016938235.1 Bacteroidales bacterium | reverse complement strand
GTTTTCAGTTCATGTGATACTGTGGCAATAAAATTAGTTTTAGCTAAATCGAGTTCCATATATTTAGTTACATTCTTTAGAATTACTACATAGCCAGTAACATGCTCATTTTCTTTGCTATTTTCGCATAGTGTTATTTCTTGAATCTCTTTCTCAAAGTATATATCCTTACCATGAATTTCTAAATGTATCCTTGTGTCAGCTTTGCTTTCATGTGGTACTGATTTATTGCCTAAACCTTCAATAATTATTTGACTTACAAAATCATTTCCAGATGCAAGTTCAAGAATGTTAGCCCCTATTAATTCAAAATTCGTTAAACCTGAAACATTCAAAAACTCTTCATTTACCAAATTAACATTCATTTTCCTATCAAAGCCTATGATTGGATAGTGTATCTTATTAATAATAGTTTCTGTGATTTTTTTTTCGGTGAGTAGTTTTGCAATGCTACTGTTATTATACTCTTCAAGTTTATTTGCCATTGTGTTAAACGACACAGCCAATTCTCCCAGCTCAGTATGCCCTTCAAAGTATACCCTTTGAGAGTAATCATTTGCTGCTATAAGCTTTATGCTGTTCATCAATTCTTTAATGGGAGTTGAAATGTTCCCGGGTAGCCTAATAAAAAGGATGAGGGCAATAATGAAGCAAATAAAGCTCATTGTACTGATTAAGATTATCGACTTATTAGCTGTCTTTTTTGCAAATTCATTTTTAAATTCAATTGCTTTAAGGTTGATAGTCATTATTTCATAAAGAATTGATTTCAAGTTGATCACCGTAACTTCATCGTCAGGATTATTTTTAATCAGGTAAAAGTTATCAGCAAGTTTTTCAGTCAGCTCATTTTCTCTTAATTCAGTAATATTCAATTGTTGTTTTTGAAGATATGTCTCAAAAGTATTCAAAGCTTCATTGTCTTTATCAATTTCAGATAGAGCTCTTAACATATTCGTTGTGTAACCTATGGTTTCTTTGTTATCCTTAATGATGTTTTCGGAAGCAGAGGACAATAGATTAATTTGGTTTATACTGAACAGTGCTAATAGAATAATCAAGCTAAATAGCAATCCAATACCGAGATTCAGCTTAGTTTTGATTTTCATTACCTTGTATTGATTTGATTTTAACAAAGATACATTTAAAACGGCATTCTCTAAGAGAATAAGTTACACCACCTTAGGTTTTGTTCCTAAAAAAATGGCCCTAAATAGAATAAGGATAGGAATAATTTCTAGTCTGCCGGCCCACATTTGAATAATATAGGTAATTTCAAGAACTGGAGACATTTCTGGATTAGTAATCCCGCATGACAAACCAACTGTTCCTTGTGCGGATGCCGATTCAAATAGTGCATCCGTTATTGAATATCCTGGCACCATAAAATAGTATGTAACGAATGATGATATAAGAACAAGCAGGATATAAATAAATGAAAAAGTTGCTGTCGATGCCAGTTCCTTATTCATCTCGTCAGGCAATAAACGCTTGTCATTGAACTTTACGACTTTTATTGTATTATCTGATGAAAAGAAACTGTTGATGTGCCATAGCAGCCCTTTAAAGATTAGCAATACCCTAATTATTTTTATACCACCAACGGTTGCCCCGGCAGCCCCACCAACAATCATTGCACCCATAATTATAAAAATAACAGACGCAGCATCCCATAAATGAACATCGGATGTTTGCCATCCAGTAGTTGTTAAAGCACTTATAAATTGAAACACACCTACACGATACGGCTCTGATATTACTCCTGACTTAAGTATCATTACTGAAAGAACAAAACCTCCAATAACACAAGCTATTATAATAGAGCGAGTTTGTAAATTTCTCCAAAATTGATAGAATTCTTTGTCATAAAAAATTTTAAAATAAAAGGGTAATGATAATGCCCCCAAAACCATCGGTAGTAAGTATAACATTTCCATTGATTTGGAATTATAACCTGCAATACTGTCATCCAATGTACTGAATCCACCAGTAGACTGACCTGTCATAGCATGATTGATTGAATCAAAAATATTCTCAGACAGGTTATAATCAGGTAAAATTAAATAAGTCCCAATTACCAGGTATAAAAAACTAAATAAAGTTACTCCCAAATATATTTTCCATATTGAACGAGCTGTGTCAATAATTGTTGGACGTAATCGCTCACCGGAAGACTCTGCTCCATATAATAAAAAAGCAACTTTTCCACTTGATTGATTTAATACAGCTAAGGCTAAAACAATAAATCCAGCACCGCCAATCCATTGTGAAAATGACCGATAGAAAAGTAAGCCTTTGCCAATAGAAGGCTCATGAACAGCCATTGTCAGTCCTGTAGTTGTAAATCCGCTGATACTTTCAAACAGGGCATGTAATGGATTCCTAAAATAGAAAATACTAGATTGGTAATCAGCCGAAACAGGAACAAATTGTTGAGCAATCTCAGCAGGCGTAATGTAAGCTATGACGATAAAAGGTAATGCTCCCATAATCGCAATGAAAAGCCATCCCACTGCTGCAATAATTAAAGCATGACGGTTTAAAGGCTCAATGGTAGTTTTTATGCGCTTATGAATTGTAATTCCAAATAAATAGCATATTATCCCTGAAATTATAAATCCAACTGCCGAATATAGTTCTGAATAAATGAGCGACACTATTGCTGGGGCAATCAATACGTAGCTTAAAATAGTTATCAGACCTCCTATTTGGCTGAATATCATTTTAAATGTATCAAACTTGGTACTTTGCATTAATTTCAATGGAGTTTAGTTAAACAATGATCTAATTTCCTCAAGGTTCTGCGGCAACGAAAACACAAATACGGTGTCATTATATTTCAGTTTGAAATTTCCAAGAGTAACATATCCCTTACCATCTCTGATGACACCACTAATTATTGCATTTTTGGGAAAGTTTATTTCTTTAATTAGTTTGTTGTTGAGCTTAGAATCTATTTTAATATTAAATTCGTGAATTACGGCATTAATGCCATATAACTGCGAGAGAACCCTGCCTTTTAGGATGTGACGAAATACAAAATTCGCTGCTGCCATTTTTTTGTTTATTAAGGTAT
>JAFGVA010000220.1 GCA_016938235.1 Bacteroidales bacterium | reverse complement strand
TCATTCACTCACTCACTCACTCATTCACTCAATCATTCACTCAATCACTCATTCACTCCTTGATAACTTTCACATCAGGTTTTAAAGAAATTTTGAATAGTTGTTATATTTACGAAAACAATTTAATAGTATGTCACGCACTTTTTTACGTATAATTTATTTTCCTTATAAGTGGTTGTTGTTATTACCGGTTATGGTTATAAATACTATAATTTTCGGCCTTATTGCTGTTGTGGTTTCCAGTTTTGTTAATCAACGCGTTGGCAGTTATTATGGCGGAGTTGTATGGTCGAGATTCAATGCCATGATTACACCCATGTTTGTTAGCGTTAAAGGAAAAGAGAACATAAAAGAAGGTGTTTCATACATTGTTGTTCCTAATCACCAGAGTCTTTACGATATATTTTTAATTTACGGATGGCTTGGCCTTGACATAAAATGGATAATGAAAAAGGAGCTTGAGAAGATTCCCGGACTTGGATTTGGCAGTAAAAAGGTTGGACATATTTTTATTGATCGTTCGAACCAGATTGCTGCTATGAGGAGTCTTGAAGAAGCTAAGAAAAAACTGGTTGATGGCACATGCGTTGTTATATTCCCGGAAGGTACCCGCAGTGCCGCAGGAAAATTAAGACCCTTTAAGCGTGGAGCATTTAAAATGGCAATAGATTTAGGCTTGCCAATTCTACCGGTTACTATAAATGGCACAAAGAATATTTTACCCGGAAAAGCTGCAGTAGATATACTTCCGGGTAAAGCAACACTAACCATTCATAAGCCTGTGGAATTAGCAGGCTATTCAGCAGAAAGCATGCCCCAGCTCATGCTGAATGTAAGGGATATTATCGAATCTGCCCTTGCAAAATAATAGTACAGGATAATCTACCGGAACTTAATATCAATCTTGTCAGGATTTAAATCATGTATTGATTTTTCGCCTGTGAGCTTCAAAATTGTATATTTGACTTTTTAAATTATCAAATACAAAATTATGAGAAAAGCTTTTGCCATTCTAATTATAATTACAACCTTATTTTCATGCCAGAAAGCAGAAAAAGGTTTCGAAATTACTGCAACCCTTGAGGGCTTGTCAGATAATGCCACAATCTATCTGTACGACCGGGGAAACAGAGAATATATCGATACCGCCTATGCCACAAATTCAGTAGTGAAATTTACCGGTGAAGTTGAGAATATCAGCAATTATTACCTGATTTATAAATACGATAACGGGGCTTCAGACTATGTTCAGATTTGGGTCGATAATGTTCCAATCACTGTAACAGGAAGCCTGGAATCTTTATCAGATGCAGCTGTTGTTGGTACCGATGTTCAGAAACAAAGCCTTGATTTAAAGGCTGTTTTGGAACCCTATGAAAACAGAATTGACAGTATTTACAGTGTTTATAACGAAGATGATGAGGAAGCTGCTCAGTTCTTAAGCGATTTATATGATACTATTATGCTTGCTGAAGCAAATGCAAAAAAACAGTTTGTGAAAGATCATCCCGAATATTTTTATTCGGTAATTATTCTGGAGAGGCTTATTAGGGAAATGACCCCTGAAGAAGGTAAAGAAATGTATGCCGCTATTCCCGAAGAGAACAAGGCAAATAGTTTTGGCGAGGGCATCGAAAAATATTTGTTGTTAAATAAAAACCTCCAGGTTGGCGATACCTATGTGGATTTGGCTCTGAAAAATGTGGATGGAAATGAGGTAAAACTATCTGAGGTTGCTACAGGAAAATATGTGCTGATTGATTTCTGGGCATCGTGGTGTAATCCTTGCCGACAGGAAAATCCGAATCTCAAAAAAGCCATTGATAATTTTGGCGACAAAGGATTTACAGTTTATGCTGTTTCATTGGATACGAAGGAAGATAGCTGGAAAAAAGCTATTGAAGAGGATGAAATTAGCTGGACAACGGTTATCGATACCAAAGCTTTCGATAGCGATGCAGCTCTTATGTATTCAGTAAGATATATCCCTCATAACTTTCTGTTAAGTCCGGAAGGTGAAATTCTGGCTATTGATTTAAGGGGAAAAGCTCTTGAAGAAAAACTTGAAGAGTTGTTAAAATCGTAGAAATACCTATATCAAAATAATTTTCATGTCTGCAGACGATTTAATACAAAATCTTTTTGAGGCTTTGAAAGTCTCGCCTGATAATATTCCACTTAAAACACAGCTTGCTAATTTGCTGGAGCAAAATTCGAGACTTGGGGAAGCTGAACAACAATGGAAAGAAATAATTTCGCTTAATCCGTTAAATAAAGAAGCGAAATTCAGACTGGCCGATATTTATTACAAACAGCAAAAGTTTTCGGTAGCAATAGTTATTCTTGAAGAACTACTTGAAAGTAAACCCTCAAGTATTCCATACCTGTTGTTATATAGTAAATCGCTTTTAAAAGATGAGCTGATTGAAAAATCCCGTTCGGTATATCAGAAAATTATAAAACTTGATCCGCAGTTTTCGGATGAAATGCTCGATTTAAGATTTCGCCAGTCCTGTGGTTATGACGATGAAGATGAGGATGAAGAAGCAACCACCGATACTGGTTTAATGGACAAGCCCGATCTGAAATTTGCTGATGTTGGAGGAATGGACAGGGTTAAAAACGAGATAGATCTTAAGATAATAAAACCGCTTCAGCATGCCGATTTATATAAGGCATATGGTAAAAAAACAGGAGGAGGTATTTTGCTATACGGACCTCCGGGGTGTGGAAAAACATACCTGGCAAAAGCTACAGCTGGAGAGATCGATGCCAATTTTATTGCTGTTGGTATAAACGATATTCTTGATATGTGGGTGGGCAATAGCGAACGCAACCTGCATGAAATGTTTGAGCTGGCCCGGAATAATACTCCTTGTGTACTTTTTTTTGATGAGGTTGATGCACTGGGAGCCAGTAGGTCGGATATGCGTCAGACTTCAGGAAGACACCTTATAAACCAGTTCCTTTCCGAGCTCGATGGCGTAAAATACAACAACGATGGTGTTTTGGTTCTAGGTGCAACAAATGCTCCCTGGCATTTAGACCCGGCATTCAGAAGACCCGGCAGGTTTGACCGGATAATTTTTGTGGAACCACCCGATTTTGAAAGTCGTGTAACAATATACGAACTTAATATAAAAGGAAAGCCCAATGAAGATATTGATTATAAATCGGTAGCCAAAAAATCTGACGGTTTCTCTGGTGCAGATATAAAGGCAGTTGTCGATATCTGTATCGAAAGCAAACTGGAAGAATCATTTAAAACAGGAATTCCGGGACCTATAAAAACTAAAGATCTGCTTAAAGCTGTTTCGAAACACAGACCATCAACAAAAGAATGGTTTAATACAGCTAAAAACTATGCCTTGTATGCAAATGATGCAGGTTTATACGATGACATTTTAAACTTCATGAAGATTAAAAAGTAGCATTTCAATTTCAAGAATGGAAAATAATATCCTAAGCAGGGCTCACGTATTAGTAGAGCAAAAAAGGTACGAAGACGCAGAAAGAGAAATCCGTAACTACCTGGCAACAGATCCGCAAAGTTCGGAGGCATTTAAACTGCTTGCCATTGTTTTTCTCGAAACCAAACGGCCCGATGAAGCAGAAACTGTTCTGAGAAACACGTTAAATTCAGAGCCAAACGACGATTTTATATATTATCTTTTAGGCAGGGTTTCACTTGTCCGAAAGGAATTGAATGAGGCTTCGAAACTGTTAAACCAGGCGGTTGCTTTAAACCCTATGAATGCCGATTATTATGGCGTTCTGTCTTCAATTAAAGAGATGCAGAAAGAGTTTAAGGCAATGCTGAATCTTGCTGAAGAGGGACTTTCAATTGATCCGGAGAATCTTCTTTGTCTTAATAACCGGTCAACGGCTCTTATAAAACTTGGCCGTAAGGAGGAAGCTTTTCAAACTGCCGATAAAACACTGGAGCTCGATCCGGAGAATCCAATGACACATGCTAATTATGGCTGGACGCACCTCGAAAAAGGAGACCATAAAAAAGCCCTGGAACATTTTATGGAATCCCTGAGAATCGATCCCAATTCGCAATATGCACAAGTTGGAATGATGCAGGCACTAAAAGCAAAATATCTTATTTACCGCATGTTCTTAAAGTATGCTTTCTGGATGTCGAATATGAAAGGGAAAATGCAATGGCTTGTAATTATTGGCTTTCTTGTTATTATAAGATTGTTCAGATGGCTTGCTGCTGAAATGCCGGAAACCCGTCTTGTTTTTGTGCCAGTAATAGCTCTTTATATTTTATTTGCCATTTCCACATGGGTTATCGGTCCATTATCGAACTTGTTTTTACGGTTTAATTTCTATGGAAAATATCTATTATCGCAGCTCGAAAAACTGGCTGCAAGTTTCACAGGTGTGTCTTTGCTAATTGGTTTTACCGGTGTAATTCTATACCTGGTTTTAAAGCAGGAAGCTTACCTTGCATTGGCTGCTTTTGGCATTATTATGATGATACCGCTGGGAAGTATGTTTTCTTCAAATACAAAAAAAGGGAAAACCATTTTTATAGCTTATACAGCTACTATGTTTATATTAGGAGCCTTTGCCCTTGCTATAAGTTTTAAAACAGGGATTGCTATAAATGGCTTGTCTTTCATCTTTATTTTGATGTTTGTTGGATTCCAGTTTTTGGCTAACTTTTTACTTATCAGAGAAAAATAATAATGGAACTCAGAGGCTTGACCTGCATATTGAGAAATTGGTGTGATTCGGACCTTGAGTCGCTTGTTGAAAATGCCAATAATAAAAAGGTGTATGACAATCTGAGGGATTTGTTTCCGCATCCTTATACAAAAGAAGATGCCCGGCATTGGATTGATATTTGCAAAAATCAGGCTTTACCATTGACAAATTTTGCCGTTGAAACAGAGGGTAAGGCTGTTGGAAGCATTGGATTAGTGTTAAAAGAAGATGTTCACCGCAAAAATATTGAGATTGGGTATTGGCTGGGCGAAAAATACTGGGGCAGAGGAATTATTACAGAAGCGATTAAGCTTATGGTTGATTATGCATTTGAGAACTTCGATGCTGTTAGAATTTATGCAGAGTTTTTTAATGGTAATACAGGTTCTCAAAGAGTTCTTGAAAAAAATGGGTTTAAGTATGAAGCAACATTATACCAGAGTATTTTTAAGAATAATAGATTTAACGACTCAAAAATCTATAGTTTATTAAAGAAAGGTATCTGAAAAATCAGCTATATACGGGCTTAATAAATCAATTCTCATTAGATTTGCCTATAGCACCAGAATTAATAAAAGACCAACTCTATGTGGGCGAAATACAAGATTGAAAATAAGCAAACCTATTTGTGGCACATTGGCAATTTCAGGTTCTATATTAAGCGTCTTGAAAAAGAATTTCTTCTGGCAAAATTTGAGGAGGATTTGATACTCAACTTTGAACATGAAGTTTTAAAACATGAAAAAACACCAGATACATTGGTATGGAAAAACTATATTGCCGATAAAACAACATCATTAAACATTTTACCTGCATTGCCCGATAAGCCACTTGTAATAAAAACACACGAAGAACTATATATTTTACCCGGAAGGAATACCACCATCTATGTCAGAATTCCACTTTCTCTGAATTTTTATGCCGGAGCTGAAACTGAAGACAATCTTATAACCTCAGAACCAAGTATAATGTTATCAAACACATGGTTTGGAGATCCCGACAATGGTGTGCCGGCATATTCGTTGAACAGTTCTGTTTTATACAAGACAGATGATTTGCAAATCAGGTCTTTTGAAATAATCTGTCCGGTAAAAATAATCAATGACTCCAGTCAGAGTTTTAAACTGGAAAGATTGCTTCTCGATGTTGATCATTTGAAGATTTACCAAGGTAAACAAGGACTTGCAACAAATGAAGTTAAAATTCACTTTGAAGGAGAAAATAATTCAAGCCATACACAGTTTGGCAGACTGGCACCGGGATTTATTTCAGAGCCAAAACTTTTAATTAAAGAAAGAAACACCAGCAATTCAAGTGTTCTGAAAAAGAGTTTTCATTTTCTTAAATCAGGAATTTCGTATTAATTGTTAAGTGAGTTTGATATGGAAAAAATTGAAAGTTTTTTAAGCAATATTGATCTGATTAAAATACGCAATGTCTTTCTTACCATTGTAATTGGTTACATAATATTGCAGGCTGTTTTGTTACTTATCAGGAAGGTACTGGCAAAAAGATTGAGTTTGCAATGGAAAATGCTCTTAAATAAAGGTATTGTATATGCTGGAATTATTATAATACTTTTAATGGTTTTAGAAACAATGGGGGTTTCATTAAAAGCCCTGCTGGGTGCTGCAGGAATTGCCGGGGTTGTAATTGGATTTGCATCGCAGACCAGTGTTGGTAATATAATCTCGGGTTTATTTCTTGTAACTGAAAAGCCATTCGAAATAGGTGATTTAATTAAGGTGGGAGATAAAATGGGTTCGGTATATTCTATCGATTTGTTATCTGTAAAGCTAAAAACTCTTGATAATTTATTAATAAGAATTCCCAATCAGACCTTAATAAGTACAGAGATAACCAATGTTACACGATTTCCAATTCGAAGGATGGACATTGTTGTTGGTGTGGCTTATAAGGAGGATTTAAAAAGGGTGATGGAAATTCTGAAACAACTTGCAGTTGAAAATGTAAATGTGCTTAATGAACCAGAGCCACTTATTTTGCTTAAGGATTTTGGAGAGAGCAGCATTGATATTTTATATGGCCTGTGGTTTGAAAAATCGAATTACCTGGTTGTTCGCAACAGCATGATACAGGCTATTAAAGAAACATTTGATCGCGAGGGCATTGAAATACCTTTCCCACATCGTACAATTTATACCGGTGAGGTTACCAAGCCTTATCCGGTGGTTGTGAAGGATGATAAGTGATAAGTGAAAAGTGAAAAGTGAAAAGTGATCGGTAATCGGTGATCGGTGATCGGTGATCAGTGAATAGTGATATGTAATCTGTAAGTTAGCCTCTGGTTTTTTATTGGTAGTTAGATTATAGGAGTTTATTCAGTTCTTGTTTCTGTATATGTGTAAACACCTTCACCACCCCAAATGGTATTAGAAACAATAAGTACACTGTCATCAATAAAACTACCATCTATTTGAGGATTATCAATGAATGGGAATTTTCTATAGCCAAAAGTTAAATCATTAGCTAAGTCAAATATTTTTAGATCAAGACCACTCAAATCTTTGATAAAACCTTCACTCAGCCTGATTTGAGACGGTGAGCATGTTAATTTTTCAACATCTACAGAAATATTTGAGTCATAGCTTAATGAAATATCTCCGCTTGTGCTCATGTATCTGCTAATAACACCATTATATGTTCCAGTCCATTTGTCCCGGTAATCGGATGCTGTATAATCTTTTGGCCTGGTTAAATTATAATGATAACAACTGGAAGAGGAAGTTGGCCATATCAGAGTAACACTATCAGCTGGCATACCTTTAACATATAAATATTCATCATCCATTTTCATATTTTCACTATATTGAGAAATATGCAGATCTATTTTTGTTTCATTAGCAAATTCGCAAGCATGAGAGTCCATATAATAGTTACTATCGATGTTAAATAGCCAAAAACCAGATACGCCACCTCCTTCTAATTGTTGCAAAGATTGTGAAGCTAAATTTCAGTTTATATCCAAAATTCTTTTTATAAATAATAAAAAGAATTGAATTGAGAACGGGGATAAGTAGACTGTAACCAGTTTGGTTAATAACCAGAAACTTCCAGCTTAGCTTCACCACAATCACTCAAACTAAACACTTTTACTTTTACAAGGTAATGAATGATGTTTTCTGCAGTTATAGTTTTTGTGTTTAAGCCTGTATCAGCGCATTCAAAGTTATAAGCTGAAGATATGTAACTATTCAGACCAACCAAATAAGTAGTGTTTGTATCCAATGATTTACCTGTATTATCAAAAAGATTGATGTTTTTAACAGTGTTATCCTTATCGGTTTCAATAGTATAACTTCCACCGCCCATTTCGAGGTCTATCCCACCTTCATCTTCATATGACCCCTTAATCAGGCTTTTAATTTCAGGGACTTTCATTTTATAAATAACAAGCTCATTACCGAAGGGATCCAGCTCATAGATATTTTGACGGGTTATGGGGCCTTTAGGCAAAACATCAATTCTTAGTCCGCCATGGTTCTGAAAACTAAAATCGAGATAATGTTCTTGTACCTGAGCCTTATTATACAAGCACCCAAGTTTTGCTTTTGAATCAAGAAGGTTATTTGTATAAGCCAGGGTGTCGGTGAAAAACGGATTATTTAAATAGCTGTCAATTTTATCCAGTATGGCTGCTGAAGTCGATTCTATGGTATCGAGTTTTACAATTCTTGAAGATCTGTCGCTAAGTTGTTTTCCATTAAACGTTAACTCAACTATTCCGGCGTATTCCATATCATCTCCGGCCTGCGCAATAAGAACATCGTTCACAAAGAGAGTACTGTCGATTAAAGTATGAGAATGTCCTCCAATAATTACATCTAATTGTGGGTACATTTTTGCCAGTTTATGGTCTTTTTCGATTCCCAGGTGGGTTAATCCGATAAAAGCTTCGCAATCATTTTTCAGGTTATAATATTTTTGAAAAGAATCGAGGTAAGGTATAAAATCAATATTCCTGACTTTATCAGGATGAGTTGATGGTATTCCAGAACTATTGGTTTGTATGAGGCCAAGAAATAATAGTCGAATATCTTTATAGTTCATTGTAAGATAAGGTTCAGGCTGCTTTACAGGGGAATTCTTCACTATTAAATTGGCGCATATATAGGGAAACTTACTGTCTTCTATTCTTTTTGCAAGAACCTCCTGTCCGTAATCAAATTCATGGTTACCTATGTTTGATAAATCATATCCCACGGCATTCATTAAATCAATCATAGGATATCCCTTTTCAGCATAAAAATCAACAAACGGATTTCCACTGAAGATGTCTCCTGCGCTAACCAGAAATAGGGTGTCATATTTCTCCATTAAATTTGATTTTAACTCAGCCAGCCTGGCAAAATTCTGTATTTCGCCATGAACATCATTTGTATAGAGAATGGCTATTCGGGTGGTTTGCTTTGTTGTGCAGGATGATACAATAATTGAAAAGACAAGGAACATTCGGAAAATTCTTGACATACCCATATTTTTTTGTAAAGATCAGAAATATTTGCCTTCCGGATATTTTTTAATCGTTAAAAGAAAATTAAATAAACAACTTACTATCTTTATTGATTACTAAAACTTTTGACCATGAAAAAAATTAACTGTGCCATCGTTTTTATATTTGCAACTACGTTTTTATTATCAGCACAGGATGGTATTAATTCAATAACAAAAGAAGATCTTCAAAAACACTTAAAGGTAATAGCATCCGACGATTTTCAGGGTAGAAGAACAGGAGAAACAGGAATAGAACTTGCAGCCAAATACCTCGAAAACGAGGCTGCAAAGATTGGGTTAAAGCCTCTGACAGAAGATGGGTCTTTTCGTCAGACTTTTGATTTATACGAAACCAGGCTTGATGATGATAATACCAAAATCAGCATTATTAAAGACGAAATAAAGAAAGATTACCATTCGTTTGCTTTTTTGAGCATGACAAGCGCTGATACGGTAGTTAGGGGTGAAGTTGCATTTGTTGGTTATGGATACAGAAACGAAGAAAGCGGGTATGACGATTTCGCAGGTATTGACATTAAAGATAAGATAGTATTGTACATGAGCGGAATACCAAATACTGAGACACCCGAAGGAGCCAAATCTTTGGGTCTCGATCAGGAGGAGGAAGGAAGTAAACTGCAATACATTCTTGAGTCTGGTGCCAGGGCAGTATTGCTGGTTGCATCGCCGGAAAGGCAAAAGCAGATGGAAATGGATATCGAAGATTTTAAATCTATCACTTCGGGCCAAATGAACTTTACCGATGAATTACCCAGCGGATTACCCATTCAGTTTGCATTTATCAGTAATGAAATAGCAGAAAAAATCATTGCAGGTTCATCCTATAAAAAGCTTAAAGAAATTCAGAATAAAATTGAGACTGATAAGAAGCCAGTATCTTTTATAATTAAAGACCTTACTTTAAATATTAATTTAAGTATTATACACCGAAAGTTCCAAACCTGCAATATTATAGGCGCTGTTGAGGGGAGTGACCCAAAATTGAAAAATGAATACCTTGTTTATGGTGCCCATTACGACCACGATGGTCTCGATTCGGAGGGAAGAGTAATGAACGGCGCTGACGATAACGGTTCAGGTACTGTAGGCTTACTTGAACTGGCCGAAGCATTTGCAACAAGTATCGAGAAACCGAAGAGAAGCATTCTGTTTATCTGGTTTACAGGCGAGGAGAGGGGCTTGCTGGGATCGAATTACTATGTTGAGCATCCGGTAATTCCTTTAGAGAATACAATTGCCTGTTTGAATCTGGATATGATAGGAAGAGTAAGGCTTGATTCTGACACTATACCTTCGATGGGTTGGGGAGATATAACAGTTTCAGATGGTTCGAAAGTACTTGTTATTACAGGTGAATTGAGCAAAAAACTGGTAAAAATAAATGAACAATATTGTGCACAACAAAACCTGACTCCGGATTATAGCGACAGTGATTTTATCTATGCCAGCGATCAGTATCATTTTTATTTGAACAACATACCTGTTTTATTTTACAGTACCGGACTTCATAGCGATTATCATACATCCCGCGATGATGAGGACAGAATAAACTACGATGTTATGCAGCGTATCTGTAAAACTGCTTTCGCAACAGGCTATAATGTGGCTGACAGAAGAGGACAACTAAAAGTGAAAAAGAAGAATTAATTACCTGCCAGATATTTTAGATAAGCCGTATAGAATTATAATGGGAACAATATAAACCATATACATCCGGGTATCGGTGCTGTTTGATGAGATAACAAAATCTATTGGCTGAACGCTCCAGTTGAAAGCAAATTTGCCGTTTTGAAGTCCAACAGAAAAGAAACCTGCAGCAGTAAACTTGTAAATCATACCTGAAAAATAAAAAAGCGGAATCTGGAAAGCCTGAAGCGCCATGGAATAACGCCTGGCATTTTTAAGGTTATTTAGCAAGCCATAACCGGCATAAGCCAGGAAACCGAAAAGTAACACCCCAAGAATAATTTGCTGAATGACCTGTACTGAGCTAAATATAGCTTTGCCTTTTGTAAGGTAATTTGCAAGTATGAGAATAACACCGAATATTCCGGTTATTAGCTGGTAAAGTCCGATTATTTTCTTAGTCATGCTGATTTTTTTTTGCAAAGATGGTAATTTTTATTGGTATGAAAATAAAAATCCCCTGTTTCGTAATTGTTGGATTTGAAACAGGGGGTTAAAAAATTATTAATAAGAAATTAATCTGCGTTTAGAATTATCGGGAGTCCGTCTTTTCCACTACCAATGATAATAATTTTTGAATTTGGCGAATTTGCCAGCTCTTCAGTAGCCTGAATTCCTTTCTCCTGCAATATTTTATCGGTTAAACTTGCACTTAACACTTTGTTGGCCTCAGCCTTACCTCTGGCTTCAGTAATTCTTATTTCAGCATCTTTCTCTGCAATTTGCATCATGTATTCTCTTTTTTGAGATTCCTGATCGGCCATCAGCTTTTGTTCGATCGAAACCTTAATTGTTTCGGGTAACTTAATTGAACGAAATAGCAAGGCTCTTAATTCAACATGATTTGCATCAAGAATTGAATGAGTTGTTTCTTGGATTAATGTTTCAATTTCCTGCCTTTTTGTTGCATATAGTTCTTCGGGAGTGTATTGCCCTATAATTCTTCTGACTGCAGAACGTAATTCGGGACGAACGAGATTTGCTACATAATCTAATCTGAAGGACTCAAATAAATATCCTATTTCTAACGATTTTGGTCTGAAACGAATAGAAACATCAAGACTAATAGATAGACCATCAACAGATAAAACATCCATTGTTTCTTCGATTTGTTGTTCAGCAACATCAAAAGCAATTAGCTCATTCCAGGGTGCTATAATATTCAATCCTCCAGGTCGAACATTATCAATTTCAAGATTATTGGTGTATTTTTTCCAGACTATACCTCTTTCGGTAGGTTCCAGAAATACAAATGTGCTTTTAATAAAAATAATGAAGACTATAATACTTATTCCTAGAATTACGAAGAATTTAATTCTCTTTGGGTCAATACTTTCTGCCATGTTTAGTTAATTTTAGTTAATAATTCAAAGATATCAGAATAATACCAGCAATCAAATCATAGTCGTCTATTTTACTGTATTTATCCTAATCTCCACAAAAATTGAAGCGGAGTTAGCGTATTTTTATATATCTAAGTTCTGAAATTTAGTCATAAACTCATTGGGTTTATTAAAGTTAAAAATTCTGAAAATGATCAAAAAAATATCATTTATTGTCACTGAATCTATAAGTCAATTGGAATTTTCGTTTAGTTTTGCATGCTGTATATCAAAAAGGGAATGAAAAGCACGATAATCAATATATTTAAATATATTTTCTTTCTTGGTCTGGGAGTTTTTATTTTCTGGCTTATTTACCGAAAGTTTGATATGCAGGAAATAGTTACCGCATTTATGGAGGTTAATTATTTCTGGATTGCTGCTTCACTTGTTTTTAGCGTCATGTCGATTGTTTCACGAGCGCTTCGCTGGAGATTGCTAATCGATTCTATTGGATATAAAACAAGGTTTATTAATGTCTTTCTTTCGTGCTATGTCTTATACCTGGTTAACTTATTTATACCCAGAGCAGGTGAGGTAGCCCGATGTTCGGTTGTTTCGGGTACCGACAAAGTTCCTTTTCCTAAGCTTGTAGGCACTATGATTGTGGAAAGACTTGCTGATACAATAACCCTGGCCTTCCTGGCTGTTGTAATTTTTTTGGCAAATATTCCAACAATTAAACTTTTCTTTACGGCTCATCCCGAAATGACTAATAAAATTGAAAGTCTTTTAACCGCTCGAAATATTATCATTTTATTTGCTTTGATGCTATTGGGATTTGCTGCTATTGTTTACCTCTGGAAAAGAAGAAAAGCAAGAAAGAAAACTGAAAAGAAGGAGTCAATCTGGTCTAAATTTATGGAGGGCATCTATTCAATTTCTAAACTGGAGAATAAATGGCTTTTCTTAGGGCATACCATGTTCATATTTCTCATGTGGCTTGCTATGTTATATGTGGTATTCCTTGCATACGAACCTACTGAACATCTTGGTATCAGAGCCGGAATGGTTACATTCTTAATGGGCGGATTGGCCATGCTTGCACCTATTCAGGGAGGTATTGGTCCATGGCATTTTATGGTGTACCAGACTCTTTTTATTTACGGGATTCCCATGCGCGAAGGTAGAATATTTGCATTCATTGCGCATACTACCACCAACCTTGTTTATATCTTATTAGGTGCAATTGCACTTGTTTTTATTTTTGCTCTGAATTCAGGCAAAATAAGCTTATCATCTAAAAAGTCGATGGGAAAATGATTCCGGGCGAATTTCATTTGGTGGAGTTTAACAATCAAAATGCAAAGGAATGTGTTGCATTTATGCACAATACCATAAAAGTTTGTTATCCCGAAATTTATGCTCCCGAGGTAATTGAATTTTTTCTTGATTATCATACAGAAAAGGCTCTAAAGAAAAAATCGAAAAAAGGAAAGATTTTCCTTTTATACAAGGATAATTTAATTGTTGCTTCGGGCTATTTATATAAGAGAGAAGTTGGCGGAGTATATGTTCATCCCGATTTTCAGCGACAAGGAATTGGTAAAATAATTGTTGGGGAAATTCTTAATCTGGCCAGGTCGATGAACTTTGATCATGTTTGGTTGGATTCAACACCTATAGCATTTAATTTCTACAAAAGCATGGGCTTTACGCTTACCGAAGAGCGAACCGATTATGTAAATAAATCTGTTCCTTTACATTATTACAGAATGTTTTTAAAATTGTAATACATTTTATTTCTTCCGGGCTTCTAACCAGCCACTTTTTGGTAAACTAAGTATTACAGACGTTCCCTTACCTTCTTCCGATTGAATATCCATTTTGCCGTTGTTCATTAATATGAAATCTCTGCAGAGTGTGAGACCAAGTCCGCTTCCTCTTTCTCCTGCTGTTCCGGTTCCGGGGTTTATTATCTCAGACGAAAGGATTTCTTTTATAGTAGAATTGTTCATACCAATACCGGTATCTTTTACTATAATTGTAATATAATCTTTTTCTTCACTTGAATAAAAAGTAATTGTGCCGTTAGCAGAAGTAAATTTTATTGCGTTGCTGAGTACATTTCTGATGATTGTTTTAAACATATCGGCATCTGCCCAGATACTTATGTGTTCCGGGCAATCAATTTTTATCGAAATATTCTTGTTTTTCAGGTTTTCGCTTCTTAATTCAATGTTTTCATTTATAATTGAGATTACTTCTAAATCTTCCGGAAAGTAGCTTATTTTTTTTGTCTGTGAACCTGCCCATAGTAATAAGTTCTGTAGAAGGCTATAGAGCTTGTCAGACGAGGTGTTAATAATTTTAATATATTCTTGTTTTTCTTCATCTTCAAGCGTTCCATACCGCATCATTAAAAGTTCAGAGAATCCGAGAATAGTATTAAACGGACTGGAAAGATCGTGGGCAATAATCGAAAACAACCGGTCTTTTGTATGATTTGTTTTTTTTAGTTCCTCGTTAGCGTAAGAAAGGTTATCGGCCTGATTAAGTAGTTCTTCAGATTGTTGTTCAAGCTGTTGTTGTCTTTCTATGAGTAAATCGTTTACTTCTCGCAGATTTTCACTGTTTAACCTGAGCAGCTCATTTTTTTCGATTAATTCATTGGTCTTTTCATTAACTGCCCTCTCAAGCAATTTCTTTTGTTTTGTAAGGCGTCTGGTTCTATACCTCACAAAAGAAATTATTAAAATAACAATCAGAATTGTTATGGTTGTTTTGAAAATAAAAGTTTTATACCAGGGTGGGAGTACCTTTATTTTTAAGCTGGCACCCTCTTCATTCCAAAACCCATCATTATTAGCAGCCTTTACCCTGAACGTGTACTTTCCCGGATTCAGGTTTGTGTATGTTGCCTCAGTGGCATTGCCAACATAATTCCATTGTTCTTCGAAACCATCAAGTTTATAGGCAAATTCATTTTGCTCTGGATTTATGTAGTTTAGTGCTTTAAATGAGATGCTGAAAACATAATGCTTTGGCTCTAATGTTATCTCATTGGTTCTGTGGAGCTGTTTCCGGAGTATTTTATTATCCGGAGAAGGTACAACAGGCTTATTCAGAATTTTTAATTTGTCAAGGATTACTGTTGGAGGAGTTTCGTTATAAACAAGTTCTGTAGGTTTAAAAAAGTCAACACCCATAATTCCACCAAAGAAAATAAGGGAATCATGATTGATGAAACAGGCATTATCGTTGTATTCCCCCGCCCACAATCCATCTGATTCATTGAAGTTATGTATTTTGTTTGTTCTGTAATCAAGCTTCGAAAGTCCGGAAAGTGTGCTAACCCAAATGTTGTTCTTACTGTCGCAGGCAACACTGGCAATGTGATTGTTTTCAAAACCCTTCTCAAATCTTATAAACTGGTTTTTCCCGGGCATAAGGAGGTTCAATCCGGCTGAGGTTCCTACCCAGATATTATGTTCATTATCTTCGAATACGGAGTTAATTTCATTATTCGTTAAGGAGTTGGTGTCGTTAATTGTTGAGAAAAAGGATTTAAAATGAGTTCTGTCTTTATCCAATACATTTATTCCCCAGGCCGTTGCAACCCAAATATTATTGTTATGGTCGGTTATTACTTTATTTGTCCAGTCGTTCGAGAGTTTGTTTTTTTCTGTATTAAAATGCTCAAATTTTTTGTTTTTAGGGTCAAATCTGTCAATACCCTTTCCATGAACTACAATCCACAAATATCCATCCCGGTCTTCAGTTATTGAGCGTACATCGTTACAGGCAATAGAGTTTGAGTCTTCGGGATTATGCCGATAGGTAATGAAATTGTTTTTATTCTTGTTAAATAATTGCAGACCATCAAAATAGCTTCCTATCCAGATGTTGTTTTTACTGTCACGAAACATGCACTGAATAGCACCTCTGCCAAGGCTGTTTTGATCATCAGGATCGTTTTTGTAAGTTTTTGGTCCGTTTGTCCAGTCGAAAACATCAATTCCGTTTGCAGCATTTCCAAACCAGAAGTTTCCTTTATCATCAACTAATATCGATAAGATATTTGAGCTTGAAAGCTTCCAGTAATTATAGGAATCGTCAATAAAATTATGGAAGCCTTTTAGTCTCATGCTCAACCCCAGTCCGCCGGTATTGTGAACTAACCAATAATTGTTTTGTTTGTCCTGGAAAATCTTACTTATTCCGGCTCTTACAGAGAACGGATTATTTGGGTTGGGGTAGCAGCCAATGAAGCTGTTGTACTGCTTGCTAAAGTTTTTTAGCCCGGTATAGTCAACAGACCATATTTGTTGTTCATTGTCGATATAAACATAAACGGCCATGGTTTCATCAATATTATTGCTTGGATGGTTTACAACTTTACCAGTGTTAAGGTTCATTGTTTTTATGCCATCACCCAAAGTCGCTATCCAGATATCATTATTGTCTATATCGATGCTTGATACAGCATACTTATTGCTATCATCTTCTCCGAACACATGATAAGGTTTACTTTTTCCGGAGATCAGGTCATATTTAATAAGCCCCTTTTTCGAAGTAGCTATCCATAGGTTATTGTTATGATCAATTTTTGCCTGGTTGATATTACCCTCGTTTATTGAAAACAGAGGTTCAAATTTGTTTTTAGATTCAAGGTATCTTGATATTTCAGTGTTGGAGACTACTATAAGGTTGCCCGAAATATCTTCTAAAAGTTGAATTATGTTGGTGTTGGTTAACCCGAAGTTGTTGTATATATCACAAATCCGATGAAAGTTATTGTAATCATAATCATAGGTACAAAGTCCTAAATTGGTTCCTATCCAAAATTTTCCCGATTTTGAAGCGTACAGGCAATTTACATTGTTACTTACCAGTGTTAAAGTGTCGTTTTGTATTGATTGGTATCCATAAAACCGGAAACCATCAAATTTGTATAAACCATCGTTTGTGGCGCCCCATATAATTCCCAGGCTATCCTGAGCAACCTGGTTAAAAAAAGAGCTGATTAAACCATCCTGGCTTGAATAGTATTTAACACGTAATTCAGGAATTTGTGTGAATGAAGTTCGCAATAACAGGAATAACAGGCTAAGAATAAGAATATTTCTTACAATTGTGTTATTATTAAAAGGTATTTGCTTTGTTTTAACCATTTAAGGTTTAAAGTGAGTTATTCCTTGTACATAATCAATAAAATATTACTTTTCCTATAGGAACATTCGTTAAAGCGCCGATGGTTATACTTTAGTATTATACCACAGGAAATAATGCTTAGTTTAAATTAAGCATTTATTTTGAATTTCTCAGCGAATTCGGCCTCAATGTAGTTGTCGTATATTGTGCAAACATGAGAGGCAAATTTTATAGCTGTTTCTATAATGGGACTCCATTCTTCAAGCGTAAGAGACAGTAGCTTCTTCAGGTTAATATTGTGCTTGAATAATGAATACACAATGCCTGCATTGAAGTTATCCCCGGCTCCTATTGTACTGATGGGCTCAATGAGATCGACCTCAAATTTTTCTGATATTTTTGGAGTTTTTAGATAAACACCCTTTGTTGATGCTGTATAAAGCAGAATTGGGCACTTATCTTTCAACAATTCATAGGTGTCATCAGCGTTACGGGTGCCAAATACGAAGGAGAAATCTTCGTTTGATCCCCTTAAAATATTGCTATGCTCTATATTCTCAATAATCAGAGGTTTTAATTTAGATAGCTCATGAAGGTGAGGCTTTCTGAAATTTGGATCATAAAGAACAATAGCTTTTTGTTTGTTTGCCTGTTTTATAAAGCGAATGAGTGTTTCTCTCACTTCAACGGTAATGGCATAAAATGAGCCAAAAAGAACGATATCATCCGGAAGTATTTCTGGTAAACGGATATGAAGTCTTTTCTTCGGGAATATTTTGTAAAAATCGTAGTTGGCATCGTTCTTTTCATTCAGAAAAGCCAAAGCTAAAGCTGATTTTCCATCGAAATAACGGTAAACATATTCTGTTGATACATTATTGTCCTTAAGAAACCTGTCGATGTAGTTTCCTACTTCGTCAAGACCGTATTCTCCTATAAAATTTACGGGTAAACCAAGTCTTCCTAAACTAACAGCCGAATTCAGGCTCGCACCACCAGCTTTTGCCGCAAAAGGCTGATTAGCTCTGAATAATATATCTAATACCGTTTCTCCAATTGTATATATTTTACCCATCAAATAATTATTTTACCAGATTTGAGATTTCTTTGAATTCAGAGGTGCCTGCTTGTCTGCATAATTCAAACAGAATCGACTCAGTAGTGGTCATTATACAACCTACATCGCGCATACGCCAGAGCGATACCTCTTTATCGTACTCATTTCTTGAGCTAACAGAATCTGTAATAATTACAGGATTAAAATTGTTGTACAACAAGTCAAGTGCTGTCTGCATAATACATACATGAGACTCAATGCCCAAAATAATAACATTCCTTTTACTGGATCGGTTCAGTATCTTAATAAATGAAGGTTCACGATAGCAACTAAAAGTTAACTTTTCGATATACGAGAAATTGCCAATGGCCTGATTAATTTCCTGTACTGTGTTTCCAAGCCCTTTAGTATATTGTTGTGTAACAATAATGGGAACACTTAGAATACGAAGGCCCTTCACAATTTTCAGGCAATTATTAAAAACTTGTTCCTTGTTACTCATATGCGGAAGAAGTTTTTCCTGCATGTCAATAACAACGGCAATGGTATTTTCTTTGTTTAATCTCATATTTCAGGTTGACAAAAGTAATGATTTATGTTAGTGATGATATTTCTAAATCAACAAATTTTTGCAAATAGGGTATTAAATTCTTAAGAATCTTCCTAATTCCTCCCTGTCGATTTGTTTCAATATTTAAAGGTAATACCGGATCGTGAAGAGATAACCTTAGCAAGAACCATCCTTCATAATCGGTTTGTTTGCATTTTACTCTTATACCTTCATAGTTATTAGGGACTATTTCCCATCCTTCAATTTGATCGCAATAGTCTGTTAAACTACTTATTATTTTTTTACCATAACCGGTAAAATCTTTAGTTTTTATTTTTATTCTGAATTCTTCAGATTCTGCAGGTGCTTTTAAATCTTTAAGAATGTCAGCAAGGGTCCTGTTTTGCTTTTTTATATCATAGAGCTTTGTGAGAATTTTCACAACAAGGTATGCTCCGTCATCAAGAAAATAGTTTTCTTTTAGCGCTCCATGACCCGATGTTTCGATAGCAAGCCATGTTTCTTCTCCTTTGTCGTTAAGTTTTATGGCTTCGTTAATTACATTCCGGTATCCTCTTTTATACCTGTGATGCCTGCCGCCCAGCCTTGTAATATATTCAGAAAGCCCATCGGAAGTAACAGAATCTGTTACTATTGTTGTTGCAGGATGTTCTTCAAGAACAATGGCAGATAATAGTGCGATTAATGCATTTCGGTTTATAGGGGTACCGTAACTATCTACAACAGCTGCCCTGTCAACATCAGTATCAAAAATAATACCCATATCACAGTTATTCTTTTTCACAGCTTTTACTATTGATTCGATCGCTTTTTTATCTTCGGGGTTAGGTGCATGATTTGGGAAATTGCCATCGGGATCCAGGAATAAACTTCCTGCTGTATCGGCTCCGAGAGGTTCCAGAACTTTATTTGCAAAAAAACCTCCGGCACCGTTACCGGCATCCACAATTATGCGATTACCAATAAAGGGTTTTTCTGTTCCTGTTTTTGTTCTTATAATCTTTAAAAGGTGATTTGAGTAGATATCAATAATATTTCCTTTTTTTATGACACTGGTTGGGGATTTGTATTTCCAGTTTTTTTTTTCGGCGATTAACAGGATTTCTGAAATGTCCGATTTGTTGAGTCCGCCAGAAGCCAGGAAAAACTTAAACCCGTTCCTGTTAAAAGGAAGGTGACTGGCTGTAATCATTATTCCGGCAGTGCAGTTTGTTTCATCAAACTGAGTTGACATAAACATTGCAGGGGTAGTGGCCAGTCCAAAATCTATCACATTACACCCTGTTTGAGTCAATCCTTCAGAAAGGTAGTTCTTTAACTCAGATCCGCTTAGCCTTGAATCCATTCCTATACCTACAAGAATTTCTTCGTTGAATTTTTGCTGAATCCATATGCTAAAAGCAGCACCAATTGAAAATACAGCTTCCTGTGTAAGGTTAACAGGCTCACCTGGTATTGTATCTATAGCAATACCACGAATATCAGAACCATTCTGTAGAGCCTTTAGATCCATTTTTAAGAAGGGAATAGTTAAAAATTCTATTTAAAAGATAAGAAATATTAAACAGACCGCAAAATAAGCTAAATCTTAGCTGCTATTCTTGATTTTTGACCGAGGTATCCACCGTGGTGTCTTTTGGCATATTCTTCAGCATTAAGACCTATTTTTTTCATCATTAATACTACCAGGATATCTCCCATTACAGTCATGGCGGTTGTAGATGTTGTTGGGGTTAAACCAAGCGGACAGATTTCTTCCGGATTACCGGTTTCGAGCATGCAATCAACAAGCTCGCTAAGTGGGGAACCTGAAATTCCTACCAGTGCAATAATTTTCAGATTTGGATTCAGGTTTTTGCTTAATTTAAATAATTCAAGAATTTCTCTTGTTTTTCCAGAATTAGAAACTAAAAGTAAAATGTCGTTTTCCTGAATAACTCCCAAATCGCCATGCTGAGCATCACTCGGATGCAAAAAAACAGCGGGCGTGCCGGTCGAACTAAAGGTGGTGGCAATATTGTTTGCAATTTGTCCGGCTTTACCCATACCACTTGCAATAAGTTTGCCTTTATTGCTATGCACTGAAGTATAAATTAGTTCTATTACCTTTTCAAAATTATTGTTTACAGGAATATTCAATATTGCCTGCGATTCTTTCTGAAGTAATTCCTGAATTTGCTCTAGCATCGGATTAATTTTTCTCAAATATAAACCCATTGTGTGAAATCCTGAAGGAAATTTGTTCTTAGTATACTTTTTCCCTTCTGTCAATATTCTTTACTTTGTAATAAATTATCTTCAAATGCTTAAATACTTTCAGATTAAGAAATTATTTTACCTGTCATTCGTTTTTTTGCTTGCAAGTGCCTGCTCTTACAAAAAGAACCTAACAGCAGAAAATATTAAGCTGTTGCCCTATTATGGTTCGAATATGGTATTTCAGCAGGGAAAGCCAATTATTATAAAAGGTAAATCGGGGGCTAACGAAGTTGTGGGTGTCCGTATTGAAAATATTTTAAAAACAGCGAATTCAGATTTAAACGGGAATTGGGAAATTACATTTCCGCCTATAGATTATAAAGGAAACTTTAATGTTTATGTAGAAGGTAAGAGCGAGCAACTGGCTCTAAAAAATGTTGCTGTCGGGAAACTCATTGTCTTGATTGGTGATTCATGGCTTGAAGATTCTAAAGAATCGTTTTTACAGGAAAGTTATAAATCTACATCGAAGCCTGATATAAGATACTTGCAACCCGAAAATATCAGAGGCCTGAATGCCGATAAGAAAATCAGATGGAAAACACTTTCTCCCGGAAATATTAAACTCTACGAACAATATGTTTATCAGTTAGGCGAAGAACTGTCTGAAAATATCGAAATACCTTTGGGAATTATTAATTTTTGTATTCCGGGCTATCACTTCGAAGATCTTTTAAATGCTACAGATAGTTTGAATGACAATAGTATTACAGAAACTGAATACGACTCGCTTTTGAATGATTTCTATACTCAGGAGGAAGTTTATAATAAGATAGCAGATTCATCTTTTAAAGGAATTGAGAGAGGAGTTCTGGACTCAAGAACGGATGATTTTGAATGGAGTGAATTAAACTTTCCTGCAAGTTTTGGCCAGAGATGGTACCTGAAAGACAGAATTGTTTGGTTGCGAAAGAATTTTTATGTTTCCTCGAAGTATCTGACAGGTAATTTTACAGCTTATCTTGGAACTTTGAGGGGCGATTTTATTTTTTATCTGAATGGGCAACAGATCAACTCATTCTCGGGCGAGGCGAGTGATTATAATTTAGAATTACCGGATAGCCTTTTAAAAGTATGGTCAAATCTTTTAACAATACGAATGGTTACCGGTGATAGTTTGTCGGGAATCTACGATGACAATCAGCTGGTTTATAATTCAGACTCTGGCTATAAATACAGTATTAATAGCGGGTGGAAATTCCGCACTTATTACGAACCTGCTTTACCTGTTATCAGAAGAGAAAATAATATATATCCTCGTGCACGGGAAAATCTATTTAAGTATTTTGATCCGGAAACAGCAGATGTATTAATTGTTTTAGGTGGATATTCGATGTATGCGGGTCTCAATGAAGCCCAGATTAGTGAGGGCTTGAGCTTTATAAATAAAGCATTTGAACCCGAAAAAAGCTATTTATACCTCTTGCCCCAGATTTCGTATGTTGATTCTTTAATGCGTGATGAAATATTTGTACAGAAGCAAACTGAGTTGCTCAGGATGAGTGCAGAATCGGGCTTTAAGGTAATCAACATTTCAGATTTACCTTATCCCAATAAACAAGGTTTGTATTATTCTGAATATGTTAAGCGTTTTGCAAAACTATTTGCGGAATAAAGATGATTTCTTTTCCCTAAAAATCGAAAGCCAAGCCGATAAAAAAGTATGAACTGGACTGATCAAGTCTCAAGCCGCGAAGTTCTGACTGAACAGCATTTATCGATTGCAGTTCATTAATTACATCATGCCTGATAATATCTTTAAAAGGTTTTTCGAATTTATAGCCAATATTAATAACTCTGTATTTTAACTCAAATCCTGTTGAGAAAATGAAGCGTTGTTTGTTGATTTCATCACGCAGTACATATGTAATATCATCGCTATCACTTTGGCGTTCCATAAAACCTGTTACTTCATAAAACAGTCCGTAATTAATAGCGAAGTGTGATAAGAATGAACGTGAATGCCAAATCTTTTGTCTTTCAATTCCAAATTTCCATGATTCCTGGCTAAGCTTTGCTTCTGAATTAAAATCCATAATTTCTTTGCTTCCTGAAACCATATAATTTGTGTAATTTCTGAAATCAATTTCATTGAAAGTATGCGTAACATGATATTTCAGAGCTTTTTTGTTTTGGTTTGAGTATTTTCTAAAATAAAAATTGTTTTGGCGGCTTACCAAGGATTGATCATACCCCTGCCCGATATTGAAATTGTTCCTTGCAGCTACCTCATGCTGAAATCCAAAACCAAAATCCTGGGCATAGAGTACAATCGATGTTATGAAAAAAAGGCAGGTTGTTAATAGGTATTGCTTCATCACACAATGCTTTTGCTTACTAGGTTTAATAGAGGTTTTTGGGAAAAATGTAAGTGCCCGGGGAAAATGCCCCGACACTTACATGAATTTCATTAAGATTAAAATTTCATAGTTTACTACTGAAGTTCGATGTTGCGAACTTCTGCATAGTCGCTACCTACACTGAATAAATCATCTTTTGAATAAGTCCATTTTACAGTATGAGTTCCGGGAGTCAGGCTTACCTGGTAATCAGTCCAGTTAATTTCTCCACTGGCATTACTAATTAATAAATTACCATCAATGGTAAATGTCATTTTATCGTAATCCAGCTCAGAACTAACACTATACTCAAAAGATAATATTACATCTTCAGCATTGGTTATTCTTGCTTCCATAGTGGTTGTCTCGTTATCTCCAATTACAGGGCTGCGATAATGGTTTGTACCTATTTCACTCCACAAAGAAATATATTCTATCTCGTTGTTGGAAAAAATGGCAAGTTCAGTTACCGTATAACCTGTTTGAGCAGGTATAAGCTTGTATTTTGACTTATTACCTGTCATAACCATAATACTATCGTATTCGGCTGGTACCAAAACACTGCCAGAGTTTTCACCTGGTTTTATTACTGCTCCTAAATATTCTTCGTTTCTTGAGAACAGGAGCAAAGTCTCATCGGTACCATTGATAACAGATATAGTTTGATAATTAATACCAACATTGAAAAAAGCAGATTCATCCTGAATAATTTCAATACCCTTGAAGTTGGCTATTGTTTCTGAGCCATCAATCGATTTAGCAGAAACAGAATAGGTGCTAACAGGTATTAAGAATGTTGTGTAATCATTGGCAGGTATTATGGACAAACCCTGGGTGCTACCCTCAATTTTAGCTATATTTTCAATTAGTGCATCGTTAGCATAAATACTAATTGCATTGGCTGTTTGGTTTACTATTTTAAGTTCGCCATATTTTCCAATTACGCTGTAATAGAATGGTATTGTAATATCAGCTGATAAGTGTTCAGCATTTAATATTACCTCTTGTTGCTGTTCCCAACCTAATTCGGTAATTTCTCCCGAAGTTGAATTAGGATCAGAATACCAGTATCTGAAGAAAAGGTAATGAGCACCGTAATCAACACTTACTTTTTTGCCATATACTCCTGGCTGCAATGATGCAAGTTTTGCTCCGCTTTTGCTGTTCAGAAATACATCCACCTGGTAAATAACCTCCTGTCCGTATTCATCTTCTTCGGGATAGGTTAAGTTCAAGGTTCCTGAACCTGTATAAGAATCATTATCAGTAATTAACCAGTTTGCTCTTTCATCTGAATCGGTTGTATTGGAAAGAGCAATATTCCATTGGCGGTACACTAGGTTAATATCCGGGTCGTATGGTTCTTGTGAATCAACATCTTCAGCCTTCCAGATCTGTAGCAGACAAATACTAAGTTCCTGGTTGGGAATGTTAATGATAAAACCTTCTGCATTAGCCGGAATACAGGTTATAAGTGCAAAATCTTTATATAAATAGAGGATGTCATCTGTTTGGTTGGTTACCGAAAGGTTACCTTCAAGGTCAGCCTCACAATTACCAGATGTTGGATCAACCGCATAAAAGCAAGAACCATCGTCAATATCAGCAGCAACATCGTAGTTTTTGGCATATGGGTCGGTACATCCGGTTCTTTGCACTTCACATTGCGACATGAACAGGGCTGTTGCCACTATAAAACCAATTGATAAGTATTTCGAGGTTCTCATGGTTTAAGTCTTAAAAATGGGAACTGCTTTAGCAGTTCCCGGTTATACATTTATGTTTTTTATTCAGTTGGCTCTTCTTCAGATGAATCTTCTTCAGTTGGCTCTTCAATTGGGGGTTCTTCTCCAGAATCGTCAATTTCACCGTCAATTACCCAGCTTACAACATCATCTGCTACCAGTGTGATATCAATAATTTCAACAGTCTGAACAGTTGTAAGTGTTTGAGCTTTAAGTCTGAATGATTTTTCAGTAACTCCCTCTTCAGTAATAGGCAGATAGAAAGTGTAAACGCCATCAACATCAATAGTCGACAAGTTTTTGGTATTGCCTTCTTCAAGGAAGCAAACTGCTTCAATCAGTTTGTCACCAACAAATACCTGAACAGGATCGCCCGAATAATTAATAATTTCAACACCTGCATACTTAGTACCCTGACTTGCGGCTGATCCAAGATGAGGAATTACCATTGTAATGTCCTTGCGGTTTTCGTTAAGTATTAACCAAATGTCTTTGTCATCACCATTCACATTTTGTTTTTCAATCCAACCCATTTCTTCAAATGATGTTGTATTATTCTGGTCGCTGAACCAGTAAAGGTAATGCAAAGTGTAGTTTCCATAGTCAACACCAACTTTCTTGTACTGATCGCCAGGCTTCAGGCTTGCAATTTTTGCACCTGTTCTTCCATTAAGGTATACGTCAACAAAGTTGTCGGTACCACCAAAATACGAAAGGTTAAGCGTAGCAACATCGGTATACTGACTGGCACCACTGATATGCCATGTAGCTCTTGTTTCCACATCATCTGTCGATGCAAGTGGAACTAACCAACGTTTGTAAGCCAGACTAGGATCCGGATTAAGTTCATCAGCTGCCACATCATCCCAAAGATACAGGTCAAGTTGCACTGTTCCCTCTGTCGAATTTGGGATGTTAATCAGGTAATCGGTGGCCGAAGCCGGAATTTTCTTGATAAGGACCTGGTCTTTATATAAAACCAGTTGTTCATTAGAGTTGTTAATCACCAATAAGTTTCCTGAAGGGTCTTGCTCGTCCGGAGTAAATTCCAACGGATTCTCAGTAATTATTTCGCAAGAACTTGCGAAAAGGATCATTCCAAATGTTAAAAAATAAAGTACACGTTTCATATTACATAAAATTTAGTTCAACCATATAATCGATTTTAAAACTAACAGTTCTGTTAAAAGCAAATATTGAAATGGACGAAATACCGAAGAAATCAAAATGTAGAGAAAATCTCTTTTTTTAAGCGGTTCGGAGATAATAATCATAGCCATTTTAATTAACATTTGTTAACAAATTCCAAATAATGTGCCAAAATTTGTTACGTTATATATGAAGGAAAGACATGCAATTTATTTTGGGGTTGCACATGCAGAGAGAAAAAAGATGCTTTTTTAAAAAAATACTTAAAAATTTTTAAGAAAAGAGATTCAATTGCCTGGGAGGAGTTGGATTATAATGCTCCATGCGGGTTGCTATGTTATAATCCTTGCACATGTTATTGAAGGCTTTATAAAGGGTTTTTGAATCGGGGACTTCGCAGCTATACCTATTATTATATAGAGTATGGTATTTCTTTTCTAGGCCGGGAAAGTTTTTTTGCAGTTTGCTATAGAAATATTCTATTTGTCCTTCGCGTTGAGTAAATCCCATCCATGCCAGGATATATTTTGCTCCGGCTTTGGATGCCATTTGTACAATGCGTTCAATGTTTTCCTCGGAGTCGGTAATGAAAGGTAAAACAGGTGATAAGACAATTCCTGTGTAAATTCCCATCTGACTTAGAGTTCTAAGAGCATGAAGTCTTTCCGATGATACAGGTGCGCCCGGTTCAATTATTTTCGCTATTGTGTCGTTTGCTGTTGTAATAGTAAATGATACAGCTGCATAGGTTTTGCCAATTTCTTTAATAATATCAATATCGCGTAAAACAAGATTACTTTTTGTCATAATATGAACCGGAAACTTAGATTGCTGAATAATTTCCAGTGCTTTCAGTATTAGTTGTTCTTTTTGTTCTATTGGCATATAGGGGTCGTTCATGCTGCCAGTGCCAATAGTTCCTTTGGTTTTAAGTCGTTTAATATCCCTGGCGAGAAGGTCAATGCCATTCTGTTTGAGTCGAATAGTTGAAAGTTCACCAACATTGTAAACTTTACTTCTTGTATCGCAGTATATGCAACCGTGCTGACATCCACGGTAAAGATTCATGCTGTATTTTATCCCGAAATAGGGGTCAGGGCCATTTTTAATGGGTGAAAGAATAGATTTAGCTTGAATGTATTCCGTATTCATTATAAATGCCGTATAAAAGGCTGTAAAATTCTGGTTGTATTAGTTTTCTGTTGAATAGGTTTGTAATAAAACTTTTTTCATTATTTCATAAAGCCTGTTTTTTTCAATGGGCTTTGCCAGGTAGGCATTGAATCCGTTGCTCAGAATATCTTTTTCATCTTCGAAACGAGCATAGGCGGTCTGTGCAATTATTGGAACAGTAATATTTTGTTCGCGCAATTTCTTTACGGCCTCATATCCGTCCATGTCTGGCATTTTAATATCCATAAAAATTAAATCCGGAACTTTTTTTATGCAAAAATTTATGGCTTCAAGTCCGTTTTTTGCCCAGCTGATATTTGCTTCAGTCCTTTTGAGCAAAGCACGCAATAATTCATAATTAGAAGGGTCGTCTTCTGTTATAAGTATCTCTTTGGCAGCGAGTAGTTGTTTAATTTCTTCTATCGAAATCTTTGATTTTTTAAGAGAAGTTCTATTATCTTCAGCTCCTTCCTCGATTATCTCAACGGTAAAATAGAAAGATGATCCCTTTTGTGGTGCAGATTCTACCCAGATTTTGCCACCTAATAATTCAACTAGTTTTTTGGAGATGGTAAGACCCAAACCAGCACCTCGGTAAAGTTTATTGTTGTCGGATTCAATTTTCATGAACCTGTCGAAGATTACTGCCTGGGTTTTCTCATCAATACCTATTCCGCTATCGTGAACAAAAAACTTTATATATCTTTTTCTTGTATCTTTTCTTACTCTCTCGACTACGGTAAAACCAAATTCAATTTTCCCTTCGTGCGTAAACTTAATGGCGTTGCTGATCAGGTTAGAAAGAATTTGCTTGATTCTAATATCATCAGACTTAATTGTATAGTGACTGAAATTCTCAGGTATATTTAATACCATATCAACCTTGTTGTCGTTACTTTGCTGGTTTAATGCATGAAATGACTGGTACATCTCATTCATAAGTATACTCAGGTCTACCGGTGACTCTTTTATAACTATTTGCCCTGCTTCTATTTTTGAAATATCAAGTATATCATCAATAAGGTGTAATAAAGTATTGCAGCTTGAGTTAATAAGCTCAATATATTCCTGTTTCTCTTCTTTATTAATATCATCCTCAGCCAAAAGACCCGCAAAACCGGTGATAGAATTCATAGGAGTCCTGATTTCGTGAGACATGTTTGCCAGGAATGAACTCTTTAACTTATCGGCATTCTCAGCATGGTTTTTTGCTTCTTTAAGTTGTTTTTCTGTGATATCACGTTTCATATCATGCAATTCTATTTGTTCGAGCATGTTGTTGAAACTATCATACAGTTTACCTATCTCATCATCGTTTCTTTTTTTAAGCCGGATTGAAAAGTTGGGTTCGTTTTTTATTTTTTCTGCCACTCTTGATAGGGCAAGAATGGGTTCAGATATTACTTTCTGAAAAATTGTAGCCAGAAAAACAGTTGTTATCATCAATACAAAGAAAATTACAGCTGCATAACGAGTGTTCTTTCTGGTTAAAAGTTTAACCTGTTTTAATGAAAATTTCAGAACAATAGAACCATATCCTATATTATTATAGAATATCGAAGATTTAGCGATGATGCTTCTGCTACCGTCTGAATTTGTAATTATATCAACGGAATCAACAGAACTAAATACTTTATCGCTTTGTGGAATTTCCAGATTATCCGGATTATATGTTTCGTAAAGAGCTCCCAGTTTATTGTATATTGCTGCATATTGCAAATTTGGGATAGCGTTCAGCATATCAAGTACCTCTTTTGTCTCCGATTTAATATTAAAAAACAAGGGTGCACTGCAATATTCAGCAGTGTATCTTGCCAGCAATATAGCGTCATCCTGCAGATTTGTTTTTTGTCTGACTGATTCGTTTACAGAAAAAATTGTAAAAATCACCGGGGCAGTTAAAATATAAATAGCTAATACTATAAATACTATTTTATACCTTATTGATATGTTTTTTATAGATATCATTCTCTGTTTATAGGTTCAATAATCTGGGCAATATTTAATAATCTGAAGCTGACAAAAAAGTCAGATTTCTTCATTGAGCTTTCGTTTATTTTAAATCTTAAATGGTTTTCTTTTGTATAAAAACAGATATGAACACCCCTTTCAGCGCTGTCCTCGGAATCGCTTATTAATAAAACTCCATTTCGGAAGGAAATATCCAGAATCTCCTTGAAATTACTACAATCTGTTTTTGCTATAAATAATATAGATGCTTCATCAATGTTTTTAGTGTTTGAATAATGCACTACTCTTGTAGGTTTTTCCTCAAAAAACTGGTTAATATAAATTGAATCAAGCTTACCGTTAAAAGGATCTTCACCATATATTCCTATGATAAATGCTTCCGGGTTTTTTGATTGGGTTTCGGGCCACTCTATGAAATAAGGGAATTTACCCAACCAAATAGCCTTAAGGGTATATTCATCTATGCTTTGTCCAAAAGATACACCATATATATACAGAAGAAATGTTAGTGAGAATATGGTACGGGCAATTTTCATTCAATATTATCTGCAATAGAGAGGCTTAAAAATAGATATTATTTACATCATGTCAATTCCAGATTATCAATAAATAAGAAAATTATAAAGATTAATCATGAATTGAACAGAAAAATAGAAGTAATAAATCAGAAATAAAAGGTTAATTATACTTACAAATCAACAAAAACATTCAAACCTATTAAAAAAGGGGGTAAAAAATTTAAAAACATATAAAAAAACAAATAAACCCCTTAAAAAAAGGGGTAAAAAATCAAAAAAGAAGTAAAAAAAGATAAATAATATCAAAAATAAGGGAATATATTAAAAAAAGTGTTACTTTTGAGTCGTCAATCAATTAATAACTTAAAAATTTTAAGCTATGAAAAGTCTCAAAATTTGTTTTTTTGCAAT
>JAFGVA010000219.1 GCA_016938235.1 Bacteroidales bacterium | reverse complement strand
TTTATATTGAAACCAAGTGTTTATATCGATAGAATGTTGTTAAAAACCATTGGATTTCGCAATTTTAGGCTGGTAAATAGTTACAATTTATCAAAATAAATTAATTCGGATAAAGTTTTAACTTTAGATTAGTGCTGAAAAACTTTTTTTTAAATACTTGAAATAAGAAAACTTAGTTAGATTTACATATAGTTTATATAATATTGTAATTGTTGTCATAGAAATATCCTATATCGTTATTTCTATATTACGGATTAAAATTACTATTACAATGCTTCCTGGCCAAGGAACACTTACTTAAACTTTATTCAAACAATGAAACGCATGCATTATTTTGTTTTTGGTTTATTTTTAGCAGGATTGGCATTAATAATTCTGTTTTATTTTATGAAGCATGATATTCTATCAAGATATTTAACATTGAAATTTAAACCCGATACATTTCAGGCTGAGAATATTCCTGGCAGATTAAATTACAGGCTATATATTCCAAAATCAAGCGATGAAAAAAAACCACTTCTATTAATCTTACATAGTAGAGCGCGAAGAGGAAATGATAATTTTCATCAGATGGAGAGGTTTTCTTATTATTATTCAAAACATGCCGTACAAAATAGAAACCCAATGTTTATTTTGGTTCCCCAGGTTCCGCCAGGTAACGATTGGGTAAAATATGATAGTGATGAATGTCATCCATGTAAACACCATGATCCGTGCATACACTATAATCAGGATAATACTGAAGAAAAGGAAGAAATTACATTAACTTTATCTCTTATAAAAAAATTAGCTCAACAATACCCTATTGACACTAACAGAATATATATCACAGGTTTCTCAATGGGTGCTACAGGCGTTTGGGATGTTATTACCAGGCATCCGGATTTTTTTGCTTCTGCTGCACCTTTGACTGGTTCATCAGATACATCTAAAGCAATTGTTTTGAAAAATCTTAATATCTGGGCTTTTACAGGAGAGTACGATGATGGTTACCCAGGTTTAAATGAAAACATGGTAAATAAAATTAATTTTTATGGGGGTCAAGCAAAACATACAATTTTTCCTGGTGTAGGTCATAATTGTAAACGAGAAGCCTTAAGTTTAATGATAAAAGAAAACTGGCCATTCTCTATTCATTCTAAAAAATAGCCATTTTTACCTTAAAACCGATCATGAATTTTAATATATTCGTTTAGGTAGTTCCAAAGTTTTTCTGATTTTTCCTTGTTTTCAAAAATACTTAAATGATGCCCTTCCAATTCAACAAAGTCCAAATTATTTACTAAACCATCCCAACCAAGATGTTTTGAGAAATGTAAATTATCTTCTGCTCTAAACAACATTAAATCAGTATTCAGCTTTTCCGGGAAATAGACTTTCATGAGTTCCAAATAAGTATTGGTGACATAATGCTGCCTGTATTTAATTGGTATTGGTTTACCCAATTTAAAATAAAAAGAATAAATAGTTTTACTTATGTACCTTTTGTTTATATATGGAACAATTATAGACAAAGGATTTTTCCAATGCTGACGTAATCTTTTCTGCTTGTATTTTTTATCAACTACCTGGGGATTAAATGTATCAAGCAAGAGAATACAAGGTACCTTCTTGCCAAGTTTCAGTAATTGTTGTGTCATTTCATATGCAATCAATCCTCCAAAAGAAAATCCTCCGATAAAATAAGGGCCTTCAGGTTCTACTTCCAATAATTGTTCCACATGTGCCTTAGCCATTGTTGGTATGTCACTAAACGGTATTTTTTCTCCATCGGAACCAATATCAATATAGTTATAAATTTTTCTTTCTATATTCGTCAGGTCAATGGATTTAAAATAAAACAAACCAGCTGCATTTACTAAAAACAATGGGCCCCTATGTCCTGTTGGTTTTCTGATTACCAGGTTTCTAAATTCCCCTTCTTTACTTTGTTTTCTAAAACTTTCTTTAAAATACTCATCAGTATCCCGAGTAAATTCATTACTTTTTATTGAATCAGGAGAATGAACTCCTTTACTATTCTCAAGTTCTTTAAGGTGAGCTGCCATTTTCTTAACAGTGTTAAGGTTTAACAGGAACTCACGATATGGTATTTTGCAGTTATATTCACGTTCAATCTGGCTAATTAACTTTAATGATAAAAGTGAACTTCCGCCTAATTGAAAAAAGTCTTCATCAATTCCAAAATCACTATATTTTAAGTGATTAATCCAAACATCAAGAATTTTTCGTTCAAACGAAGAAATATTTTCAATGGGTTTATTATCATTGTTAATCAAGGATTCATTATAATCGATTTTTTTTCTGTCTATTTTTCCACTTGAATTTTTTGGGAACCCATGAACTATTTTAAAAGCTGAAGGAATCATATAAGCAGGTAGTTTTGCCTTAAGTTCTTTCGAAATATCGTCAATGTCTATATCCAATGTTTCAGGCACATCAATAAAAGCTACCAATCTATAATCACCATTTTCTATTTTAAAAGGTTTAACAACAGTAGCTCTTATATGTTTTAATCCACTAATAACAGATTCTATTTCTTCAAGCTCTACCCTTAACCCCCTGATTTTAATTTGATTGTCAACCCTGCCCTGGAATTCAATATTTCCGTCAGGAAGCAACTTAACATAGTCACCTGTTTTGTATAAACGTTCTCTAGGATTAACAGGGTTTTCAATAAAACATTTCTTGTTTAAATCATCTCTGTTTAAATATCCCAATGATACCCCATCTCCTCCTACATATAATTCACCAATAACTCCAACAGGTTGCAAGTTTAAATATTCATCAAAGATATAAGCGGTTGAATTACTAATAGGTTTACCTATCGGCACATTATTTTCAAATTCTTTATCAATTTTATAAAAAGTAGAATTTACAGAATTCTCAGTTGGGCCATATGTATTCAAGACATTTATACTGGGACAATGCTTTCTTAATTTATTTACATGAGGTACAGATACTACATCCCCACCTAGAATTAACAGTTCTACCTTTGAAAATATATCAATATCATATTCTGCTAGTTGAGAAAATAGAGCAGATGTCAGTCCCACAACAGTAATATTATTAGTAGAAATTATTTCACTAAATATTTGGGGATCCAATATCATTTCTTTAGTAATAATATGTAAGGAGCTGCCATTTAATAGTGCTCCAAAAATTTCTTCCACGGAGGCATCAAAGACAATTGAGGACGACTGAAGAATATTATCTTCTGCCGTAAAACCAGCGTATACATTATTCTTAACAAGTCTTACTACTCCTCTGTGCGGTATTGTTGTTCCCTTGGATAATCCTGTTGTTCCGGAAGTATAAATTATGTAAGCGAGGTTTGTTGGTTGAACAATGATATCAAGATTTGTTGTTTTATCATCGTAAACACTTTTTAAATTTAAATCAACACTCTCTGTGCCTTTGACTTGAATATCACTATATTTAGATGTCGTCAGAATAAACCGACAGCCAGAATCATTGATAAGATATTGAATCCGTTCAACGGGTAATTCTGGATCTATAGGTACATATCCACCACCGGCTTTTAAAATTCCCAACATCCCGATATAAGCTTCAAGAGATTTTTCAATTAATAATGCAACCGGGTTGTTTGCAGAAACGCCTTTCTTTCTTAAAGTTCTTGCAAGTTGATTCGCCTTTTCATTCAGTTGTTTGTACGTAAGAAATTTTTCTTTAAAAACCAATGCTTTCTTTTCGGGAAAATGTTGCACCTGTTCTTCAAATAACTCAATAATTGTTTTATCTCGTGGGTAATCTGTTGATGTATTGTTTAATTCAGAAATTAATTTGATTTCATCCTCAGTAGCCAGAGAAATTGAGCTTATAGGGGTGTCTAAATTTTCAATCAGGTTTTCAATTAGTTTAATAAAATGCTTTTTTAATCGAATGATCGTTTCCTTTTTTAATATATCTACATTATATTCAAAAGTACCCTGGATGATATGGTTTAACTCCCATAGGTTTATAGATAAATCAAATTCTGCTGCCATTTCATGCCCAATGATCCTTTCGCTTTTCACTCCCTCAATATTAATAGGCCTGTCAAGATTGTTTTGCCATGCAAAGGAAACTTGGAATAATGGGTTTATATTTGAGACACGACCAGGTTTTACAATTTCAACTACTTTATCAAATGCCAGGTCCTGGTGATCAATGGCATCCATTGCAGATTTATTGGTTGCATGGATTAAATCTCTGAATGTACTTTCTTTATTGTAATAAAGCCGAACAACAACTGTATTTACAAACATGCCAAATACCTTTTCGAGTTCAGAATGTGGTCGGTATGCTACAGGTAGACCAATGTTTAAATCTTTATCGTTGGAGTATTTATGAATTAAAATGCCAAACAAACCAAACATTGTAGAAAACAATGAAACGCCTTCCTCTTTGCTTATTTTTCTGAGCTTGTCTGATATTTCAGGTGTCAAGCTCACTTTTTCAAAACTTCCTCTTCCTGATGGGTTTTCTTTTCTCTGATAATCGTAAGGGAAATTCAGGATGTTTGAAGAATCTTTTAAATAATTTTGCCAAAATAAAACTGATTTCTCCTGGTTTATTTTTGTTGCAGGTCTATCTTCCCATTTTGCATAATCATACAGTTGGTATTTAAGTTCATTTAGTTTTATATCCTTTCCATTTAACAAGCCATTGTATAGTTGAATAAAATCATTTGCAAATACTGACCATGACCATCCATCAAACACAATATGATGAATACTGAAATGGAATATATGCTCGGTTTCACCGGATTTAAATAAATATAATCTGAATAATGGTCCTGTATTTAGATTGAAGACATTTTTCGAGTCAGATTCAATAATCTTGTTTATTTTTTGAGTACTATCTTCTTTAGATAATTTAGAATAGTCAATAAAATTAACTTTTACTTTTTCAGGAACAATCTCACAATAAGGTTCTCCTTCAATTTCTTTAAATCTAGAAAAAACGATATGATGCCGATTGAATAGTTTCTCGAAACTTTGTTCAAAAGTTTGATAATTTATTGATCCAGATAATCGAAATGTGTTTGTAATAATATATGATGGAATATCAGGTTCCATTTTGTAAATAAGCCAAAGCCTTTTCTGATTTCCAGTTAAAGGAAGGTTATAAGAATCAGGAATATGCTCAAGTTCAATAACTATCTCTTTTTCATTTGTTTGAATAACTTCTTTCGTCTTAAATTTTAAGTTGATTAACTTACTAAGTTTTTCAATAGTATCATTTTCAAGAAAATCTTTTAAGGTAATAGTAATATCGAAAACATCTTTAATCCTGTTTATTAATTGCAATGCTATAAGTGAATTTCCACCTATTTCAAAGAAGTTGTCTCCTATGGATATATCATTTATTTGGGTTTGTTCTTTCCATAGATCCAATAATACTTCCAAAATATTTTTCGATTCTGTAGAATTATTTTTAGTAGTTAATTTTTCTTCTAACTTTTCCTGAACTTTTGTATCAGAATTCACTTTAAAATCGATCCAATACCTGTTCTTTTCAAATGCATATGGAGGTAATGAAATATGTTCAGGTAAATTATTTGAATAGAATTTGGAAAAATCAACCTTTATCCCCCTAATCCATGTTTCTCCAAGCGACTTGTAGAATCGCTCCTGATCGGTATTATCGTCAAGTTTCCCTAAGGAAGTTATTATTACATCCTTTTTTGCCAGTGAATTATTTTGCTGAACAAGTCCTTTTAGATGAGTATTAGGTCCCACTTCAATAAAAACAATATCTGGATTCTTTGCAATTGTATCGATACCTTTTGAAAATAATACACTATTTCTTAATTGGGCAGCCCAATATTGACCACTTGTGGCCTGAGTAGAAGTAATATAATCTCCTGTTAAACATGAGATAAATGGTATTGTAGGAGCATTTAATTCAAAGCTGTTAACGTAAGTTGCAAACTCGTCCATTATAGGTTCAAATGCACTTGAATGAAATCCGTGTGAGGTATTAAGCGGAAAATATCTTAACTCATTTTCTTCGAGTGATAGGATTATCTGGTTTTCATGTTCATCAGGGTATGAGATGGTACACATATTGGGTGAATTGATGGCTGCAATTTCAAATAGTTTCCCCTGAAAAGTCTTTATTTTTTCAACGGAAACTGGAACAGCCATCATACTTCCCTTAGGAGCGCTATACATTAGTTCGCCGCGTTTGATAACAACCTTAAGTGCAGTTTCAAGATCAAATACCCCTGAAATGCACGCAGCGGTATATTCCCCAATGCTATGCCCCAAGCAATAATTCGGTTGTATCCCGTAATGACTGTAAAGTTGGGCTAAAGCATATTCAATAATGAATAAAGCTGGTTGTGTTATCCTTGTTTCGGTTAAAATTGCCTCATTTGCGTTTTCTGCATCTGTAAATACAACAGGTTTAATATCGGATCCTGTTATTGAGTGGTATAGAGAAAAACAAGTTTCCATAGCCTGCCTGAAAACTTCTTCGGTATTAAACAGGTTTTTCCCCATGTTTATGTATTGAGCTCCCTGCCCTGGAAATAGGAAGACTATCTTGTTTTCTGCTTCTTGGAAATTATAGTGGCTAAAAGAATTAAGAACAGTACCTTTTTGTTTACCAGATAACATATAGGAGCGGAAAGGCATATGTGCCCTTCGGAACTGCAAAGATGCTGCAATCTGATGTTTATCAGTATCTGGGTTATCCTGAATAAAATTTTGTAGGTTTTTCTGCATTTCTTTCACAGAGTATTCTGATTTTGCAGATAATATGTATAATGCAGGTATTTCTTCTTTTTTAACATTATTTTCTGGCTCTTCTTTTTGAAAGTTAGAAAGAATTACGTGTGCATTTGTCCCTCCAACACCAAAAGAACTTACCCCCATTGTCATTAAGCGTGGTTCATTCCATTCAATATTCTTATCGACAACAAAAAATGGAGTTTCAGAGATATTTAATAAAGGATTAGGTTCTTTAAAGTGCAGTGTCGCCGGGATAAACTTGTGATAGGCGGATAATGCAACTTTTATTAAACCAGCAACTCCAGCTGCTGCATCAAGGTGTCCAATATTACTTTTTACAGAGCCTAAGCCACAAAACTGATTTTTATCTGTGTATTCTCTAAAAGCTTTTGTTAAAGCTTTAACTTCAATTGGATCACCTAATGGTGTTGCTGTCCCATGTGCCTCGATATAACAAATATCTCCTGCATCAATGTCTGCAAATGAATAAGCTGATGAAATAGCTTTTCGTTGACCTTCAATACTTGGAGCAGTAAAACCAATTTTCTCATTTCCATCGTTATTTGTTGACCAGCCACGCAGTACAGCATATATCCTATCGTTATCAGCTACTGCATCCTCAAGTCTTTTCAAAACAACTGTTCCTACACCATTTGAAAAAACAGTCCCTTTACTATCCTTATCAAAAGAACGGCAATGCCCATCGGGTGAAAGTATTGCACCTTCATTATAGATATAACCTGATTCCTGAGGTACAACAACTGTTACACCACCTGCAATGCAAACATCTGACTCTTGTGCAAAAAGACTGTTACAAGCCTGCGAAACGGCAACAAGTGCGGTGGAACAGGCTGTTTGCATAGAAATCGCAGTACCCTTTAAATTATAAAAATAGGCTGTATGTGTTGCCAAAAACATGGGATCGCTATTGACATAGGCCTGGAAAATTTCTGGTGTGCGGTTCCTTATGTATAACTCGTATGTTTCAGGATCACGAAGAACGTTATTAAGCAAATAATAGTTAGAAATAGAACCTGCATAAACACCAATATTACCATTAAAGTTATAGGGATCAATACCTGCATCCTCAAAAGCATGCCATGTATTTGAGAGCCATAACCGGAGCTGTGGATCCATGATTTCAGCATCCCTGGGGGTGGTGTTGAAAAAACCAGCATCCCATTTATCGATATCTTCAATTATACCTTTTGCCTTTACATAGTTCGATTTGTTTTTTATATTTTCAAAATCATACTCAAAGTCTTTCAATTCATCATCGGTGAATAAATGGATCGATTCCTTATTTTGCAAAAGGTTATTCCAATATTCTACAATATTATTTGCACCGGGAAAACGACATGACATGCCTATGATTGCAATCCCGTCTTCATATTTTTCCATTTTTACTTTTTATTTCTTCGTTTTGAAGCTAAATCCCTGATTCGTGAACTTGTTGATTGTTTTTCAGCTATTTCCTGATTTTTTTCAGTCACAGAGTTAATTAAAGTACTAATAGATTTAATTGTTGTATTGTCAAAAAACTCTATTATATCAATTTCTTTTTCAACAAGTTTATTTATATCTTTTACAACCTCTAAAAGAGTGAGCGAAGTTCCTCCAATATCAAAAAAGTTTTCGTTCTTTCCTATGTTGTCAACTTTCAGGTGTTCTTTCCAAATATCTTTAATTTTTAACTCAATTGCTGAAAAATCATTTTTGCTAAATGATTTTGTAACCGAATCGGTATTTTGAAGTTCATTATTGTTGATTTTCAGAAGCTTCCTGTCTATTTTGCCGTTTGGTGTACGGGGAAATTCCGTTTCAATGTAATAGGAGGATGGTACCATATATTCGGGCAGATCTTTCCGCAAAGTTTTCAAAATAGAATCTTTTGATTCTGTGAAACTATGGTTCGTGTTGAGAAATGCCACTAACCTTTCATCGGTTTCGGAAAATTTATAGACTTTTACGATTGATTCTTCAACCCCAGTAATTTTGTTTAATAATTTTTCTATTTCACTAGGTTCAACGCGGTACCCGCGTATCTTAACCTGGTTGTCTATCCGCCCAAATAGTTCCAATTCGAGATCAGATCGAATCCTTCCTTTGTCGCCGGTTTTATAATAAAGCTCTCCATTGTCAAGTTGAATAAACTTTTCTTTTGTAAGCTCTTCGCGTTTATGGTAACCCTTTGCAACACCGAGCCCTCCGATACAAACTTCGCCGATTGAACCGATGGGCATTTCAATATTATCATCGGAAAGGATCTTGATTATTGTATTATATATGGGTTTGCCCACCAGAACAGGCAGTGCAGATGTTTCTATTTTCTTTATTGTAGACCAGATGGTTGTTTCCGTTGGGCCATACATATTCCATAATTCTTTTACTTTAGGCAGTAAATTATCGATTAGTTGTGTTGGTAGTGGCTCTCCTCCAACCAGAGCTTTCAAATTATGTTTCCCCTTCCAGCCATTTTGCAGCATAATATTCCATCGGCCTGGTGTGGCCTGAAAAAAACTAACATTGTATTTTTCAATTAAATTGACTAACCTGTTGCCATCCAACACATCTCTTGATTCAGCCAGAACAATTATACCGCCTTTTATCAATGGCAAAAACAATTCAAGAATTGAAATATCGAATGATATGGTTGTTACCGCCAATAAAATATCATCTTTATCAAAACCCGGCTCAACAGCCATACTAACCAGGAAGTTTGTAAGTGCCTCATGGTGTATTTTAACCCCTTTGGGCTTTCCTGTTGACCCCGATGTATATAAAATGTATGCATTCGAATACCTGTCGGGGGCAGGTAAACCCAATACTCCGCTTAAAGATTTAAACTCGGCAGAAGTATATGTGTACAATACTTTCATTGCAGAGTTTTCTTCGAATTTTGTCAGGTGGTGCGGTTGTGTTAAAATGATTTTTGCTTCAGAGTCTTCAACCATAAAATTTAATCGATCTTCAGGAAAGTCAGGATCCAAAGGAAGGTAAGTAGCCCCCAGTTTTAGTGAAGCCAACATACAGATTACCATATCAATTGAACGATCGACACAGATACCAATGGTATCGTTACTTTTAATTTGTTTACTAATTAAATAATTGGCAAGTTTATTTACATTTTCATCTAAATGCCGGTAGGTTATTGTATTATCTCCACAAATTAATGCAATCTTATCGGCTTGTTCATGAGCAATTTTTTCAAAAATCCGGGGAACATCATCATCCGGAAGTTTAGTATAAGTGCTATTATACCTGTCAATTGCCAGTTTTTCTTCTTGGCTTATCACGTTAATATTTTTAATAGAGCAATTTGTTGTGGTAACCAACTGATTTATCAAAGCAATGAAATTTTCCTTCAACCTAAAGATAGTATTATCAGTAAAAATATCTTCGTTAAACTCAAAATCCCCTTCGATAATCCCGTCTTTTTCCCACATATTCAATGTTAAATCGAAAGGAGATATGCCTTTTGTCAAGCTAACACTTTCAGCAACAAAATCATCGTGTGTAATGGTAGAAAATGCATCCCCGTGCCATGCAAATACGGTTTGAAAGATGGGGTTAATATTAAATTGCCTTGGAGGCTTTACAATATTTACTATATCATCAAAACCAATTGGTTGGTTTGTCATTGCTTCTAATGTGGTTTTTTTTATATTATTTAAAAGATCGGCAAAACGCTCGTTCGTATTAATTAGTATCCTCAATACCAGTGTATTGACAAACATACCCATGCTATTCCGGTAATCGTTGTTGGGCCTTTCGTTAAAATAAGAACCTATGCAGAAATCGGTATCGTGGGTATACTTATTTAATAATATGCTGTAGGCAGTTAACAACGTATTAAAGAGGGTTGTTGTACCTGACTTGCTTAGTGCCCGCAACTTGACCGATTGTTCACCTGTCAGGTTAAATGGAATTTTTGTTCCTAAACCAGAATTTACCGCCGGACGCTTTTTATCGTAAGGTAGATTAAGCTGACCCGGGACACCTGCCATTTTACTTTTCCAATATCCGGCTATTTCAGGGCGTATACTTTCTCCTTCGGAGAGTGCAAACTGAAAATGAGATTTGGTAATTGCAGATAAGTTTAATGGGTTATTTTCTTTTATTTGTTTATAAGCTGCATTAAATTCATTGATAAATACCCACCATGACCACCCATCGAAAATTAAATGGTTGAAAACGGCAATAAAATAGAACTTTTCATTATTAAACCTGACAAGGCTAAACCTGTATAGTTTATCCCCACCAAGGTTAAACGGTGTCCTTATTTTTGATATTGTCAATTCCTGGAGCTGTTTCTCTTTTTCCGAGGCTGAAATACCAGAGAGATCAATTTCCTCGATAGATACTTCTTCGTTGCGTGTTTCATAATGTGGGGTTTTGTTTTCTTCGTAAATACGGGACGATAAGATTGTATGCCGTTTGAAAATAGTGGAAAGTGCCTGTTTAAAAATCCGTGTGTCTAGGTTACCATTAAATTCATAAAGGTAAGGGACATTATAACATGGGTTATCAGGCGTCAAGTTCGAAAGTATCCAAACTCTTTTCTGGCTCCTCGATAAGGGGGCCTTTTGAATCAAAGGTAATTCGTCCCTTTTATCATTATCGCCGTTTGTTTGAGCCGATTCCACAATCTTTGCAAGTTCCTCGATACTTTCATTCTTTAGAAACTCATCCAATGAAATTTCTGTATTGTAAAGTGAATTTATCGAGGAAATTATTTGAACGGCCATTAGTGAATGCCCTCCCAGTTCAAAGAAATTATCTGTTTTATCAATCTCTGCCGTTCCAAGGGATGATGACCATATTTTAAATAATTCTTTTTCAACAGGGGATAGAGAATTGTTTAGCTCATTATTGTTAATATTAACAATACCTAAATCAGATTCAGTTTCGATTACTACTTTTAATTCATTTTGAATGTTCTTTTCCAATTTTTGCCTGTCAATTTCGAGCCAATAGCGTTTTTTATCAAAGGCATATTTCGGGAGTTTTATTAAACTCCGTGAGGGATTTTGATGAAAGGGATTAAAATTTACAGGGCAACCTGCAAGCCATAAATTTCCAACTGACTCAAGCATTACCTTTAGTTTATCTTCAGAATTATCGCGCCCCAGGGTGGAAATGATCTTTATTTTCTTTGCCGGATCAAGGTTCTGCCGGGTAAGGCCTGAGAGGTGTTCGTTGGGGCCACATTCAGAAAAAACACAATCGACGTTTTCCTGAAGGAGCCGGATACCTTTGCTGTAATTCACCGTGTTCCTCAACTGTGACGCCCAATATTTTCCTGTGCAGGTTTTAGCCTCATCGGCATATTCCCCTGTTAAACAAGAAATAAACGGTATTTGTATGCTTTTATTCAGTGAAAATGTGTTCACATAATCCTCAAACTTATCAAGTATTATGTCAAATTGCGATGAATGGAATGCATGTGAAGTTTTCAGGTTAATAAAATCGATGCCTTCTGATGCTAAAAGTCCCTCAATTTCCACCTTATTTTCTGTCCTAAAGCTAATTGTACATGCTTTTGGTGCATTATCAGCGGCAATCTCAAAAAGATCCGAATTTAATCCTTGTAACTCGTTATATCCTACCCTTACTGCCATCATGCTGCCTGTTTCGACAGATTGCATCAACTCTCCACGCCTGATAACGATTTTTAAGCCTGTTTCAAAGTCAAATACCCCGGCTAAACATGCAGAAGTATATTCGCCAATACTATGTCCAATTGTGGCATCGGGGATGATGCTATACTTTTCAAATATTTTTGTGATGGCATAAGAAAATATGAAAAGTGCCGGTTGTGTATATTCTGTATTGTTTATAAGGGTTGGATCTATGGGATCAAAAATAATTGATTTTAGGCTTTTGCCGGTAATATTTTTATAGGCGTCAAAACCTTTATCTATCCATTCTTTAAACAAGGTATCTTTCTCATAAAGTGATTTACCCATATTGATATATTGCGCTCCCTGTCCCGGGAACAAAAATATCAGTTTCTTTCTTTTGTTGCTGTGTTCACCTGTTTGAAAATTTTCACTTATAATTTGATCCTTATCATCAGCCACAACAAAGGCTTTTTTGGGGAAATGCGCTCTTCTGAGCTGGGAAGTATAGGCTACATCAGCTAATTTTACATTCTCATTTTCCTGAATAAATCCTTTAAGGTTATCAATATTAGCCTTTAAGGAATGGTAATTTTTCCCTGAAGTAACAATTAAATGAAATTCCCCAGCAGGCTCTTCATTATTGACCAATAATGGCCTTTTGTAATCTTCAATTAATATATGCGTATTAGTACTGCCTACCCCAAAAGAACTGACTCCTAATATGTTTTGTTCTTTCTCGTCCAATATTAGCGTGTCGGTAGTAACATAAAAAGGGGTATTTTCGAAATCAATTTCAGGGTTTGATTCCTTGTAGTTTATGGTTCCAGGAATTTTTCCATGGTATGCTGACAAAACAATCTTCAAAAAACCAGCCATACCAGCAACTTCATCTGTATGGCCAATATTCGATTTGGAAGAACCAATACCGCAATATTGCTTTTTGCTTGTTCTTTCGCTGAATGCCTGGGTAAGAGCCGTTACTTCGATAGGATCGCCCATAACGGTACCTGTACCATGGGCTTCGATGTATTTTATATCCTCGGGGTGTACTTTGGCATTTTTATGAGCTTTCCGGTGTAAATTGGCCTGACCATTTACTCCTGGAGCCGCAAATCCGATTTTATCGTTACCATCGTTATTTATGGCCCAACCCCTTATGGTAGCGTAAATATTGTCATTATCCCTTATGGCATCATCAAGTCGTTTAAGTACAACCACCCCAACAGCGTTGCTAAATACTGTCCCTGAAGCATCTTTGTCAAAAGGTCTGCAATGCCCGTCAGCCGATCGCATACCCCCTTTTTGATAAATATAGCCTAGTTCTTGAGGTGTTTGAACTGAAACAGCACCAGCAATTGCCATGTCAGATTCTCCTAATTTCAAACTATTACAAGCCTGAATTATAGACATCAATGCAGTTGAACAAGCTGACTGCACATTTATTGCAGGCCCCTTTAAATTAAACAAATAGGAGGTACGTGTTGCAATAAAAGCAGGATCGTTATTTACATAGGTCTGGAATGTCTCAGCATCGCCAAAATGCATGTAATCTTCATATATTTTCCTGTCGCGCAGTATATTGTCGAATAAATAAGAATTTAGGTTCACACCAGCAAATACACCAATATCACCGGAATAGTTAAAGGGATCGTAGCCAGCATCCTCTAAAGCATACCAAACCTGTTCAAACCAAATGCGTTGCTGGGGATCGGTATAGCGCGCATCGTGATCGGACCATCCAAAAAAGCGTGCATCCCATAATTCAATATCTTTCAGTATCCCCCGGGATTTGATGTAGTTCGGGTTGTCTTTATTCTTTTCATACGTCGAATCAACCCGACGTAATATCTCATCATCGAAAACCTGTATTAGTTCTTTCTTGTCTAACATATTTTGCCAAAATTCTTCCGCTGTCTCAGAATCAGGGAATTTACCCGCTAAACCTATAATGGCAATTTTCGATTCAGTATTTTTGTCAGCACTATCCATTGTATCATTAATGCTAACTGTTTGCTTTTCAATGTTCTCAAATCTTATCAATTGCTTAACGAGGCTATTTACTGTTGGAAACTGGAATACATCAAGTGTTTTTAAATCAACCCCAAACCTGCTTTTCAATTTTTCCGAAACAAAGGGCACAAGCAGGGAATTCCCACCTATATCGAAAAAGTTATCATTGGTGTCAATATTTTCAATTTCCAGCACTTCCCGCCACACTTCCAATATTTGGTTCTCAAGTTCACCAGAATATTTTGTTTTTTTATTCACTGGGGTTTTATCAGGTGCTGGAAGGTTCTTCCTGTCAATTTTGCCACTTATGGTGCGCGGCATGTCTTCAAGTTTTATAAACTTTGAAGGAATCATATATTGAGGTAATTTATCTTCAAGGTATTTTTTGAATTCAATCTCAAGGCTCTTGTTTAATTCAGTTGAATAATAACAAATAATTTGTGCGTGAATTGTACCTGCTTTATCCAAGATACAGGCACTTTCTTTTATACCTTCAATTTCAATAACACGGTTTTCTATTTCTCCTAGCTCAATTCTGAATCCCCTAATCTTTACCTGGGTATCAAATCTACCTTTATAAATAATATCACCATTATTATCGATAAAAGCTTTATCACCAGATTTATATGCCCTAACTTTTTGGTTGTTATTATCAATATAAATAAACTTTTCAGCTGTTAATTCTTCCCTGTTTAAGTATCCCCTTGCCAGGTTGACACCACATATCACCAGTTCTCCTTCAGCATTCGGAGGGAGAATCTGATTACTTTCATCAATAATATAGATCTGAGTATTATCAATTGGTTTTCCGATAGGTATAACAGAAGGCACTTCTTTCGGACAAGTATAGTAAGTAACATCTACAGTTGCTTCAGTAGGCCCATATAAATTAACTAAAACAGTTTCATTGTTTTGCTTCACTGAACTCAATTCATAAAAATCAGAAACTGAATTAGGCAATAATTCTTCTCCACTACAAAAAATCCATTTTAGAGTATTTAATTTGTTTTGTAATTGAATCGATTTGAGATAGCTAAGACTTACATTAAACATCGAAGGGACAAAATGCATTACTGTAACCTTTTCCTTGACAACACAATCAAATAGTTTCTCCGGGCTTTTCTCATATGTATTTGGAAGCAGAACCTGACTGGCACCAACAAAGCTCCACCAGAATAATTCCCATATTGATACATCAAATGTAATAGTGGTCTTCTGCAGTATGATATCTGACGAATTGATTGGATATTCTTTTTGCATCCATTCAATCCTGTTGATAACTGAATGGTGCTCTATTAATACTCCTTTAGGTTTTCCTGTTGAACCTGATGTAAAAATCGCATATGCCAGGTTGTTCGATTTTACGTCAACATTTGGTCTTTTATACTCTTCATCTGAAACAGTCTCAAAGAAAGAATCAATTACAATAGTTTCAATTCCTTCAGGAATATTTGCTAGATATTTTTCTTCAGTTATTAAAACTTTCGCCTTGGTATCTTCAATGATATCAAGAAATCTTTGCTGTGGGTAGTCGCCTGATACTGGAACATACACCCCTCCAGCTTTTAAAACACCATAAATAGATACCATTAGCTCTAATCGCCGATCCATATATACTAAAATAAAATCCTCGATTTGAACATTTTTAGCTATTAATTGATTTGCTAAAGCATTGGTGTAATTATTTAGTTCACCATACGTTAATGTTGATTCCTGAAATTTGACAGCAATATTATCTGGTGTTTGTTTAACCTGTTCTTCAAATACGTGATGAATACATTTTTCTGCAATCATTTTAGGCTTTTTATTAGGATTAATTAGTAACACTCAACCTTACATTGATTGAAATGTCACAGAATATTTTCTTAACAAAACTATTTAAAATTAAAAATATTAGATGTTTGTTTTTACTGGTTTTATAAATTGTTACATGAGTAACTATATTTTAAATATAAAAATTTCTTTATGCAAATCTTTTGCTTATCAAACATGCTTTATAACATGTAGTTGAAAACTCAAATTAGCAAAACATTCATTTGGAAAAAACTAAATATTAAAGGGTATTTCCCTTAATTCATTTCACTAAAACTAAACATTATCCAATTAAAAATCTAATTCTTTTTTTCAATAGTCACCAATATCCTATCTGCAATATATAGAGCTGTTGTCAAACTATCAAGATCATCATAAATTTTGTCATTTTGTCCTGAAAAATGGCTATGGCCAAGCAAATCCATAAAATAGTATTTTTTACCATTTATTTTACTTATATCAATTGTGGATGAATAAACCAGTGCTGGCTGTCCTACATTGCCCGGGCCGGAGTATATTGGATCCTCCGGATGTGCATTTTTGGAATAAAATTGATTCCAATCGAAAGATTGATTTAATTCTAATTTTAGAATATACTTATCTGAATTTTTCAAATTATAGCTTGTCTGTAATTCAAAGCTCTTTGTTGGTGTAGCACCTGATACTCCGTCCAAATCGGGAGCTTGCCCCAGGGGTGCCATTAACCCATCGCTTGCAATAATTCCTCTTTGATGGGACCAGTGAGGTAAAGCTTCGGGTCTGCGGACTATACCTGGAAGCCATTTTCTGCCTTTTTTAATAACCCCATCGAAAGTACTACTTCCCATTGATTCAGAAACATATAATGTTTGTAAATAATTTCCTGAAGAATCCTCTAACCAGACGGCAAATAATGGGTGGCCAAAATTTTTTCCTTGTTTCAGCTCTACCGAAATAGCATAATCAAAATTGTTTTTATCGAGGTTAATAATTTCATACTCTAGCGAATTCTCTGGTTTATTTATTTGCTTGCTCCTTATTTCATTCCCCATTACATAAAGAGTGTCAGCATGTGGAAAATCTTTAAAAATAAGCACCCCAACAATGATAACACCAATTAATAATGTCAAACCTATTATTCTATCGTAGGTATTCTTTCCCTTTTTTACTAGATAGAGAAAAATAACCTTACGGTTGTTATAAATATGAGCAATTACAAAAATGGTAATTGTAATACCAAAAAAAGTATGCAGCGATGCAATATTCCTGTTATAAGGAATTGTAAACATTATAAATCCTGATATAATCAGGATAATAATTGACCCCAATAAAATATTTGCCAGAAATCGTCTGTTCATGGTAAAATTTTTAAATGTCAATAAACAATTGACTAGTTGGTTTTCTTACTTTCTTTTTATATTGATGACTATCAAGTTTTGTCCTATATCCTAAAGCTGCAAGAACAGAGGCTGTCAACCCTTTTTGCTCAAGTTGAAGAATAGTATCGAATTTTTCTGTTTGAAAGGTTTCCATTGGACAAGCATCGATATCAAATAATGCACAAGCAGAAAGTAAGTTTCCCAGTGCCAGGTATGCCTGTTTGGAAGCCCAATGGCATTGCTCCTTGTCAGTCATTGTCGCGACATTCTTCTGTATCATACCTTTAAAACCTGATAGGCTATTTGGATTGACCTTTCTTGTTTCAGACATAAGGTTTATATATTCGGTAATATCTTGTTCATTAATAGTTTGTTTTGCGCAAAGCACTATCAAATGTGAACAATCTTTAACTTGAGATTGATTAAAAGATGCATTAAAAAGTTGATCTTTAATGTCTTGATCTTTTATTATTATAAATTGGTATGGTTGAAGGCCATAGGAAGAAGGAGAAAGACTGATAATTTTCTTTAATATTTCAATATCTGATTCAGAAATATTCCTCCTTGAAAAACTCTTTGTTGCATATCGTTTATGCAATTTTTTTATGTATAAGTCCTTCAGGTCGTTGTATTCAAGAATATTTGATATTTTTTTTTTGAATAACATAATATTGTTTTTAAGTTGTTGTTTAACAAATAATTAAAATAATACTCAAAATTATAAAATCTGTAATATGTTTCCTAATAAGTTAAAACTGTAAAACTATTTGTGTGAATATGTTACAAATACTTTTGTTAAACTCTTTTTAGCCATAAACTAGATCCCATACCCTGAATAGCCAGTTCCCCTTTTATTCCATTAAAATATTTTGAAAAACTTTTATCCATAAAATCTCTATACTTATGTTCAAAATATGAATTAAATAGTTCTATCTCGAATGCTTCATTAAACATAAGGAATGCTTTCCAAAAATAAATTTCATTCCAATACTTACCTTCAAAAAAGTATTCTTTCGGATATTCAAATGGGTAATAAATATCATGGAGATGGACTTTTACACCTTTACCTAATATAGGTAGAATATGATAAGCAATATAATTAACATCACTCCCTCTTTTAATATTGTGTGTTGTGTCCAAAAATACCAAATCATTTTCCTGAAGGTCTTTAAATATGGAGCGATCTACATCCTGAATGTTTTCTTTGATAATTGTTAAATTCTCATTGTTTTGATCTATATTGCTGGCCAACAATTCTGGCTGTATAACTATAAGCTCGATAGGATTATCTTTAAATAAGGTTTCATTCAGATCTAAAATTAATGCGGGTGAAATTTTTTCTCCTCCTATATCTACTATTTTTCTTATTTTAAAATGAAGTAGGGCACAAATCAATATTGAAACATCGGGATATGAGAAATAATTATTTCTATAAAAGAACCTATAATTTTCTTTAGGATAATCAGGAAATTCTGGAATCAAATGTTCATAATTGCATAATGTGGTAAGCAAATCAAGTTGCTTTTGTTCATTGAATTTTAAACCCTCAAAAACATCTTGATTAATTCTTTCTGATATTTTAAAATTCTTACTAGAAGGAATTGGTGAATAAATATGACCAGGAGGAACAAATCTCATAAACTCACAATGCTTGCATAAAAATGTCATTTTATTTCGCTTATCCCCGATAGCTCTATTTAAACCATTTTTAATAGTTCTTTTTATTCTTTTCTTATAACTCATGGAATTTAATTTGTGTAATTTGTAATTTTTATATCAAATTCTATATATTATTGATGACATAGGTTAAAGTAATTAAACATCCTCATATTGTTTAAAAACTGTTTCTCTGGTTTTTAATTTTAACTTTTATATAAAAATAAATTTTAGCTGAATAATTAATTTGTGTGTTGAAAACTTCAAGTCAGATATGTTTTATTTTTTTCCAACTTTATGAATACAAATCTATCTTAAAAGCTTATAAAGCTTAATATTAAATAAGTTATGATTTTTTTTTTTTGATGAAAGAATAATAATAGAAGATGAAAAATAATTTACATGAAGATTTTTATAAATATTTTTTTACTTGTCCCCAATCAATTCAATAAAAATACCATTTGGATCACGAAAAGAAACCAAATTTAAATTTTCTGAAATATCTATGGGCGTTTCGCCACAAAATGAGATGTTGTTTTTTTTCAATCTTTCTACAAAAGGGCTTATCGATTTTACACGTAATGTAATATACCTCATTCCTAGAACTTCTTGGATGTATTGGGTTTGTGAAGTGTCTGGAAAAGCATCAATCTCAATCAATTTCCAATCGGTAGTTTTAAGTAAACCTTCAAACTCCAGTTTATGGAATTTGAATGGTATTCCTCCGGTTAAACCTGCTTTGTAACCATACTCTTCATCAAAATTAGCTATATACTTTTCCTTCATACCTAGAATTTCTTTGTAAAAGTATAACGATTCGTCAATGTCTTTAACTACTACACCAATATTAATTATTCCATCTTTAACTTCTGATTTTGGATTGATACAGCTTGTGGTACAAAGAATTATGAATAAGAAAATCGTAAATATTCTCATTAATGTTTAGTTTTAAACAGGTGTCATTTTAAAGTTTCCATCAAATTTGAGATTAAAACAAATATGAATTAATTTTATTTACTAATCGTAGTCTATTTTCATTGTTTTATCTTCTATCCATATTTTTTATTATGTCATTATAATTTTTACCTGAATTAAATCCTTTTCCTACACTTTTACCAATTGTCCAGTATAAATTATCCATACAGTATATAAGAGGATTTATTTTTAAAGTATCTATATGTCCATCAGTAAAGCAATTTTCGTTAACGTAAGTCTCAATAATATCACCAAAAAAAACTTTCATATTGTATATATCTATAGTTTCTTTTACTTTGCATGCTATATTAATAGGGCATTCTTCAATTAAAGGAATATCCTTGTTGTTGCCATAGTATATTTTAAATACATTTGACTTATCAACTTTCTTTCCTGTAACAATTCCACAGTAGTCAACTTTGTCTAAAAGATCAACTGAAGGTATATTAACACTGAAACATTTGTTTTTTAGTATTCCTTTATTGGTGTGGTGTGATTTATTAGAAGAAATATAAAGTACAGGAGGATATACACTTACGATGCCACAATCTCCTAAAGTCTCATAATTTACTTTATTATCAACGATAGCGCCTACCAGTGCGGCAGGTAAAGGATAAACTAATGGATATTTGCTATATTTTATCTTTGACAAAGTGATTCTTTGTGTGATATGGATGAATTTTTATTTGTTTATAGATGAAGATAAAGAATAAAACCTAAATGACACACTTTTTTTGTCTCTTTTCGGTTTAAATTTTAAATTAAAAGATTGATACAATTTAAAAAAAACACTAGTGTCCGGTAAAAATATTTTAACCGGGCAGCACATTTTCTAGTACCACCCGGAATGTCTACTTTTGAGTTACTACACAA
>JAFGVA010000218.1 GCA_016938235.1 Bacteroidales bacterium | reverse complement strand
GTTGGGTGTAAAATAGTACACTTTCTTTCCGTTCTCCATCACCTCGACAACATCAGGAGCATAGAGGAGGTCTCCGCACCCCTCCGCGTTCATCCGCTTGCCGTTGGCATCCACCTTTGCCACGAAAAGTTCTTTACCGTTATTGTCTTCAGCGGAAGCGAAACAGACACCATCATATCTCCACTGTGTCAGATCATCAACAGGAGCCGACCACACAATCTGGTTCAATCCACAGTAATCGGTAACAAGGTCATCGTGGGAGCCATAAACATATACACGATATTTCCCCGGACGGTCAGGGTCTTCAAAAACGTATGGCTCACTATCGGGAATATGCTCCCATAACGGCAAATAAGGATTCTGTCCTTTGGCTGAAATAATAGCCACTATTACGAAGAAAACTGTTATCGCTTTTCTATAAATCAAACTAATTTTTCCCATATCATTTGTTGACTAATTATTTTTCCAGTTGCTTTAAAACTAATTAAGAGCATATATATAAATTTCTTAAATCGTTTCTTTTCCAATTTAGTTAGTTGAATAAACAGTTCATGGCAAGCAGTGAAATAATTCTTTGTTATTATATTTTTCCAAATTGAAAAATATATCAGGTTGGCACTTTTACTGAACTGGTAAAGCTGTTCTAGTAAAGAATCATAAATTAACACATATTCATTTACAGAAATACCGAATAAATTACTTTTTTCATTTTTCTAAAATATCTACTATAAATCTATTCGATAAAGACCGAATGTTTGTCGCTTCAATTTTACATTGAGGGCGTTTCCCTTCAGTATGGGGAATGTTGCTACCGGAACAATATTAAAAGGTTCTTCGATTCTGTTTTCTATTTCTAAATTACGGTTATAAAACTCCTTGCATTCTCCCAATGTCAGTTTAGCTCTTTTTGACAAACCACTTAATTCAACATTAATAGAAACCTCTTGATCGCCGGTATTGGCAATTTTAAGAATGTAACTCTTATTGTTTGCATCGTAAACTGCCGAAGCATACAGACCGTCTTTCCCTGCAATAATCTCATTATCGCGAGTCAATTTTAACACATGGGTTCCCGGGTTTTGGGCATACATCTGCTGAACGTAATAATTGGGTGTTTTTACAAATGAAAGATTATCGAACCAAATCATATCCGGACGCCATTGCCAGCCATCAACATGCGCAAAAAGTGGTGCATAGGTACACATGTGCACAATGTCGGCATTACGTTCTAGACCGGTCATGAAGGCTGCCTCGCATAAGGCAGAATAAAAATTATTTGCTCTACCAGGAACGTGACAAGCATATTCACCGGCAAAAACTGCCGGACCTTCACGATCACATATGTCATATCGGGCCGCATTGTTTAAAAACCAGTTAGGATCTTTGTAGTAGTGTTCATCTACAAGCTCAGTACCCAGACGTTTCATTTCAGGCCAAAGGTGTTTGAATCTATTATCGTCAACAGTTGGTCCAGCACTACCAATAATTTTAATCTCAGGATATTTTTCTCGGAATGCATTCACAAAAACTTCCAGACGCTCTGGATATTCATTCCCCCATTGCTCATTTCCAATGCCAATATACTTTAAGTTGAAAGGCTCCGAATGGCCCATCTCTGCGCGAACTTTACCCCATCTAGAACTAACCGGTCCATTGGCAAATTCAATTAAGTCTAATGCATCCTGAACATATGAACCTAAATCTTCGATAGCAACATGACAATGCTCTCCCTTATTCTGATATTGACACGAAAGACCTACACTAACCACGGGCAATGGTTCAGCCCCCATGTCTTCGGCCAATAGGAAATACTCATAAAATCCTAATCCATAGGTCTGATAGTAATCTGGAAAAAGTCGATGCCTAAATGTGTAATTCCATCGATTTTCATTTAACGGTCGATTTTCAACCGGCCCTACGCTCTTTTTCCAATCATAACGTGTTTCTAGATCCGTTCCTTCAATAATACATCCACCAGGAAACCGAAATACTCCAGGATTTATATCATACAAAGCCTGAGCTAAATCACTTCGCAAGCCGTTTTCTCTTCCTTTCCAGGTATTTTCCGGGAATAAGGAGATATGGTCCAAGCACAAATAGCCTCCTGAAGTAAAGAAAATTCTCATCAAACCTTTGGGGTCTGTTTGCCCTGCCTGAAGTATGACCTCATATTTTTTCCATTCATCAGAATCAATCAATAAATCAACACTTCCAATTCTGCTGTTGTTTGAGTTAATCAGCTCAATACGAATATTCTGACTATCATCGGTATCCATTTTCTTAGCCCATACCGAAAATCGGTAGTTCGCTCCTTTTTTGAACCCCATACCACGAAATCCTTCATTCTCGATACCTGTATTTTTATCTTTGTGCCCTGCACTGCCAAAAACAATGTAGTTCGGATTGTTCGGGAAAGGGGCGTCTTCGCTTTGAACCTTTACATTTCCAAATGACTTCCATCCCATGAGATTTTGAGGAAAATCGAACGAACGGTTTTTAACCATCTCGGCATATAAACCACCATCGGCTGCAAAATTGATATCTTCAAAAAAAAGGCCATACATAGTCGGTTTTATTTCGGCACCTTTATCTTTCGTATTTAAACTAAAGGTTACCGGTTCTACTGTCTGTGCAGAGAGTATCTTAATGCTAAAAAGCAATATCAATAATGATTTTGATTTCATATTTTCTCGTTTTTAATGTTTTTCGATTTTGGATTAGTCGGTTATTTTACTTCAATAAGCTTAAACAGCTGATTCATATTACCAGTATCCGCTGATTGAATAAGTCGGTTATTTGCTCTATCATATGTCAGGCATTTTTGACTATGCCTGGCTTTTATCTGATAATAACCATTTTTTAATTTCTTAAAATACCATTGTTGATTTGTTCCACCCCAATAAGACCAAAGCAATACATCAGCCCCGTCATTTTTTAATCCATCGCGCACATCAAAACCTTCGGATAATTCAGTCGACGGTGAAATACTCCAAAACACATCATCGTCCAGCTTCAATCGCCAAAGCTTATTGGTATCATAAGAAAGTTCATCCAATGTGATTCTCGCTTCGCTGTTTGAAGCAGTTTCTTCAAATGTGACAGCATAATCGCTGTTAGCGGGCTGTATAACATACATTGCACCGGATTTTAAACCTTTAGGGATTTGAGGATAGACAATTAAATTAAAGTCCAAAAAGGTTGCTTTTCCTTTATTATTTGTGAAAAGTGCAACTAAATTACCCGTCATATCTTCTTTAAGTTTCTTAATGTGAAGTCTGGATTGATTGCCTCTAATACCACCAGCTCCACTCCAGCTCCATGTCCCTTCATCACTTGTTTGTGGCTTAAAAATAATCTTATCACCCTCCAAAAGCGACAATTCTCGATGCTCTGTCCACTCCTTATTGTTAACCTGCGAGTTTCTACCAAGATAGGAACCTGCATGTGCATTAATAGCTGGACCAACACTAGTGGCAGTTGGTACTATTTCTTTAATTGACCCATCTTCATTATAAAAAAGATAATCAACGGCAACAGAGCGTCTGTATTCTCCACCAATATCTCCGGTATGATAGATAAAGTACGACTGCCCCTTGAACTCAATAATACTTTGATGGTTAGTTCGACAGTTATTTACTGGTCTGTTAATAATTTTCTGAAATGTCAAAGACCCTTCAAGGCTATTGCTCGTGGCATAAGCAATACTTTCTGACCAACCATAGGCATAGGACAAGTAATATGTGTTTTTGTTTTTGTGCAAAAAGGGCGCTTCTGTAAAACGAGGTAAATCAACTGTATGAATTTCTCCATCGATTTCTATCATATTTTCTTTAAGCTTAACATAGTAGCAGGTATTATTTCCCCAATATAAATAGGCTTGTCCATCATCATCTACAAAAACGGTTGGATCAATATCATCAAAACTACTTTCAGATTTATTCGTCATATCGTTGGTAATTAACGCATGCCCCAAAGCATCTCTGAAGTGTCCCTCAGGATTATCGGCTACAGCAACTCCAATGGCCTTACCTGGTTTTGTTTTATGTTCTGCGCTTATGTAGAAATAAAATTTACCGTTTCGCTCTTCAACTTCACTTGCCCAAGCATCACGTAATACCCACGAGAAGGCATCAACATTTAATACCTCTCCATGAGATTTCCAATTTACCATATCGGTAGATGAAAACAACTGCCAATCATTCATGGTGTACCTATCTTTAAAGGTCCGAGCTTCGTCGTGTCCGGTATATACATAAACAGTTCCATCTTACACCATCGCTGCCGGATCTGCTGTATATATATTTGTTATTATGGGATTACCCTTAGGAAGCAACTCTTTAATCTGATTACTTTGTGATCTCCCCTGTAGGCAGATTAACAATAATGAAATTGCAACACCTATTTTTAATATCATAATTCTTCTCTCAACTTATTTAATTTACAAAATCTTATTTATTGAGCACCTCTGAAAAAGCAAACAAATAAACTGCAAATTGAGACACTTACTGTTTTTCTTTCCAGTAGTTTCTCAGATTATCAGCTTCTTTTTTCGTAACGTGTATCACTGCACCATGTTTTGGCGACTGAAAATTGGTGGTTTTCATCACACCGTTGTTAAAAAGTCCCAAATCAGCAAACGTCTTAAAATCGGTTGTCTCACTAAACCCCATGTTGTTGGGACGTGCACGATACACATCATACATCAGTACCCATCTTTCCTCACCAATGCGTTTCCAAACATTGGGTGCCTCACAACCAAGTCCTTCAGGATCGTAATATTTCGGGTCATAAACATATCCTTCATTAACAGACTTTGAGACTGCCTGCTTGATACCTGCTCCTTCTTCATGCGACACATAAAACATGTGATACTCTTTTCCAACCTTGGTGATATCGGCATCGATATAATTGACATTCCCTTTAGGATAGGTGAATAATAGCTCCGGCTTTGTTTCGAGCCGTGTAAATTCATCGCTGACGTTCGCATAATAAAGTTTATTCAAACCATTTTCAAAACGCATGGTAAAGTAGAGCATCAGCTTTTTCTTTTTTGCATCGTAAGTGGTTTGTGGTGCCCATGCGCAACCTATGTTTTCCAAACCTTCAAAAGCCTGGTCAACACGCATATTGGTTCTTGTCCAGTTAATAAGGTCATTCGATTTCATCAAAACCAACCCCCTATTGTTCCCCCAGCCATACTGTCTGCCATCGCATTCCCATTCAGTATCTCTTAACCCCTCGTCCTTGGCAAAAATGTGCAGGTCGGTCATGGTCAGATAAAATGCACCGTCCGGCCCACGAAAAATATGCGGATCACGGATTCCCTTTTGCTCTGCGATGCTATCTCCTGCAATTACAGGTTCTCCGTCATTTACATCAGTGAAAATGTATCCATCATCACTCAACGCCATATGAAGACTATGGGTCTGATCTTTAAAATAGACCATGAGGTAAGCCTCCATGCTTTTCTCGTTGAAATCCCTTTTTGCCGATGCAATTACAAATGCAGGAAAAAGAAATAACACCAAGAAATAGTTCTTTCTAATCTTCATTACTCTCTATTTACAATTCAATATTCCATACTTATGAGAAGCCCCAAAGGTGCCTTCTCTGTATTTACACTAAAATTACTATTTTATTCGATCCACTCCTTTTGTAGTCATAATCACCGGCTTATATAGTCCGTTTTTATCAAACTCAAGCTTGTCAATGCATATACTTCTGCTTGCGCCACCTCCATCAGTTTGGATTCCTCCGTTGTGATAAATAAAATACCATTGATTCTTGTATTCTATTATTGCCTGGTGGTTAGTAGTGCTATTCCCTGCAATTTCATTTAATATCCCTTTATATATGTAGGGTCCTTCGGGACGATCACTTACGGCATACACTATACGCTCGGGAAATCCGACTGCAAAGGATAACATATACTTACCATCCTTTTTATGTATCCATGGAGCTTCTGTAAATGAGAATTCCATTTCACCCTGAATATCAATCATTTTAACGCCATATGCTTTATCGTAGGATACCATATCTTCATTTAACTTTACAACCCAGCAGGCTCCATTTCCCCAATAGAGCCATGCCTGTCCATCATCATCTATAAATACGGTCGGATCAATGGTTCGCCAGCCATGCCTTTTACCAAAACTATCTGCATTGGTCACTAAAGGTTTCCCTAGTGCATCTTTATAAGGTCCTTCGGGGCGATCGGACACAGCAACACCAATACCTGTTGTTTGTGAACTATTGTACCAGTAAAATTTCCCATTTCGCTCTATAACCTGACTAGCCCATGCTGCATTCTTTTCCCCCCATCTAAAATCGGTAGCTCTGAGTGGAATCTTATATTCCCAGAAGTTTTTCATATCGGTAGTCGCAAAAACACAGAAATTTTTAATGTTATAATGCGGTTGCCCACCTTGATAGTCTTCACCTGTAAAAATGAATAGCGTATCATTATAAACCAGAGCTGCCGGATCGCAAGTATATTTATGTGTTACAATTGGATTTCCTTTAGCTTCCCAACGATAAACAATTTTGCGGTCGATATCATTATCGGTTGTTATAACCAGCTTTCTTGTTCGTTTACTCAATTTATTTATGCTTGAATGCTGTAACGCTTCATTATAGATTTTAAAATTATCGACTAATACATCTCTCATATTGTGAT
>JAFGVA010000042.1 GCA_016938235.1 Bacteroidales bacterium | reverse complement strand
AAGAGCACCCAACCGAAGACAGAAAAGAATAGCGGTATTAGCGGTACTTGACTATTTCGAATTAGAGGGTTCAACAAACCTGAAAAGCTTATCGTTTCTTCTGACGATTTCGGGTATAACAACAGAAAACATAGTGCCTTTTATTTAATTCCCTAGTAATCCCCCTTGGAGAAGGGGGCTAGGGGGATTGATATTGTTCAAATATGCGATTCAAGTTCCCGAATAACATTATTAAAATCGCAAAAAATCATTTGATAACAGATTCGTATTACTTTATTTCCGGCGTTTGTTAAATAGGTATAATTTTAGTTTTTTATTATACCCGAATTTATTGTCAATATGGTCGGGTAAAACGTTTTTGTAAAGGTATTTAAAAAGTCAATCCCCCTGCCCCCTTCTCCAAGGGGGATTAAGATATAAAAGAATCAAACAGTTTCGCAAGAGCACTCAACCAAAGACAGAAAAGCATAGCGCTATTAGCGGTACTTGACTATTTCGAATTAGAGGGTTCAACAAACCTGAAAAGCTTATCGTTTCTTCTGACGATTTCGGGTACAACAACAGAAAACTTAGTGCCTTTTATTTAATTCTTTAGTAATCCCCCTTCTCCAAGGGGGATTAAGATATAAAAGAATCAAACAGTTTCGCAAGAGCACTCAACCGAAGACAGAAAAGAATAGCGGTATTATCGATACTTGACTATTTCGAAACAGAGGGTTCAACAAACCTGAAAAGTTTATCGTTTCTTCTAACGATTTCGGGTACGGCGATGGAGAACTTGATGCCTTTGTTAGTCTTTTTAACATTGATAAGATCTTCACGAATTTCCTCCGGAATGTATTGAAGCACACCTGTTGTCTGGCCTGTAATTATAATTTCTTCACCCAGGTGCAATTCCGATGCTTCGCAGGTAAACTCTCCGACACCAATGTTTGAAAAATAATTGGTGCATTTTCCTACGTATATTTTTTTGCGTGTAGCACGCGAACCGTAAACATGACTCCATTCACCCAGCTGTTGCCCCAGGTAATAGCCATCCCAAAAGCCACGGTTAAATACAGTGCTCAGCTGTTCTTTCCAACGGTTAATTTTTTCAGTATTGTATGAGCCGTCAATAATACTATTAACAGCCTCGTTATAAGAGCGTGTAACAATTTTCACATATTCGGCGGGTCTTGCACGGCCTTCAATCTTTAACACCCTAACCCCTGCATCAAGTATTTTATTCAGAAAATGTATGGTGCTCAGGTCCTTGGGCGACATGATAAACTCGTTGTCGATATCCAGTTCGCGACCTGTTTCTTTGTCGGTAAGCGTATAACCACGACGACATACTTGCAGACAGGCGCCCCGGTTTGCGCTATAATTAAGCTCATGCAGACTCATGTAACACTTTCCCGAGGTGGCCATACACAATGCACCATGAACAAACATTTCCAGCTTTACCTGCTTACCCGATGGACCCAGAATATTCTCTTCCTGTATTGTTTTATAGATTTGTGAAACCTGGTCCATATTAAGTTCCCGGGCCAGAACCATGACGTCGGCAAATTCTGAATAAAAACGGACAGCTTCAGAATTACTAATATTTACCTGGGTTGAAACGTGAACCTCAACCCCTTTGCTACGGGCATAATGAATAACAGAATGATCGCTGGCAATTATGGCTGTTATCCCTTTTTCGGCAGCCAAATCAACCAGTTCTTTCATCCGGGTTATCTCTTCTTCGAAAATTACTATATTTAAAGTAAGGTATGAATTGATATTATGTTTCTTGCATATATCCAATATCTTATCTAAATCAGATTCATCGAAATTTATCGACGATCTGGATCGCATGTTCATTTTACTAAGTCCAAAATACACCGCATCGGCACCGGCCTGAATGGCAGCCATTAGTGATTCATATGAGCCTACCGGCGCCATAATTTCAATATCTTCTCTCTTTATCCCCATTGCCTTAATTAATTCAAAGGCAAAAATACACAATTATTAAGGTTTATTGCTGATAGTATTTCGATTCAGAAAATCGGATAAATTGTTTGCGTTTTAATAATATTTGAAAATTAAACAACAATTAATAGTAGATATAATTACATAAAACCTTATAATACAATAAAATATTGATATTATACAAACAGTTACTTTAAGAAATGAAAATAAACACTAATTAGAATAAATAGCCAACATAAAAATTTGTGTAATTCAATGGGTTAATTTTTGGACTAGGTGAAATACCGCTTTCTAATTTAAAATTTAGATGATTGAATAATTTAAAACCAATTATACCATTTATGTATAACAGATTTCTTGAATATTCATATGAACTATTTTTATTGGCTATTTCAGTAAAATAATTTTCATTAAAGTGTGACATTGATAAACTGCCCCCAAGATAAGGAGCAATTTTTCTTTTATTAATATCATATAATACTCCAAAGGGGATTTTAATACAACTTACCGCATTGTTATTAACTGTTTGATATCTATCATAATTTATTCCGGTATAAATTGCAATTTTCTCATTTACCTGTGGATTATATAATCTGAAATCATAACTAAATGTCAAACCATTAACGAGTGTAAGCCTATGATCTCTCAAATTTGAAATACCTGTATTTAGGTTATGAGTTATTTTTGCTTTTTCTTTTTCTAACAATACTGAACTTTCAATTTCAGGATGTCGTTCATTAAATTTATCAATTAATGAGATCATCTGCTTATCAGCAAAAGGAAGGGTCCTGGCTTTGCTCTGTAAATCGGGATATTCTCTAAGCAAATAAACTAATTTACCCTGGTATTTTTTATTCAATTTGTAGGCGTTTATAGTCCGGGTGGTTACTGAATCTTCATCCTGAAATCTTTCTTCAATTTGATTTAAAACATGGTATTTATCTTCAATTAATAAAACATATACAAAGGTATTGTTTAACTCAAATATAATATTCCATTCATTTTCAGGCAATTGTAATTTATAAAGTTGGGCATAACCATCAACCAGTTTTTTTGCCAGTCTTTGTTCGGTATGTTTTACTGTATCTTTTTCGTAAGTATATTCCACTTGTTGAAAAACTAAAGAATCGGTTTCGGAATAAAATGTTAGATATTCAATTTCAGTAACCGGAATTTCGACAGGCTTTTTATCTTCAAGGGTCGTTTTAAACTTAATTATGGGATTCAGACTGCTTTCAGAAACTTTCTCAACATAACCATCGAGAATATCGGAATCAGACTTTATGATTCTTGCTTTCTGGTAATAAGAATATTGACCAAAAAGTGAAATTGCAAAAAACAGAGCTGCAAGAAGGGTGGAGAGTTTTTTCATTTTTTTAGGCGTAAGGTTTAAAAGAGTCTTTACCAGAATAACGTGTTATCGGTTTCGAATATAAAACCATTTATTAAAATTGCAAAACCTATTCTAATTCGAAATACTGTTTCAATATCCTGTAGCACAAAAAGCTAATCCAGGGCGATACTTCTTTTTTATTGCCAAAATCCCAGCCTTTGTATTCCATATAAATCGAAGTGGGTTTAAACTTTCCATCGCTTGTTTGAGATTCAAGAATCCAGTTAATGAGTTCCTTTACTAAGGCTTCTTCTTTGAAAATGGGATAGCGGGTTAGAACATCGGCCAGGTAAAGTGCATTGTACCAGACGAAAGGATATTTAAAGGACCAGAATTTCTTTGATCGCCCAAAATAGTAAAGTGTATTACCGAATTCATAATGAAATTTTAAGGGCTCAAAGGCGTTTTTGGCAAATTCAGAATTTTTTAATCCGGCTATAAGCGAAAAAACATCTAAAGCCATTAATCCGGCAATCGGGCAGCCTATTTGTAGTTTTTTAAACTGACTTTCAACAAAGAAGAAATGACAAAACCAGCCTGATTTGCTATTCCATCGGTTTTTTAAAACATCTATTGATTCCAAAACCTGCTTGTTTTGGTATCCAAGGGCTAATAAAACGTATGTAATCAGGGGCGAATTACAGGGCGAACTATGCCAAACATCGGCACTTAAATCGGGGTTCTCATACTTTTGTCCTTTTTTAGGGCGTTCAGGCACTGTTCCTCTTGCGGCAAACATGCCATCTATGATATGCGCTGTAGCTTTGCTAATGGTTTTGTTGAGACCAAGATCGGTATGTTTTAATCCAAAATCGGCCAGCATGCGCAATTTATAATAACAGATTTTTGGGTCGTTGTTACGTGTTGGCGCAACAGTAATCCATTCGTGGGTTTCTTTTGCCAGTTTAATTATTTTTTCATGTTCAATGAGGTCTTTCCGGGTCTTTATTACTTCCGGATGCTCTTCAGAATAATCCAACAAATTTGTCAGCGTTCGATAGCGGGTCCATGGATTGCTATTTAACAGCCATTCTAAAGGGTCAGCATTTATTTTATCGAGCCAGCTTGGCATAGGGAAGAGTTTATTTCTTATTTAACTTAAATGTTACCCATTCGTTATTTATCATATATTCGACAAAAGCATTTTCTCCTTTGTTTTCGAATTTAGGGCAGGCCCTGCAGTAAAAACCACAATACGATATGAGCTGGGTGTTGTCTGAGGCTGAAACAGTTTTTTGCATGTTGAGGTTATATTAGTTACCTCAAAATTAACCGAGTTTTTGACAACAGTATGTCAGTAGCCTTTTATTAAGCTAGCCTGACAGTTTGGAATCCTGGTTTTGAAGTCTGAAGCATCAAGCCTTGACGTTTTGGATATTGTTAACTTGGTTTATACTAAACTCCAACAGCTTATACTTGCTTCTAAACCCGCTTTTTTCCAGGGTTTTCTGCGACCCGATGTTATCAAAAGCACAACCACAGGTGGGAATCCAGTTGTTTTCAAGGCAATGTTTTCGTAACCAGTCAATAATTTGAGTGGCATAACCCTGGCGTCTGAATTTACTGCTTACCCAAACGCCAAGATCATGATATGGGAAATCCTTATGTGTTCTTAAAATCATTCCGCAGCCCAGTAAATCTTCTTCCAGCATGAACATATACAGGTTCTTATCCCGGATAAAATGCCTTAGTAAGGTTTCAGTTTCATATAATTCTGCAAGATCATCTTTCTGATTAAGAAGGAGAGGAAAGTCTTTCTCAGTTGCTGTCTGTATCATAATCCGCTTATCCTTTATTATTTCTGTTTCGCAGTAATGACGGAACAAGACACCAAGTATTGAACAGACATATCCCTCGGTTAAGCAAGCATTAAGTAACAGCGAATCGAATGTTTTACAATAAATGCTTTCAGGTTTTTCTTGTGAAATCAGCTCATTGAATAGTTGTTGTGATTTATTTAGAAAGCAGGGTTTTACATAAAACTCAATCAATACTTTTTCGGTGCTGATAATAGCATAGCCGGCAGCTTCATTTTCTTTGTTAAACAAGAAGAAAGTAGCATTGGCCAGCATTAATTCGAGATACAATTCCTGGAATTCGGGCAGGGATTCAAAATATTCTTTTCTGAGGCATTCAATATTGCTCAGGGTAGTTTCCCGGATTATCATTTTTTTAAGCAAGCTGTTTTATACAATATTAGAAGATTAAATTTTTCAGCGACAAAATTTGTTTTGAATTAACAATTAATTACTCCGACCAGTCCTGAACCATATTAATAAACTCTTCACGATAACCAAAGGGGTCGAAAGAATATGCATTTCGAGCCAGGTAAAGCACGAGTTTTTTGTTGGCTTTGCCTTTGTATGCCGACTCTTTCATTAACAGTCCGAAACTTGTTACAGCAGCAGCAAATTGCATGTTTTCTGAGGATGCATCAACAGAATGTGGTGCATTATTTACGTCATGAATGAGTAACCGGCTGTTTTCTTCATCGGGTTTTTTATACCTGAATTCAAAGTGGGCATAATTATTTGACTGTCTGTTTTCTTTTAGAACCACTTCGTACAATGCAGTAATAGTCTGCGATGAACCTATTTCGCCGGCATCTACAGTATCGTTATTAAAGTCGCTGCTGTCGAGGCTTCTGTTTTCATAGCCGATTAAACGATAAGAGTCGACATTTAATGAATCGAAAGTAACCTGGAGTTTGGCGTCTTTGGCGACTGTGTAGAATTTCTGAATTTCATTCGTGAAAACCTTGGCTATCTGGCTGGCATTGTCGATGTATTCGTAATTTCCGTTTCCTTTATTGGCCACCTGTTCCATCATAGCATCATTGAGGTTTCCTTCACCTACACCCAAAACTGTCAGGTAAATGCCCGATTCTCTTTTTTCTTCGATTAATTCAACAAGCTCTTCGGTAGATGAAATGCCTACATTAAAATCTCCATCGGTTCCCAGGATTATCCTGTTGTTGCCTCCTACAATAAAGTTATCTTCGGCAATTTCGTATGCTTTCTGAATACCTTCGCCACCTGCTGTAGAGCCACCAGCTTCTAATTTATCTATGGCTTTTTTAATATCAGAACGTTCGTCCCCGTAGGTTGAATTCAGTAAAACCTTTGTTTTACCTGCATAAATTACAATGGCAATCCGATCCTGATCACGTAAGTTATCAGCAAGGGTTTTAAAGCCTTTTTTAAGTACGTCAAGCTTGTTGGGACTTTCCATTGAACCCGAAACATCTATGAGAAAAACATAATTTGAACAAGGCAATTTTTCGAGGGGTATTGTGCGGCCTTTCATACCCAAACGTATGAGGTGATGTTCCTCGTTCCAGGGGCATACCGAAATTTCTGATTCCAGCGATACATTTTCGCCGCTTTCAGGCTCTTTGTAATCGAAGGTAAAGTAATTGATGTATTCTTCTATTCTGACTGAGCCTACAGGTGGATTACTGCCAAGATACAAATACCTGCGCATGTTGGTGTATGAACCGCCATCGGCATCTACTGCAAAGGTTGAAACGGGTTGATCGCTAACTTTTACGAAAGGGTTTTCACCATAATCGGTATATTTTTCAGTGTTGGCATAATATTCATCCGAGTAAGCTAAATATTCGTAGTTCGAATATTTGTATTCATCAGTTTCACAAGAAAATAGAAGAAGGCATACGGTACCGCATAGAAACCAGGTGGTTGGATTTTTCATAGTTCAAATATTTTAGGTTATTAAACTAATAGATGAAAAATGGCCTAAAAGGTTGCATGTTAAAGTAGATTTTTTGAGTAATATTATTTCTGACATACTGTTCCGAAGGCTTTGATTTCTTAAAGCGATAGTTCAAACCAGGCTCAACAATTCTGCTGTTCACCTTATAATTATACTTCGAGCTAATGAGGTCAGTTGAAAGTCAGTTTCATAAGATTTTGATCATCCCAAACAAATCACTAACTTAAAAAATGCAACTAATCGTTAATGGATTCGTTAAATTTGTAATGCAGCAACTTTAAGATTATTAATAATCAGGGTGAAGTCAATAGCAATTTTAAAGCATGGAAAGATCGAGAGAAGAACTTGAAAAGGAACTGGAAAATTTAAAAGCCAGATTTTCAGAACTGGAGAGCAGGAAAGCTAATGAGGTTGAAGAATTAAAGACAGAACTTAGAGAACTGAGACACAAGCAGATGTTTCTTGAAGGAATTGCCAATTCTACTTTTGATGGATTTCTTGTGGTGAATCCCTATGGTCAAAAAATATTACAAAACCAGCGTACTGTTGAACTTTGGAAAATTCCAAAAGAAATTGTGGAAGACCCTGATGGCAGAAAGCAGGTTGCTCATGTAATGCATATGACTGTAAATCCCAAGCAATTTGTCGACGAAATAGATTACCTGAGAGAACACCCGAACGATAAAAGCCGCGATGAGCTTGAGCTTATTGATGGCACTGTGTTAGACAGGTATTCATCGCCGGTAATCGGATCAGACGGGGAAAATTATGGCAGAATCTGGACATTTCATGATATCACTGAGCGAAAAAAATTTGAAAAGCATCTTACTCAACTCAATGCAGATAAAGACAGGTTTATCTCCATTTTATCGCATGACTTGCGAAGTCCTTTTAATACTCTTTTAGGATTTTCGGAGCTATTAAAAAACAAGATGGATTCTCTAGCTCCTGAAAAATTAAGAATAATTGTGGATTCGATTTTTAAAATTGCTAAAAACACGCATAATTTATTAGAAGACACATTGCTTTGGGCAAGTATTCAGTCAAAGAAAATAAATTTTACACCTATTGATTTTAATTTATATGACCTGGTTAAAGAGGTTGTCGATATTCTTGACCCCAGTGCGAAAGCAAAACAAATTGAGATAAAGAATAATCTTGATTCTTCATTGAAGATATGTGCTGATGTTTATATGATGAAGGCGATTTTCAGAAATCTTGTTTCTAACGCAATAAAGTTTACCGATAAAAAAGGGACTATCAGAATTGAAGCTCAATCTGATAAGAAAACGGCAAGCATTAAAGTCATTGACAACGGAGTAGGTATTGATCAGGATGCACTAAAAAAACTGTTTTATTTTGCTTCGATTCAATCAACAACAGGAACAGCAAATGAGTTGGGGACCGGAATGGGCTTATTATTGTGTAAGGAATTTGTTGAGAAACACAATGGAACTATTCGCATAGACAGTACAGAAAACAAAGGAACAACAGTCGATGTTTCAATACCCTTATAGAATTTGAAAGCCCGGGTAAGTTAATGAATACCCAATTCCCGTTTTAATTTTCCCACGGCAACAATTAAAGCCTGGTGTTCTCTTGATACCTGTTTCAGTCTGTTTCGGAGTTCTTTCAGGCTGTGTTCATCTCCAATTTCGCTTAACTGGTTAATAGCGTTCAATCTTTTACCAATATCGGGGTCGTTCAACTGGTTTAAGAACCTGTCGACCTCCAGTTCTTCGTAATCTGACATCTCAAAAGAATTTATTTACCAAATTAATGTAAAATCAGGATAATTTAACACCTGGCTGAAAAATAAAACAAGGGAAGGGTTTAATCAACCCATTTTTAAAAAGCTTTTATTGGCTCAACCCCACATACAATTGTATTTCTGCATGCTTACCCAGGCTTCGTTCATCATGAAGTTCAAAGTCACCTATTAAAGGAGATGGTTTATAACCTGAAGCGGGCAACCATTCCCTAAAAATATAAGATTTCATTTTACCCATAGTTATACCCCAGGCAAATTTGCTTTTAGGGCGAATGGGAAATACAGCATAGTTTATGGCAGGTACTTCGTAGTGGGTTAATCCTTCCGGTATGTTGTCAACTTTGGTAACGGCATCGCTAACAATATAGGTAAACTCGCGGGTTTGCTCGTTGTAATTATTACTGATATTGATGCTTTGCCAGGGCTCTTTCAGATGAGGAATGGGATGTTCTGCTTTGAGGGCATTAAATTTCTTCGAAACTTTGCTGACATCCTTATATATGTCGGTATCGCTGGTCTTAATTTCTAATCCAATAACATCTATAGGCTTTTCTAATGTTATAATTTTTAGTTCAGGCTTTATAAATCTTCCGATTAACAGATAGTAAAGAACAAATATTACCAGCACCAGTGCTGCTATAATGATTATTGCTGTTTTCATATGGGTTTGAATTACAGGATTTCAGAATAAAATTAAAAAATATTTTTGGTATGTTTCAACAGGGTTTTAATTTGTTCCATTTCCGCTAGGCTTAAAAAATTATTTCTGATATCAATAAATTCAATGGGTCAGAACAATAACTTCTCAATTGGGTTTGAGGGTGAAAACTATATGCCATACAATAATAATAAATGGAGTGATAGTTTTAAGTCAGATGAATTAAACTCCTTCGAATAGCCTATTTAGATACATATAAGCTCAAAAGAATTACAAATAGATATGGAGGGTAAAAATAAAATCCCCAATTTTGTGTCGGTAAAACCGAATAAGTTAATTAATACATAGCCTTTTGAAACATGAAAAGTAATTTATTTAGAAGAGGAGGAATAGTTTTAGTTTTTGTCATTCTTGTTTTTAGCAGCCAAAAAGTTAGTTCTCAGACATACTGTACAACAGAAGATATCAGTCGGTATGCCGGAGAAAAAGACGGCTACAGATACGAGCTTTGGAACCAGAACGGACAGGGAACGGCTTGCATGACCCTTGGAGAAGGTGCGCGGTTTAGTGGTGAATGGGATAGTATATACAATTACCTTGCAAGAGTTGGTTTGGGTTTCGATGAAACACAAACACATGATGAAATAGGCACATTTTATTCTACTTATGATTGCGATTACAATCCAACAACCGCTTCGGGAAATTCTTATTTATCAATTTATGGCTGGACAACCAATCCACTTAAAGAGTTTTATATTGTGGAAGACTGGCGGAATTGGATTCCTTCTATGGCTGCAGGTACCGAAAAGAAAGGGACTATTGAGGTAAACGGAGGAATTTATGATATTTATGAAAGTAATAGAGTAAATCAACCCTCTATTATAGGAGAAGCAACCTTTAAACAGTATTTCAGCATTCGCAGGGATACCAGAAACAGCGGCACAATAGATATTTCGGCCCATTTCAATAAGTGGGAATCGCTGGGAATGGAAATGGGGAATATGTACGAAGTATCTTTTGTGGTAGAAGGTTACCAAAGTGATGGAAGCTTTGAATTCACCGAACTGGATGTATTTTATAACGAACCTTCAGCTGTAAAAGATGCCTCCGAAAACAATTCAAAATTGAGCGTTTTCCCAAATCCGAATTCAGGAAAAGTTTTCATTAAACTGCAAGACTCCTTTTTAAACGCCAGCATGAAGATTTTTGACTCGGCAGGTAAGGTGGTTTTCTCAAAGGAAAATATCAATAATCAGCTCGAAGTTTCTAATCTGAAAAGCGGGGTTTATTTTGTGAATTTGACCAATGACCAACAAAATTATTTTACTAAGTTTTTAGTACTGTAAATTATATTAAACTATAATAGCGAAAAATCCTGGTATTCAGGAACCTGTAGGTTTAGATAAAAGCCGTAAACTCTTACAGAGAATAGTTGTATTCAGAAGAAGTACAGGTTGATATTTAGTTAAATCCAATCAAGCTTTTGCACAAGTCCGAAGCATCCCTGGCTTCGGACTTTTATTTTAATGGAGCGAAAAGGTTTGGCATTGAACTGTTTTTAATAACTTTAATTCTATTCAGATATTCACTTTATGAAATTGTTACTTAAAATTATAAGTTTATCCATTTTAGTTAGCATACTGCCAGCAAGTTGCACTGACGACTATGGTAAAGATAGCAGCGAATTCAAGCAGGATATGCGGAATTTTGTGCAGGGAATTAGCCTGTATGCCAAAAGTATCGACACAAATTTTATTATTATACCCCAGAACGGACAAGAACTTGTAACTGATAATGGTGATACGGATGGTGATGCTGTATTAGAGTACCTTCAAGCTATAGATGGTGTGGGGCGCGAAGACTTGTATTATGGATACAATAGAGACAACAAGGAAACTCCCCAAAAGGAAATTGAATACATGACTGTATTTCTGGATCTTTGCGAAGATTACGGTGTTGAAGTTTTAACAACTGACTATTGCCGGGATGTTTCAAAAATGGAAGATTCTTACGCAAAGAACAACCAAAAGGGATATATATCATTTGCGGCACCCGACAGGGAATTAAATCTGATTCCCCAAAGTCCTTCAAAACCCTATAACGAAAACAAAGCCGATATTCATTCACTGTCCGATGCCAGGAATTTCTTATACCTGCTTAATCCCGAAAATTTCTCAGACAAGAAAGATTTCATCACCTCAATAAGAGCCACCAATTACGATTTAATTATAATGGATATGTTCTTCGATGACGAGGAATTTACCGCCGCAGAAATAAACCAGCTGAAGCAAAAGCAAAATGGAGGAGAGCGATTAGTAATTTCATACATGAGCATAGGCGAAGCTGAAGAATACCGTTATTACTGGAATTCGAATTGGAAAGAGGGTAATCCATCGTGGATTGAAAAAGAAAATCCCAACTGGGAGGGCAATTTTAAAGTAAGGTACTGGAAGCCGGAATGGCAGAATATTATTTATGGCTCCGAAAAGGCTTATTTAAATAAAATTTTGAATGCCGGTTTCGATGGAGTCTATCTCGATATAATTGATGCTTTTGAATATTTCGAGTAGAATTTTATCGTTTTTTTGATTCTAAAAAGTAAATAAAAACGGGATACTTTTTTTTGAATAGTATCCCGTTTTAAAGCATTATAATTCACTCATTCTTTTTTCTAGTTCTGTTTTTAATGAAGCGTTTGATAGATGAGGCAGGTGCGGATTGAGAACTTCCCCGTTTTTTCCGACTAAGGTGTAGTGTGGTATTCCGGATATGTTAAATTTACCACACAGGTAGTTCCATTCGTCATTTGATACACGGTAATGTTCGCCTCTGATGTCGGGGATCATATTAGCCCAGGTTTTTTCCGGCGACGAGGGGCCTGTAATATAAACGAAAACAACATCCTTATCGGCCAATTCTTCTTTAAGAGGTTTTATCTGCTGTATTCCGGAGCGGCATGGGGCGCACCAGGTTGCCCAGAAATCGACAAATACAACCTTGCCCTTGTATTTTTTCATAATACTTTCGAATAATATATCGGCTTCGGTTTTTGGTACATCGTTTACGATAGAACCCGATTTGAGCTTGTTTGCCTCTATTTTTCGAATGGTTTGCTCATTACAGTAGGCTATGTAGTTGGCAATAAACGGTATTTTAAAACTTTGCTGGTAGTTCTTTATTCCGTCTTCAGCGATTGGAGTATATTCTTCAACAATGGGTCTGCAAATATCCTGCGATATCATTACCTCGGTACCTAAACCTGGTTTAATACCAAATAGTTTATCGAGATTTTCCAGAACAGCACTTTTATTTCTTTTTAAGGAAATTTCATTTATTGCAGAGTTGTATTTTTTAATGAATTTTTGAATTGAATCATTTGGAATTTCAATACCCGATTGTTTTGCCCTTTCGGAGTTTTCTTCCATTGCTCCTAACATTTCCTTTTCACTATCTGATATTTCGACACCTTTCCCTTTTAGATATTCTTCAATTTTTGAAATTGAAGCATCTGAAGAATTGGCGAAAAATGGTTTTAAGGTATCATTATATTTTGTGAAGAATTCTTGCGATTGCTCGCCATACTTTTCTTTAAATGCAGTTTGTTCCAGACTATTATTAAATTCTTCCTGTTTTTTAAGTAATTGAACAAGTTCAATTTCAGAATCGGTTAGCTTTCCGGTTTTCTCCAATTCTATACCAATATCTGCAAGAGTCAGGGCTGTTTTCTGATTATTATTTCTTAAAACATCAAGATACTTAACTCTGTTAATATAAGTATTATAACCAGAGCTTAATACAGCAAGAGGGTTGTTCAAATTATCGGCAGTAATAAAATCATGTTCTTTTGCAGGGAGCATCAGGCTATCAATACTATTGATTATTCTGCGTTCTTTATCCGGAGTCTTGTTTTTTTCCTGAAATGCACGCTGATAATTCCAGGAATATTCCATGATCTGGCTGTAATAATTGTATTCAAGGTCAAGCTTTTTAACCTGGTATGCTTTGGCTCCTATTTCATTATTCTGCTTTTTATTCTCAAGATTTGCTAAATCGTTTTCCAAATGTTGAATACAATACGCTTTGTATTCTATGGCATTCATTTCCAGAATCTTCTCTTTCATCTCGTAGTAATTGAAACTGTAGAGATTAGATATATTAGCTAATTCTGAGTTTATTATTCCGGATTCTCCCATAAACAGATTATTTTGCGAATCGCCAATAAACTGAAACACTTCCTTTCCGGGCTCCAGAAAAACAGAGCCGTTAAAAATACTTGATCGCACATAAACCTCATGTGGGTAATATACGGGCAACTTTGCTGAAAACCGACCATCTTCAGAAATTTCGACTAAATACGTGTTTTGATTTCCAACCAGAATATCATTAATGTGCACATTCATAGTTTTCACTCCAGAACGAGGAGTGTATCCTTTTATATATCCGCTGTAAATGGCAGAATCTTGTTTAAATACAGGTTCAGTGTATGGCTTATTGTCTCGCATAATTTTCGAAGAAAACTTTGACAAATCTTTACAAAGGATCATATTCTGAACATCCGGTTCACTGATATTATAGGATCCTGATTTTCCGGGGTTTACTCTAAGTATTAATTCTTCATCATCGTTTTGCAAAACAATGGTTCCTTTCCCTTTTTTCAGCTCGATGCTTTTATAATTCCAAAGGCTGTTTTTATATATGGCAAGTGTATCAAGGAAGCTTATTGTCCATTGCCCGGTAGCAGTATTTAGCCAATTGCCCGACAATGTTTTTGGGATATCAGAATTATAGAATTCAGGATTTACCTGAATATTATAGATAAACCAGCTTCCCCCTTCATTTCCTTCGCCATAATCGATGAAGTTTTGAGACGGGTCAATTTTTGGAAAAACCAGGGAGTAGAAAATTTCTCCCTTTTTGCCTACAGCTTGCCAGGTATTCATTTGAATTCCAATGGTACTTTTTAAATATAGTTTTTCATCATCACCAATCAACTTTATGTATGATTGATCGGGAATTAAAAAGGTTGTTGAAGGACTACCGAATGCCCTGAATTCAATTGTAGTTGCAGTATCTGACAGTATGATTTTATGAATGTCAATCATGGCAGCTGTACTAAAGCCGGTTTTTGGATTCTCAATAATTCTTTGACAGAATGTTGCAACTGAAATGATGATGAACAGGGATGAAAGGAATAATTTTTTCATGTTAGAATTGGGTTGAAGGATTACATTATTATTTCGCTGAAACGAAAGATAAGAAAATAAGTATAGGTTAAAGATATTTCTTTTGAAGCTTTAACATTATTTATTAAAAACTAGCTGTTATTTATTTTATTTGTATATCTTTTATATCCCGATACTACCGAATCTTCACTTTTTTTGTCAAAAGGCTGACTGGTATTCATTTGAATTCTAATGTTAATTATCAAGTAAAATTTTTATCTTCTTCAATCAACTGGTTATATAATTGATCGGGAATTATCTGATTATTGAGGCCATTTATTATTTAGTTAGGACAAATGGCAATTGATGCAAAACTTAAACTTTTTTAGTATTAAATGATGATTCTAAAAATTGCATTTTATGTTTGCTAAGTTGACCTCAAATGCTTAATGTTTATATATATAAAACATGATTTTATACTTTAGTTGGCAACAAGTGTAAGAGCGACACAGCAGACAGATACTTTAGTAATAAATTGAAAATAGAAAGGATTTAGCTTTTTGACAGGACAGTGCAAATTTGATGGAAATTTATTTTGTTTTTTTCTTCCCCCCGCAAAAAAAGAAAAAAGAAACCCCTCACACATTGCACACATTGCCAAAGCCCCACGAGCCAACGCTCCAACCAAAGCTTTGTCAAAGAGTGCAATTTTGCTGACGCACTTTTAGACAGAAGTAATTATTTT
>JAFGVA010000217.1 GCA_016938235.1 Bacteroidales bacterium | reverse complement strand
GATGCGCACGCAGGAGGTAAGTGTTGGAAATCAAACTGTTATTAACGTAGAAATGGAGACCGATGCCATTGGAATAGAAGAAGTAGTTGCAATTGGTTATGGAGTTCAAAAGAAAAAATTGTTAACCGGTGCAACCATTCAGGTGGACGGCGAAAGCCTAACAAAACTTAGCACAACAAGTGCATTGGGAGCATTACAAAGTCAGACTCCTGGTGTTAACATTGTTCAGAGTAACGGCCAGCCCGGAGAAGGATTCAAAGTTACCGTTCGTGGACTTGGCACCATTGGGAATTCATCACCACTTTATGTAATTGATGGAGTGGCAGGAGGTGATATCAATGTCCTTAATCCATCAGATATCGAATCGGTAGATGTTTTGAAAGATGCTGCATCCGCTGCTATTTATGGTGCCAGAGCAGCAAACGGTGTTATATTGGTAACCACCAAACAAGGGAAAAAAGGAAAAACAACAGTTACATATGATAACTATTATGGACAGCAGTATATTTCAAAAATGCCTGGGTTGCTAAATGCAAAACAATATATGGAAATTCAGGATTTGAGATATATAAATGATGGTCATGCTTCAGGATATGACTGGGAAGGCACGCTTCCATCATCTTTATATAACTCAATTATGAATGGCAACTGGAAAGGCACTAATTGGATTGAAGAAGCCTATAAAAAAGGTGCCCCAACTCAAAATCATGCAGTAAATGTTGCCGGGGGAAGTGAGCTTTCAACATTTGCTCTGGGTTTTTCCTATACACAACAGGAAGGAATATTAGGGTATAATAAAATTGACCCGGTAAATGCAGATTATAATCGATATACCGGAAGGATTAATTCGGATCACACGATTATTAAAACAAAGAATAGAGATGTTATTAAAATTGGTGAAACATTAAATTTTAGCCTTTCTAAAAATAATGGCATCCAACAAGGAGATATTTATTGGAATGATGTTCACAATTATATGGTTGCCAATCCTCTTCTTCCTGTATATACTTATGATGAAGAAGGACATGTTTCGGGTTGGTATGACCAAAAAGCAAAAGACGCAGATGGGTGGACATACCGCCCACGAGAGGTGAATCCGCTGGCGTTGTCAGCTTTGTCATCAAGGGGTAAAAACGAATCCAATAATTTCACTCTTCAAACGAGTGCCTATGTGCAGGTTGAACCATTAAAGGATTTAGTGTTTAAATCGCAGTTTGGGTTTAAATATTCCTCCAATACTTACCGTTCATATACCAACGAATATTATTTGTCAACCCAGGATGAAGAGCCTGTTGACGAAGTTTCTCAAAGCGCCAGTATGGGGTTCAACTGGACACTTGACAATACCGTATCTTACCGTTTTGATTTGGACGATCATCTTTTTGATGCCATTATTGGTCAATCAGTTGAAAAATGGGGGTATGGCCAGAGGGTTGGAGCTTCATCCCAGAAAACAATTTACAGTGGTGCAGGTTTCGATTATGCTTGGGTAAGTAATGGAAAACCAACCGAATTATCTCAGGTAGATTATTCTGGTTCGCCATGGAGCGAGGGAGGTATAGCCTCATTTTTTGGTCGCCTTAATTATAATTACAACGAAAAATATTTGGCAACTGTAACCTTAAGGGCTGATGGTTCCTCTAATTTTGCAAAGAGTCATCGATGGGGATATTTCCCCTCGCTATCAGCTGGGTGGGTGGTATCTGAAGAGAATTTTTTACAAGGTGCCACTATTTTAGATTTCTTAAAATTAAGAGTCAGTTGGGGGCAAAACGGAAACTGTAATATAGATAATTATCAATACTTAACTTCATTTTCTTTTAGTGACTACAATGGTTACGCATTCGATAGTAGTAAGAATATTCTTGCCACAGGAGCCATTGCCAGTATTCTTGCAAACCCGGATGTAAGTTGGGAAACTTCTGAACAGACCGATATCGGAATCGATGCCCGATTTGCAAATAACCGACTTGGCTTTACCTTTGATTGGTATAACAAGTTAACCAAAGACTGGCTTGTTCAAGCACCAATAGCAGCTGTGTATGGTTTTAATGCGCCCTACATAAATGGTGGAGACGTAAAAAATACAGGTATTGAACTTTCAGTTGATTGGAATGACAGAAAAGGTGACTTTACTTATGGAACCAACATTAATGTTACCTATAACCAGAATGAAGTTACCCGGATTGCTAACGACGAAGGTATAATTCATGGGCCGGAAGATGCAATTAGTGAGGGAACAGGTGAATATTACCGTGTTGAAGTAGGGAAACCAATAGGATTCTTCTGGGGGTATAAAACAGCAGGAGTTTTTCAGAATGAGGAACAAATTGCTTCCACAACTGCTAAACTTGAAAATTCCCAACCTGGAGATCTCATTTTTGTAGATGCTAACAGTGATGGTAAGATAACAGAAGACGATCGAACCATGATTGGAAATCCACACCCCGATTTTATTCTTGGATTTAATTTTAATGCTCAATATAAAGGATTCGATTTTAGTATCACGGCTCGTGGAGCAATGGGACAGGAAATTGCCAAATCATATCGTTCTTTTGGCGATTCACCACAACAAAATTACACTTTAGATGTGTATGACACCTGGATGGGTGAAGGAACTTCGAATAAACTTCCTAAACTGACTTCAGGTTCACACAGAAACTGGATGATGCTCTCCGATATTTTTCTTGAAAAAGGAAATTATGTAAAAATTGCTAACCTAACCGTTGGCTACGACTTTAATAAACTAATAAATAGTTCACCATTTGGCAAACTTCGTTTATACTGTGGTGTAAATAATTTATACACGTTTACAAAGTATTCAGGCATGGACCCTGAAATAGGCTACGGATACGAAAATTCGAACTGGATGTCAGGTATAGATTTAGGTTCTTATCCTTCATCAACAACTTATTTATTAGGGGTTAATGTTCAATTCTAATTCAAAAATAATAATAAGATGAAAAGAAAAAATATTACAATAATTCTGTTGCTTTTTACAATGTTGTTTTCGGGCTGTGAGGATTTTTTGGATACAAGCAGCTATACAACAAAAAACTCCGGAAATTTTCCAATGACCGAGGAAGATGCCCTGCAACTGGTAACCGGGATATATAATGTCTATTATTATATAAACTATCGGTGTGGTTACTCTTACTACATGTATGCCAACCTTGCCGCCGATGAGCGACTGGGTGGTGGTGGCCAGGATGATGCTCCTGCACAGGCAACAGACAAACTTATGTACAACAACATTGATGAACTTTCAAATTTCTGGTCATACAGTTACCAGGGGATTTCGAGAGCTAACACCGCTTATTCAAGCGTAGATAGAATCACAGATGAAGATCTAAGGGCACAAATAACCGGAGAGATTCTATTCCTTCGTGCTTATTTTTATTTTGAGTTAACTCAATTATTTGGGGAAGTGCCATTGATGACCGATGTTCCGCAAACCGTTAATGATGCTTCTGAATATCCTGAACCTGCCACAATAGAAGACATTTATGGATTTATTACGATGTCTCTGAAAAAGGCCATTGAAGTAATGCCGGATGAGAAATGGAATAATATCCAGACAGGTTCAGGTCATGCAACCAAATGGGCCGCCGAGGCATTGCTTGCCCGTGTTTATCTTTTCTATACAGGTTTTTACGATAAAAATGACTTGCCCTTAATGGACGAAGAATCTTTCACCGTTTCCGGGTCAGTTTCCAAAGATTACGTACTAACTTGCCTTGATGATTGTGTAGCCAACAGTGGACATGGCTTGGTTTCAGATTACAGAAGCTTGTGGGCTTATACAAATACACTTACCAAAAAAGATTACGAATATGTAAAAAATCGTAATGATATTCCAGACTGGGTAAAAGATGGCGAAAACAAAGAACAGGTTTTCTCCATTAAATTTTCGCGATTCGGCTCCACTTCTTCACGTTTTGCCAACCGTTATATGGTTTATTTTGGAGTAAGAGACGGTGGTATAAACTATGACAACGCCTTTCCCCTTACTCGCGGATATGGCTGGGGACCAGTTAATACCAATTTTTACAAAGAATGGCAGGACGTTGAGCCAGGTGATACTATACGACGTTTAGGTTCGGTATGGAACTATGAGACAGAAAGTGTTGCGGGACCTCAGGGATACCTGGAAACGGTGATGAAATATCCCGACAACGGACTGGAACTAACCGGGCTTTGGTGTAAAAAATGGGCAGACAGGGCATACAAAACTCCGGGTGCTGGCCCTGGTACCGATATGTGGTGGCACTTTACCTCCTCCTCTGAATATTACGGAGATGACAGCAACGACAGCAAATCAGGTGGAACAGCTCTCGATATTTGCCTGATACGTTACTCTGATGTTCTGCTAATGCGGTCTGAATTATACGGCGACCCCAACATGGGGCTAAACGAAGTTCGCGAGCGTGCCGGGTTGCCACCTGCAGCAGGAGATTTCACTACTGCACTACGCAATGAAAGACGCTGGGAGCTTGCTTTTGAAGGAGTTCGCTGGGGCGATATGCGTCGATATGGAGACGATTATTGTACCTCAGCTTTGGAGAAACAAATTGGAGTAACCATTTATAATCTGGGAAATATTGAATCACCGAAAACAATGAAACCGTTTGGCGGTGGCTACACTGCCCGTTATCAGGCTACTAAAGGATTTTTTCCGATTCCGCAAACCGAAATCGACCTATCTGCCGGCGTGCTCAAACAAAATGAGGGATGGTCGGGCGCAGATGCCAAGTACGATTCCTGGGGAGACTAATTCACTTATTTATACAAAATATTTAAAAGTTATTAGGCGATTTACCATCGTCTAATAACTTACTTTAAAATTTTTACTCATGAAAATTATCAGTATTGTAACGTCTTTTTT
>JAFGVA010000216.1 GCA_016938235.1 Bacteroidales bacterium | reverse complement strand
TGCACAACTAATTGTCAAAACAGATAAAATCATAATTACTAAAGCTCTCATATTTGTAGTATGTTTTTTTGCATTGGCTATAACGTTTTGTCAATATGAGTAGGCTGGGGTTTCCGTGCCACCAACTTATCAGCCCGTTAGTATTTTTATTAAATGCAAAAACTTTTCGCAAACCACTGACTCCCAGCTTACTTATATTGGCTGTTATAAGTTGTGCATTGTTAGAGGCTCCCTTCTTGTTTTTTCTTAGAATATTCTTGTATTTTAGGGAATAATGATAAATCGCCATTCAAAATATTCATAGAATAATCCTTTAACAGGTTTGCAAAATCCTTTATTATTTTTTCAAAATTATCATTTATAAGTTTTCCACTTATACCTACCTTTTTCATAATTGCATTTGTGCTGTCCTGTGGTAAAATTTCAGGTAATGGTCTATTAATGCTTTCTTTACTTATTAATGATGCTAAATCAAAAACGTTTATAGCCCTACCGTAATTAGAATCTCCATAAAAAGAATATTTATCACAAAGTTTTCCTTTTTCTAATTCCTTTATACTAATTCCTATGTTTCTATAATTAATAAACCAATTAATTGAAACACATATTTTATTTGACATAAAGTTTATTTCAACTTCTTGATCTTGATAATATTCGAAATTTTTTCTATTTAATGGTTCAATTTTAAATTCCATATCTAATAGAAAATTAAAATGTTTGATAACATATTTCTGAAAATCATCAATCCATATTTCTAAATCTTTATCCATATTTATTTTTCAATTTAAAACGGTTGACAATATATGTTCTATGTCAACCGTTTTAGTGTTAAATTTAATATCCAGGTAATTTGACCACGTTTTTGTATTTCCAGTTTGTATAAATACTACGATGCTCAACACCATAAAAAGGACTACGAACACTCCTTCCTGCATCTTTACCTATATCAAAGACTTTAGCACCTCGATTTTGTGTCCAATAACTAATCCATGACCTGTTGGCTTTTACATCAAGAGGATTTACATTAGGAAACTTTGACCTGAAATTTCGTGGTAAATAAGTTTTAACATTATACCCTTGATTTCTTAAATCCTCAGCTGCCTTATTTACTCTGTCCATATTTTCGCCTATTACAACTGCTAAGTTTGAGTTGCTTGTTGTTGAAAACCCACTAGGGTCAATAAAATTCACTGGGTCATTGGTACAATAAGCATAGAAATTAATATCCCCACTCAAAAATCCTATCGGGTCTTCCCCAGTCCATCGGCCAATCTCCGGATAATAATCCCTTGCTCCGAAGCGTATTAACTCTGTCCGGTAATCGTATAAACCACCTGCATAACCGAATGGGGAATATCCGGGATTATCATCTGACAGTACTTTCCCGAAAGCATCATATTCCAATTGCTGGCGGATTGCCCCTGTTGTGGCCTTTACTACCATACGAACTGACCCTCTTATGTCAGAAACAATGTAGTAATCGGTATTTCCTTTGCGCATCAGCACCGGGGTGTGACTATCGGCATAAACGAAGGTGTTAATGATACGGTCGTTTTCGTTAAGTTCGGCAATTGGCGTGCTTCCTAGCCCGTATATTAACTTGCGTTTTACCGAACCGTTCTGATAGGTTGCAATTTGCCTGTCGTAGCCATCGTAAATATAATCTTGAGACTGGCTTGCCCATGTTACACTGTTCAGGTTGCCAAATATATCATAATTATAATCACGGCTTGATGTTGTTTGTGGGTAACCGTTGTAAACGGTTTTGTTCTCGGTTCCTAAAAGCTGACCAGAATTATTATATTCAAAATCTACCAGGCGGGTATTGCCCGATTGTTCCCATGTGTATGTTTCAAGGCGGTTATTGGTGTTTGTTGAATAGGAATACTCAAATCCATCTTTATTGACTATTTGCCTGTTTCCATAGCTGTCATACGAATAAGATTCTGTCTGAACCCCATTTTTGTACACTGCCTGTAATTGTCCGGCATCGCTATAAGTGTAATTAATAACAACTGTGTCTTCCAGTATTATTTCAGTTGATTGAGTAATACGTTGAAATGCATCATACTGGTATGTTGCTTTGAAATATAAATCCCCTTCGCTTTTTATGGTTTGTTCTGTAAGCAGTTCCCAATCGTTGTACGAGCGGGTTTCTGTTACGTCATCGTTTGAAATGGAAATGATATTTCCGGTATATGGTTCTCTTGTAATTGAAAGGTCGCCGGAAGATATCACACGGCCGTAAGGGTCGAGTAAGTATTCGACGTTAGCAGTCCTCCCACTTCCACTTGAAATATTATCGGATGTAATATAAATTGTTAGTACAATGTTTTTGTCAGGCTGTTCTTCTGTTTGATATTCTATTGTGGATGCTACAGTTCCGGTCGTTGATATATTTAATGAATTGATATCGTTTTGTTCGATTGCTATTCCTTCCCCATCCGAGGTTGCTATATCATAATTTGGTTCGAGGCTGTCAACTGTAAATTGCACGTTCCGGGTTGAAGTTGTTATGGAACTCATCACATCATTGTCATCATAAGCCCATCCTATTGTCCTCGAATCGGCATCGCTTACGCTGGTTGGCAATCCTTTATCGTTCCATTGAACAGTAAGATAATCCTGCAAACCCGGAATGGAGTATTGTGAAGTAATACCCGAACCATTCGCTGTACTTGTCCATGAGTGTGCTCCCTGCCCGGCATCAAGTGCTGATAATTCGTCATCGGTATAAGTAAGGCTCAGATTGAATAATGGAGAGTTTAGGCTGGTCAGGTTTCCACTGCTATTGTAATCATAGCTTTCTGTAAATCCCAAGCTGTCATTTCCCTGAAAGGACACCCCGGTTATTTGGCTATAATAATTGTAAGAATAATTTATACCGAACTCATTGTTTCTTGAGTCTTCGGCAGTAGCCAATCGGTCATAATCGTCATAAGTTAGGGAAACATCCCTAAGAAAAGTTGAAAAGTATTGTTTATTATCTTTAAAATATTCATCAAAAACAGTAGGGCTAGCTGATTGGATTTGTCCTTTTAAAGAAGTTACTTCTGAATGGTCAAGAGAAATTGAAGGGAACAATACTGGAATGTAACGGCTGTCTGAATTTATATGGTTTACAATATCGTTATAAAATCCTTCTGTCCGCCCTGTTTCCCATATTTCGCTAAAGTTATCAAGGTAAGCATCAACACTGCTATTAGAAGCATTTCTATTGAATATTACTTCATTTTCCATGCTGTTGGTCTCGGCATTGTAGGAATAGTTGTAGCTACCAGTGGCAACAATGCTGTCATCGAACACGGCATATTTGTCGTGCATTAAGGCAGCGGTGTTCTGGTGCCAGCTATAAGCATACAATTTAAACCTGACATCAATACCCGCTAAAATAAGTTCATAGCTGTAATAAAAATTCTTTTCCAAACAGTCGCTGATTTGTCCTTCTGTAGTGGCATCAGCCAAACAAGAATCCCTTTCTGCTTTTTGGTAATCGTTGTAGCTTTCGGTAATGTATTCCTGTCCGTCAAGGTAAACCTGAATGTCGATATTGGGGTTTTCTGCTTTTTTAGCTATCAACGCTTCCGAAATAGGCCGGGAACGCAAGTGGTTGGCAGCTATTTTTATGGATGTTTGAGATTGTTCTATGAGTTCAACAATCCTGTCTGCTACATTTTGGTTGCCCGATATTTTTGCAAAGGTTGGCCCATACGTCCCTGAAATATAAGTACGGTAGTTTGATGATGTAAAAACGGCTTCAACATCTGGGTTGTCAACAATCAGGCTTAAAAGGCTATCAGGGTCGGTGGTTGGCCATGTGTGGCTTGTGCCAAATTCCCTTGAATTGTTCCAAAGGTATTCAAATTCAGCACGGTAACGTAATACCAGTTCTTCATTGGTAATCCAAAGGGTATTTTCATCATAAACCCAATTGGCTTCGTTGTTCCAGTTGCCACTACTGGTGACGAGGTAATTGTTGTCGGCAATTAAAAACTTGTGGTGATTGGTTTTATTGACGTATTTTACATCAATGCCCAATTCTTCAATTTTATGGGAAACAGTACTGTCGTTTTCTTTGTGGTCTTTGAGTGCGCCTTCGTACAGCATCCTGATTTGCACGCCTTTATCGGTAGCCCTTTTTAAGGCTAGGTAGACATCATAATCGTCAAAGCTGTACAGGGAAATATCAAGGCTTTGTTGGGTATTGTCGATTATCGCTATGAGCTTATCGAGGTATCCATAAAGTTCATTTTGGGGGCTGAAAGTGGCTGAAATATTATCAGTTGGGATACTAGCACTTTTGAGTGTTGAAGTTCCGGTTATATTTACTGTAAATGGGTTACTGCTTAACCAATCTGTGCAACCAAAACAGCGTACCTGGTTAATGTAGGTATATGTACCAATATCTTTCCCTATTGGGATGGTGTAGGTTGCTGAGTTTGCACCTTTTATTCTTTTATCATTTTCGAGCCATTGGTATTCAATGTTGTCGCCTGAACTAGGTTGCTCAACTACCGGAATAGTATATGGTAGTTGATTTTGGTTAAAATTAACTTGTTGTCCAAAAGCAAATTGAGCAACAAATAAATATATCGCAATGAATGATATTTGCTTGATTAAGGATTTCATGGGTTTAGTTTTTTATGATGGGTTTTGTAACTGTAGCATTGTCTGTTAAAATCAGATTAATGAAATACATGCCGTTATTTAGATGGCTGATATTGATTTCATGAACGGGATTTTCACCAGTAAGGCTTTTTTGTAAAGAAGACTTCCCGTTAATATCAACAATTTCAATTCTTTTAATCTGCTCATTTATAGAACTGATGGTAATTATCCCATTTGTCGGATTTGGAAAAACAGAAAAGACATTTGTTTCTTTTAATCCAGTAGCTGAGCTTTTAACAGCAATTTTTACTGTATCATAAGCATCGGGGCAATCTTTCAGCTCCGACTTAACCACGAATTCAGTTGTTGCAGAGGGTTTAACTAGCAAATCTGTAATTTCAGTATCAGAGCCTAAAGCATACCATTTTACTTTTCCAATACTTTTTAATGTTTGCAGGTTAACAGAACTGCCTAATAAAATTGTGGTATCAGGCATAGAAATCACTTTATTGTTGTGGGTGAATGCTGCGCTTGCATCATTACCAATAACTGCGGTTTTTACACACGGGCAATCCTGTGCAAATCCGCTGATACTCATTGCGAGTATCAAACTTAAAATTATAAAAGGGGTTCTTTTCATTTTGATTGAATTTAAAATTAATAAATATGAGAACTTTTGTTATATGTAGGATGTTTCTTTGCATAACTTATAACGGTACGCGTGTAAGAGTAGTTTACGATAAATGCATTCCATTTATCGTTAAACAAAGCGCCTGGCAAAGTGCTTGAGTCGAAG
>JAFGVA010000215.1 GCA_016938235.1 Bacteroidales bacterium | reverse complement strand
TATATAAATTATGAGCTAGCTGAAAAAGCATGGGTTGATATTTCGGTATATAACCTTATGGGGCAAAAAATAACAGAACTGTATTCCGGTTTTCAAAGCGAAGGAAGTCATGTGCTTAGCTGGAACGGTTCTGTTTCGGGGGGTGCTCAGTGCATTACGGGTATTTATGTCTACAGGATGATTGTTAAGAACAATACGAATCAGCAACTATTTACCCGGAAAATGATAAAACGCTAAAGTGTAACATTGGAATGAATAAGTCTTATTTATTTCCAGGCATCAACTAATGATTTGAACAGCAATTAAATGGATATGAAAAAAGCAGTAATATTTTTAAATTGGCAACTGGCAGTTTTTGGGTTAATGATAACCTTTTCTGCATGTACAAATATGTCTGGCAAGCCATCAGATATAGATGTAACAGACAGACAATATTACCATAAAAGTATTGGAAACCCGTATTTGCCTTTGTGGGAGCATTTGCCCGATGGCGAGCCCAGGGTATTTGAAGACCCTGATAATCCGGGCAAATATCGTGTTTATATTGTGGGTTCGCACGATACACGCTATGAAGCTTATTGTGGTATGGATACCCGGATTTGGTCTGCTGCTGTTGAAAACTTAGGCGAATGGCGCGATGAAGGGCCTGTTTTTTCCTATGAGGTTGATGATTTAAGAGATGTGCTGTATGCACCTGATTTAGTAGAATTGGTACGAAAAGACGGAACGAAGGAATATTATCTCTATCCACACAGCAGGGGGCCGCATAGAGAAGCGCTTGTGGCCAAAGGTACTCGCCCTGATGGTCCTTTCCTACCTATAAATATTTCTGATGATGGAGCAACGACACATCCCGGAAGTATAATGGGATTCGACCCGGCAGTTTACATCGAATACATCGACGATCCCAATGATCCCGATTATGAAATTGGGTTCAGGGCATATGGATACTGGGGTTTTAAGCGTTCACAGGCTGCACAGTTAGACCAAAATACCATGTATTCAGTCAGGCCGGGAACAGAAATCATTGACCATTTTATACCGGCAGGCAAGCACTATGGTGTGATCAACGACCCCGAAGGAACAGAATATCCTTCTGTTTTCCCTGATGAAGATCTGGGAGGGTTCAATTTTTTCGAGGCAGCAAGCATCAGGAAAATTGGCAATAAATTCGTTTGGGTGTACAGTGGTTATTCAGGTCCTGATTATGGTTTAAGCAGTACCAATTCGGCATTGCGCTATGCTTATGGCGATTCGCCGCTTGGCCCCTGGAAAAGTGGTGGGGTCCTGGTTGATTCCCGGGCTCCAGTATTGAGCAAGAATGGCGACAAAATTCAAACCAGTTATGCTGGTCATAATACGCATGGCAGTATCGAATTGATAAACGACCAATGGTATGCTTTTTACCATCGTGCACCGCGTAGTTTTGGATTTGCACGTCAGGCCATGGTGGCACCTGTAAGCATTGAGTGGGATAAAAAACCGGTTGCTGAAGGTGGAAAAGTATCGATAAAGGCTTATGATCCATATGCCAGTGATAAGCTTTGGACTGCAAAAGATAATAAAGGAATTGAATACAAAGGAGCCGAAGTGACTTCCGAAGGTTTTAATATCTATGGTCTCGATCCTTATCAGTATTATTCAGCCGGATATGCCTGCTACCTTTCAAACAATGACAGTCAGCAAGACTCCTGGGATGTTTGGGATAACAACATGCCAATAACCAATGTTAAAAATGGCGATATTATTGGTTATAAATATTTTGGCTTTGGAGGGCTCGAAAAGGATAAAAAGGGATTAGAAGCTTTTGAAGGGACTAAACCGGGTAATAAAACGGCATTTAATTTATTTCTGACTCCGAAAACAAAGACAGCTTTTACAATCAATGTGTGGTTAAATGGTCCATGGGATAACGAGATATGGAAAGGCAAAAAAATCGCTTCAATAAACGTACCCGCTAATTCGGTTCAGGAATGCACCAAATTCACAGTTGATGTTTCAGAAACAGTTGATCAGATAAACAAGAAACATGCGATCTTTCTGACGGCCGAAGGGCTAGCTGACGAAAGCCTTTGTACGCTGATCGGCTTAGGTTTTAGTTCGAAAGATGATGCAATTTCACGACCTGTTCCTCCAGCCATAAGTATAAGAGTCAATGGGGAAGAAATCATATTGCCCGAAACGCCGATAAGGGCAACAATCGATAATGATATAGTTGGATATGATGTTTATGCAACAACTGTTCATCTGCCTGCCAGTGCAGAATCACCAATCGTGTCAGCTTCTGCAAGTAGCAGCGATATAAAAATTTTGATTACACAAGCAGAAGGAAACGCAGGAACAGCAGTTGTGAAATTTGACTACAAGGGAGTAGCAAAAACATACAAAATAGCATTGATTAAAAATTAATAGATGATATAATATATTATGAACAATAGTTGCTTCTTGCTTCCTGAAAAGTGATAGAGGAACTACATTGGTACTACAACTTACCATTCGTGTAGTTTTTATATATTTATGCAAAACTTTAATAAATATTTCTTCTTTATCGTTGGTAAATGCTACTTTCTTTAATTAGATACATGGATGAAAATAAAACGAAAGGCATTTTATATACTCATTTTTCTTTTTCTTCAATCGCTTGTAACGTATAGTCGAATTGATGACTTCCGATTGATTGATGTCCGTTCAAGTAATTCTTTATCGCATTCTACAGTTGAATGTATGGTTCAGGATAGTCTCGGATTTATGTGGATTGGAACGTTAGATGGCTTAAATCTTTTTGATGGTTATAAATTTCGCTATTACAAGTATAATCCCGACAATAGAAATTCAATAAGTAATAATGATATTAGCTGTCTTGCCATCCAGAATAACAGGTATTTATGGATTGGCACCCGTGGTGGTGGTGCAAACAGAATGGATTTGCATACCGGAGAAATTATTCGTTTAAGCTATGAACTATTTGATGGAATTGTAGAGGATATATTAGTTGATGCTAACAATATAGTTTGGATAGGAAGCGGATCTGGTTTACTAAAATGTATTGAAAATAATAAAACCGGGGCCATGCAATTAATTAATATTTCTAACAAAGCCGGTTTTAGAAGGTCAACCAACGAACTATTTGTTCCTTCGGACCTAAATATTAAAGTTGACCATTTGTATCAGTCAGAACCAAATAAATTATTGGTTGGTGCCGGAGCCGGAATTTTTGAATTTCATATTGATGATGAAGAATTTCATCAATTGTCATATCACCTGAATTATTTCAACGGCATTACAAAAATTGATGAAGACCGAGAAGGAAACCTGTGGATATCTTCGAATGAAGGAATTGCAAAAATATCGAGAGATATTAATGGAAGAATAATTGGACGTACGAATTTTAATTCAACAGCTCCTTCTCCCCGCACCATAGTGCATGAGACAATTGAAACCATGGTCATTGATAATGAAGACAGAATTTGGTTAGGGGCCTTGCGTTCGGGCTTGTATATTATCGATGATGATAGTGTTATGCATGTTAATGCAATAATCGATCAGGCAAGCGAAAAACTTGGTAGTTTTATTCATGATCTGATTATTGACAATAATAACTTTCTGTGGATAGGGCAAAAGAAACATCCCTTAAAGATAATTGATCTTAATTATAATAATTTTAACACGCTGATCTACTCAGAGGAGAAAAGTGATAAAGCAATCAAAGATGTTGAAATTCAGTCAATTGCCGGAAAAGAAAATAAGCTGTGGGTTGGCAATACTTTAGGTATTGATATTTATGCCTTTAATGATCAAAGCCTTGTTAAGACGGGTAGTATTCCTAACAAATTAGGTCAGGAATTAATCTGGAAAAATAGCATCAATGCCTTGTTTTGCGATAGTAACTGGAATCTGTGGATTGGTTCTTCAACTAACAGTCTGGTAGAAATAAGCAAGGAAGGGAAAATTGATAAAACACTGGTAAATGGTTATGTATATTCTATTATAGAAGATGATGAAGACAGAATATGGTTTGCTACCTGGGGCCAGGGAATTGGATTTGTTGATAAAAATACCCGTAAATTGGTCCAATATTGCGGTACCCCAAAGCAAAAACTGGAACTGACAAGCGATGTTGTACTTTCATTATGTATCGATTCAAGAGGTTATTTATGGGCGGGCACCAAAGGTGGAGGACTAAACGTGGCCCTTTTAAAAAATGTAGTATCACGCAGTGAATCTTTTGTCTCGTTTACTCATGATGCTAACGACAGCAGGTCAATATCCTACAACGATGTTCTAGATGTTATTGAAACAAGAAACGGCGATATTTGGCTTGCCACCGGAAGAGGTTTAAATAAGGTGGTTTTCCCCAGGCAAAAAACAATTGAGCAAGCCCTGGCTGATAATGATATTCAATTTGAACGAATTACCGAGGAGGATGGTCTGCCCAGTGGTGTAATTTTAAGCATACGAGAAGACAACAAGGGTAACTTATGGCTAGGAACCAACAACGGGCTTTGTAGGTATGTGCCAGAAAATAAAAGCATTACTACTTTTAATGAAAACGACGGACTTCCCTCTGCTGATTTTAATAAGAATGCTGCATATTTTCAAATGGAAAACGATTTTATGTTTTTTGGAGGTTTATATGGACTAACATATTTTCAAACCAATGATCTGAGTTATAATACGATTGTTTCTAATCCCGCAATAACTGAGTTTAAGTTATTTAACAGAACGGTAAAACCTTTTGGTAATCATAATGGCAACTTCACCCTTTCACAACGAATTCCTTATACAAATGCAATACACTTAAGGCATAATGAAAATGATTTATCATTTGAATTTTCGGCACTCAATTATATCTATTCCGATAAAATACGTTATCAATACAGGCTTTTAGGTTATAACGACCAATGGATTGAAACTGATGCTACCAACAGAATTATTACCTATACCAACCTTTCGCCAGGCGATTATGAACTTGAATTGAAGGCAACAAACAGTGATGGCACTTGGGCAGAAAACACGGTTTCCCTTGATATTAATGTTGGCTCGCCATTTTGGTTCACATGGTGGTCTTATGTTATTTA
>JAFGVA010000041.1 GCA_016938235.1 Bacteroidales bacterium | reverse complement strand
GATGAGGAAGGTAAAAAATTCTTCAGGCAGTTTTATAAGCAATTCAATATTAAAGTGTTTGAATACACCTTTATTGAACACGATAAAACAATTGCTTATAGTTTATCGGTACCCTTTGCCTCAACAATGGTATTTGCAGCCTGCATGAAACACCAGGAAGCGCCGGGTACAACCTTTCAGAAACACCTGAAAATTGCACAAGGATTACTATCAGAAGATGATTATTTGCTTTCCGAAATATTATTTAGCCCGTATACTTTTGAACAAATTGACGAGATCGGTAAGAAATTAGAGGGTTTGAAGCAGGTAATAAAAGAAAAAGATGCTCAAAAAATCAGGGAATTTCTTGCCCAGTTGCGCGGTAATATAAATCCCAAAGAGTAGAAAATTATTTCCGTATTAGTTTTCTAAATAAACCTATCTCCAAACTTTATATTTTTTGCATGCTTTATGCAGCTTTCTACAATTTTAGTGGTCTTTTGTAGTTAGTATATTCAATTGGCGCAAAACTATATTGTTATGAAAAAGATTTGTTCAGCTTTAGCTATCCTGTTTATTTCAGGAATAATTATACCAACTGTAAAAGCTCAGTGTGGTCCTTCTATAATACCAGATTTTAAAAAAAATAATACAGACCTGGGTATTGGTGTTGGTTTTGGCACCCACATGATATCGCCTGCGGCATACAATACCGTACCTTTGGTTACAGTGCATGTAGATCATTGCCTGCGTGAAGATATCGGACCCGGAATTATTGGTGTTGGAGGAATAATTGGTTTTGAAAGTTTCAGAAGAGAATACAATTCGGGCGATTATGGCTACAATTATGGTTCGGTGATTTTCCAGGCAAGAGGAACCTATCATTATCAGTTTTTAGAAGATTTGGATACCTATGCTGGTATTGGGCTGGGTTTTAGAGTCACAACTGCCAGTGAATTTGGCGAATTTCCTACAGTAAATGCCCCTGAACCTACCGATGGATTTAATTTAAACGGATCAATTTTTATTGGTGCAAAATACCATTTCAGCGATTACCTGGCTGCATTTAGTGAAATTGGAAGCGGTATTTCCTACCTGACACTGGGTGTGTCAATGCGAATGTAGTATATAAGAGCAGAGGGTATTTAACTAAACAACGGCTTCAAGTCTCAAACAGGAACTTAAGCTTACTTACACTCCTCAGAAATGTAATCAAAAGCCCTGTTATCTCCGTATTTATATGCCCTGTTTAAATAGTAACAAGCTGAAGAAATATTGTTGAGCTTTTTATAACTAAGTCCCAGGTAATAATTGGTTTCTGCATCATCAGGAATCAAATCGAGGCTCATGGAGAGATCTGAAACAGCAAAACTATAAGCGTTTGAATTAAACAAAACCATGCCTCTTAGCTTAAACCATTCGGCTTTTGCGGTATTCTTGTTTATCAGGTTGTTTAGTATTTTGAGACTTTCTTGTTTCTTGTTTAAAGCATATTCAATTTGTGCTTTAATGAATAGTGCATTTATATCCCCAGGAAAATACTCCAGGTAGGTATCAATTTCTTTTTCTGCTGCACTGGCATCAGAGCTCGCTAACATTGTTTCAGCCAGAAGAATATAGGTGTCAAAAATTTCTGGTTGTATTTTTTTTAATTCAGTAAGCTTTTCAATGGCTTGCTCGTATTTGCCGTTCATTTTGGCATATTTTGAATATTCCAGTATTGCCTGAATATTTGCAGGTTCCAGATTAAAAGCATTGGAAGCTTCATATTGGGCAAGCTGAAAGTTTCCCTGAGAAGCATAAATTTCAGCTAATTTCAAATGCAGACTTATGCTGGCAGGAAATGAGTTAATTGCTTGTTGAGAGAAGCTCTCAGCTTTGATATATTGTTTATTGTTAATCAGGTAGTCAATATTTTCGAGTTTTTCACAAATAGCGTTTTGCTCTATTTCTGAAATAAAATTGAACCAGGCATCGCTGGTTTGTATCTGCCTGAAGTTGTCATCGTTCTTAATCCGTGTAATGCTATATTCCGGGTAATTTTTTAAGTATTTATCCAAATATCCGATAGCATCTTTTTCGTTTTTTTGATTTGCTTTGCACCTTGCCAGGTATATCAGACTTTCTTTATTACCATACTCCAGTGATTTTATGAAATCATCCTCAGCATCATTAAATTTAGTATTAAGAAACAGGCTTTTACCGCGATAAAAGTAACTGTCAGCAAGTCTGTTTTCTTCGTTAATCGATTTGCTTAAAGAATTATAGGCAGCTTCATAATCTCCTTTTTTAATGAAAGCAACTCCTTCAATAAGATTACCAGAGTTTTGCGCAGACACAAAGCTGTTTGAGATAAAAAAGCATAATATCACAATTGCTGTTTTTTTCATTCTCCTGCTTTTATATTGTTTTCTCCGGCATAAACATGAATAAAACCCTTTAAACCCCTGTGTTCCTCACCTGTTAGCCGCGGCTCGTATACATCACAGATGTAGTAGTAAACTCCGGGTGAAACTATTCTTCCGGTCATTTTGTTCCTTCCATCCCAACGTATATCCGGATTATCTGTATTATAAACCAGTTGCCCATAACGGTTAAAAATTTTCATATCAACACGCTGCACAAAGTCGCCCAGGTTATAGGATAAATAGATGTCGTTTGTGCCATCGTTATTCGGACTAAATACATTGGGCAGTTTGTACATAATGCATGAGTCAATAATAACAGGAATAATGCTGCTCACATTATTAAAAGAATCGACAGCTGCAACACCATAAACACCTGCAAGAGTAACCAGATCGATATTATGTATAAAAGTTGTATCGGGATGCACCCGGGTTCCGATAAGCTGCATGTCTCCTTCAAGAGTAGAGCTGTAATAAATCTGGTATTGTACTATATCTCTTTCGTTGCATAGAAATTCGGGACTTATCCATGAAAGAATATTGTATGAACTATCACATATCGAAATAACCTGTGAAACCGGGGCACATGGCGGTACGGTATCAATGGCTTCTGCAGAGTTTATATGAGATTGGTTAATCATATAATAATTATGGCCATAAAGAGGTCTCATACCCAGGCCGGATGATTTATAGTCGTATCGCACCTGGTTAGGAATGCTATCATTAAAGAATGTTGATGATACTGTGAAACCAATAAAATCAAATACAGTTGAAGATTCAGACTTTCTGAAAACATCGTATCTGTAATTCTGCCAGGGCGATCTTTTATTATGTTCAATTGTAATGGCATTGTCAGAACCATAAAGCCCAAGATAAAGCGATGAGGCTATTTCGCTACCCGGATATTCAGCCCAGGTACCACCGTCCTGGTAAAATAATTTTACTGAATAAAAGTAGGGGTAAACCAAGGTGTTTATTCCCGTATCTATATAGGTAGTGTCGCTTAAATCGGTATTGATAGCAGCTACCTGTTCATAGATACTGCTTCCCGGATTTAGTCTGAAAACCCTGTATTGGTATGGTCCGCTAACAATGGTATCAATTCCATAAGGATATGCCCAGCTCACCAAAATTTCACCATTTGTTTCACTGTCTTCTTCAACACTTACCTGCAGCATGGCGGGTACTCCCGGAACTAATGTTGTACAAACTTCCGGTGTTGCGAAACTTTCGGCATTATCACTGTAATAAGCGGTTATCATATAGCAATAATCAAATCCGGGTACCATTCCCTTTCCATGGTTGTCGTCGGTATAATAATTAGTATACCGGCCTTCTACATCATCAAGTAGTTCGTATCCGGTATATTCAGGTACACCTACTTCGCAACTGTCGGGGGAAAAACCATAATAATCTATTTTCCGGTAAATATGGTAGCCGGCAGGATTGCCGCAATTTGAGACATCCCATACAAGCCGTATCGTGTCGGCTCCCGGCAGAAGTTGAAGGTTTTCCGGTTCATTATGTAAAACCCTGATTTTAAAACTTGTAATGTCTACCAGGCTGATATCGTCAGAAACAATATCCTGAGACTTCAAAACAAAAGTATAGGGTTGGTTTTGAGCGTAACCACAGTTGGTATTCCAGGTAAGCCGGCCATGTGTCTTTCCTGCCTCAGTTTCAATTATTTCAAATTCTGCAAGCTCATCCGCTATAGGGCCGGCAACCATTTCCATGGTTATGAAATCGTTATCGGCATCGGTACTGTAAATGTCCCATATTAAAGTATCTCCGGCTTCAATACATAAATCAGGTATGATATCGTTTACAGGTGGATTGTTGTCAGTTTCATACACATCAATTTGCATATCCCTTGTAATACGTCCTATTCTTACACCATTCCGCCATTCATCTATAAACATAGCGACATTATAGGTGCCGGTATCTACCGGGGTTAACCAGGTTAAATCTCCATTGCTATTGATATACAAGGTATCGGAAGCTGGAGGAAAGGTGTAACCCTGTATTGGTTTTCCGTTTTCAGCAGTACATATTGTTAGTTCATAGGAAATACTGTCGCCATCCGGATCATAAGCGGCAGGATTATGTATGAATATGTGTCCTTTGGCCGCCTTGTCAATTGGGGGGTTTAATAATATTGGTGTGCTGTTTGAGCCGGTAAAAGGACCTATTAGCATTGTTGTTTTAATAGAGAATACCACATTAACTGAATTCGGAATATTTTTTACTCCCAGATTACGGTTGGGATCTTCCATAAATATTTCGTAAATACCAGCTCCGGGAAAAGTATGTTCTGCAATAAAAGAACTGTACAGATATTGGTTCGGCAACGACAGGGTGTCTCTTCTGTAAACGGTCTGGGAAGTTCCGTCTCCCCAGCTTATATCCAGCCTGTCGCGGTTGGCTTTGCTGGGTTTGTATGTGTAGGTGGTGACTGTAAATTCGTAAGTGTATCCACTAATATGACGGTATGTAATTTCACCTGCCCTGTTATGGGTTGCTTTTGCACTACTATAAATTGCAATTAAAAAAATAAGGAACAGCCATATTTTTGTCTTTCCTGCCATAATCTACTGGATACTATTTAGTGAAATTGGTTGCTTCACTGTTTTCTGGTCAAAAGTTAATCCTTTTTCTTTACTTCTGTAAGAAAATATGAGGAGGTTTTGTTGATCAGAATACAAATCTGTCAATATGGTGTTTTCTATGCATAGGGTGTCGGGGAGGGCGCTCAGCTTTGCTTTGAAGTACAACCAATATTCAAGCTCATTACTTTCTATTTTAACTAATTCAGGCCTAAGTTCGGTTGAGTTGGTGCTAAGTTTCAGGGTTTGTTTGAAATAATTAACAATTATAGTACTGTCGGGTGTAATGTTTTTGTGTAAAGCCTCATGGTACAACATTCCGACTAAGGAGGCTAAATCGTCCTGAAATAAACGAATGGAGTAATCAATTTCTAAATTAGTATTATCCAGGTTCATGTTTGTAACCGAAAGGTGAAGAGGATGGTAGTAGTTAAACATGGAATCAGATACCAGCAATATGTACATCAATAGTATTTTCACAACTGCTTTTTATGTTTTATATACAGGAGTAAAATTACTAAAAAGGCCTGACTTAATCAGCCAGACCTTTTTCAAATTATATTATTTACAATTTCTTAACTTTTGTATTGTTTTTTAAGATTTGATACTTCGCTAATTTCAATAAATGATGCTCCATGACGAATGCCATAGTTTCCACCGATAACAACCACACGATCGTCTTGATTAATAACATTTTTGCTTATTAATTGTTCAAGGCTTTCACGAACAAACTCATAAGTGGCATTTGATTCAAGGTAATTGGAATAAACGCCGAATGACAGTGCTAATTCACGCATAACACGCTTATCATAACACTGACAATAAACGGGTTGTCTTCCTCTGAAGCCAGATATGTTTCTGATGGTTCTTCCTGATGAAGTATCAGCTATAATTACTTTTGCATCGAGTTTAATAGAAGCTTCAACTGCTGATTTCGCAAGGTATGCCGATGTTTTTGAGCTCAAAACCGTAATAGGCGTTTTATGGTAATCACCTCTGCTTTTTTCAACTTCTTTAATTATGGTGGCCATTGTTTCAACACTTTCAACAGGAAAATCACCATAAGCTGTTTCTCCACTTAACATTACAGCATCAGTTTTACTGTAAATTGCGTTGGCTATATCTGTTACTTCGGCTCTTGTGGGTCTTGGACTTTTAATCATGGAATGAAGCATCTGTGTTGCAATAATCACAGGCTTACGAACTTCAATACACTTATTAATTATTCTTTTCTGAATTCCGGGTATTTTTTCATAGGGTATTTCAATTGCCAAATCACCACGAGCAACCATAACACCATAAACATACTCCAGAATCTCATCGATGTTGTCAACACCTTCCTGGTTTTCGATTTTTGCGATTATTTTTACACGCGAATTTTTGGAGTCAAGAATTTCCCGGATTTCCATAACATCCTGTTTGTTTCTGACAAACGAGTGTGCAATAAAGTCGATATCGTGTTCAATGGCAAAGTGAATATATTCCCTGTCTTTTGCAGTTAATGCAGGCAATGAAAAACTTGCATTTGGAACATTAACACTTTTTTTGCCTTTAATTACACCAGTGTTTTTGGCTTTACATAGCAGGTAATCGTCTTTTTTATCAACGATTAATAATTCTAATTCACCGTCGTCAATTAAAATTTTCTCGCACAGATCAACTTCGTTAACAAAATTGGGATGATTAACGTAAACCACAGATTCATTGGTTTTCTCAGTAGCATCACCCATTATTTTTACAGTATCGCCTCGTTTTACCTCATATTTAAAATCTGTTGCAGAGGTTCTTATTTCAGGCCCTTTAGTATCGACTATGAGTGCAATATTTTCTGAAACTTTTCTTACATTCTCAACAATGCGCAAAGTATCTTCGAGGGTTTGGTGGGCTGTGTTAAGCCGAACCACGTTTGTTCCTGCATCTACTAAACTCTTAATAAAATCAACATCACAGCGCAAATCGGATACTGTTGCTACAATTTTGGTTTTCTTTTCCATAAATAAAGCTTATTATTCTGATTTTCTGGAAATTATAAAATATTTATCTTTTATTTTTTAAAGCGGGTGCAAATGTATATTTTCACAAGGAGAAAACCATTAAAAAAACGTTAAATATTTTATTTGTGTGGGATAATATTTTACAGGAATACAGGCAATTTCTTCTTCTGGAGCAAAGCCTTTCTGCAAGTACACTGGAAAATTATTTACGTGATATTCTTAAACTGCGCGATTTTGTGAAGATGAAGTATGGCGATGCGAAGTATAGTGACTTAACACTCGATCAACTTCGGGGCCTTCTGGAATATTTAAACGAATTGGGTATAGCCCAGGCATCGCAGGCAAGGCAAGTATCATCTATTAAATCGTTTTACCGTTTTCTTGTATATACTAACGTAATTGAGGTTAATCCCTCTGCCCAACTTGAAGCACCAAAGCTTGGAAGAAAATTACCTGTGGTTTTATCGGTTGAAGAAATTGATGACTTAATAAGTAATATTGATTTAAGCAAATCTGAAGGACACCGGAATAAGGCAATCCTGGAAACTCTTTATGGTTGCGGGCTCAGAGTTTCTGAACTTACCAATTTAAAAATAACGGATATCATATTTGACGAAGGTTTTATAAGGGTAAAGGGTAAAGGAGACAAAGAAAGATTGGTTCCGATTAGTAATACAGCCCTTAGCGAAATAGAATATTACAAAGAACAGCAAAGAAACCATTTGCCAGTCAAAAAAGAATTTCAGAATATTTTGTTTTTGAACCGCAGGGGAGGACAGCTATCACGTGTAATGGTTTTTAATATTATCAAAGATTTGGCTGAGAAAGCAGGAATACAAAAAAATATCAGCCCGCATACTTTCCGACATTCATTTGCGACTCATCTGGTTGAGGGAGGAGCAGATTTAAGAGCAGTACAGGAAATGCTGGGGCATGAATCTATTCTTACCACAGAAATATATACTCACCTTGACCAAAGTTTTTTACGGCAAACGATAATTGAACACCATCCCCGGGCATAGGGAGTTCTTTGCATCGTTAATTAAGTTTATAAATAATTGTAAAATGTTGTTTTATTGGCAAAAAACACCTATTGAAACTTAATACTTTTTATTTTTTTGATACATTTGTTCCTCTTACGCTAAAAGCTTAAAAAGTGAGCGTTGATTAATTAACCATAAATATATAATAAAGATGTCTGTTAAACGAGTTTATAGTTTTGGTAACAAAAAAGCCGAAGGAAAAGCTGATATGAAAAACCTCTTAGGAGGGAAAGGAGCTAACCTTGCTGAAATGAACCACATTGGAGTACCAGTACCTCCGGGTTTTACTATTACAACTGATACTTGTACTGAATATAATGAACTGGGAAAAGAAAAAGTAATTGAATTGCTGAAAAGTGAAGTAGAAGCGGCAATGAAAGGAGTTGAAGAACTCATGAACATGGGTTTTGGTTCCAAAGAAAATCCACTTCTGATGTCTGTGCGTTCCGGAGCACGTGTTTCCATGCCGGGTATGATGGATACAGTTCTTAACCTGGGAATGAACGATGACGCTGTTGAAGCAATTGCAAATAAATCGGGTAATCCGCGTTTCGCATGGGATTCATACCGTCGTTTTGTTCAAATGTATGGCGATGTTGTTCTTGGAATGAAACCGGAATCAAAAGAAGATATCGATCCTTTCGAAGAAATAATGGAGGAGGTTAAGGAAGCCAAAGGTGTTGAGAACGACACTGACCTTGATGTTGAAGATTTAAAAAAATTAGTTGCAAAATTTAAAGCTGCTGTTAAAAAGGTAACCGGTCACGACTTCCCGGCTGACCCATGGGAACAACTTTGGGGTGCTGTAGCAGCTGTTTTTGATAGCTGGATGAATCCGCGTGCTAACTATTACCGTGCAATGAACCAAATTCCCGAAGAATGGGGTACTGCTGTGAACGTACAAGCAATGGTTTTCGGTAACATGGGCGACAATTCAGGTACTGGTGTTGCTTTTACCCGCGATGCTGCAACCGGAGAAAACGTTTTTAACGGAGAATATCTAATCAACGCTCAAGGTGAGGATGTTGTTGCAGGTGTTCGTACTCCACAGCAAATTACTAAAGAAGGTTCTCTAAGATGGGCAGAATTAGCTGGAATTTCAGAAGAAATCAGAGCTTCAAAATATCCTTCCTTAGAAGAATTGATGCCTGCAGCATATAAAGAACTTAACGAAACTCAGGAAAACCTTGAGAAATATTTCAAAGATATGCAGGATCTTGAGTTTACCATTCAGGATGGAAAACTATGGATGCTTCAGACCCGTAACGGTAAACGTACTGCTGCAGCTATGGTTAAAATTGCTATGGATATGCTTAAAGAAGGTATGATTAACGAAAAAACAGCTATCCTTCGTCAGGAACCTAACAAGCTAGACGAGTTATTGCACCCGGTATTTGATAAAAAAGCAATTCAGGGAGCCAATGTACTTGCTAAAGGTCTTCCGGCATCTCCTGGTGCTGCAACCGGTCAGTTAGTTTTCCATGCCGATGAAGCTAAAAAATTCCCTGTAACCATTCTTGCACGCGTTGAAACCTCTCCAGAAGATTTAGAGGGTATGGATATCGCCAAAGGTATCTTAACAGCTCGTGGTGGTATGACTTCTCACGCAGCTGTAGTTGCCCGGGGTATGGGTAAATGTTGTGTTTCTGGTGCAGGTGAATGTAAGATCGATGGTAAGACACGCACAATGACAGCCAGCGGAAAAACATTTAAAGAAGGAGATTGGATTTCTCTTAATGGTTCTACCGGTGAAGTATACGAAGGAAAAATTGATACAATAGAAGCTGAATTAAGCGGCGATTTTGCTGCTATCATGGAGCTTGCTGATAAATACAGAACAATTGATGTTCGTACAAATGCAGAAACCGAAAGAGATGCTAAAGTAGCTGTTAAATTTGGAGCACAAGGTATCGGTTTATGTCGTACAGAACATATGTTCTTTGAAGGTGAGCGTCTTATAAGAATGCGCGAAATGATTCTTGCAGATGATGAAGCTGGAAGAAGAGTCGCTTTAGATAAATTATTACCAATTCAACGTCAGGATTTCAAAGACGTATTTAGTGCAATGGCAGGCAAGCCTGTTACTGTACGTCTGCTTGATCCGCCATTACACGAATTTGTTCCTCACGAAGAGGCAAACCAAAAAGAAATGGCCAATGAGATGGGTATTAGCGTTGACTTGGTTAAAAAGAAAGTGGAAGATCTTCACGAATTTAACCCAATGCTTGGTCATCGTGGATGTCGTTTAGGAAATACTTATCCTGAAATTACAGAGATGCAGGCTCGTGCTATTCTTGAAGCTGCCATGGAATTGAAGAAAGAAGGAGTTGAAACATTTCCTGAAATTATGATTCCACTTATTGGTACAGTGAAAGAATTAAAATTGCAGGAAGAAATTGTACGTCGGGTAGCTGATGAAGTTTTCAGTGAAAAAGGCGACAAAATCAATTACATGGTCGGAACCATGATTGAAATTCCCCGTGCCGCATTAACTGCCGACGATATTGCTGAGGTGGCTGAATTCTTCTCTTTTGGTACCAATGACCTTACACAGATGACATTTGGTTATTCTCGTGATGACGCTGGTAAATTCTTACCTGTTTACCTTCAGAAAGGTATCCTGAAAACAGATCCTTTCCAGGTGTTAGACCAGGAAGGTGTTGGACAGTTGGTTGAAATGGGTATTAAAAAAGGACGTAGCACCCGCAATAAACTTAAAGTTGGTATTTGCGGTGAACATGGTGGTGAGCCAAGTTCTGTTGAATTTTGTGTTCGCGCAGGTATGAACTATGTAAGCTGTTCTCCGTTTAGAGTGCCAATTGCACGCTTAGCTGCTGCTCAGGCTGCTTTGAGATAATAACCTGAATCTTTTAAATATATAAAAGCTCCATGCATTTTTGTGTGGAGCTTTTTTGTTTTGTATTCTATTATTAAAGTTTTAAAGAGCCCTTGGGTTAATTATTCTGCTTTTTATTCACAATTTTACATGGGTTAGTTACAGGGCCAAATGATGATTTATACAGGTATTCAGGAGTTTTGGTTTAGCTGTTTTGCGATTCTGGTAAATAAAATAAGATTTCAGTTTGTGGCGATTTTGTAATTTGTACCAGAAGTTATTGAATACTGTATGATTTCAAGATTTAAAAATATACCCTGTAAGCTTTATTTGTCTTTAGCGTTTATTTTGGTGAGTTTAGGAACTTCAGCCCAGAGTTATAAGGGCTTTGAAGATTATGAAAAACTGGCTCAGGAATATACCCAAAAAGAAGATTATAAAACAGCCATCGCTTATTACGATAGCTCACTTATTGTGAAAAAGAAGGAGTATGGTGAAAATCACTTTCTTGTGGCCAGATCCTATAACAACCTGGGCATTCTGTATGAATTAACAAGTGAATATGAGCAAGCCATATTCAATTATAAAAAAGCTATATCTGTGATTACCCAGGTATTGGGCAGTACTCATCCCGAATTAGGACCGATTTATAATAACCTGGGGGGTGTATATGGTAAAAAACATTCTTTTATTGAGGCTCTTGAATATTATAACAAGTCAATTTATATAAAAACAAAGTCTTACGGCGATAGCCATGCCTCATTAGCAGTAACGTATACTAATATTGGTAATTTGTACGATCAGCAGGGAAGATATTCTGAAGCCATAAAATACCACGAAAAAGCTCTTGTCGTTAATAAGAAAGTTTATGGAAATGGCCATCCGAAAGTTGCAGCAGTTTATAGCGATGTTGCAAATATATATTTCAAACAGGGTCAATATGCTACTTCCATAATTTTTTATATGAAAGATATCGAAATAAACCAGCTTATATATGGCCAGAATCATCCGGATATTGCCAGAACCTTTGGGAATGTTGGCATGGCATATAAACTTAAAGGTGATATTGACAGGGCTATTACATACCAGTTAATTTCTTTAGAGATAAAACAAAATGTATACTCTGCAGGTAACTTGTCAATTGCCAGAACCTATGAAAATCTGGGTAGTTTGTATGAAACAAAGAGAAATGATCCCGAAGCCCTGAAATATTATAAAATGGCATTAAGAATTAAAGAGAACTCAACTGAAAATGTAAGCCAGGAAGAACTGAAAAGCCTAAAGCTGAAGATTGATTCTTTAGAAAAATTGTCAAAAAAATAAAAAGGGGCTGCCTCAAAAGCCCCTTTAAATGTCGTTTTAATATGCAACAAAAATAACTTTTTGGCCCATTAGGTTGACAAACTATTAGTCTTGAGGCAGTCACCATTAGTTGAACTTTTTTTATTCACTTATTAAAACCTGAGAATAATTCACCTTTTGTACCATAGGTATTGTCATTGATTGTTGACCTGAGATAGCAATAATCATACTGAGTTCAAGTAGCGATTCTCTTTTTTCAATCACACCATTTTTGGTGTTAACATAATAAAAACCTTCGTTAGCACCTTCGCCTTCAGCAGATATTTGCATGCCATTCATATCGCCTGTTCCGATAAGTTCGATAACTTCTGCACTACTTATTTTATATACTTCAACGCCATCAATTGTCTTAATACCATCTAAAACAAAAGTCCCAACCGAACGGATAATAAGTTCAGAAAAAGGACCCGATTTTACTGTATCAACATTATCCATTGTCCATTCTTCTCCTTCTGTAATTTTGTTTTCAGGTAATTCTAGAAACAGCGTAATAGTAACACTTGCATTTTCAAAGTCGAATTGGTTGTTTGGGTCTTTTTCAACGGAGTCAATCGGATACCTGTCAATTGATTTTCCAAATTTATCAAAACTTGCAAAATAGGCAGGTCCAAATTTACCGGGTGTAGTTATTGTTGTATCCATCATTCCCATTGCATTCATCGAAAGGCTAAGGTCGCTGATGGTAGCTGTAAGGTTGATTTCATCATTTTCGGTTATTTTATCTACCTCGAAGAGGACTTTTACTCTCTGATCAGCTTCTGATGATTGCTGCATGCCCCCCATTGTCTGGGTTGAAGATGTTTTAATATCTATCTGATAATTATAGGACTCACCACTATTTACATCGATAATTGGTGGATTTATCTGAGCAGCAAGGTTTAATGCTCCAAGTGCACAAATAAGTGTAAGAACGGGTTTAAATGATTTTAAATTCATGATTTTTTTTATTTGGATTTGTAATATGAATTATCGTTTGCAATGTGCCATGCTGTTCCGAAACATAAGCGGGCAACATTTGCAGCTTTAATTGAATCAATTAATTCTACCTGATCGCTAACGGCATGATAATCTTTATGTAAACCTGTAAAGAAAAAAATACTTGGTACGCCAGCCTCAATAAAGGGTGCATGATCACTTCCGCCGGAATGTCCCTGTTCAACTAGCTTAAGCTTAGTTTTCAGTATTTTATTCTGTTCCTGAATTATTGATACGATTTCCTGTTGTTCTTTGGCTTCGTGAAGTTGAAGAGTGTCCCTGGCATTTCTGCCAATCATATCCAGGTTAAGCATGACAACTGTTTTTTCAATGGGAAAAAGAGGATTGGCAGTATAATATTGAGAACCAAACAAGCCTATTTCCTCGCCTGTAAAAGCAATAAACAGGATGCTCCTTTTAGGCATAATATTCATCTTTGAAAAAGCTTCTGCGACATTTAACATTCCACTGGTTCCGGAAGCGTTATCGTCGGCACCGTTAAAAATTGAATCAACACCGGGTTGCACCTTCTTTTTATATCCTATGTGATCGTAATGGGCGCCAATTACAACAACTTCGTCTGACAGTTCTGCACTTGAACCTTTAAGAAATCCAACTACATTTTTTACTTCTGTAATGTTTTTCTCAATATTTGTGCGGATGTTAATCTTTATACCCGGTATTGAAAAAGAATTCGGAACAAGCGATTCATCAATTGCTTTTTGAATGTTTTTAAGAGAATCGATATCCTCGAAGACAAGACTAATCATCTTTTTGCCCATGTGAACAAAGGGGATAGAATTATCTTTATTGTTTTTTACAAGTTTGGTTGGAATGGCATCATCGGGAATAATTTTCGATAAAGAGGGCCAGGGCGAACCGATAGGCTTTATAAGCAAATGGTTGAGGGGATCCGTAATAAGAATTAGTCCCCCAGCACCATGTTCAATGGCGTTTTTAAGTTTTGTGGCATGTTTGCCGTATTCAGAAAGCATTGCTCCGTCGAAGACAGACATAATATCCTCCTCACCGGGTTCATGATCTAGGATTAAAACTATTTTTCCTTGAACATCAATGTTTGCATAATCATCGTAGTTATACTCAGGAGCGGTAATACCATATCCGGCAAACACAAGTTGAGCATCCACACTTATATTCGCAGAACTTTCAAAAGGTATGAAGTCCTTTTTTATTTCAAGATTATACTTAGTATTACCTCTGGTTATGATAACGGAGTTGTTATTACCCAATCGGCATTTTGAAAGATAAACTGGCTGAAAGTAACTTCCGTTTACGGGCTCAAGGCCAAAATTTTTAAACTGAGCAGCAATATATTGAGCCGATTTTTCAAGTTCGGGACCAGGTGTTTTTCTTCCAAGCATGGAGTCGTTTGCCAGTACACTTATATGGTTAATTATCGATTCAGGGGTAATGCTTTTCGCTGTTTTTTTCGGTGATTGCGCCTGAATAAATGAAATTGAAAAGATGCTAATGCAGGCAAGCAAAAAGCAAGCAAAGGTTGTTTTCATTGAGTTGGAACTTTGGAATTAAAAATCCGAAAATACGTAAGAGTTAAGAATTATTAGTGAATAACTGGGATTTTGTGGAGAATTGTTAATAAAAAAAGGGTTTTGCGAAATACAAAACCCTTCAATTTATCTTTTGATAAGATTAATTTTTACCCATTTTATCCAGGGCATCCATCATATCTTTTACAGCGTCAGCTGAATTGTTTAATAATTCCATTTCAGCATCGTTGAGTTTCAGTTCAATTATTTTTTCAACACCGCTTTTGCCTAAAACAACCGGAACTCCTACAAAAACATCTTTCAGACCGTATTCACCTTCAAGCTTAACACAACAAGGCAATACTCTGCGTTGGTTGCGTGTTATTGCTTCTGCCATTCGGGCAGCTGCTGAACCAGGCGCATACCATGCCGAAGTCCCCATTAATTTTACAATCTCGCCACCACCAAATTTGGTTCTTTCAACAATAGCATCGATTTTTTCTTTTGATAGAAGCTGTGTTACAGGTATACCGCAAACTGTGGTGTAGTTTGGTAGTGGAACCATAGTATCGCCATGACCACCCATTAGAATTGCCTGGATATCTTTTGGAGATACATTCAATTCCTGCGACAAGAATGCACGATATCTGCCTGTATCAAGAACTCCTGCCATTCCAATAACTTTTGTTCTTGGAAGATTTGCAGATGCATATGCCTGATAGGTCATTACATCAAGTGGGTTAGAAACAACGATAATGGTGGTGTTTGGAGAATACTTGATGATGTTTTCAGTAACTGTTTTTACAATATCTGCATTTACTTCAATTAAATCATCGCGACTCATACCAGGTTTACGAGGTAAACCAGAGGTTATTACCACAACATCTGACCCTTTTGTTGCTTCATAATCATTTGTTACACCAACTGCCCTGGTGTTAAATCGGTTTATTGGAGCACTTTGAAAAATATCAAGCGCCTTTCCTTCTGCTAAACCCTCTTTAATGTCTAATAAAATTAAATCGCTGGCTGCATCCTTCTGTGCAATTACATCAGCACAGGTTGCACCTACATTACCAGCCCCAACAACTGTTACTTTCATAGTATTTAATAAATTTTTATGGTTATATACCTAAAGTTTGCAATGTTACTAAAATTTTGCCTAATAGCCTTGAAGATTAGCCTTTAGCAATTCTAAATAATGGTGTGTTTTGGCTTAAAGTATTGGAATTTAAGGACTATGTTTTTTTAAGTATGTTTGTGATTTCAAAAAAGAAACAAAATTTCATATAGGTTTGTTCAGAACGATATATTTGAAAGGATTTTCCTGCATTCAATTCGGTAGTTTATCTGTCAATTTTATAACTTTATAATAAAATCTTTTTTTCTTTGACAGTAATTTGAAAACAGATAAGATTATTGATGAGTGAAATTGCCGGTAAAATAGAATTTATTAAGAAAAAGATAGGTAATGGAGTAAAACTTGTTGCTGTATCAAAAACCAAACCTCCGGAAGATATTCTTGAAGCTTATAAAAGCGGACACAGAATTTTTGGGGAAAATAAGGTTCAGGAGCTTGTTTACAAGCATGAGACTCTTCCTCAAGATATTGAGTGGCACATGATTGGCCATTTACAGACAAATAAAGTAAAATATATTGCTTCTTTCATTTCTTTAGTTCACTCGGTTGACAGTCTGAAAGTTCTTCGAGCTGTTAACAATGAAGCTAAAAAGAATAACAGGATTATTTCGTGTTTATTTCAGGTAAAAATTGCACAGGAAGATACCAAATATGGTTTTAGTTTTGGGGAACTAATTGATGTTCTTGAATCGGAAGAGTTTTCAACATTTACAAATGTTAAGTTTGCCGGATTGATGGGGATGGCTACTTTTACCGATAGTGATGAGCAAATAAGAGAAGAGTTTAGGTTATTAAAAAACTATTTTCAGGAATTAAAAAATTCTTACTTCAGTAATATTGATTATTTTTCGGAGATTTCAATGGGCATGTCAGATGATTATGAAATTGCCATTGAAGAAGGCTCTACCATGATTAGAGTAGGAAGCAATATTTTTGGAGAACGTATATATTTATAAAAAAAAGATATAATGAGCAATTTATCTGTATCCTATTTAGGTTTAAACTTAAAAACACCAATAATTGTAGGTAGTTCGGGATTAACAGACAGCGTTTCGAAAGTTGTAAAACTAGCTGAAACTGGCGCCGGAGCTGTTGTTTTGAAGTCGCTTTTTGAGGAGCAAATTAAATACGAAGCCGGCAGCATGATTATGGATGGTCAATACCCCGAGGCTGAAGATTATCTTGCAGGTTATGTTCGCAGCCACAGTGTTGATAATTATCTGAAACTCATTGAGGATACAAAAAAAGAAGTAGATATTCCGGTAGTTGCCAGTGTTAACTGTGTCTCGGCCGGCGAATGGATTTCTTTTGCTAAAATGGCCGAAGAAGCTGGCGCAGATGCGCTTGAGTTAAATGTTTTCTTCCTTCCGGTGAATGTAAATCACGATTCTAACCATTTTGAGAATATTTATTGTGACATTATAACACAGGTAAAAAAGGAAACCAAAATACCTGTAGCTGTTAAGATTGGCCAGAATTTCTCTAATCTGCCTGGTTTTGTAAATAAGATATACCAGAGAGGTGCGCAGGGAGTTGTGCTTTTTAACCGTTTTTATGCTCCTGATATCAATATTGAGAAAATAGAATTTACTCCGGCCAATGTGCTTAGTTCAGCAGATGAAATCAGAAATTCGTTGCGCTGGGTGGGTATTATATCTAGCATTGTTGAGAAAATAGAAGTGTGTGCTTCAACAGGAGTGCATGACGGAAGTGCTGTAATTAAGCAGCTGCTTGCCGGCGCAACAGCAGTTCAGGTATGCTCTGCCTTATATAAAAACGGGCCTGAACATATTGGGAATATGCTAAAAGATATAGAAGCCTGGATGGATAAAAACACCTTCGAAACGGTAAAAGATTTCAGAGGCAGACTTAATTATAAACGTATTAAAGATCCTTCGGTGTTTGAACGCTCTCAGTTTATGAAGTATTATTCTGATAAAAAATAGCAAAAAAACATTTCATCAAAACAGGCTTGGTTTTCTTATATAATTATGTTTGACTAAACCTTTTAATTTGAAAGTGTTTTTTACCAGGTATTAGTTTACAAATAACTTTCAACAAGTTTTACCAGTTCAACATATAAGGGTTTTTTCTCGGTATCGATATTTGATACTTCACTGATAAGAAGATTTTTGCAGGCAAGAATATATTCATTTTCGGCTTCGGGAATCCATTCTTCAATTACAGTAAAGGCTTCAATTGCAATCTGGTAATCGCCTTGAATAAATTGCCTGGCAAAAGTATCGAGATAGGAGCTGTAGTTTAAACCAGACTGCCAACAAGTGGTGATAAGTTCTTTTTTGTAGTTATCAGAAACTTCAGATTCTATTGCCTCAATAATATATTTAGGCGAACTTTTATCTTTGAGTTGCCCCAGAATACTAAAAGCCTCTAATGAAACCTGTTGGTTTTTATTTTTACTTAGCATATTAAAAATAAGAGGTAAGATATTTGCCTTACCCGATACCCTTATTTCAGAGAGCACTTTAAGAATCTGTGTATTATCTTTTGTGTTTAGTTTTTCCTCAATTTCTTTGTAATATTTATTCTCCTTCTCCATATCATACAATTTCTGGCAAAATTAACTTTTCGATTCAATCTCAAGCACGGTTTTGGTACTTTTTGTAATTCTGAACCGGTTGTCGCTCCTGTAATTTACTACCCAAATAATATCATCACCCGCAGATAGTACCCAAACATCTTCTTTCTCTATAAGGGATAGTTTTTTGTCGACAAAAAAATCGCTCAACTTTTTCTTTCCATCCATTCCAAAAGGATAAAAATAATCTCCCATCTTCCACCTTCGAAGGCTTAATGGAAATAGGATTTTATCGGCATCAAAACTCGCAATTTTGTTAATCTTGTTAACTTCAAAATCTGGTGTTAGCTTCTTTTTCGAAAATGATAATTTTATTGGGGTTGTTATTTCCCTGTTTTCAGAGTGAATAATATATTCTTTTGAATCCGATTCTTTGATTTCTTTTATAATCAGTAACTCCCTGTCTTTTATTAGTTTGTAACTGTCGGACATAAAAGTTAAACCAGGCTGATTATTTATTGATTCAATAATATTTCTGGCATTATCATAAGTAAAGCCATAGTCCGAAATTATTTCGTACATAATTTCTGCTGAAACCTGGTGTTCTGCCAAATCGCTGATTTTTATACCTACATAATCTTTGATTTCTCTAAGTATTTGTTGTTTAAGCTTGTCGATAAACCGGGTATAAATACGGTTACTCTCGTTCAGAAGTCTTGTGCTGGTTTCAACAGATTCAAGGAAATTCGGACTGATTTTTTCAAACTCCGGAATAATATTATGCCTGATAGAATTACGCAGGTACTTTGTTTGCGCATTGCTTGAATCTTCCCGGTAGGGTATCTGGTTTTTGATTATGTAATTATTTATTTCTTCTCTGCCGGCAAACAAAAGGGGGCGAATAATTATTCCATTTTTAACAGGTATACCTGTAAGTCCTTTTATGCCCGATTTGCGGGTAAGATTTATGAAAAAAGTCTCGGCAAGGTCATTCAAATTGTGCGCAGTGGCAATTTTTGAATAACCACATTCATTGGCGATTTTATTAAACCAGTTATACCTAAGTTCCCTGGCAGCCATTTGTATTGATAAATTGTTTTCTTTAGCATACCCGGCAGTTTCAAAAGAAATAGCATAAAACCGGATTTTGTGTTTTCCGCAAAATTCTTTTACAAATTCCTGGTCAGTGTCCGATTCGTTACCGCGCAGATTAAAATTGCAATGAGCAACACCAATTTTGTATTCAGATTGCAGAAACAAATGCAACATTGCCATGGAGTCTCTTCCGCCACTTACGGTGAGTAAAACTTCATCGGCAGGGGTTAGTAAATTCTTTTCATTAATGAATTTCTGGAATCTGTTTTGCATTTTATTCTGAGCAAAGTATTTTTTCAATTGAAGCAGCTTTTACAAGACACTCTTCGTATTCACTTTCATCATCGGACATAAAAGTAATTGCGCCTCCAACCATAAACGAAAGATATTCATTTTCTGCATTATATTGCAAACTACGGATAACAACATTGAAATCGAAATCTTTCTCCGGAGTAATATATCCAACGGCTCCACTATACAAACCTCTTTTTGTTGACTCATATTCTTCGGCAATTTGCATGGCTCTGACTTTTGGAGCACCGGTCATACTGCCCATGGGGAAAGTGCATCTGAATATTTTATCGAGAGAATTTTCTTTACTCTCGGCTGATACTGTAGATATTAGTTGATGAACATGTCTGAACGAATAAACACCACATAATTCATCCACTTTCACTGTATTCGGCTCTGCAATTCGCGATAAATCATTTCTTACCAAATCAACAATCATTATGTTCTCTGCTCTGTCTTTCGGGGACTCAAGCAGTTCTTTAACCAGCCTTTTGTCTTCTTCGGGAGTATTTCCTCTTCGGGCGGTGCCTTTTATTGGTTGCGAAATTATTTTATTGTTATGTTTTTTCAGGTAGCGTTCGGGACTGGCAGAAACAAGATATTTGCTCTTTAATCTGAAAAATGTTGAAAACGGTGCCGGAGACATGTTCGCCAAATCAATAAATGACTGGAATGGATTAAAGGAGGAATAAGCATAAAACTCCTGGCAAAAGTTAACCTCATAAATATCACCCCGGGCTATATGGGCATGAATATGCTTTAACTTCTCTGTGTACTGATTTTTTGATAATCTGGGGTTAAAACGAATGTCCTTCTTTTGTTTATTATTCCCGGTAATGTTTACTGAATTTATTTCTTTAAAAAGTTCATCCGGAGAAAAACCGGAATTATTCCATGTTTTAACTTCAATATTTTTTTTATTAATCTGAACCAGGTATTTGGGCTGAAAGAAATAAAAATCGGGCCATTGCAGATAATCCGGATTTTCAGACTTCAGATTTTCTATTGTGTTTTTAATGTCGTATGTTAAATATCCTAAAAGCCAGCCCGGGTTTACATTAAAATAATTATCAAGATCTTTTAAATCATTATTCTTCGAAGACGATATTGATATCACTTCTTCTGCTGCATAAAGGCAGTCAAACTCATTGAAGGAATAGTTGTGAGATGGATACACTTCGGAGTGACTATCGAGGATACAAACAGTCTGAAATGAAGCAAAGAATGCAGTGATTTGCTTTTTAAAAAGCTCTATGTTGTCAACAGAATATGTTTTGCTCCTGTACATGGCTGCAAAAATACTGTCTTAATCTAAATTCCAAGCTTATAAAAAAGAAAAAGCATTCCGGATTTCCGGAATGCTTCCTATGAAAAGTCGGGATTAGAAATCTACTTTTCACTTAAGTAACTTGCAACACTTTCGTGAGTTTCCTTCATGGCTTTTTCGCCTTTATGCCAGTTCGCCGGGCATACCTCACCATTCTCTTCAAAATACTGTAAAGCATCAACCATGCGAAGAACTTCATCAACATTTCTGCCCAAAGGCATGTCGTTAACAACCTGGTGGCGAACAACGCCGTTTTTATCAATTAAAAATAATCCTCTGTATGCTCTTGGGTCACCGCTGAATTCAGATAGACTATCTTCATTAAAAAAATATTCACCGGCGAGTACGTCATAATTTTCAGCAATAGTTTTCGATAAGTCTGCAACCAAGGGGTATTTTACACCTTTTATACCGCCCGCTTTCTTTTCGGTCTGAAGCCAGGTCCAGTGTGCGTTTTTCGAATCTGTTGAGCAACCTACCACAGCAACATTTCGCTCATCAAAATCCTTGATTCTATCCTGAAAGGCAATAATTTCAGTAGGACAGACAAAAGTAAAGTCTTCAGGATAAAAGAAGAATACCACATATTTTTTACCTACATATTGTTCCAATGAAAAATTCTCAACTATTTCCCCTCCGTTAACAACAGCCGGAGCTTGAAATTTAGGGGCTTTTTTACCTACTAATACTGACATAATCTAAGAGTTTTGTAATTAATAAATAGCTTTTTAATTAGTTTTTTTTGAATAAACATTGAAATGGACTAAATGTTTGGCTAAAACATAATAATATTTGGGTTTTTTCGGGTAGAAGAGCAATTCTTTTTATTATTTACATATTATTTATTAGTGTATTCGTGGCTAAATAACTATTTGTATAATAATATGAAATAGAATAAAAATAGAGTGAATGAAAATATGAAGTTAGTATTCAATAATTTCTGGAATCTGGTTAGCAAATTCAGGTATTTGAACTTTTGGTCTGCCTGTCAGATCAACGAATCTTTTGTTTTCATTGGGTATCTCGTTGGAAAACGGAAACAAATTGAGCTGAAGCTGTATAGTGTTAAATACTAGTCGTTCGTTTCTTATTCTAACACCAAAACCAACACTTGCATGCACTGGATTTTTTATGAGCACATTTTTTTGATAATTAACCAGTCCAGCATCCATAAAAGCAAAGTAAACGAACCTGAAACCGTAAATATATTGGGGAGAATAATATACCCATTCACTATTTATAACAGCTTTCTTATTGCCTTTGAGTTCAAAATATTGCAAACCTCTTATTCCTCTGTTGTTTCTTATATCAACAAACTCATCTTCAAACCGATTATAGCCTTGCGTGTAATCAAGCCTGATAAAATTCCTGAACAGATGTCTGTCGTTTCCAAAAATCGGACTTATGTATGACGATTTAAATTTAATTAATCCCTGTTCAATATTGGGTTTATGGTAATAACCTGCAAATTGTATTTCGTTTGAAAGGTAACCTGCTTTTTCAAAATAATTCGAAAAGGAGAAGGTTGTTCCCAAATAAAGTCTGTTGTTAAATTCACCAAACTCTTTACCGCCGGTAAATTTAATCATGGCTCCATAGGGTAAATCTTCCGTGTCACCAAACCCCAGTATAAGTCTTGTTGAATAATACCCCTGCCAGGTGAAACCCAGAGAGGCGAGGTAAATTTTTCTGTTGGTAAATTCATGCAGATAGTTGCTGTTTACCTCGGGTGAATTAAAGAATACATAGTCCTGAAGACGACTGGTAACAAACAGGTTTTTACGTATTCTTTGTTCTGTAATATTACCTAAGGGCAAGGAATATCCAAGCCAGTAATGGTAGTATTCATAATTCAGGTCTCTGTTGTGTAGAGTTGAGTCAAGAGTTGAGTGGTTTATATTTGAGACTATATTTTCGTACCCGGCACCAAATCCGACTCTGGTTGCCGGAGTTAGAAAAAACCTGTTAATATGAGCTTTGTTGGCAAGGTATTTCCATTTGTCTTCGTGGCTGAAATCAGCAGAAATAAATGAATTAAAGATATTTGGCACACTATACCTCGCCAGGTAACCATATTGAGGATCCCTGTTTTCGTCGAAATAACCTTTAAAATATATCTGATGTCCTAATCCGAGCAGGTTAGTATTCCATACGCTTGCGTTTCCATAAGTAACATCTAACATTTCAAGACTTGTTCCAAAAGGCCAGACATCTTTTGTTACAACCTGCAAGTCAACAGAATCTGCACAATCATTAATTGGGAAAACAAAAATCCGGGCATCCTGAATATTAGGAATACGCCTCAAAACCCTTTCATTGTCAGCAAGAAGAAAGGGATCCAGTTTTTCGTTTTCATTTATAAACAGAAAACTTTCGATAGATGAACGATTTGTTGAGATATGCAGGGTATTTCCAACTTTCTGCAACCAGTTTGTTGTTTTTTGAGTTGTATCAGAAACAGACGGGCCAAAAACATCGAGCTGGGTAATATTTATATTTCTGATATATTTGTTTTCAAACTGTTCAAAATATTCTTCGGCATTATGCTCGTTTCTAACACTGTTTTTCGTTGCTAAGTGCTTTACAACAAGTTGATGCAACTGGCTTGACCATTTTCTTTTGTTTGCTCTTTGAGCCAGGGTGTCATAAAAGGCTTCTGTTCGGATTTCATCCATTTGAAAAAGACTGTTGGCAGTGTCAGATTGCTCAGACGATATTACAGTCAGGCTTGTATCCTGCTGAAAATTGCTGGAATCTTTTTCCTGTCCGTATAATTTTTGAAACAGGAATAATACGATTATGACACTAATGACAATCCTTATACTCAAAATTCCCGAAATTTATGAGCTTAAATTAATTTCTATTAAATCAATATGATGAGTGCCGGCTTCATTGTTGGCCTGCTCTAATGTTTCGTTGGGTTTGGCAGATAAGTTTGAAAACAATTCTATTATCCTGCTTTCATTCTTCCAGGTATTATGTGTGAAAACAAATAATTTATCACTGTTGTTTATTTCATGTTCAGTAATTTCACTTAACTCTGTTCCAAATGAAAAGGCACGTATTTTACTATTCCTGTTTTCATCTGAAATATAAATATTCTGATTGTAGCCGCAAACATAAGTCTGTTTTTTTGTCTGTGATACAATAATAAACCAGTAAGTGTTTTTTATTGCATCACCAGTACTTATTCTGCTTGTTATATCGTGTGCAATTTCTTTGCAGCCTGGCCTTTCGTTCATAATGTTTCTTAACCAGCATGCAATCAGCGCTTCTTCTATAGGAGAATTATGTGATGAATCTTTTGATGAATAGAGGCACAGATATGTTATACCTTCAACATTAATATTTAAGACAGATGGTTTTTTACGTTCAGAATCAGAGTTATTATAGAACTTAATCCTATTCTTATGTTTTTCGATATCAATAGATGTAGCAATCTCCTTCAAAATGAGTTTGTATTGGTGCAACAGCTTGTCGTTAGTATTATCCTTAGCTGTAGCAGCTTTGTTCATATCCAGATCAGTGAGATTTCGGATTTTAGTTAATATTTCAATTCTGTCAAAAGGCTTTACAATATAATCTGTGGCACCAGACTGCAGACCCTTAATGCGTGAGTCACGGTCGTCTAAGGCAGTGACCATTATTATTGGGGTTGCTTTACAGTTTGGAAGTTCCCGAATTGACTTTACGGCTTTGTACCCATTCATTCCGGGCATCATAACATCCATTAGTATCAGGTCGGGATAATTCTCCCGGGCAAGATCAATTGCCTGAGAACCGTTTTCAGCAAGGATTACTGTGTAATTTTCTGGTAAGAGTATCGCTTGCAAAAGCTGCCTGCCCGTGTTCTCATCGTCGGTAATTAGAATCTTTTTCTGTGCCATTTAAAGTCAAAAAACATATCCCTACAAGGTAAATGTAATTATTTTTTCTGCAAATAGGCTTGATTGTTTATAAGCTCCGTTGTAATTTTAAAAATAAAGGCATAAGTTACATTAAAATTACAGCCTTAATGAAAGAGTCTGTCCTAAAATCCTTGATGAGGCTATTTGCAATTGTTTCGCAAGTACACAGCCTTGAACAACTTACTGTCGCCAGGCAGGTAATTGAGGACTATCTTAAGATTTATGTCAGATCTACCAGATTGAGGCAGTTTTTAATCATGTTCGATTTTTACCATAACAACTTAAGAGAGAGAGAAATAAAGACGGGAGACAAGCAGCTGTCAATGTTGTCGGTTAAGTCTGTTATTATATGTGATCAGGTAAATTCGAGCTTAAGCCAAAAAGATAAACTGATACTGTTAATTAAACTATTAGAGGTAATTTCACTTACATCACATATCGAAAGGGAAGACATTGATTTTATAAAGACAATTTCGGATGCTTTAAATATTGAAGAATCAACCTTTAATGATTGCCTTGGCTTTATTACACAAAAAGTCGATTTAATATATACAAAAGAAAAAGTTCTGGTTATAGACAGCACGTCCGGGGATGATAAAAAATTTAAGCATTTATACAGGGATTTTCTTACGGGGAGGATTTATTTCATTTACATCGAAGAATCAAAAATATGTCTTTTTAAAAACATAGAAGCCGACGACCAATTATATTATAATGATATCAGGGTAATTCCAGAGAAGATTTATTTTTTTGAACAGGGCGGGGTTTTAAAAAGTCCGTTATTTGGAGCATTGTATTACGCTAATATCATTAAAGAATTCCTTTATGATTCTGACTTCAATAATATTCGATTTGTTGTAGAAAAGTTATCGTACCACTTCCCCAATAGTGATTTTGGCATCGAACCATTCTATTTTCGAGAAGAATCGGGACAAATGATTGGTATAATGGGTGGTAGCGGTGTTGGAAAATCTACACTGATTAACCTGTTAAATGGAAACATCATACCTACTTCGGGAAGGATACTGATTAACGGCTACAATATTCATAAAGAAAGAAGTGAAGTAAATGGTTTGATGGGGTATGTGCCCCAGGATGACATTCTGATGGAAGACCTGACTGTTTTTCAGAATTTGTATTTCAATGCGCAGCTTTGTTTTCGGGAACTTACCAGGGACCAGATTGTACGTAAAGTAGCAAAAACTCTGTATGAGTTCGGCTTATATGAAATAAGAGATTTAAAGGTTGGTAGTTTTTTAAACCGCTATATCTCTGGTGGCCAGCGTAAACGACTAAATATTGCAATTGAACTTATCAGGGAGCCTAAAATACTTTTTGTCGATGAGCCAACCTCGGGGTTATCTTCAACTGATTCCGAAAAAGTAATGGAACTCTTAAAGTATCAAAGTTTAAGGGGTAAACTGGTAATTGTTAATATCCATCAGCCATCATCAAAAGTTTATAAGCTTTTCGACAAAATAATGGTTATGGATGTAGGAGGCAGAATGGTTTTTCAGGGAAATCCTCACGACACCTTTATTTATATGAAGACCTGCCAGGAGCTTGTAAATTCGGAGGAGGGTGAATGCCCAACCTGTGGAAATCTTAATCCGGAACAAATATTACAAATACTCGAATCGAAAAAGGTTAATAAGTTTGGCCACATTATTCGGGAGCGACAAACCAGTCCCGAAGAATGGTATTCGAAATACTGGAACAAGTCGAAGCTCGAAAATGCAGAAACGCTTGAAATAAAATCAGATTTACCAAAAACAATTACAAAAACCCCCACCAGAGCCCGGCAGTTTAAAATATACTCATTACGAAACCTGCTTTCTAAGCTTTCCGATAAACAATATTTGCTAATAAATATATTTGAGGCTCCTGTGCTTGGGTTTTTATTGGCCTGGTTTACTAAGTTTAATGCAGGAAACGATGCAAATCCCGAAGCATATATTTTCTTTAAGAATGTAAATTTTCCCGTATATCTGTTTATAAGCATTGTAGTTGCTCTTTTTATTGGATTAATGGTAAGTGCCGAAGAAATTATACGTGATAAAAAGATACTTAAAAGAGAAGCTTTTCTGAATCTGAGTAAAAAAACCTACTATCACTCCAAAATAGTATATGTTATCTCATTGCTGGCTGTACAGATGTTTCTATTTGTACTGATTGGAAACAGGGTTTTGGAAGTGAAAGGTATGCTTTTCCATTTTTGGCTTTTGTTGTGGGTATTATCAGTTTCTTCAGCAATAGTCGGACTAAACCTTTCAGCTTCATTAAAATCGGTAATAGCAATTTATATTCTAATACCTTTTATCCTCATACCTCAGATTTTACTCGGTGGAGCAATGATACATTTCGATAAACTAAATTCAAAGCTCTCTTCTACAGAATATGTTTCAGTAATTGCAGATATAATGCCATCAAGGTGGGCATATGAGGCACTTTGTGTATATCAGTTTAAAAGGAATGATTACCAAAAACTGATAAACGATTATGAAATGCATGTTAGTAACGCATCCTTCATGATAAACTATTATTTACCCGAAATGGGGTCGTTACTGAATGATGTGCATCGCATGGAAAATGAATCAGGAGTACAAAAATACCGTTTACAAAAAAAGCTCGGATTAGTTTATGGAGGCATAGATTATTTGCAGCATTTAGTTCCGGTATGCAAAGAATCGCTTGAAAGTCTGGATAGAGAAATTTATAATATTTCGACACATAGTGTTATAAACAGGTACCTAAAATGTTGCCGCGAGTTTTATTTATCTTCTTTGGAAATAGCACTTAACGAGAGAGACAAGAGGTTTAACCAATTAGAAGGTGAGCTGGGAAGCAAGAATATTCTATTGGATTTGAAAATGCAGCATTCAAACGAGAAACTCTCCGATATTGTTCTTAATAAACTGGAACCGGTTAAAATTGAAATCAAGAATGATAAAATAATCCGAAAAGCTGACCCTATATATTTTTATCCGAAATCAACTTATGGGCGTAGTCACTTTTTTGCCCCGGCGAAGCGGATTGGTAATTTTTATGTAGAAACGTATTGGTTCAATTTAGTGGTACTTTTAATCATGGTTGGATTCTTTTACATATTGCTTGTTTTCGATATCCTTGACAGGGTTCATCGAGTTTTTAATTCAGAGAATATATCACGTTTTTATAGTAAAAAGATTCATCGTGTTAACAAGATACTTAAACCAGGATTTAAATAAGGCCTTGTTTTTTTAACTTTGTATGTATTATATCACGATTTATGAAAAATTATACCCTTCTTCTTTTTATAGTTTTCCTGTATACAGCATGCAAACATGTTAATACAGAAAATGCCGATAATACCTATACTGAAGCACAGGGGCATCAGGTTTCTGAACAGGAAATTCACTCAATATATCACAGATTTCCATCTCCGGAAGAAATGCTTCGAGTAATAAACAAAGCCCATCTGGAGTATTCTGAAGGTTTAGTAAATTCGGTTGAGAATGTTGAGAAGTATTTTAATTCAGGTGAACAAGCATTAAATCTTGGAATATACACAGCTGACCTGGCTTACCTCACTCTTTATGGAAAGCATAATGAATCGGGAGCCTATTTTGAGGCTGTTTTTAATTTAAGTGAAAAACTAAGAGTATCTTCAGCCTTTGAAATAAGCTTGTTAAAGAATGTACAAAACAATCTGACAAACCCTGATTCTCTCCAGGTTTTTTCAGACAAAGCTTTTAGTCAGCTTTCAGACTATCTGATAAAAAACAATAAAGAAAAATCACTGGCAGTAATTTCTGTTGGCGGGTTTATTGAAGCTTTGTATTTGTCAATTATGCTTAGTGGCGATTTTAATGAGGAAAATATTCTGATTCAGCGCATTGCCGATCAAAAGCTTGTGCTTGAAAACATTATAAACTATGTTAGCAGCTTTAATGACGAAGACCTTGTTAAAACAATAGAACCTGTTTACACTATCAGGGAGGTTTATAACGAACTGATTTTTAAAGATGAAAAAACTGAAGTAACAAGGGGCGAAGATGGTAATCTTATTGTTAAGGGTGGCAAGAGACTTGTAATAAGTGAAGAACAATACTTAAAGTTAAAAGCTGCTACTTTGCAGGCCAGGAATTCGATAACACAGAATTAATTTTACAATGATATGATACAAGCATTAAAAAAAACATCATTGTTCACACAAACAAGCATGATTAATTGTTTATTAAAAATATCGGCCTTGTCGGCAAACAGACATTCTGCTTTTAAAAAATCAAAAAGCATACGGCTGAAAAGGCCATTATTCACATTTTTCGCTGCATGCCTTCTCTCACTTTCATTAAGCGGACAGGATTGTACCGGTTATCATCAGTATCATTGTACCTATGCTGACTATACCTATTTTTACAGCCGGCAGTCAAAAAGTGCACTTTTCAGTCCGGGTCAGGAGGGTGAAATGCATTTTATTGCGTATGCTGACGAAGAATATTATGTGTCAATTTGTGCACATAAGAAAATGGGAGACATTCAGTTTAAAATTTTTGAAGATTCTCCCGAACGGAATCTAATTTATGATAACAGTTCAGATGGATTTTCACCCTCGGTAGTTTTCAGAAATGAACGCACACGCAATCTTATCATTGAAGTTAAAATACCCGATAAGGGTAACGATAAAGAACGCAGATGCGTAGGGGTATTAATTGAATTTAAGAAAACAAATGAATAACAAAAAGGCCGGATTTCACCGGCCTTTTTTATTGCTGGTTTAATGTTCTTTGGCACACTCTGGCGCCTTTTCACATTTTTCCGGATTACATGCTGTCAATCCCAGGATTTCAGGGCCTTGTTCAAATATAACATCAACAGGAATGCCTTTAGAATTTATTCTTTCCAGATCAGTTTTAAGCTCTTCAGAAAGATTGCCGTACTTTTCAATCATTTTTACTGCTGCTTCATAATTTCCATCACCCTGAATAGTAAGGATTTCTTTTGACAGCTGTTCAACGGCTATGCCCATTTTATCGAAATTGACGGTATACATACCTCTGGTACTTCTGGTAAAGGCTTCCTTTTCTTTGAAGTAATTGTACCGTACCAGGTTAGCAATACCATGAGCACTTGTAGAACCAAAGCGGATTGATCTGAATAATCCGGCAGTAAATGTTACATAATTATTCTTTGGATCAGTGTCGAGTTCGCCCATTTTCACGAGTTCATCAATAATAAAAATTCCAAGTATATCGGCTTTTCCTTCTTCCAATGAACTGTTTTTTTCTTTTAATGCGCTGCCAACTTCAACAGAATTATCGTTAATAAGATAATGAACCCCTATGCCGTGGGCTACTTCGTGAAACATCGTGTTTTCGAAAAAAGCATCAAAAGTAACATGGTCAATTTGAGAAGGATCAATAAGCTCCTGAGCTATCGGAACCAGTATTTTATCGAATTTTGCCTGCATAGCATTTTTTAATTGTAATCGGCGGCTTCCTTTTGCTTTATGCACTCTTGGGTCATTTGGAAGATTTATAGCAATTGTTTTGCTGCCGGCATTACAGTCACCCGCATAGAACACAACATCGTAGGCACCAAGATCGGAACCCGATCCGGGAACTTCTTTTTTATATTCAGGATCAACGGGCAATTTCTTTTGTAATTCTGGCAACAAGCTGCTGAATCTTGAAAGCCTATCGGACCACTCCATATCCTTCAATAATATATAGGCCTCGTATGCAGCTTTATATCCAAACAACTGGTCTTCATAATTCTCAATTGGCCCAACCACAAAGTCAATACGATTTGTTTTCATATCCATCCAAACCAGATCACTTTCAAGATAATCATCAGTTAGTAATGCTTCAGCCCTGAGTTCGAGGTATGTCCTGAATCCTTTGTCTTCGGCAAGACACGATGCTTTTTTCAGTAACTCAGCTGCTTTTTCAATTTGTGTTTTGTAGTAAACATGATAAGGTACCGATTCGAGTTTACCTTCATCATTGCGGGTAATTATGGTGTATAGAGAAGTTTTATCCTCACTTTCAAGACTTTCAAATTCTTCTTTAGACATATTCGTGGGGTAAAATTGAGCCCCCACAGGTTTTTCTCCTATACTTTCAATAAATGACTTATTTCCGTTCAGTCTTTCCCATGGGCCATAATTCAGTTTAATAAATTCCCTGGTAAATTCATCCTCAGATAATTGCATGGCTTCGTGTTTTGAACCGTATGCCTGTTGCCAGAAAAGCCCGTCCATGATTTTTGCAACTTCAAAAAAGAGTGTAAGCATTTCTTTTTGGTTTGCACTCAGGTCATCAATATTGCTGGTTAGTTTAAAGGGGGCAAATTCAGCTACTTTTTCTTCCATATTTTTTTCAGTTGTCGGTTCAACTTTCTTGTTGCATGCTGATAACAAAGAAATAGCAAGCAGGGGAATTAAAAATTTTCTCATGTTGTTTTATGTTTTGATTTGAGTTTTCAAAAAGATCATTTGGGGTTTTTGTAATTCAAATTTAACGAAAAAACGCCGGAAACAAATGTGTCCGGCGTTATGATTAATTACATGATATTATATTAATATGCTTTTGCAAACAACACTCTTTTTTTCGAAGGTTTTCCGGTAAGAATACATTTTCCGTTTTCTTCTACTGAATCGAGTGGAATACATCGTATTGTTGCTTTTGTTTTGTTTTTTATTTCTTCCTCGGTTTCAGCAGTACCATCCCAATGAGCAGAAACAAAACCACCTTTGTTCTCAATAACATCAACAAACTCTTCCCAGTTGTCAGCTTTAAATGTGTTTTCTGTTCTGAATTTCAGCGCTTTATTGTAAATGTTTTCCTGAATTTCATCGAGCAGTTTCACAATGTATTCATCAATACCTTCGGCATTTACGAATTCTTTTGTCAGCGTATCTCTTCTGGCAATTTCAACTGTACCGTTTTCCAGATCGCGGGGTCCCATTGCAATTCTTACCGGGAATCCTTTAAGCTCATATTCAGCGAATTTCCATCCTGGTTTATGCGTGGTTCTGTCATCGAATTTAACCGACAAGCCTTTGTCTTCAAGCAATTTCTTAATTTCTAAAGCTTTCTCAGATATTTGTGTTAATTGTTCGTCGGTTTTATAAATAGGCACAATAACAACATGAAAAGGTGCCAGCTTTGGTGGAATTACCAGTCCATTATCATCGGAATGAGCCATTACTAATGCTCCCATCAGTCGGGTAGAAACCCCCCATGAAGTTGCCCAAACATACTCCTGCTTACCTTGGTTGCTTAAGAATTTCACATCAAAGGCTTTAGCAAAATTCTGACCCAAGAAGTGTGAAGTTCCGGCCTGAAGAGCCTTACCATCTTGCATTAAGGCTTCAATGCAATAAGTTTCCAGGGCACCTGCAAAACGTTCATTCTCAGTTTTTAGTCCTTTAATTACAGGAACAGCAAGAAACTCCTCAGCAAATTTAGCATATACGCCAAGCATTTTTTCTGTTTCTTCAATGGCTTCTTCTTTTGTTGCATGTGCGGTATGGCCTTCCTGCCATAAAAATTCTGCAGTACGCAGGAATAACCTTGTGCGCATTTCCCAGCGAACAACATTTGCCCATTGGTTGCATAAGATGGGTAAATCCCGGTATGACTGAATCCAGTTTTTATAGGTGTTCCAGATAATGGTTTCTGAAGTAGGTCGTATTATCAGCTCTTCTTCCAGTTTTGCGTCTTCATCAACAACAATTCCTTTGCCATCTTCAGCATTTTTTAGCCTGTAATGGGTAACCACGGCACACTCTTTAGCAAAACCTTCAACATGGGCGGCTTCCTTACTGAAAAATGATTTTGGAATAAATAGTGGAAAATATGCATTTACATGACCAGTGTCTTTAAACATTTTGTCTAATGCTGCCTGCATTTTCTCCCAAATTGCATAGCCATAGGGTTTAATAACCATACAACCTCTAACTGCTGAGTTTTCAGCAAGATCAGCCTTAACAACCAATTCGTTATACCATTGCGAGTAATTTTCTTCCCTCTTTGTTAATTCTTTTGCCATTTTTAAAACTTTGGAACGGTATTTGTTATATTATTAAATGAAAACTATCGTGCAAAGTAAACAAATATTATTAAATTACACACCAAGAAAAATGAGGTGGGAGGCTTAGCAATGAAAACAAAAATACTTTATTTAGCAGCAGTTGCGTTGGTGTTTGGAGCATGCACAAGTGCATATCAATCATCGAGCAATTATGATGACCTTTACCATAGTCCAGTGGATGATAAATTAGCTGAAGCTGAGAGAAAACTTGAAGTTCAGGATAAACAAATTTCAGAACTTGAAAGAAGGCTTGCACAGCTTGAAGCTGAGGAACAGGCTTATGTTGATAGTTCTGTAACTTTCGAGGCAGAACCCGAATCTGAGGTATATACCGAAGAATATGTTGATACTGATAATGAATATTACGATGACTATGAAACACGCTTAAATCGTTTTAGCGACGATTGCATTAGCTGTGGCTACTATGAGCCCTATTATTATTACTCAAGGCCAAACTGGAGGTTTAGTTATAATTATGGTTATCCTTATTCGGGTTGGGGAATAAGTTATGGTTACCCTGGTTATTACTATGGTGGATATTATGGAAGTTACCGTTCGTATTATGATCCATTTTATGATCCCTTCTATTATTCGTACCACTCATACTATCCGTATTATCACTCTTATTATTCATACTATCCGTACAACATTTATCACAGAAACCATTACTATTATGGTGAATACAGGTATACCAGTTCAAAAGTTGCCACCGGCAGAAGATATTCTCCGACAAGAAATTCTGTTAACGGTGTAAGAACTACCTCCGGTTCAAGAGCATCAGGGGTATACACTACACCCGGAACTTCAACTACCAGCAGGGTTTCTGTAAATGCGCGGGATGCCAATAGTTCAACTACAGGAACAAAGAGTACCGTGAATAGCAGCAGAACTACAAATACAAGGTCAAGCTCTTCAAGTACATATACCAGGCCAACATCTACATCACAAAGTAGTACAACACGGAGCAGTACATATACCAGACCTGCAACACGCTCATACAATAGTCAGGGAAGCAGCACACGAAGCTCAACTTATAACAATACCCGTACGAGTTCAGGTTTAGGTTCTACAAATTCAAACAACAGCTCAGGTTCAAGAACTTATACACCTTCATCATCATCAAGGAGTAGTTACTCAAGGCCGAGTAGTTCAAGCGGAACAACAACCTCGCCTTCAAGGAACAGTTCATCAAGCTCAAGCTCAAGTTACAGGAGCAGCAGTTCTCGCTCATCAAGTCCCTCATATACTCCTTCAAGAAGCAGTAGTTCTTCAAGTAGTTCTTCAAGTTACTCAAGTTCACCATCAAGAAGCTCCAGCTCAAGCAGTTCATCTTCAAGATCCAGTAGCTCTTCTTCAGGCAGTTCATCTTCAAGATCAAGCTCCGGACGAAGATAGGCAGAACTATAGCTGAAACTTATATTGCAATGAAACTTTTGTAAGTGATAATTTTTTGTCAATAAAATACTTAAACTCTAGACCGATGAAAAAAATATATACATCAATAGGACTTTTATTGCTTGTCTGTTTGGCTTATAGCCAGGGACATGCCGATGCTTTACGCTATTCACAACATACAATTGGTGGTTCAGCGAGAAATATTGCAATGGGAGGTGCCTTTGGCGCTCTTGGTGGCGATTTCTCAAGTCTTAGTCAGAACCCTGCAGGAATAGCCGTTTACAGAGGATCTGAATTTTCTTTCTCACCAGAACTTTACATAGCAGGAACTAAGTCAAGGTATTTTGGTGAAGAAACAACTGAAGGCAGTGGTTCTCTAAACATAAACAATATGGGGTATGTTTCGGCTCATAAAGAAGAAGGATTGCTAAAGTATGTGAACTTTGGATTTGGTTTTAATAAGATCGCTAATTTTAACCGTAATTATAATTTAGCAGGTGTAAACGAGTTTAGCTCTCTTGGCGATTATATGGTTCAGGAAGCTTATTATGATTATGCTTTTCCGGATGAGGTGAGCAGTGATTTTGGCTATTTCTCATACGACATGTTCTATGAAGCCGGAATTTTTGATTACTATTATGACGCTGAAGCTGGTATAGACACTTTTGAAATTTCAAGCATGTATATCGTTGATGGTGATTTTCGGTATCCCGAACAAGATATTTCTGTTGAAGAAAGTGGTAAAATTAATGAATGGGCATTTTCATTTGGACTCAATTTAACCGATGTTCTATATTTGGGAGGTACTTTTGGTATTCAACCCGTATATTATTCGCAGGAAAAACATTTTGTAGAAAGAGATGCAAATGATCTTAATTATGAGTATTTTGATCATTACGAGAATTTAAATGTTACAGGTACTGGTTATACAGCTAAGTTTGGAGCTATTTTCAGGCCAATACCCATGTTAAGATTAGGTGCAGCATTTCATTTGCCTGTAAGCTATTTTTTACATGAAAGGTATAAGACACAAATAACTACATCGAATGGGACTATTATACCCAGGGTTTATGACCGGTTTGACAGTGACTACCGGGTGACTACTCCGGCTAAAGCAATACTTAGTGCGGGTCTCGTATTAGGTAAATTTTTAATAATTAGTGGAGATCTTGAATATATTGATTATACCACTATGCGTATGCGAGATGAGTATGGCGATTGGGATGATGTTAATCGGGATATTAAGGGTATTTATAAGGAAACAATTAATTTAAAAACGGGTGCTGAATGGAAAATAGGATCATATTATCTGCGCGGTGGTCTGGCATTCCTTGGAAGTCCATATGCAGAAACTGAAGAAAATGCTGATGCATACCGATTATGTTATTCCGGTGGGGTGGGTTTTCGTGATAAGAATTACTTCATCGATTTAAGTTATCAGTTCTCGGCATCTGATGAAAGACAATATCAATATGTGGTTGATATGCCGGCATTGTATGATGCTCCGGTAGGAAATATCGATAATAAATTAAGTAGAATTACAACTACAATAGGATTCAGATTCTGATTTTTACACCAGATAAATTATTTTTGAGGAGCATATAGCTCCTTTTTTTTTATGGATTGGATAATAAAGAAATACAAAGACCTGACCATTAATGAGCTCTACCAGATACTGGCTTTAAGGGCAAGGGTATTTGTGGTGGAACAGCATTGTATATACAACGATCTTGATGATCAGGATCAAAGTGCAGTTCATATTTTCAAGCAAGGGAATAATAAAGTTGAAGCTTATCTGAGAATTCTTCCGGAACATTTCAGGTTTCCCGAATATTCAATTGGCAGGGTAGTGGTTGATCGGGAAAGTAGAAAAAACGGATTTGGAAGGGAAATAATGCACGAGGCAATCAATTATCTTGTTAATACAACAGGAGCTGAAAAAATAAGGATAAGCGCCCAAAGTTATCTTGAGAAATTTTACAGAAATCTGGGGTTTGAACCCGATTCGGAAGAATATCTTGAAGACGGCATACCACATATTGAAATGATATATAACAAAAAAGACCGGGAGTTACCCCGGCCTTGAATTATCCAATACATTAAAAAAATCTAACCTATAAAATGAAAATGAGAGCCGAATCTGTCAAAAGCTGCTTTGTCAAGACTTTCTCTATGGTCAGGGTGTGCAATACTGATTATTAATTTTGCTCTTTCCTGCAATGTTTTTCCATAAAGATTAACGGCTCCATACTCGGTAACAAGCCAGTGCATGTTTGAACGAGTGGTAACAACACCAGAACCTTCAATAAGTGTTGGAGCTATTTTTGATAAGCCTTTTGCTGTAACCGAAGGCATTGCTATAATAGGTTTACCACCTTCTGAATATCCCGCTCCACGAATGAAGTCAATCTGTCCGCCAACACCCGAATAGTGCTTGGTTCCGATTGAATCGGCACAAACCTGACCGGTAATATCAACAGCAAGTGCAGAGTTAATAGCAGTAACCTTTTTATTCTGACGAATAATGGGAACTGAGTTGGTGTGCCTTAAATCCATCATGGCAACCATTGGGTTGTCGTCAACAAAGTCGTAAAGTTTCTGAGATCCCATTAAAAATGAAGCCACACATTTTCCAATGTCAATCTGTTTATTTTTATTGTTAACAACTCCGCTATCAATAAGAGGAAGTAATCCGTCGGAGAACATTTCGGTATGAATGCCAAGATTTTTGTGATTTCCGAGCTCGGCCAGTACAGCATTTGGTATTCCACCAATACCCATTTGTAAACATGCTCCGTCTTCAATTAATGAAGCACAATTTTTACCAATTGCCTGTTCAATATCAGAAATTGGAGGGTTGTTGTGAATATAGAGTGGTTCGTCGCATTCAACAAAAATGTCGATATCGCGCATGTTAATCTGAGCATCTCCCCATGTTCTTGGCACATGTTTGTTTATTTGTGCTATTACAACTTCAGCAGTTTCGATTGCAGCAAGGGTTGCATCAACCGAGGTTCCCAATGAAACATAACCATGTTTGTCGGGCGGAGAAACCATAACCATGGCAACGTTAACATTAAGATATCCTTCGCGAATTAATTTTTGTGTTTCGCAAAGAAAAACCGGAATGTAATCTGCGTATCCGGCTTGCGTTGCTTTTCTTACATTACCACCAACGAAAAAAGATTCAAGTTGAAAAATACCTTCAAATTCAGGTTCTGCATATGGGGCAGGCCCCTCGGTATGAATATGCTGAATCGTTACATTTTGGAATTCTTTGTTGCGGCCCCTTTCTATCATTGCTCTTATTAAGCAATGTGGAGTTACCGCAACGCTACTCAAGTGGACTCGATCACCGGATTTAATTACCTTAACCGCCTCCGCCGGAGAAACAGTATTAAATTTCATATATCACGTTTTTACTTAGTTGACCCTAAAAAAAGAAATGCAAATGTATACAAATTGATGGGATTACAGACCGATTCTCTATATAAATTAGTATGTTTTCTTAATATTTATATTGATTTTAAACAATTATTTTAAATTTGATTACAGATTAATATATAATTATCAATTCTTAATAAAATGATGTAATTTAATTACTTATG
>JAFGVA010000040.1 GCA_016938235.1 Bacteroidales bacterium | reverse complement strand
TTTCATTGAATTTAGAGAGACGTTGTGTGCCAATGCTAAAAAAAGAACCTAATCAAGACAGTGCCTTATGAGAAAATTTAATTTACTTGAAAAGGAAATAATTGAAAAACTAGTTAACTCACCTGCGTTAAATGAACAAGGATTAATTCTGTGCTCAAAATTCCTGGAAGATAATTATATTGGAGAACGCTTTGATATGTCACTGGCAGTAGAATGCATAGAGAAAAAAGTATTAATGTTACTTCCTAAAAAAGAGAATTTTGAGGAATTACAAAGAGCAAAAATAATTTTTGTCATTACATTTTTTAACTTAATAAAGGATTTACAAAATGAAAGACAAATTTATCTTATTGGAGACAATGACAAGGAAGGTCTCTTAGGACCACAGTTTTCAGAAAAAATATCATTTGCAAAAGATTTGGATGAAATCATTTGCGATTCCTTTTTTAAACTAATTGCCGTATCACAAGATTTGGTCGAATATGTGAAAAATGATTTTAAGACAGATGAAGAAATTCGACATAACGAAACCTTGAGAATCTCTAAAATTGGAATTGGGGTAGCAATAATCATTGGACTGTCAAGTATTATACTTTGTATATATTCGGACAAAATTTCGGATAATACAGTTAAGCTCGACACAAAGCAGTTTAACACTCTGATTAAATATCAAGATAGTATTGGAAATAATATGATTAACTTTCTAGATACAACTAGAATTGAGAAGGACACAACAAAGCACAGGCACTAATAATGTGTAATTTTTATCGCGTTTGCGGTGGTGTGCGGGTCGCAGATTTTCGTATCAATTCCCGTCCTGCCGGACAGGAAATCACTCCGAGAATCCGCTATAAAACTTGCATCAACCGTTGGACATAATACTGCGGATAGAGAACCTGATAAAAACAATAATATGAAGAGAACATTATTTATAGTTTTTCTAGTTTTTGGGACCATAATAGGAAATACTCAAACAACCTATTTCCCGTCTGTTTCAAAAACTAATGCGCCACAAATATCAATTGATTCGATTACAATTACGAATAGTCAGACTTTTATTTACTTGAGTTTTACTGAAGAACGAAGTAACTTGATAATGCCATGGGTTACATTCAGTCCCTTCACATATATAACAGATAGAACAACAGGCATTTCATACGAAATTGAAGGTTTAGGAAATGGACAAAATCTAGGAACACAATACCGGACCAAAAGAAAATCAAAATATAATTTCATTCTAATTTTTCCTCAATTACCACCAGGGACAGAATCTATTGATATTGTAGAGTATGTGATATCAGGAGGCGTTAGAGGTGGGTTTGAATGGGAAGGAATCTCGATTAATAATCCTGACAATACGCTATTATCCATGTGGAATGAAGAGTCTATAAAAACTAATTGGAAAAAGAATGGACTTGATGTTATTGAGGGGATTTATGAAAATACGAATTCGGGAAAGATTGATAATAAATATAGACTTGCTCTAATAAGAAAGGGTGAGACTTACGAAATAGTCTATTTGGGAGGTAATGATAATGGGAAATGGGAAATTGGTGACATCAAAGCAATCCTTAATAAAACAGCAAGTCCCAATATATATAAGGTAAAATGGTATATGGCAGACAAAAGAGTTAGCGAAGATTTATATATAACCTTCGACACTGGTTTAATGAAAATTATTTGGACTGATGGTCACCCAGAATCTCTTTACATAAAACTTTATCCCACCTCTACTTCAAACACCTCAAATTCTACAAATGGAAAAACATCAGGTACCGGATTCGCAATTTCAACCAATGGATATATCGCAACTAATTACCATGTTGTGAAAGATGCAAACAAAATTTCGGTAAGAGGTATAAAAGGTGATTTCTCAAAAGTTTACACGGCGAAAGTAGTAATAGAGGATAAAAACAATGATTTAGCGATAATTAAAATTGACGACATTAATTTTACTGATTTGGGGAATATTCCTTATACAATTAACAACAACGTCATTGATGTTGGCAATTCTGTATATGCATTAGGTTATCCCTTACGTGCAACTATGGGCGACGAAGTTAAGTTGACAAATGGAATTATTAGTTCTCGAACTGGTTTTCAAGGAGATATAACGACCTACCAAATAAGTATTCCTTTACAACCCGGGAATAGCGGAGGACCATTATTTAATTCGAATGGAGATATTGTTGGGATAGTTAATGCAAAACATTTGGAAGCTGAAAACGCTTCTTATGCTGTTAAAGCAAATTATTTAACCAATCTTTTTCAGGTTATGAATTCTCAACCAGAACTGCCCAATAAAAATACAATATCAACGAAAAGACTCTCTGAACAAGTAAAATTTGTAAAAGAATATATTTACATACTCGAAATTAATTAAAACCCCGCTGGCGCGAATTTGCAATTCGTGCCAACTATGAAATAGTTTCAAAACAGCCTGTTTCAAAAGTGGTTATCTTGGGTTAAGTTCAGTTTGAGATCGTCAAAAGGAATGGCAACCAGTGTTATTTGAGCCAACGAAGAGTATCGTGATTTAATAATCACGGCACGCTTTACAAAAGCGCGCCAGCAAGAGGATGCATCCGGAGAATGATTGCCAATAACGAAAAAGAGAGGCTTGCAGATGTTTAGATGGAAAAGTAAATTTGTACAAAACACGGATCATGCAACCAATATTGTCGGATAATTTAGAAAAGATCAGAGCCTTGTGCCAAACCCATCATGTTAAGGCCCTGT
>JAFGVA010000214.1 GCA_016938235.1 Bacteroidales bacterium | reverse complement strand
TATATGCATTCTTCAATTGTTCGTTTAGTTTAAATGGCAATCACTCTCATTGCAATACTATAAAAATATTTTGAATATTCATACATAGGGGGGGGGTAATTTAGAATTATTCCATCTTACAACATTGATGTTATCTTTATAAAAAAACATGGGATTTATGTGTATTAACAATACTTGCCGTAGAAATAGTTTTTAGTGCTAATGTTAGTTGAATTTACTTTTGAGCTATAATTAAGTTTGCTGCTCCGAAAAAAAAGTTTTGAGATTCAAAGCCTGTAAAACCTTTCTCGTGCAACATTTGCTGAATTTCTTCAACACTGTAAAAGCCTGCCGATGAGTGAGCAAGATACCAATAGGCTTTTGGATTACCTGATAGTAACCCACCAATGGGAATTAAAAACAAATACAGGTAGATTTTATAAAACAACCTTATAAAAGCATTTTTTGGTACGGCGCTTTCTAAAATAAGAAATCTTCCACCTTTTTTAAGAACCCTGAATGTTTCAGCAATATGCTTGTCTTTATTGGGATTATCAAATGTTAAATTTCTAAAGCCAAATCCAACTGTAATGCTGTTAAAAGATTCGTCTTCAAAAGGCATTTCTGCTGCATCTCCTTGCATAAATTTCAGATTCTCAATGTTTTTCTTCGCAGCTTTTAATTTCGCAATTTCAAGCATTTTAGAATTGAAGTCGTATCCGGTTATTGCAACTGATTGCTGAGAGTTTCGTGCCAGTTCAATAGTAAGATCACCTGTTCCGCAACAAAGGTCAAGTATTTTTTGGTTTTCAACAGACAAACATTTTTTTACAGTTGTTTTTCTCCATGACTGGTCCATGCCAAGCGTAAATATTCTGTTTATCAAATCGTAACGTTTGAATATTTTCGAATAGAACTCGTTTAATGCAAACCCCTTGTTCTCAGTCATTGAGTAATTGTATTAAATAGTTTTGTAAATCAGCAATGGAGTTAAAGGTATTTTTTCCGCGGTAAACAACATTAATTTCTTTTAACTGTTCATTTACAGCAATTAAAACATCGTTTTTCCCGGGATTTTGTATTATTTCCATTCTTAACCGCCTCAGTAAACGAATTACACAGGCCGTTACAAGTCCATCGCCCGAAATATTGGCTTTAATTTTCTTGTCGGGAACAAGTTCAAAAGAAGCTGAAAAGGGATGAAAACCAATGTGATCATTCCCGAAAGTTGAATCGAGATAGCCGTTTAGCATTAAATCCTCGGGCAGCGATTGTATTAACTGATGCTCGTGGTTAATTAGCCATACCTTGTCTGAGATTTGCATCGCTAATCCTAACTCGTGTGTTGACAATAGGATTCCTTTACCCGATTGATGCGAAATCTGATGCAAAAGCAATAAGGTTTCCATTCTGTTTGGAAGGTCAAGATGGGCAGTAGGCTCGTCAAGAATAATTAAATCGACATCCTGTGCCAGCACCTTGGCAATAAGTGCCCGTTGTCTTTCGCCATCACTTAATTCATTCAACCTTGAAGTAATCTTATCGGTTAAGCCGACATGTTCAATTGAGGTAAGCACAGATTTCCGGTCGGAATCTGTCATAGCACCAAGCCAGTTTGTATGCTGATATCTGCCTAATGATACCACATCGAAAACTGTCATGTTACGCTCATAAACAGGATCTGTTAACACAACTCCCATAAGAGATGCTTTTTCGGCAGAGCTTATTTCGCGGTAGTTTTTTCCCGAAAGATAAATTTTCCCTTTCAGTAAAGGAATCAAATCAACCAGCGTTTTTATAAGGGTAGACTTTCCGCTACCGTTTGGACCGATAAATGTTATTAATTCTCCACTTGAAATAGTAAGGTTTAAGGCATCAAGCAAAACGTGCTTTCTTCCTTTATGAAGCCTGTACCCAACTTGCAGGTTTTTGGTTTCCAACAGTGTTTTATTTCCCTCAGCAAGCTCCATTTAAATAATTTTAGTTTTACGGTTTCTCACAATGAATCCAACAACAACAGGAGCTCCAAATAAAGCAGTTACAGCATTTATAGGTAGAACTGAGGCTCTGCCTGGCATTTGAGAAATAATATCGCATATCAGCATTAATAAAGAACCGGTAACAATAACTCCCGGAACAATTACCCGATGCGAAATACTTCTTGTTATTAAACGGGCAAGATGTGGCACGGTCATACCAATGAATCCAATCGGACCGGTAAATGCAGTTAAAGTACCAGCCAACAGGCTGGCAATAATTATCATTAGTATCCTTACCAGTCTGACATTTACTCCTGAAACCCTGGCATGGACTTCTCCCATAAGCATTATATCAAGTGGTTTCAGAATAAAGATTAATAATAAAAGTGAGAGGGCAAAAACAGGGAATATAAATTTGAGATGTACCCAACTGGTTGATGAAAGGCTGCCCAGCGACCAGATTACGAACTTGTGTACTGTCTCTGGATTGGCAAAGTATTGAAGTATTGAAACAACTGAAGATGCCAGACTTCCAATCATTATACCAATTATAAGCAGGGATACGGTATCGTTTAGTTTCCATGAAAATAAAAGCACAAGAATAAATACCAGTCCGGAACCAATAAGAGCAGCTAATACCTGCCCCCCGGCAGTAAAAAAAGGTGAAATTCCCATTCCGGCTCCTGCTGCCATTATAAATACGGCAACACCAAGGCTTGCCCCCGAACTAATTCCCAAAACAAACGGACCAGCCAGAGGATTATGAAATAAAGTCTGTAACAGTAAACCTGCAACCGACAAACCTGCACCTACCAGAATTGCAGTAAAAACACGCGGCAATCGCACCTGGAATACTATATAATTGATATTGAAATTCTCGTTTTTGCCTATTAAAGACTTGAAAAAATCAAATGCACCAACGTTTTCAACAGAAATAACCAAATCAACAAAGACAATCACAACGATTAACAAAATCATTACAATGTAAAATACCGGCAAATTAATATGTCTCTTAGGCTTACTCAATTTTTTTCCAGTATGTGGTTGTACTATCGTCAGTTATTAATTCAGGATAAAAAATAAGAAGTAAATCTTTCAGCAATAAATCGGGACGAACAACGCCAGATTCATAATAGTCTAGACCTCCGTTTTCATTCTGCCTCTTGTTGTAATGATAAACCCTGCCTTTCTGAAACGATTTGAAAATATCGCACCGGGCTTCAACACTTAAAATATCGTTTAGTGAAGATGCGTTAGCATTAATCCAGATATCCGCATCTTTTTGGTTTAGTATTACAGATTCGAAACTTAATGGAAGTCCTCCGGCAGAAGAATCAATCTTCCAAAAATAATCGATGTTTGCATCATGAAGAAGTTTCGCCATATAGCTCTTTCCTCCTACAGCATACCAGGTACCCTTATAACTACTGCCAACCAGGGCCGTTTTTTTTACCTGAACTGTTTTGGCCAGTTCACTGTATCTGTTATATTTCTCTTCAATGCTTAAAAAAATGGAGTCAGCTGCTTTTTTTTTGCCGGTAAAAGCTCCGATAAATTTAATCCACTCAGCTCTTCCAAGCGGGTGCTCTTCCATAAATTCAATATTATACAAAACAGGTATTTTGCTTTTCTGAAGAATTTCGTCAAGAGGTTCTTTCGATTTAAAGATGTATTTCATAACAAAATCAGGGCTCAGGGCAATAACAGGCTCAGGACTAACTGTTAAATCGGTTCCCAGATCACTGATTTTGCCATTTTTGAAATCGTTGTACAGAACAGAATCGTATATCCAGTTAGCATTTGAGCAGGCTTTTACCGTATTTCTTGAATCCAGAGCAGAAACCATTCCAAGAAATGTAGATGACAGGTATACCCCATTCTTAACCGGTAACTTAATAACAGTTGAATTTTCAAGCTGGTATTCTGATGAATCACCTACCAGGCAATAACGTTCAAGGAGATTGTAATTATTCCAGGGATTATAGACCTCGATGCAGGTATAGCCCAGGGTGTCTTTTATTGAAAAACCTTTGGCATATTTAACGGTATTACCTTTTAATTTCGGACTACTTGTTTTCGAAGTTGTCTGCGAGCAGGATAACAAAAATAAAAAACCAAGACAAAAAAAAGTTAATCTCATTTTGAAAGCGAATTATGCCCCAGGAAAAAGTAAAGGATGGATAATTTATTTGTCCGAAACTCACCTCCCGAAGTGTCGAATGTATGGTGGTTTTCCCGGCAGGTCTTCTGGCTTATCCCAACTTTCGAAGCCTTCCCGCTGACTTTTTTGTCTGCAGTGGCTCTGGAATTCAAAAGTTATACGCTCAATTATGAGCCTGGAATTACAGCTGCGGGGGCAGCTCCGGATTTTCCGATTTTTTTTGGAGCACCGGATTCCCTATTATGCTTTCGCACCTTGAAACCAATGCAAATGTATATATTATTTTTTGATTTCGGATTGCAGCATGGATCTATCATGAATCCAGTAAATTAAAACAGGAACCCGTGAAACAAAAACCCAAAACTTTGAACTAGAAACTTTTAACTAATAAGAACCTAAAACCAGCAAAATCACTCCACATAAAATACCAAGCAATGCGATTGCTTTGCGCTTAATATTTCCTTCCTTGAAAATTATGGCTCCCAGTGTAAATGCAATTATTACACTGCTTCTGCGAATAACAGACACAATTCCTATTAGTGCTGTTGGGTCGCTTAATGCATAGAAATACAGAAAATCGGCCAGTGACAAAACTATTCCAATGGCAGGTATCGTCCAGCGCCACCTAAAAACAGGAGATTCTTTGCGTTTTGGAACCCACATAATAAGTAAAAACGGCAATAATACAAAAAACATATAAATCGAAAACCAGGCCTGAACTGCCATACGGTCGTAATGAAAAAGCAAATACTTATCATATAAACTCGAAGCTGAACCTAATATGGTTGCCGTAACAATAGCCAGCACCCATTTATTATTTTTAAAATTAATTCCCTCTTTTCTGCCTGCAAGTGCAAACATATATGATGCTATAATTGCAATAATAATGCCCAGCCATTGGTAAAGGTTAAATCTTTCGGAATAAATCAGCAGGGCTCCTGCTATTGTCCAGATAGGTCCAGTAGAGCGAATAGGAACTACAATTGTTATGGGAAGTTTACTAAGTGCCATATAGGCAAAAAACCAGGAGCTGCCAACTAAAATGGCCTTCAGAAAAAATAACAAATGTGCTTTAAATTCAACCTGGGGAACGTAAATAATACTTTCCCCTGAGATTATTCCGGTTCTTGATGATATCGCAAGACTTAGAAATAAAACTGAACCAGTAGTTGTTGCCAGAAATAAAACGGGAAGAAATGGATTGTTTTTAAGCGATCCTTTTTTTAATAAATCGTAAACACCCAGTAACGAACTTGAGAAAATTGCCAATATTACCCACATACACTGAAATTAAGCCGCAAAACTAGTAATAAAAGTAGCCTTGGTAAAATATATCTGGACTTATATTGAAGAATAAAAGTACCGGAAAAGTTGCGTAACTTATAAATCTTAATTGCCGGTAAAACAATTTACTAACAATATCGTATGTGATTATGCAATAAAATAGAGAAGAATCTTGTTATTTTTGCAGAATAATTCAGACTCATGAATAAAACAAAACACTTAACCCATATGTTTCTGATTGTACTGCTAAATTTATTCTGTTATAGTAGTATTTATGCTCAGAAAATTACTAACACTGCTTTCCAGGGAGGTGAGAAATTACGGTATATTGGCTCGTATTATATGTCTTCGCTATGGACAGACCTTGCCGAGGTGCAATTAGAAGTTAAAGAAGTTAGTTCTTCAAATATTCCTCTTTTACACCTGAATGGTACTGCAAAGACATTTGCCAGCTGGGATACATATTTTAAAATAAGAGATTCATACCAGTCCTGGGTACTGCCTACCACCCTTTCTCCGCTAATATTCAAAAGAGATATGTATGAGGGAGGATATACAAACGATTCAAAATATGTTTTCAAACAGAAATCGAATACTGCCATCTCTAAACAAAAAAGAAAAGACGGCTCAATAAACGAAAGAACAATAAAAATTGTCGATAATACATTTGATGTTGTTTCTGTTTTATATTATGCCCGAAACCTCGATTTCGAGAACTATTCAGTAAATAAAACCATTACGGTTACTATTCTTATTGACAATAAACTTGAAACCGTTTACATTAAATACTTAGGAAAAGAAAATATTAAGGTAAGCGGAATGGGTAGTTTTTATTGTTATAAACTTGGTGTTTCTCTGAAGAATGAATCGATAATGGAAAACAAGCTTGACAATAACATCTGGCTTACGGCAGACGAGAATCGGGTTCCGGTATTTATTAAAGCCGAAATCCCTGTTGGCTCTGTTCAAATAAGGCTTGTTGAAATGAGCGGATTAAAAAATTAATGAAGATGGAAGTCGGAGGATAGGAGTCAGGAGTAGAAAATAACTTGTAAATTAAAAAGTTTCGAAATACAAACTTCATACTTTGAAAAGCACAATATACAGAAGTGGTTTTTACCATTAAGCGACTAACATTAAACAGATAAAACACAACATGTCACCAAAAAATAATACAAAAAGAATATTAGCCTCATCAATAAGCTTATTTCTGAGCTTTATAGCCCTGATATTTGCTTTTTTGCCTTTTAAAATATTCTTTCATATACCTGCGGCTTTAGTACCCGGAGTAATTGCTATGGCTCTTGCAGTGTACTCTGTAAACCTGTCGGCAAAGTTTCATCTAAAAAAGAAATTATCGTCCATTTCTATACTGTTCTCATTAATTGTAGTATCGCTGGGTATCGTTAACATCTTCTTTACAAAGACAGTAGTTAAAACCGACACAAAATTCGAGAATAAAACGATACAGATTCAGGAGGAAGTTGAAAAAAGCGAGGATCTGCAGGAAGCTCTTGAAGATTTAAATGAAGAAGAATTGAATGAACTACTCGAGGATGCCGGAGATTTAGATGAGCTTATTGAAGACGAAATTGATACTGAAGATATTTCGGAATAATTGAAAAACTGTTAAGTTTTTACAGTCCCGAAGATTTTCTAATTACAAATGCGAACAGAAAGCCTTGTTTACTATCGGATTAATACAAAGAGCCGGCAGTTCCAGTTCGCTAACAACCTTACGACAGTTGGTTAGCGACAGGTTATCAATATCTTTGTAATGCAGTTTTACAGCTTTATCAATGCTTTTAAGATATTCCTCGCCTTCACTAATAAAATTCTGAATTTCCTTATCGGCTTTGAGTGGTTCTTGCCATGATGTCAGCAAAACTTTAATTTTTAAGCTCTTTATTCTTTGTATAGAACCCATTAGTTCCTTGTAATCAAGATAGTTAGGAACATCCCCTTTTACAGGAATTGTATCGCCGGTAAAGAATATTTTTTGCCTGGGAAATAAAATACTGATAGATCCCGGAGAATGACCAGGAGTATGAATAATGCGCATTTCGCCAAATCCCGAAGGTGAAATTTTGTCTCCTTCTTCCAGTAAAACATCTACCTCAACCGAACGGTCAACCAGATCGAAGAAACCGGGTACTGGTCGGCTATTAAACTGAATTTCGATGTTTTCAATCCAATCAAGTTCAGTTTCGTGAGCAAAAACAACACAACCTGTATCTTTCTTAATTTTTTGTGCCGAGCCCATATGGTCGGGATGTGAGTGCGAAAGAATAATTTTATCGATCTCATGATGATGTCTTCCTTGCGATTCAATATAGGCGTAAATTTTCTTATAACTCATTTTCAGGCCTGTATCAATCAGGGTTATATAATCTCCAAATACAATATACGAATAAACCCATCTGTCAAGTTTCTGACCTCCTGGCAGATGGATTTTAAAGTCATGTCTTAAAGCATGTATTTTACGGGTAATCTTCATTTTTGATAAAGTTAATCTTTTAATTTCTGCTTTGCTAATGCAACATTTGAATTTGGTTTGCTGTTTTTATTAATTGCCAGCATTAAAACGCCACTTATAACCACAATAGTACCTAATAACTGAAAAACAGAAATACGTTCACCCAGGAACAATGTCGCAAGAATTATTGTGCTTATAGGCCCTACGCTGCCAATTATAGCAACATTTGGTGCTCCAATTCTTCTTATTGCTTCCGAAATTAGAAACGATGGAATAACCGTGCATAATATCGACATTGCAAAAGCAAGCAGGTAAACTTCAATTTGAAAATTGAACAAACCAAGCTTAGCCGAAATAATAAAATGCAGAAAGCACGCTAAAGATGAGACAATCATAACAAAACTTGTAAAAAGCTTTGTGCCAAACCTTGATATTATATTGCCGGTTCCAACAAGATATATGGCATACATTAAAGCACTGCTAAATATTAGCAATGCTCCCAACCAAAAATTGCTGCCTCCTGAATAAGAATTCTGGTAAAATGCCAGCATTACACCCAAATAGGTAATTACCACTGCAATTTTCTGTTCAGTGCTTATTTTTTGTTTTAAAACAAGAGCAGATATTGCTAACACCATAGTTGGATAAATAAATAAAATTAAACGTTCGAGACTGGCTGTGATATACTTCAGTCCGCTAAAATCGAACAGGCTTGCAAGGTAATAACCTACAATACCCAGCAGAATAAGCTTTAAGTACTCTCTTCCTTTAAATTCAGAAAGTTTGCCTTTTGTTGATGCACCTATGAATACACCCAGGTATACCGGAAATGCAAAAAGTAACCTGAGGGTAAGCAGGCTAAGTGCATCAACTTCGTATTTGTAAGCCATTTTCACAAATACGGCTTTCGATGAAAAAAAGATAACACCGGCCAATGCCATCGCAAAGGCTAAAACGGGTTTTGTTTGATTGCTATACTTCATTGTTTCCAGGGTTAAGGTAAAAAAAAAGCCTCCCCGGTTTTCGGGGAGGCTTATATATTGTATAATATTATTTCTAAACTATCATGTATACATACAAGTCCCCCCGGAACAATCGACAGTCTTGTTCCAAATGAGTGCTGAACTATGTAACATGGTATTCCTCATGTGTAAATATGTTAATACAGTGTAAAAGTAGGAAGAAATTTAATTAAAAACCTCGCTAAATTATTTAGAATTAATATGAATTAATCGCTTCCGTATATCTTATTCTTATATTATTTCTACAAATCGGCTCACCCTCTTACCCTTATTTAGTTAAATATCTGGATACAGGTATTTGTTATCATTTAACTCTTTACTATATTGTCAAAATAAAAAACCAACTACATTAAATACCCGTTATGTGAATATTTTCAAAAATCCTACATTATGAAATCCAGATTCCTAATTCTTTTCTTAATATTCCTGTTTTGTAATATTTATACTATCGCGCAAAAACTTCCAATTAAGTTTGGAGATGTTTCAAAAGAAGAAATTGAAATGAGATTTTGTGAATATGACTCCAGTGCCCCGGCTGCTGTGCTCTATGATTATGGTGGTCTTTATGTAACTGATGGAAGATTTACAAAAATTATAAGAATTAAGATTTTCAAAAAAGAAGGCTTGCACCTTGCTAACCAAGTATATCCCAGCAATATGCTTACTCAAATAAGAGGAAAAACATACAACCTGGAAAATGATGAAATAATTGTTGATAAACTGGAGAATGAAAGCATTTTTAAAGAAAGAATTTTTGAGGATAATTACAATTACAGAGTTACTATGCCTAATGTAAAGGTTGGCTCAGTAATTGAGATTGAGTACAAATTTCCGGGATTGCCTGCTATTTGGTACTTCCAAAGAGACATCCCTGTTCTTAAAAGTGAACTATACGTGCCAAAAACACCTAATGTAGAATACAGAAAGAACTATTATGGATACTTCCCTTTATCTGTTGTTGTGCAGATTTTTATTAATCATTTATCTTTTGTAAAAAATCTCCATCAATTATCAATAATTTTACTCCATTAACAGTAGTTGAACGATGAGAACTCAAATCATCTGTAACCACATAGGTCATTCCTTTTATTAATGTGTATTTTTCACCGTCGTTGAGTTCACTTACAAAATCACCTTCCAGACAATGTACTATATGTCCTTTTTTACACCAGTGGTCTGCAACATAGCCTTTTGAATATTCCACCAATCTAATTCTTAGTCCTGCATATTGCAAAGTCTGCCAATAGGCAATTCCAGTTTCTCCTTTATGTTCAGTTTTCGGTATGGTCGCCCAATTAATTGTTTGAAAGGGTATATTTCTGTTATTCATTTTTATTTCGGATTGTTGTTTGATATCAAGAATTACTTTCTAATTATAAGATTCCATAATATGCTTGTCCTCAATCATTAATGGTCTGCATATCTCGTCCATTTTCATTGTTTTCCAACTTGAAAGATTGTTATGTGTATTATAATACTTCAATGGAATTGGGTGTGTTCCTATAACAACTGGAATTTTATAACGTATCTCAACAAACTCTTTAAATTGGTTTATGTATGGACATGGAGGATAACCGACAACCATTCCTGTTGCAAAATGAATCACTTCTGCTCCATTCTTAATCATCTCTTCAGGTACATATTCAATATTTCCACCCGGGCATCCACCACAATTTGAGAATCCAACAAGTTCTAATTTTTCTTCTTTGGGATATTTTGCAAATCCTCCAACATGTTCTTTCAATGCTCTCAGACATTTACCGCCTCCACAATTTATATAGCGTCCACAAATTATTATTCCAATTTTAGTCATCTTGCCATTTTTGTTTTTAATTAAAACTCTTTTTATATATATGTTGCTGCGCTTTTCAATTTACACATAAAGGTTTTTGTGTATAATTCGGTGCGGATTGCGGGTTGCTTTCCTGTCGAAAAGCACCGAGGTTTAAGCAGGTGATAATGTTGATTATCAGCACCTAAAACGCACTTAATTACATACGCTGTTAGCGGTTTGTTGTTTTTTTATTTATTCCATTTCGGTAATTTTCCTGTCTGGTCAATAAAGTCTTTTAGCATTTCAACCTGT
>JAFGVA010000213.1 GCA_016938235.1 Bacteroidales bacterium | reverse complement strand
TTTGAACTTGCAGAATGCTAATATTGATTATTAGAATGTTAAAAACAAATAATTATTAATATTCCGGTTTACCGGACAACAATGTAAAAAAAATTATACTGAAAGAAATTTGGTGATCAACCTTTTAAATTCTTCAGGTTTATCATTATATAACCAATGACCTGCCCCTTTCACTACTTTGAAATCCATATTGGGGAAAAACAACTCTATAGTTTCATAGTCATTTAATGTTAAATAACCAGAATACTCTCCTTTTATAAAAAGTGTCAGACAATCAATGGGCTCCGTCATTGTTTTATCTCCTAATATGATTTCTTCAAGTTTATCAATAATGGGAGGAAGGTTAATTTGCCAATATAGTTTATTGTTGTTATCTCTTTTAAGGTTTTGAAGAATAAAATCTCTTACTTCCTTTAAGGGCAAAGTTTTAGCGAGTTCTGAATCTGCTTCTTCAATGGTAGAAATATTTGCAATAGGTAAATTTATAATTGCTTTAGCAATTTCTGATTGCGAATAAAATGTTGGTAGTAACCTTTTCCTAGATTGGTAGGTAATAGGAGCTATGTCTATTATAATTAGTTGTTTAATTATGTGACCATATAACTCAGCAAAACGCATAGCAACGCGACCTCCCATCGAATGACCCATTAGTGAAACTTGTTCAAGATGTTCTTCTTGAATTAATTCATATAGGTCTTGAACCATAATATTATATCCAAAATCAACTGTATTTAATGATTTTCCGTGGTTTCGCATATCTGGAAGATAAACAGTGAAATTATTTTTTAAATATTGTGCAATATGTAACCAATTATCACCTTTTCCATAAATCCCATGAAGAATAATTAGAGCGGATCCTTTCCCTAATTTATTAAAAAATATTCGCATAGAATAATAAAATTTTAATGTTAATTAAACAAGAATTTGACTAATAAAAGGCTTATTGTTTTTTTCTATTTTGAAGAGATTTGTCAATACTTAATAATACAGTTTATTATTTCCAAAATATTGATTAGTACTTTTTGTATTAATTTAATAAAAGCCCTCCCTAATCAGAACTCAAGAGAGCTTCTCTTTTAAAAACATCTATTGGTTTTCCTAAATCTCCTCCTCAACCAATTCCTCAGGTATCGATGGCTTATCCTCTGTATATTTCTTCATCACCCGGTTCAACCAGGGTAACATCGAGAATATGAGGATAACTGATAATCCTGCCAAAAGCGTGTTGGTTAGGAAAAAGAAAGCTTTGTTTTCATAGACACCCCACATGCCGGATAGAACACCGGAGAGTTTATTTCCTATTGAGGTTGAAAGAAACCAGCCTCCCATCATAAGTGCGGTAATTCTTGGCGGACTGAGTTTTGATACCAGAGATAGGCCCATAGGACTTAAACAAAGCTCACCTATGGTAATTACTGCATAGGTTCCAAACAACCATCCGGCCGATGCCTTTACAGCTCCATTGTTGGATGCGTAAACTGCAAATATCATAACAACTGCCGAAAGAGCAGTAATTACCATACCCCAGCCAATTTTTGCGGGAGTAGGTACCGGACCTTTTTTGCGTCGGCGACCAATAAAATTGAAAAATCCTACAACCAATGGTGTGAAGAGGATAATAAATCCCGGATTTATAGATTGGAATAATTCCGTTGCAATTAGATTCTTTTTGCCGCTTTCCGGCCATTCAGATACTGGTATATTATGGAAATATGTATCGGGTAGCATCTGAGTTACTGGCTCACCAGACTCATCCAGAACCTCGGCTCCATGTATGTCTGTCTTGGTTTGCTCTTTTAATTCAGTCGAAACTACCTGATTTAAACTTAGTGTTGTTACAGGCTTTTCGATTGCTGCCGGAACTTCACGATTGGTATGATTTTCTGCCCAAACTGTTAGGGCTGCACCATTCTGATGGAAGATTGCCCAAAATATCACTACGGCTCCAAAAACGGCTAAAAGTGCTTTGATGGGTTCTTTTTCTTGTTTTTTAGCAGTTCTAAGTATGTTGATGTAAAAGATTACAACAACAATACTAAAAAGAAGGAAAGCATCGGTAGAATCAGCTCCAAAAATATTGCCAGGTATAATCCAGCCAATGATTGCCGCTACAATGGCAGGAGCAAACAATGTTTTAAGAATTTTAATCATTGGCATATCTTCTTTAGTAGGTGGAGAAACTTTATCAACAGCCTTTATATCATGAGCTCTCAACTGACCTGTCCAGAACCAGATGACACCAATTAGCATACCAACGCCTGCTGCTGCAAATGCCCAGCCCCAGCCATAATTGATTCTTAGGTAGGCAGCAATGAAATTACAAATGAAGGCTCCTACATTAATGCCCATATAGAATATGTTGTAACCGCTGTCTTTCAAATCTTTATATTTCGGATCAGCATCATATATTTTACCTACAAGTGCGGAAATATTGGGTTTAAACAAACCATTTCCAAGAATTATTAAGCCTAAGGCTGCGAAGAATGTGGTTTCATTATTCACTGCTAACAGGAAATATCCGGCTGAAAATAATAATCCACCAATTGTAATGGATAGCCGGTATCCCAAATACCTGTCAGCAAGAAGGCCGCCAATAAATGGGGTGAGGTAAACTAAAGCAAGGTATGAACCATAAATGTCACTTGCTTTTGTACCGGTGAATCCCATTCCCGGGAAATTGCCATCCTTTGAGGCTGTCATATAAAGAAAAAATATTCCAATTAACAGGTAGAAACCAAATCGTTCCCACATTTCTGTAAAAAACAGGACCATGAGTCCTTTAGGGTGTTTTCCTTGTTTTGCCATGATAAAATTTTGTATTGTTTTCTTGTTGTTTTGATTCCTAACTAGCCGTCATTCCCGCGTAGGCGGGAATCTCTTTCTTCTTGTTATCGAATGTCGGATACCTGTCTTCACAGGTATGACGGGAATAATGTAACTTTAAATAAACTCTAAAGCAAAATGCCTTAAAACCCCACAAATATAAAGTTTTTTTTAGTTTGCTTGCTGAGTATTGTCATGTCTGAATTAACTTTGTATAAAAGCTTATTCTACGATGAAAGTCTTTACCGCCAGACAAATCCGGGAAATCGATGCCTATACAATCGAAAATGAACCAATTCCTTCAATAAAACTGATGGAAAGAGCTGCATTAGCGCTCTCGGCCTGGATTCGAAAAAAACTAAACAAATCTGCATCTCTTTTATTTATGGCAGGTCCCGGTAATAATGGGGGAGATGCATGGGCTTTGGCCCGAATGCTGTATCATCACGGATACACAAATATTAGATTCTGTTTTATTGATACCGGAGAGCTTTCACCTAATTCTCTTGAGAATAAAAAACAATTATCTGAAGAGACCGATATAAGAATTAAATCAATAAAAACAGAAAAGGACTTTCCTTTTATTTCGGAGGACGAATGGGTAATTGACGGTCTTTTTGGCACCGGACTTTCAAGGCCATTGCAAGGTATTCCGGCTGCATTTGTTGAATACATTAACCAGTCAAATAAAAAGGGCGTAATTTCAATTGATATACCCAGTGGCTTATTCAGCGAAGATAATTCTGCAAACAATTACAAATCGGTGATAAAGGCTAATTTCACTTTATCTTTTCAGTTTCCCAAGCTTTCATTTTTCTTGTCGGACAATTACGAATTTGTTGGCATGTGGGAAATACTTGATATCGGTTTGCATCCTGAGAAAATCAACAAGGAATCGACTCCTTATTGTTTTTTAACGAAAAATAAAATATTAACCCTGATTCCTGAACGATGTAAGTTTTCTCATAAAGGCACTTACGGGCATGCACTCGTTGTTGCCGGAAGCTACGGCATGATGGGAGCAGCGGTATTGGCGGTAAAGTCCGCCGTCCATTCGGGTGCCGGACTGGTTACGGCTCATATTCCCAGATTGGGTTATGAAATTATGCAATGTTCTGTGCCTGAAGCATTAATATCTTTAGATGAATCCGACATTATTTTTACTGAAGTTAATTCTATTGAAAAATATCAGTCGGTAGCTGTTGGCCCTGGTCTGAATATAAAATCGAATACCTCAAAGGCTCTTTTTGACCTTATTAAAAAACTTAATGTACCGCTTGTTATCGATGCCGATGCAATAAATATCCTATCTAAAAATCTGGAATGGTTAAATCAATTACCCAAGAATACTATATTAACACCTCATCCGGGTGAATTTGACAGGCTAACCAAAAAACATAATTCTCACTTCGAGCGATTAATGACTCAGGTTGAACTTTCTCAAAAGCATAAACTAATTATTGTGCTTAAAGGAGCTCATACCTCTATTACTGATATTGATGGAAATGTTTGGTTTAATACAACCGGAAATGCCGGAATGGCAACAGGAGGATCGGGCGACGTACTAACAGGCATCATTGTTTCGTTATTAGCTCAGAAATATCCGGTTGCTGATGCTGCGAAAATTGGAGTTTTTGTGCATGGTCTCGCCGGAGATATTGCTATAAAGAAGATGGGATATCATGCTTTGTCGGCATCAGATATTATTAATAATTTAGGGAAAGCTTTTAAGAAAATAGAGCCTTGCTTAATGGGCAATAATTTGATTTAAGTTTTTATAAAACCTATAATTATATGTGGCCGTCATTGCGAGTATAACGAAGCAATCTTTTTCTATACTGCAGATTGCTTCAGTCGTTCCTCCTTCGCAATGACGTGTTATAATAAATTAGCATTAAGCCGGCATAAGGCTCATTTATTAATTATAGTATATTTTATGAAGTTGGAAGCACACTGAATAAACCAGTAAAAAAACAAAAAATGAAGAAAATAATCCAAATCCTAATTATAGCATCATTATTTTCCTGCACCACAACCAAAGTTGTAACAACAAATCTTCACGATTTGGCTTCTTTCGAACAGTCTGCCAGGATTTATTCTTTGCCCCGTACCCGGTTACTGGTTAATGTGAAGGCTGTAAAACATACTTTTTACCCCGGACCCTATCACCAGTTTGCAAAAAAGTATCTCGGTATTGAGGGAGCCAAAGCTTTTCCTTCAACTTTCTGGGAAATAACAGATTTGAGGCTTTATACCTTGAGTGAGCCTGATCCGGAAAGATATTATTCTGTTCGAAGTACAAATCCCGATGAACTTCAGAATAAATTCATGTCTCTTAGCGAGAATGGACTCATATTATCGCCTGCAGATTTTAAATCTTTTCAGGTTTTTAATAGCAATGAGCTGGAAACTGTTGAAGAAAATAGCTATACCGATTTATCAATAAGGTCTTTCATGCCCGATGATCAAAAAAAGCGCCCGAAAAATGCGATATACGATTCGAATTACATCAGAATTCCTTCCTGGGAAAAACAGGTTATTGGTAAATCTTTGGAAGAAAAAGCATTCGAGGCATCGAAATTTATATTCAAAATAAGAAAAAGAAGGTTTAAACTGCTGTCAGGACAATACGACGTTTTTCCTGAAGAACAGGCACTGGCAATAAGTGTCAGGGAACTTAATGCGCTTGAAAATGAATACTTATCCTTATTTATCGGGAAAGAAAAAACCGATACCATAAATAGTCAGTATACTTTCACACCCGGTTCCGGACCTGAACTTCAGCGTAATACCCTTTTCAGGTTTTCCGACGATACGGGATTTAATACCTCTGCTGAGAATGAGGGTATTCCTGTAATTCTCGAGATTCAGGATCTTCAGACAAATAAAATTTTAAATCAGTTGCAAATCCCATACTCAACAAGTTACAGCAATGTAATTTTCTACAGAATGCCAGACAGGGCTCTTGTTAAAATCTTATACGGAAGCCATGTTTTACTGGAATCGGAAGTGTCGGTTGAACAGTTTGGAGTTGTTGTTCCAATGTCAACAAAAGAAAGTGTATTGCCTATTCTGAAGTAACAGGTGAATTATAACTTGCTGACCAGGTATCCCACTTTGTGGTTTTATAAAGGTCTTCACCAATGAACTTGATTATCATATCGAACTGCTTTGCTTTGATATAGCCTTTTTCAATATGTAAACCCTGAATTTTTTCATCCAGAAAAACAACTGAAGGGTAGCTCATTTGTCCTCCAAGAAATGCAGCTGCCAATTCATGATAACCCCTGTTTCCCTGGGCAATATATTTATAGCTTGTGCCTAAAAAATCAATGTCTGCTTTTTGTTCAGCGTTAAGCTTTACAGGATAATATTTTTCGTTAAGATATTTTGCAATTATTTCGTTGTTAAAAGTGTTTTTTTCCATTACTTTACACCAGCCACACCAATCAGTGTATACATCAATAACAAATTTCCTTGGTTCCTGTTTATTAAGTTCTACTGCTTCTTCAATGGAATACCACTTTACTTCTTGGGCATTTCCTTTTAAAATTAACAGGGTGGAAAATGCAAGAATCAGACTAAAAGACTTCATTTTATTATTTTTAATGAACACTAAACTTAACGCAAAGAAAGTAAAATTGTTGCAATTTTGTCTGTTAAGAGAACGTTAAACAAATACTTTGTCAGTATTATTTTATCGCACCATTGTTTTGTATACGAAAACTCTTTCTAAGCGTCATCCCTGTGTAGACAGGGATCGGTTCATAGATACCCGATATCGGTAACCTGCCTGCGCAGGTATGACGTTTTGGTGGATGTGGAAGGATTCCTTAGTTTGAAATTTCAAATTACTTTTAGTTTTCCAATGAAGAAAAGAAAGAGTAACTTAGACATAGAGTTTAACATAAAAGCATCATATCATGGGCAAAGAAATAGCAGACCTCGAACCAAAAATCCTTTGGAAACACTTTTATAGTTTAACACAGATTCCAAGACCTTCAGGTCATGAACAAAAAGTAATAGAATTTATAATTGCATTTGCAAAAGAACATAAGCTGGAATATGTTCAGGATAAGGTTGGGAATTTAATTGTAAGAAAACAGGCCGCAAAAGGGAAAGAAAAAATAAAAACAGTTGTATTGCAGTCGCATGTCGATATGGTGCCCCAGAAGAACAGCAATAAAAAGCATGATTTTGAAAAGGACCCCATCGAAACTATAATTGATGGAGAATGGCTCAAAGCCAAAGAAACAACCCTTGGTGCCGACAATGGTATAGGTGTAGCTGCCATACTTGCAGTGCTTGAATCTTCTGATATTTTGCATGGACCAATTGAAGCACTGTTTACCATTAACGAAGAAGCCGGAATGGAAGGCGCATTCGGACTGAAACCGGGAATCTTAAAAGGCGGAATTTTATTGAATCTTGATTCTGAAGACGAGGGTGAATTATTTGTGGGATGCGCCGGGGGTATCGATGTTGAAGCAATAACCACCTACAAAGAAGAACTTGCTCCTCTGGGGCAGGCTCATGATATCAGCGTTAGTGGATTGAAAGGAGGTCATTCGGGATTAGACATCAACCTGGGCAGGGCAAATGCCAATAAAATACTCGGCAGGTTTCTTTGGTCGGCTCACAATAACTTCCCGCTTAAAATCGCAAAAATTAAGGGAGGTGATTTACGCAATGCTATTCCTCGCGAAGCCCATGCAAGCATTATAATTCCTGAAAAACATGAACATGACTTCAGAAAGTTTTTTGAACAATTCGCCGTAGAAGTAAAAAATGAATACAAACATACCGAACCGGGAATGATATTAAGTTTAAATCCGGCCGGTGCCCCGGAAATGGTTTGTACAGATTCAGCGATGCCAAACTTGTTGTCAATGTTGAATGCGGCTATTCATGGCCCTGTTCGCATGAGTGATGTTATGCCCGGTGTAGTTGAAACATCTTTAAACTTAGCTATTGTGGATTTTTCTGACGGGCAGGCAAAAATGATTTATTTGTTACGAAGCTTTTTAGAAAGTGCTAAATATGCTTTAGCGGAGCAGGTGGCTTCCCTGCATCAGGTGCTTGGTTGCCAGGTCGATTTCGATGGTGATTACCCCGGATGGCAGCCCAATGCCGATTCTGCAATTCTGAAAACAATGAAGGCCGTTTATAAGGATGACTTTGGTAAAGAACCCGCAGTTAAAGCAATTCATGCCGGACTCGAATGCGGAATAATTGGTTCTAAATACCCTGAAATGGATATGATTTCGTTCGGGCCGACAATCAGATTCCCCCATTCACCCGATGAGAAAGTGAAGATTGATACCGTGGATAAATTCTGGAAGTATTTAAAAGTTACTTTGGAGAGTATTCATTAGGTCCGTCATTGCGAGCAAAGCGAAGCAATCTGTTGAATTAAAATGTATGGATTGCTTTGTCATACCTTCTCGCTATGACGAATTATTATACAAATTTGTTTCGATTAAACTAACTAAATAGTGGAAAGAGGCGGTTTTATTTATATTATGACAAACAAGAATAACACTGTCATTTACATTGGCGTAACAGGTGATCTGAAAAACAGAGTCTACGAACATAAATCAAAAGTATATTCCAACTCATTTACTTCCAGATACAATCTTAATAAATTAGTTTACTATGAGACTTTTTTGTCAATAGAGGAAACTATTTCTAGAGAAAAGCAGTTAAAAGGAGGGTCTAGAAAGAAGAAAATAGAGTTGATAAATAAGCTGAATTCGAGTTGGGAAGACCTTTTTGATGAAGATATGGAATATTAGAGTCTTTATTTATTTCTGTCATTGGGAGTCTCGAAGAAATCGAGACGAAGCAATCTGTCAATCAAAATAGAACAGACTGCTTCGTCGTTCCTTCTCGCAGTGACGTATAATAATTAATAAGCAAACAACGGATATTCCTGCATTAATTCATTAACACGTTTCCTTACATCAGCAATTACAGTTTGGTTGTCAATATTCATAATAACTTCATCAATCATATCAACAACAGTTGGTATTGCATCTTCTTTAACGCCACGTGTAGTTATGGCAGCAGAACCAACTCTGAAACCTGAAGTCTGGAATGGTGAACGGCTGTCAAACGGAACCATGTTTTTGTTTATAGTGATGTCGGCCAATACCAGGGTGTTTTCGGCCATCTTACCGGTAATATCAGGTGCCTTGGTTCTCAAATCAATGAGCATGGAGTGATTGTCAGTACCGCCTGAAATAACCTTATATCCTTTTGCTATAAACTCTTCAGCCATTACTGAAGCATTTTTAATTACCTGCTTGCCGTAATCAAGGAAATTGTCAGAAAGAGCTTCGCCAAAAGCCACAGCTTTTGATGCTATAACATGCTCCAGGGGGCCACCCTGAATTCCAGGGAAAACAGCACTATCAAGTAGCTGTGACACAGTTTTTGTAACACCTTTTGGTGTTTTGTGTCCCCAAGGGTTTTCAAAATCTTCAGCCATTAGAATAAGTCCGCCTCTTGGACCGCGAAGGGTTTTGTGTGTGGTTGTTGTAACAATATGGCAATGTGGAAAAGGATTGTTAAGCAGTTTTTTTGCAATTAATCCGGCAGGGTGAGCAATATCGGCCATTAGAATCGCATCAATACTATCGGCTATTTTCCGCATACGAGCGTAGTCCCAGTCTCTTGAGTAAGCAGAAGCACCTGCAATAATTAATTTTGGTTTTACTTTTAAAGCTTTTTCTTCCATTGCATCGTAGTCTACGCGGCCTGTTTCTTCAGAAACCTTATAGCTAATCGGATTGTACAATAAACCTGATGAATTCACAGGAGAACCATGCGATAAGTGACCGCCATGCGATAGGTCAAAACCCATAAATGTATCGCCCGGATTAAGCACAGTCATTAAAACAGCCATATTAGCCTGAGCACCCGAATGGGGCTGAACATTTGCCCAGCATGCACCAAAAAGCTCTTTGGCTCTTTCAATTGCAAGGGTTTCAACTTCGTCAACAACCTGGCATCCACCATAGTAACGTTTGCCCGGAAGACCTTCGGCATATTTGTTGGTAAGGTAGCTACCCATAGCCTCCATAACCTGTTCACTCACAAAATTTTCAGAGGCAATCAGCTCAATGCCATGCATTTGACGTTGATGTTCCTGTTTTATTAAATCAAAGATTTTAGTATCTCTTTCCATCAGTATATTTATTGAAGTATAAACTGTTAAGCTTGCAAAATTAAGGTTTTGAAACAGGATAAAAAAACAGAGTTGAAAACTTGTTGAATAATTGTGTGGAAGATGAACAGTGAACAGTGAACAGTGAACAGTGAAGAGTGAAGAGTGAAGGGTGAAGGGTGAAGAGTGAAGAGTGAAGAGTGAAGGGTGAAGGGTGAAGGGTGAAGGGTGAAGAGTTAAGGGTGAAGGGTGAAGAGTGAAAAGTGAAGAGTGAAGAGTGTTAATAATCATTAGAAGTATACCACAAATAATCATCAAAAGTATACCACTTACTTTCCCCAGTCTTAATTCTTTAGTAGCGTA
>JAFGVA010000212.1 GCA_016938235.1 Bacteroidales bacterium | reverse complement strand
CTGACAGTTTAGACAAGTCACTTGCAACCTTAAAGGTGCCTGACAGTTTAGACAAGTCACTTGCAACCTTAAAGGTGCCTGACAGTTCAGGTTACAATATAATTTCAAACTCATTTAAAAAATTCTTTACATCCTATACTAACTCTTTCAATAAGGTTTATAATAAAAAAGGTTCTCTATTTCAACCCAGGTATAAAAGGTTGTTGATTGAAGATGAAAATCAATTAATTAATACTATTATCTATATCCATAACAATCCTTTATCTCATGGGTTTGTTAAAAATATTGCAGATTGGGCATATTCTTCATATAATAAAATTTCAGGAAAAAATAACCTTACCTGGTTAAAATCAAATGAAGTTATAGAGTTGTTTGATGATGTATCGAATTTTATGTTTTGCCATAAAAGGATTTGTGAACTTGAAAAAATCGAATATTAAAATATTAACAAGCTGTCAGACAACCTTAAAGGTGTCTGACAGCTTAGTTGGTTAGTTTAAATAATAGTAATTTATGGACTTACAATTTTTCAACCACTCCAATATTCTCGAAAGCACACTGCAATTTTTCAGCTCAGAACTTGATATAAAAATTGCCCCTGCTGCCAAATCGGAAATCAATCTTACAGAATTCCTGAAAGAGCAGTTGACCGATTCACAACTTCTGGGAAAATTAAAAGATGCCCGTTTTGTGGGTATGATAAACAACTTGACTCTGGATGGAAAAACCGAAGGTCAGGTAACTGAACTTCCTGTCAAAGAGCCTTCGGATGATTACGATATGTTACTGGTTTTCGGTGTTGAACTGAACGAAAACAACGTTCCTACAAAAACCGATATTTCACGTTTGACACGGGCATTAAACCGGCGTTCGTTCAGTCGTCCGGTTGTGCTGATTTTAAAATACGGTTCGCATATTTCTTTTTCGAGTGCCGAGCGTGGGCAATACAAACGTGCAGGCCAACAGGGCGAAAAAATTGGACGTATCAGTATTTTAAGGGATATCAACACCAAACAGGTGCATGCAGGGCACGAACGTATTTTGTTGCAACTTCGCATCAATCCGCTTAAAGTAAGCACTTTCAAAGAATTGTATGCCCAATGGCTCGAAGTATTCAATGTAAATATTCTGAACAAAGAATTTTACAACGAATTATTTACCTGGTATTTATGGGCAGTTCGCACGGTTTCGTTCCCCAACAGGGCTGACGATGACAGTGATGACAAAGTATTCAACTCCGAAAATGTTATCCGCCTGCTTACTCGTTTAATTTTTATATGGTTTGTTAAAGAAAAAGGGCTGGTGCCCGAAACACTTTTTGATAAAAACAAAATAACTGAAACCTTAAAAGCATTTAATCCGAATGCCGGGGACAATTCAGATTATTACAAAGCCATTCTGCAAAACATGTTTTTTGCCACCTTGAACACCGAAATGCCGAAAGATGGTGGCAACAGGACTTTCATTGATGATAAAAAGAAAAATAAGAACACCGGTTATACCGAGGAATACATGGACCACCTTGTATTCCGTTATAAAAACTTGTTTTCTAATCCTGATAATGGATTGAAACTGTTCGAAACTATTCCTTTTTTAAACGGTGGCCTTTTTGAATGTCTCGACCGCCGCGACCCGGAAACAAATATTGAAATGCGTATCGATGGTTTTTCATCAACACCATCGAAACAACCTGTTTTTCCCAATGTATTGTTTTTCGGGCGAAACGATGACCTCGATTTAAGCGATGAGTTTGAAAACAGCAACAAATACAAACACTGTAAAGCCCGTGGAATTATCAATATCCTAAATAGCTATAAGTTTACCATTGAAGAAAACACCCCACTGGAACAGGAAATTGCCCTCGACCCGGAGTTATTGGGTAAGATTTTCGAAAACCTGTTGGCCAGCTACAACCCCGAAACACGCACCACAGCCCGTAAACAAACAGGCTCGTATTACACGCCCCGCGAAATTGTAAATTACATGGTGGACGAAAGTTTGATTGCTTACCTGAAAACAAGTCTGAACTGTGATTCTTATGATTTGTGCGATAGGCATGATAAAAAGGAAAAAGATAATCATGAAAATCAAAACAATCACACAAATCATAGTTCAGACAATGGGGATGAATTGGAAAGTAAGCTCCGCCAATTATTTGCCTACGAAAGCGAAGAAAATCCTTTTAACGGCGATAACGAAACCACCAATGCTATTATTTCCCACCTGAGCGAATGTAAAATACTCGACCCTGCCTGTGGCTCGGGGGCTTTTCCCATGGGGATATTGCATAAAATGGTATTTGCTCTGGGTAAACTCGATCCCTGTAATTATACCTGGAAACAGGCGCAGTTGGAAAAAGCACAACGCGACAAAAAACGGGCACAGCAGTTTGAGGATGAAACCCTGCGGGAAGTGGCCTTAAAAAGTGCCGAAGATAAAATTGCATACGTAGAAGCCAGCTTTGGTGAAACAGGACACGAACTGGACTATGCCCGTAAACTCTTCCTGATTGAAAATTGCATTTACGGGGTTGATATACAACAAATTGCCGTGCAGATAAGCAAACTACGTTTTTTTATCTCGCTAATGGTTGACCAACGGGTGGACAACAGCAAACCCAACCGCAACATACTCTCACTGCCCAACCTCGAAACCAAGTTTGTGGCTGCCAATACCCTTATTCCGGTTGATAAGCCGCAACAACTTATGTTTAAAGACCCCGATGTGGAGAAAACCGAAAAGGAGCTGCACGAGATACACCAGAAAATATTTTTTACCCGTAATTACAGCGACAAAAAGAAACTGAAAAACAAGGAACTGCAAACCCGCCACAGCCTGCGCAAACTATATGTAGAAAAAGCAGGTTACAGCAAAGAGGCTGCCGAAAAAATTACCCAATGGAACCCCTTTGACCCTTTGAAAGCGGCGCCATTTTTCGACCCTGAAGTAATGTTTACCATTGAAAATGAAAAACAGGGCGGTTATTTCGATATAGTGATTGGGAATCCACCTTATATTCAATTGCAAAAAATTAAAAAAATTGCCGATGAACTTTCAAAATTGAATTATAAATCATTCATTCGAACTGGTGATATTTATTGCATGTTTTATGAGAGAGGTTATAATCTACTGAACAAGAATGGCTCAATTATTCTTATTACAAATAGCACATGGTTACGCACAGCGTATGGTGAGAAACTTAAAGAATTCTTAATTAAAAACACTTCTCTTCTAAAAGTTATTGATTTAGCTGATTGTGACCTTTTTGAAAATGCAGCTGTTTTGACTACTATTATTCATACCGGATTTGGCAAAAAAGGATTGTTGAAATCAAAAGGAATAAGAATTACAAAAAAGAACCAGCAGGCAATTTTAGAATTAGGCACTTATTTTCAAAACAATTACATTTCTTTAAAAGATTTTAAACAAGATGAAGCATGGTCTATTTTGGATAAAAACCGTTTCCTTATTAAAACCAAAGTAGCTGCACAAGGGGAAAAGTTAACGGATTGGAAAATTGAAATTTTCAGAGGTATTTTGACCGGTTACAATGAAGCATTCATAATTAATGGAGAAACTAAGGATAAATTAACTGCTCAGGATGAAAAGAATGCAGAATTATTAAAACCATTGCTTCGAGGAAAAGATATTTTGAGATATAAACCTGTATATGACGATTTGTGGATAATTGGAACATTTCCTGCTAAGAAAATTTCAATTAAAGAATATCCTTTAATAAAAGAATATTTGGAAGGATTTGGTAAACAGCTTCATCAAATTGGTGAAACATTCGTTGATGAAAGTGGCAATAAAGTATCTACACGTAAAAAGACTTCAAATAAATGGTTTGAGACTCAAGACCAAATTAATTATTTTAAAGAGTTTGAGAAGGAAAAAATCATATTTCCAAATATGACCAAGGACATGCCTTTTGTTTTAGATAACAATGGGTTTTATACAAATCAAAAATGTTTTATTATAACAGGAGAAAAATTAAAATACTTAGTTTCGATTTTTAATTCAAAGTTATACGAATATTGTTTCAGAAGTAATTTTCCTGAATTATTGGGTGGAGTGGTTGAATTGAGTAAAGTGTTTTTTGAAAAAGTACCTATCAAATATCCTTCTATAGAAGATGATAAAATATTTGAAAAGATTTCAGACAAACTACATCAAGTTATAAATAAGTCAGAAAAGGAGTTTAATACATTGTCAGATAAGATTGACCTAATGGTTTACAAACTCTACACCCTCACCTACGACGAGTGTAAAATTGTTGACCCCGAAATAGAAAAGCTGATAAGCCGGGAGGATTATGAGAGGATGAGCATTGAACAGTTGTCTGAACTGTGATGGGTGTGATTTATGTGATAGACAGGATGAAATTGTTGAATTTGAATGATGCATAACACAAATTAGAAAAGTAAAGGAAAAATCATGATAATCAAAACAATCACAAAAATCATAGTTCAGACATGATGATAAATGAAAAATACAAATATTCTGAGCTTACCGGGAAAATAATTGGTTGTGCCATGGAGGTATATAAGGCATTGGGCAATGGTTTTCAGGAAGTTATTTATCAGCGCGCACTGGCTTATGAAATGGAATTGCAGGGTTTGTCTTTTTCAAGAGAGTTTGAGATGCCGGTGTTTTATAAAGAAATTCAGGTTGGCACCAGAAGGGTAGATTTTTTGGTTGAAGAAAAAATTAGTGTTGAACTGAAAGCGCTTATTCAGATTGAACCGGTACATTTAGCCCAGGCAATTAATTATCTCGAAGCATACAATCTTGAAATAGGTTTATTAATCAATTTCGGCGAAACAAAACTGAAATTTCATCGGCTCGAAAATAAGAAGTTTAAACTATTAAGTCTTGAAAATCAAAATAATCACATAAATCACAGTTCAGACAATGGATGAGAAGCAAAATAAACACATTTGGCAACCACCAAACGAGCAAAACGAACCTGCCGAAGAAAAACAGGTTTGCCCAAAATGCGGTAACGATACTTTTCGGGTGTAAATTAAGATTATAATACCTAAAATCCGCAAGTCACCGGGCGACTTCGCTTATTATCAGTTAGATAATTCGAATAGTATCCACCCATCTTAAAATAGTCACCCGGTGACTATCAATATTTTAGAGATCTACTTGCGGAATCAAGGTAATAGACGATGCCCGGTTGTATTGTTCAAAATGTGGAGAATTTTATGTATAATTTGTAAGAGAAATGCCACACAGACGGAAACATATAAAACCATTACCAATTAAAGATTATAGCGGTTTTAACCCAAAACCGGGATGTATTCCGTTTGCAAAAAAGCACCAGTATTACATTGTAACCGGCATTTCCATTACGGGCGATGCCCCAAAAGATTTTATTCGCTACTATCAATTTAAACGTGATAGCCGCATACGCAAAGCCAAACCAAAACATGGCCGCTTTTTCTTGCCAAGCATGGGCATAAACATTATCCCATGGAGGCCATTACCGAACATTTGCTTAACCGCATTGGCGAAGTATTCGGTTTTAACATGGCCGAATCGGGTTTGGCATGGTTTGGTGGCCAGGTAAGGTTTTTATCAAAATATTTTTTAAACCGTCCAAATGAGCAGGTTCTCGACCATGGTGCAGATTTGTATGCTGGTTACCTGAACGACCGTAAATTTGTTGAAGAAATTGAAAAATTGCACCAATCGCCCGAATATTTCACAGTTCAGTTTACCCAGGAAGTATTTCAGCATTTCTTTCCGGATGTTCACGAAACTCTTATGCTTGAATTTATAAAACTGCTCGTATTCGATGCCCTCATCGGCAATAACGACAGGCATTTTTATAACTGGGGAATTATCAGGAACATTCAGGGCAAAGATAAACCAGTTTTTTCACCTATTTACGATACGGCAAGAGGGTTATTCTGGAACGACCATGAAGACAAGCTGAGGGCTATCTATAAGGATAAAAACCGTTTGGATACTTTCATCAAAAAGTATTCTGATAGCAGTTCCCCTAAGGTTGGCTGGGATGGTTTTAGAAAATTGAGTCATTTCGATTTGGTCGGAAATCTCAAGACATTACCTTTTGCCCTGAACTGCGAAACATTAAAAAACATTTGTAGCGATGCTAAAATTAATGAGGTCATAAGCATGATAGACAAAGAGTTTGGTCAATTAATAAGTTTTGAAAGAAAAGAGCTGATTAAAATTTGTTTGCTATACAGACAGGATTACATTAAGAAAATCTTTAACTTTGCATCATGATTGAAAAGTTGAAAAAAATTTTGTGGAAGGTTGATGGTATGGATTTTATCGATAATCCTGCTGGTTCGAAGGGCGTTTTTCAATTAAAATACGGAAAGCAGTTAATTGGTATATTAACATACGAAGATAACCAATGGACTTTTAAGTATTCCGATGAGTTTAAGTCAGAAAAAGGATTAAACCCTATTATTGATTTCCCGGATACTGAAAAAGTTTATATCAACGAGCAACTGTGGCCATTTTTTGCTTCCCGGATACCAACGTTAAATCAGCCTTTTCAGTTGAAGAAAATTCATAAAGCTAACATAAAACAGGATGATTCTGTAGGATTGTTACGGCTATTTGGTAATGAAACAATTACAAATCCATTTAGACTGTTAGCTCTATAATTCTGATTCTCCAACTCACACCGTCCCTGTCAGGCACATTGGCAAAACTCCCACTGGCGCGCGCATGTTGCGCGTGACATTAATAAATTAAAGATGTTAATTGTATTGAAAAGTAGTATTAAAAAGAAGATAAAGCAGGATATTAGATAATAACATT
>JAFGVA010000211.1 GCA_016938235.1 Bacteroidales bacterium | reverse complement strand
TATTTTCCGAAAATGACGTACACTTGTTTTCCGAAAGTGTTGTACTTTGGTTTTCTAATTTTGATGTAGTTTTATTTGCCGGTTACAGAGTTCCAGAAAAGAATCCCTGGGAATACCCAGTACCGTAACTTTTGAGTTTGTTACAATATCAACCGGGTAACGATTATTCATTCCAAATAAAAAAGCCGGAGCCAGCATCCTCGGACTTTCAATATCTTCAATTTTTATTATTTTCCCCGAAAAGTCTGTCATCTCTCCTCTTACACTACCTTCAAGAATTATAAATAGATTTCTGACTTCATCATCGCTGCAAACTAAAGTTTCATTTTTATCATAATAATAGTTCTTATAATTTACCTGGTTAAGCAACTCAATTATTTGCTGACTGGTAAGTCCTTTAAAAAGAATACATTGATCTAGACATGCATACATAATTGTTAAAATAATGTTATAAATGGGTGTGTTTGTGTCTGCTGTAACATATGTTACCGTTTTTTGTTTCCGGCCTGCCTTACATTTGTATCATAAAATAAAAAGAAACAAACACAAAAACATAAAACTATGGTCAGAGAGGTAGTGAAAATTGATGAAAGCTTGTGCAACGGGTGCGGAGTTTGCGTTCCTGAGTGTCACGAAGGGGCTTTGCAAATTATTGATGGTAAGGCAAGATTAGTAAGTGATTTGATGTGCGATGGACTGGGTGCATGTCTGGGACATTGTCCGGAAGGAGCCATTACTATTGAGAAACGTGAAGCAGAAGCCTATAATGAAACCAAAGTTATGGAAATAATGGTTGATAAGGGACAAAATACTGTTATTGCTCATATGAAGCACCTGAAAGATCATAACGAAACACAGTTTCTGAAGGAAGCAGTGAGGTTTTTGCGCGATAATGCAGCAAATGTATCATTTGATGTTGATGAAGTGATACAAACAGTACACAATCAAGGAAAGCATCAGGATTCTCAACATAATCATGGCGGTGGAGGTTGCCCAGGTTCACAAGCCAGAACAATTGTTCCTCAGGGAATTGTGGTTGACACAGAAAGCCACACAAGTATAAAATCTGAATTAAGGCAATGGCCAGTTCAGATGCATCTTATAAATCCAGCTGCCAGTTATTATAAAAATTCCGATGTGTTGATTGCTGCCGATTGTGTGGCATTTGCTATGGGAAATTTTCACCAGAAATTTTTAAAAGGAAAGACCCTGGCCATTGCCTGTCCAAAACTTGACCAGGGACAGGAAATATATATTGAAAAATTAACCCGCTTAATTAACGATGCCAACATCAACACGCTAACTGTAATGATTATGCAGGTTCCCTGTTGTGGTGGATTGCTCCAAATGGTAAAAATTGCTGTTTCTCAGGCATCCAGAAAGGTTCCGGTTAAAATGATGGTAGTTTCCATTGAAGGAGAAGTACTCAAAGAAGAATGGGTATAATATTAAATAACCGGCGCACCTTTATAACCAGTGAGTATCATAGATTAAAAAATAAAAATATCTGAAAATGGAAAATAACACATTTTAAAAATCGAAAGTCCACAGTCTGAAAAACTCGATAGACTATGCTGCTGGAGCAATTGTAAGCAAAGTAATCACCAAAAATAATGGAGGAAATGTTACCCTGTTTGCTTTCGACAAAGGACAGAATTTAAGTGAACATACAGCTCCCTTCGATGCTATGGTACAGCTGGTTGAGGGGAAAGGAGTTATTACTATTGATGGTACGGAATATGAATTGACTGAAGGAGAAGTAATTATTATGCCTGCCAACATTCCACATGCTGTTGAAGCAAAGCTTCAATTTAAAATGCTCCTTACAATGATTAAAGCCTAGGAACATAATTATGAGTTTAAATATCATTAAACCAGCAGATAACAATAAGTTCAACTTATTTTTGGTGCATGGAAATTGATAAGCAATAATCAGCTTGAACTTTTGGTTGTAAAACTTATGCAATAAAGAATTAATTCTGACAGGTATAGTGTAGTTTTGTATTCAGTGTTATCAATATCCTTTTAACAGCATGAGTAAAAAAATCCACTTCATACAACATGTACACTTTGAAACACCAGGTTTTATTCTGGATTGGGCAAAAGAAAAAAAGTACACAACAAGTTTTACCTACCTGTTTGAAAACGAAAAACTCCCCCGTTTCAATGCATTTGACTTCCTGGTTATTATGGGCGGACCGATGAGCGTTTACGAAGAGGATAAATACCTGTTTCTTAGCGAAGAAAAGAAGTTTATTAAAGAAGCCATCGAAAAAAACAAAGTTGTTTTGGGAATTTGCCTTGGAGCACAGCTTATTGCCGAAGCTTTAGGCAGCAAGGTATATTCCGGTCCTAACAAGGAAATTGGCTGGTTTCCTGTAGAATTTATAAATAAATCGATATTCAACACGGCTGCTTCAACAGTTTTCCATTGGCATGGCGATACTTTTGATATTCCCGATGAAGCAATACATCTTGCTGGTTCTGAAGGCACACCTAACCAGGCTTTTATATATAACAACAAGGTTCTGGCTCTTCAGTTTCATATAGAGGTGAAACAGGAAAACATCAGGAACATGTTAGAATACTGCAAAGATGATATTACTGAAGGCCAATACATTCAGGATGAAATGTCAATAGCTAACCAAACAGGCTTTTTTGAAGTAAACAGACGATTATTATGGCAAATACTAAACTTTTTGTCAGACAATCTCAATAAAACAATACAACCTTTGGTAAAAAAACTTTCTTAGATGCCATTCATGGCAAATGAGAGCGAAATTAGCTGCAGCCGTTAAGAATAATAATAAATACACTGATACCGGCTAGAAACAATAAGTAACGAAACATCAATAACTTCCGCGATTTCCTTCTGTACGAATTCCTCATGATGGTCTAAATTAATAAGTTAGTGGTATTCTACATTACGGAAATTCTTTACAAATGTTTCAAATAAACTGAATTTCAGAGAGTTTAGAATGTTTTAATTTGAAATTGATGGTAAAAATAGCATTAAAATAAACCAGTATTTATTAAATTATCATTTCATATAAATCTAACTAAAAAACTGAATTTAATTGTTTTATATATTTATTACTTAATAATCCTATCAGAGCTCCGAGAATTACTGAAGACAGCAATATTGGACCAATTGATTCGGAGCCGTCCTCAAGTGTGAGAATGATAACCGGGATTGCCGATATTACAGCAATAATAACTCCTTTTAACCAGGATTTCATATTCCATGATACAAAAGGAATAATGAGTCCCAAAACTACCCAATGCACAAAAGCTGACAGGTTTGCATACCAATTAAGTTGCATAATAAACATAGGTATTACATCTGTTATCCCTGCTGCAGCACCCATCAACAAGGCCATAAGATATTTTTTCATTTCGATTGGTATTAAATACGTAATTAGTGAATTGTTATCATGCAACATTGAACTATGAACTAGGAGCTTCACCTTCTTTCTTCTGAAAAACTTCCAGTTTAAGGCTTGAAATATCCTTTTTTAAACTTGCTACCGTCTTAAGCAGCTGATCTTGGGGAAGTATGGGATCGGGTATCTCTTTGCTGATAAAATGAACGAATTTCCATATTTCTTTAATGGAAGAAACATGTATTTCGTAAGGATCATATAGTGGATTCAAAGAGAATAATCTTAACCTGCCATCTTTTTCAAGCAGATTTTCAACTACTTTGAAAACAATACCATCATCAATTGTAAATATTATATAAGCCTGGCCTGTAATTAGATTACTCCAATCCTGCAGGTACTCTCCGGTAACCCATGCCCCCGAAGGAATAGGCAGCATAGAATCACCGCTAATCTGAAAGGTTCGGTATTTTTTTTGTTTCGAAAGAAATGGGAGTTGAAAGGTAGGTAGCTGGCTAATAAACTCAGGGTCAGCAAACCCTGTTGCATATCCTGCTTTAGCCTTTTCATTTACTAGTTCTATGTTTTCATTGTTGTCGTTGTTTACGGTGGTAGCCAGAACCCTTAATTTTCCACCACGAATGAAAACATCCTCCCCATTTTCAAGCTGTTTTAACTGTAGCTCCGACAAAATACTCAGTTCAATATTTAAAAGGGTGTCGATTGCAATCTTATAATATTTTGAAAAGCTTTGCAGGGCATGAACTGTTGGCTGACTCACTTCATTTTCATAGTTGTTCAGCGTTGAACGCTTCATTTCAAGGCTCTGTGCCACCATATCCTGGGTAAACCCCTTGCGTTTCCTCAGGAATTTAATATTCTGACTAAAAAACATAATTTATCCTTGTTTATTAACTAATCAAAGTTATGAAAAGATTAAATATTATGCAATAAGCTGATTATAATTTAATCAGCACAACTAAATAAAAATATTCTGTCTCTCTTTCTAAAACCAATTATTGAAATCATAAGGACTGTTAAATGTATTTTTGTAGGATGGTGTATCCTGATATATGGCAGAGTGTCAATTGCTCATGAAGTAACTCTGGGGGTTCGGGGAAAGGTATTTGATGTAGAAAGTCAGATGCCTTTACCTTTAGCAACCAATTCTATTACTACAACTCTGAAAACTCCCAAAGGCACAACAAGCGACTTTGCACTCTGCCAAACCCCACTGCAACGTCATTCCCGCGAAGGCGGGAATCTCCTACATTTGCATAACTATATAGCTGATCCCACTGGCGCGCGTTTGTAACGCGTGACATTAATAAATTAAAGATGTTAATTGTATTGAAAAGTAGTATTAAAAAGAAGATAAAGCAGGATATTAGATAATAACATT
>JAFGVA010000210.1 GCA_016938235.1 Bacteroidales bacterium | reverse complement strand
TATAAAACATCTTCCAAAATAAAGCTTGTCAAAGAACTTGTTTATTGATAGTTATTAACTATTTTTCACTAACTAAACGACATTGATATGTTAATTTAAACTATCCCCAGGAACCTCAGATATACCTTCCAAACGATGTGAAAAATATTGTTGTTGTAAACCGGTCGCTCACAAAAGAAGAGGACAAAAAAGGAAAAATTATTGAATCGATAGCGACCAGCGAAATTGCAGGCTCAGACAAATTGGCTTCAGATGAATGTATAAAAGGTGTTTATGACGGGCTTAACGGCATCAATGGCTTCAGCATAAAAATACCAAAACAACTTCGTTTATATGGAACCGGAACCCGCGAAACACCAAACGTTCTCGACTGGGAAACTGTAAAGAAAATTTGTGACTCTACAGGAACTGATGCCCTGCTGGTTTTGGAAATGTTTGATTCAAACACCGATTTGTTATTGGCCACAGCAACAGAGCAGGTATCTGCAATTTTATCGGGAGAAGTTAATAAACCTAAAATACCAGGGCAGGTAAAAATGAATGTTAAAAGCTACTGGCGCATGTACAATCCTGAAACCAAGACAATAATTGATCAGTATCAGCATACTCATTACCTCACATTTAATCTGGTGGGCGGAGTTCCTCCGCTTGAAGCTTTGCCCGAAACTGCCTATGATGCCGGGCAGGTTTATGTTGCAAGATTTTTGCCCAGCTATTACACCGTAAAGCGTGATTTGTACAAAAAAGCAAAAGGTAAAAAGAAACAGGAATTTAAACGTGGTTATCGCAGAGCCGAAGTTGCAAACTGGGATGGCGCTATTGAGGTTTGGTCAAACCTTGTAGAAGACACAAAGCAAAAAACTGCCGGCAGAGCATGCCTTAACATAGCAGTTGGTTATGAGGTTCTGGGTAATACCGAAAAAGCACTGGAGTGGGCAAAACGCTCTTATGAAGATTATGACGACAAATTAGGCAGACAATACGCTAAAATATTATTGCGAAGAAGGGATATTGAGAGATAGAATAAGGTTGAGGTTGAGGTTGAGATCAAGGTCAAGGTCAAGGTCAAGAACAAGGTCAAGAACAAGGTCAAGATCAAGGTCAAGATCAAGGTTGAGATCGAGGTTGAGATTGAGGTTGAGATTGAGATGTGGGCATTATCGTATTATTCTTCTTTCAACATACGGTAAATAGTTGATTGGCCAATATCAAGTTTTTCGGCAACGAGTTTAATATTGTTCTCGTATTTCTTTAAATAAGCCTGTACTATTTTCTTTTCGTATTCACGAAGTGTGAGCTCCTCGCTAAGTATTTCGCCCGTTTCGCCGGCTGTATGCAGAACTATATCGTCAGGTTGAATTTCATCACCGGAGCAAAGTGTAACGGCCAAATCGGCAATTGATTTTAACTCCCTGATATTTCCGGGGTAGTTATAAAAAAGTAATTTCTTTTGGGCTGCCGAAGAAATTGTTTTTGCCTGTAATTCATTTTCACTACAAAACTGATCGACAAAATGCTTGGCTAAAACCAGAATATCCTTGTCACGTTCGCGCAACGGTGGTAAGTGAATCGGCAGGCCAATTAAACGATAATATAAATCCTGGCGGAAATTCCCGTTTTTCACCTCATCGAGCAAATTTTTATTTGATGCAACAATTATCCGGCATTCAATCTTTACGGGTTTATTACTTCCAACCCGTATAATTTCTCTTTCCTGGAGGGCTCTCAACAATTTAGTCTGAAAGCTCATTTCCATCTCGGTTACTTCATCGAGAAAAAGAGTACCACCATGCGCTTCTTCGAACTTACCAATGCGTCGGAAAGAAGCACCGGTAAAAGAGCCTTTCTCATGTCCGAATAATTCACTTTCGATTAACTCCGAGGGTACAGCCGCAACATTTATTGGAACAAATGGTTTATCCTTATGCTTAGAGTTATAATGAACAGCCTTTGCTACAAGCTCCTTACCTGTTCCTGTTTCGCCAGTAATGGTTACGGTAATGTTTGTTTTTGTTGCTTTGCTAATCAGATCGTAAACACTTTTAATAGCCTGGCTGTTCCCGATAATTGTTTTCTGGAAATCGTATTTCTGCTGAACTTCCTTCTTTAATTCGGTAAGCTCTTTTCGCATCGAAATTCTGTTTCTTAAATTTGCAACCGCATTTAATAAACGTTCTCTGATATCTTCCGACTTAAGAATGTAATCAAAAGCTCCGTGCTTTAGCAGCTCCACAACAACCTTAATATCATCCTGTTCAGAAATAAGTATAACCTCAATATCTTCGTTGGTTTCCTTTATTTTCTTCAATACCTCGAAACCGGTAAAATCGGGCAGCCTGTAATCAAGCGTAATAATGTCGGGCTCATCGTTTAAATGTTCAATGCAATCTTTACCGTTCAGAAAACTAACAATTTCATAATCGGGATTCAGCTCGAGGTTATGAACCAGGAGGCGGTTGTACCATTCATTATCCTCAACAACAAATATTTTTAATCCTTTTTGTTCCATCGAAATCTTGCTAATTCACTAAAATAGCTATTTTATTTACTCTTAACAGCATTAATCTTTTCATTCAGGCTTGCAATTACAGCATTAACCTTACTCATTAAATCGTTTATATATGGTGCGGCTTTGTCCATTTTAAGTTTTAGCTGAGTAAGCGTTGCTCCTGAACGGCCCATTTCTTCAATTTCTTTAAGCATATCGGATATTTCTAAAGCCCCCAGGTGTTTGCATGGCGATTTAATCTTGTGTGCCAGTTCTGCAATCTGGTGTGTATTTCCTTCGTTAAAAGCCTTTTCTATCTCCTTCAGCCCTTTTGTTGATGTTTCTATAAACATATTCAGCATTTCTAAAACAAAAGACTCATCGTTGTTGGCAATATGATACAAATTTTTAAATAGATTGGCGTAAGCATTATCAACAACCACAACTTCATCTTTTTCGTGTTCTAACGGTAATTCCGGATTTATATTAAGGACATTACACAACTGAATAAAAAGTTCTTTCTCGGTAAAAGGTTTTTGTATTATTAAACCAATACCGGCTTTTTTACCTTCCTGAATTTTCTCTCCGGAAATTGTGGCGGTAAGCGCAATTATTGGCACCGTTGAGTGAATATCCTCACGAATATGTTTTGCTGCTTGTATTCCATCTAATTCGGGCATGTGGATATCCAGCAAAACGGCATCGTACTTTTCTTTATTAAATTGAGTTACCAGCTGCTTCCCATTTTCTACAAGGTCAAAATTCACCTTCCATTTATTAAGTATGTAGCTGATTAAACGCCGATTGTATGCATCGTCGTCAGCAATTAGCAGTTTTTTATCAGCAAGCAATCTTGTTGCAAAAGGTATGGTTTTAATTTCCGGTATACTCTTCAATTGTGAAATTTCGTATGGAATAAAGAATTTGAACGTTGTACCCTTTCCCGGTTCGCTTTCAACAGTAATACTACCACCCTGTATCTCAATCAATTTTTTAACTATTGCCAGTCCCAGTCCTGTTCCGCCAAATTTTCGTGTAGTGCTTGATTCTGCTTGCTTAAACTCATCGAAAATAATGGGTAGTTTCTCTTTTGATATACCAATGCCACTATCTGTAACCGAAACAACCAACCTGAATTCTGTCTGATTTTCTGCCTGTGACTCTGCCTGAATAATGATAAAACCATCTTCGGTAAATTTCAGTGCATTACTAACGAGGTTCAGCATAATTTGCTTAAACCTCATAGAATCGCCAACAGCATCAGGAATAGAATCAGCCAGGTTTAGCTCTAAATTCAGATTTTTGGAATTTGCTTTCGGCATGTAAAGCTTATAAACCTGCTTCATAATATCTGAGGGAGAAAACTCAGCCTTTTCTATTTCAATTTTGCCTGCCTCTATTTTTGAGAAGTCAAGCACTTCATTAATAATGCCTAATAAATGATCGGCTGAGTCTTTTATAACTTCTAAATGTTCGCGTGCATTTTTCTCATTTACAGTTTCAAGCAATTGTTCAGAAAAACCAATTATGGTATGCATGGGAGTTCGTATTTCATGCGACATGTTTGCCATAAACTGTTCTCTTGCTTTTGATAATTGCTGAGCTTCTTCTTTAGCACCAATTAATGCTAGCTGGTATTTATGCGACTTCCTGACATAGTTTTGAATAACCCAGAAAACTCCGATTAACAGCAAGGTGAATGCCCCAAGAAATATGATCATCAACTGATTGGCCGCTCGAACCATGGCATCGGCTTCTTTTGCTTTTTCTGATATTGATGCGAGCTCGGCCCTTTCGAGCCTGAGTATTAAAATAATTAAGCTCTGTGTAAGGTTATCGTTTCTTCTGTTAAGATTTATTTCGCGTGCAGCAAGAAACTGCTGCACCTCGGTTTCTTCTTCCTGAATCTTTTTTATTTCGCTCCGGATTACAGAAGGCTTCACTCCTACCTCGAAACTTGAATCTGCCGTTGAATAGACTACTTCTTCAATTATTGCTTCATAATTGTTTTCGGAGGGATCTGTAGCATCAGTTTTATCTGAAGCATCATCCTTTCGTTTAAACAACCTGGAAAAAAAACCGCCCTTTTCCTCTTCAGTTGAAGTATTATCTGAAGATACAGGTACTGTATCGGATAAAATAAGCTCTGTGTTTTTGGGCACCTTTATAGTTATGGTATCAATTGCAGAATCAATCTTAACAGCCAATTTGTTTAAGGCTTCACCTACCCTGTTGTTATTCTGATAGTAAAGCATTTGTTCCCAGATCTCAAATTTTTGCTGAACCAGGTACTCAATGCTGTCAATTTGTATTTCGCGTGTAAGTATTCCTTTATTGTATTCGCGTAACAAGTCAATCTTTTTGTTGGTGTTTCTAAGCACCTGGTGGTATGCCTGCAGGTATTTTCTATCGGATGTAATTGAATAATACTTTATACCGCTTTCGGCTCTTAACAAGCTGTTATTTATATCTTTTAACAGAACTAAAGTTAAATTTGGCTGGGCTTCTTTTTTAATAGTGGTAAGTATATTACCCAGACTTTGATATGCTACATAACCGGCAGCACCAACAACAACTGCTGCAAAAAGAATAAGAATTGCAATTTTTAATTCTACTGAGAAGTTTTTCATTCAACAACAGAAAATATATGATTGAATATAGATAATAACACTTCAAATTTAAATATTTTCAAGCGATTACTCCATTTTTCAAAATAATACCCTAAAAAACTCCAATTATGTTTTGTTTTTACGATAATGATTCCTTCTTTTATTTTTTTTATCGCGTTAACATGAAACAAATTAAACCCTTTATTATTCTAACATGCATTGTTTTTGCCTCAGTTCTAAATGCTACCCCAAACGAAGATGCTATTGTTAATTACAATAATTTATCCTGCACAATTGAAAATGGCAAACTCATTAAATCTTATTCTCTAAGCATTACTATTTATAACAGGAGAGGCGAAGACAATACCCGCTTTGTAATCCCTTTTGAAGGAAACCAGAAGATTTTAAACCTTAATGCTTATATAACAGATATTAATGGCAATATCATACAGAAGCTAAAAAAGAAAGAAATTACAACATCGAATGCATTCTCATACGGCTCACTATATGAAGATAATTACGTATCAAGGTTTGTTCTTCGCAACAATTATTACCCGTATACAATTTATGTTAGTTATGAAATTGAATACGATGAGTTCTTTTATATTGCAGATTGGACACCTGAATATAATTATAATTATAAAACGCTTAATTCTACTCTGGAGTTAACAATCCCAAAAGATTACAAAATAAATTTCCATCAGGTTAATGTTAATGACCCTACTATTTTAGAAGATGCAGGTTCAAATACAATTAAGTATACGTGGAATGCTGAGTATTCAGAAGTTTTTATGAGTGAAATATATTGCCCGGAGATAGAAGAATTGGTCCCTGTTGTTCAAGTAGTACCCATTAATTTTAAATACGAAATTAATGGCACCCAAAGTAGCTGGGACGATTATGGTAAATGGAAAATAGACCTTACTCAGAATCTACTTGATTTACCAGCAAACGAGAAAGTTAAAATTAATTTAATAATCGACTCAATTGATGACAGAACAGAAAAGATTCGAAAGTTGTATGAATATCTACAGGAAAATACCAGGTATATAAATATAAGCCTTGGCACAGGAGGATTAAAACCCTACCCTGCAAATTATGTTGCATACAACAAATATGGCGACTGCAAGGCTTTATCGAACTATATGAAGGCTTTGTTAAATTATGCAGGTATTTCTTCCTCATTTGCATATGTTAATTCGGGCAAAGAAAAATGCACCATAAACAAGGAGTTTCCCAGTCAGCAATTTAACCATGTCTTGCTTGCTGTGCCAAATGCTGAAGATACAATCTGGCTGGAATGTACAAATAAAAACTACCCGGCAGGGTATTTTGGAACAAGCACACAAAACCATGAAGTACTCCTGGTTGGAGATTCTGAAATTGCACTCACAAAAATACCAGCCCTCGATTCTGTTGATGTTTTAAATTCCAGCAATATTTCAGTTATTCTTTCGATTAGTGGCAGAGATAAATATAAAATGAAAAACAAATACAGGGGTGCTAAATACGAAGCACTAACATCCATTAAAAACCTGACTGACAAGAAATTTCAAGAGAATCTTATTTTTGAAATAATACCTCTTAACGACATTCTTATAGAAAATTGGGAAATTGAAAATACTCACAGCGATTCTGCATGTATGCAGGTTATATCTGAGTTTACATCTAGCTCAACTTTAAAGAAATATGGCGAGGAATATTTATTGAAACCACATGGCATCTATATTCCGGACTTTGAAAAACCGGAAAAACGAAAACTACCTGTAAGAATTAATTACCCAATAGTAAATTTTGACACAATCAGCTATACAATACCTTTTGGTCATCAAATTAGTCATGCACCGGAAAATATTGAAATAGACTCTGAATATGGCACATACTCATACTCTGTTGATTATATGGATGACAAAGTAATTATTTCAAGATCAATAACTTTAAATTGTGGAGAATATCCCTTAAGCCTGTATCCTCATTTCTACAATTTTATTGAACAAGTAAGAATTTCTGAAGCTAAAAACTCTTTTCTAATTAAATAAGCCTTACAATGCAAAAATTATCATCCTTTTTCATTATGGTTCTGTTTATTGGTTCTTCATTTGGGCAGGACTATTCTTTAGAATACGGAAAAATAACCAGTAATGAAGCTGGCATGGAAAGTTATCCCTATGATAAGGAGGCGCCAGCTGCAGTTTTATATGATATAGGTAAATCATATTTTGTAAGTAATGCTTACGCGGGCGGATACGATGTAGTATTTGAAAGAAAAACCAAAATAAAAATTTTCAGCCAGGCCGGAAATGAATATGCTGAAATATCTATTCCATTTTATCACGAAGGTGACAATTATGAAAAAGCTGAAGTTATTGAAGCAACTACATATAATCTGGAAAACGGAATTATTAAACAAACCTGCTTTAATCCGAAAAATGCTCTTAGAGAAAAAATCAATGAAAACTGGGATGTTTTGAAATTTGCTATGCCTGCTGTTAAAGAGGGTTCTGTAATTGAATATTCATACAAAGTTCAGTCACCTTACAAATTTAATTTACAGGATTGGGAATTCCAATCAGATATTCCCGTTAGATTCAGCAAATATATTGCCGTTATGATACCATATTATGAATATGTATACCTATTACAGGGAGCTGAAAGATTTGATTATTATAATTCATATGAAACCCGAAATACTAAATATAGTGAATTGGTTCATGAATACTTAATGGAGAATGTTCCTGCCTTTAAAGATGAAGGATATATTACTTCGCGTCAGGATTATATTATTAAGCTTGATTTTCAGCTCAGAGGATATTACAACTTTTCGGGAACTAAATTTGATGTAATCACTACCTGGCCAAAACTCTGTCAAGATCTGCTAGCAGACGCAGACTTTGGAAAATATATATCGACAGCAAAAAACAAAACAAAAGAAATTGTAGGTAGAATACAACTCGAAAGTAAAACAAAACTTGAAGCCGTTGAAAAAATAAGTGATTATGTTAAAACATCCTATTCGTGGAATGGAAGAAATGGCTATAGAACCAATCAATCTGTTAATGAATTTATGAAAACAAAAAGAGGTTCAATTGCTGAAATAAACCTATTCTTTCTGGGTATGATACAAAACCTTGACATTGAAGCTTATCCGGTAATTTTAAGTACAAGAGACCATGGTAAGATAAAGGCTGATTTCCCTTTTGCCCATTTTTTTAATTTCGTAACAGTCTTAGTGAATGATGGCGACAAACAATTTATGGCTGATGCTACTGAAACACTATTACCCTTTACTCTGTTACCACCAAAATGCCTGAATGACATCGGACTTGTTGTTAACAAAAAAGAACCATCCTGGATTTCGTTACAAAAAGATTCTCCATCAAAGATAAATCACACCATTAACCTCACACCTAAACCTGGTATTGATTCGGTACAATGCAATGTAATAAAACTCACTACAAACTATGATGCTTTCAATCTAAGAATGAAAATAAACGATAATGAAACTAGTCTTCTAAATTATATTGAGTCTGATGGTTACAGTTTAATTGAGAAACCTCAAACAAGAAATTTTCATGAGACAAATAAGCCATACGTTATCGCCTATAATGCAAATATACCTTTAGAGTATATCGGGAACAAAATTTACATTTCTCCACTTGCCTATGAAACACAAACCGAAAACCCCTTTAAAAATACATCCCGAACTTATAATTTAGACATGGTTTATGCTAAAAGCAGAAGCTACCGTTCAAATATCGAAATACCTGAAGGCTATTCCGTTGAATTTATTCCGCAAGAAAAGAATATTGATAATTCATTATTTAGCATGTCCTACAAAGCTGCGATAGACTCAGTTAGTAATAAAATAACTGTTGATGCGGAGTATTTCTACAAAAAAGCTGTATATGAAGCAAGCGAATATAAAACAATCAGGTATTTTACTATTCAGATGATTGATAAGCTTAACGAAAAAATAGTCTTTGTTAAGGAAGAATAGTATAATAAATACCTTTGCTTATTTTGAGAAAATTGCTTGAATATTACGAAGACCATATGATTTCTTGTGTATATAAGAAAGTCTTTGGCTTTGAATGCCCCTGGTGTGGCATGCAACGTAGTTTTTATTATTTACTGAAAGGAGAGCTGATAGAATCCATTAAGACTTTCCCTGCATTGATACCCATGCTTTTGATGTTAATCTTCCTGATTTTTCATCTTATATTTAAAATAAAAAACGGACATAAAATTTTATTGTACATGTTTTACCTTACATCTGGATTAATTATAATAAATTACCTCATCAAAATAATTAACTAAATCGATTAAAAATGGAAAAGAAACAACTTCCAAACGCTACTGCAGTTCTTGTCTTAGGAATTTTATCAATTGTACTCGGATGTGTAGTATTAGGTTTTGTTTGTGGTATTGTTGGCCTTGTAATGAGTAAAGAAGGCTATAAATTATACGGTGAAAATCCAGATAATTACGTAGGCTATGGCAGTTTAAGTGCTGGTCGTATTATGAGTATATTATTGGTATTGTATTAGGTGGCTTAAGTATTGCTTATTATCTTTTTGCAATAGCAGTAACAGGCTCTTTGCTCGGTATGATAATGGGAGCTGCCCGCTAAAAAATAAAAGCATTATCAATTGTGTTGATAAACAATGTGTGAATTTTTTTCGCATTTATTATTTATTTATACCTTTAAAATTATAGGAAAAGCGTATAACAAACAACATTAATTATGGAAAGCTTAGAATGTCCAAAAACCGAAAAATGCCCTATTTTCAATGGCATCTTAAAAGGAACTACCTACACCGAGGTTTATAAAAAGCAATTCTGCCTTGCAGGCGAAGCCGGAAGGAATAAATGTAAAAGATTTTTGGTTGCAACAAAAGTTGGTAAATGTCCCCCTAATATCTTACCAAATTCAATGAAATCGGTAGATGAGATAATTGAAGAAATGAAAAAGAACGGAGATATTTAGTGCTATTACAAAGACTCAAAAATTTCAATAGCTGCTCTTGACTTATTAAGCGTATAAAAGTGAATACCCGGGGCTCCAGCCGCTAATAGTTCCTGACATTGCTTTATTGTATAGTCTAAGCCTATCTGATAAGTTTTAGCTTTATTGTCTTTATGTTCTTCAAGTCGGATTGAAAGCTCAGGCGGAATTTTTGTTCCTGACATTTTAGTAAATCTTTCAATCTGATTATAGGATGTTATTGGGATTATTCCTGGTATAATTCTGCAATTAATACCTTTAGCTTTGGACTTTTCCATAAAGCTGAAATAATAGTTGTTATCGAAAAAAAGCTGGGAAATTAAAAAATCGGCACCAGCATCAACTTTTCGTTTAAGATTTATTAAATCAGCTTCAAGCGACTTAGCTTCGGGATGTTTCTCCACATAGCATGCCCCGGCTTTACAGAAGTCGAAATTATCGTCGACATAGGATATCAACTCATTTGCATATGAAAAGCCATTTTGAGGAGCAACAAATTTTTCTTCACCTTTTGGGGGGTCTCCTCTCAAAAGCATTATGTTTTTAATGTTTCTTGATTGCAAGAACTTTAAATCATCCTGTATTCTGGGTTTTGATGCATTAACGCAGGTATAATGTGCCATTGTTGTAAGACCAATTTTATTCTGCAGGTAATCAACAAGATTAAAAGTACGTTCCTGGGTTGAACCCCCGGCACCATAAGTTACAGTAACAAAAGAGGGAGACAAGCGCATCAACTGACCTACATTTATTCCAAAGTCAACCGCTGAAATTTCATCTTTTGGCGGGAAAAACTCAAACGAGAAAGTTCGTTCTTGTGACAGAAACAGTTCTGATATTTTCACTTAGATATCCTTTAATGTTTTAATAAATATTCAACATAAATAAAATGCAATTCTACTAGTAATTTAATTCCGATGCAAGCCAACTTTCAATTTTTTCAACTGAAACATTTTTGCGTTTTGCATAATCGGTAACCTGGTCTTTCCCTATTTTGCCGATAAAGAAATATTTCGATTGCGGATGAGCAAAAATCAATCCGCTCACCGAAGCAGCCGGAACCATTGAAAAGCTCTCTGTTAAAGAAATTCCGGAACTATTAGTGGCATCTAACAAATTGAATAGTGTTTCTTTCTCGGAATGATCGGGGCATGCCGGATAACCATGAGCGGGCCTTATACCGCTGTATTTTTCAAGAAATAAATCGTTCATACTCAGGTTTTCGTTTTTAGAATATGCCCATAACTCCTTCCTTACTTTTAAATGAAGAACTTCGGTAAATGCCTCTGCCAACCTGTCTGCCAAAGCCTTTACAAGTATGCTGTTGTAGTCATCGTGTTCTTTTTCAAACGCTTCAACCATATTCGAGACTCCAATACCTGCTGTTACAGCAAATGCTCCTATATAGTCGATTATTCCGCTTTCTTTAGGCGCTATAAAATCTGCAAGGCATAAGTTAGGCAAATCTTCACCCTTTGAAACCTGGTTCCTCAGATTTCTAAACACAGCTAACACTTCGCTTCTGTATTCATCAGCATATACTTCAATATCGTCGCCTACAGAGTTTGCCGGGTAAAAACCTAAAACACCATTTGCCTGTATCAGATCTTCAGCAATAATTTTATCAAGCATTTTGTTGGCATCGTTGAATAATTTGGTGGCTTCCTCACCTAGTTTAGGATCATTTAGTATTTCAGGGTATTTGCCCCGAAGTTGCCAAACCACAAAGAAGAAAACCCAGTTGATATATTCTCTGATTTCAGATAATGAATAAGCGTTTAGACTTTTTGTTCCCAGGAAAGTGGGCTTTACAATTTCTGTTTCAGACCAATTAATTTGAAATTTATTTTCCCTGGCCTCTTCCAGACTTAAGTATTTTACTTTTGAACTTGCGCCAGAATAATTCTCACGCAATTCTTCATATTCCGATTTTACTTTATCGATATAGTCGTCCCTTAATGATTCGGACAACAGACTATTAACCACTCCAACACTTTTCGAAGCATCTTTAACATGAATTACGGGCGACCCGGTATGAGGTTCAATTTTTATTGCTGTATGAATTTTTGAAGTAGTTGCTCCACCAATTAAAAGCGGTTTATCAAGCCCTTGTTTTTTCATTTCTTTGGCAAAATCCGACATAATTTCAAGCGATGGAGTTATCAGACCACTCAAACCTATTATGTCAACATTTTTATCTTTAGCTACCTGAATTATTTTTTCGGTAGGAACCATTACTCCAAGATCAATAACTTCGTAGTTGTTGCATGCAAGAACAACACCCACAATATTTTTACCGATATCGTGCACATCGCCCTTAACTGTGGCAAGCAAAATTTTTCCTATTGAAGAACTGGTTTCACCTAAAGAATTGTTTTCTTCCTCAATAAAAGGTAATAAAGTTGCCACACCCTTTTTCATAACACGGGCACTTTTAACTACCTGAGGCAGAAACATCTTACCGGATCCAAATAAATCGCCAACAACACCCATCCCATCCATCAGGGGACCTTCGATTACATTTATTGAACGTGGAAAGTTTTTTCTTGCTTCAAGTACATCTGCTTCAACGAAGTCGACAATACCTTTAACCAGCGCATGACTTAGCCTTTGCTCAACAGGCAAACTTCTCCATTCGTCAGTTTTTTGCTCTTTTGTTCCTGAGTCTTTAACTGTTTCGGCAAACTCAATTAGTTTCTCTGTAGCATCAGGTTTTCTGTTAAGAATAACATCCTCTACAAGATTGAGCAGGTTTTTTGGAATATTATCGTAAATCTCAAGCATTGAAGGGTTAACAATTCCCATATCCATTCCCGCTTTCATGGCATGGTACAGAAATGCCGAATGCATTGCTTCCCGCACCACATTGTTTCCCCTGAAGGAGAATGATAAATTACTTACACCTCCGCTTACTTTTGCACCGGGAAGATTTACTTTTATCCACTGTGTTGCATTTATAAAATCAACAGCGTAGTTATTATGCTCTTCGATACCTGTTGCTATTGCCAGTATGTTAGGATCGAAAATGATATTTTCGGCTTGAAATCCCACTTTCTGCGTAAGGATATCATAAGCACGTTTGCAAATCGAGGTTTTTCTTTCAAAAGAATCTGCTTGTCCTTTCTCATCAAAAGCCATAACCACAACAGCAGCACCGAAGCTCAATATTTTTCGGGCTTGTGCAACGAAGTTTTCTTCGCCCTCTTTAAGCGAAATAGAATTCACAATGCATTTTCCCTGCACACATTTTAATCCGGCTTCGATAACCGACCATTTCGAGGAATCTATCATTAAAGGTACACGGGCAATGTCCGGTTCAGACATAACCAGGTGAAGGAATTTAACCATGGCCTTTTCAGCATCAATCATGGCATCGTCCATGCAAATGTCGATAATCTGCGCTCCGCCTTCAACCTGTTGTCGGGCAACAATCAATGCTTCTTCATAGCTTTCATCAGCAATTAGTCTGGCAAATTTTTTCGAGCCGGCAACATTGGTTCTTTCACCAATATTTATGAAGTTACTTTCCCTTGAAATGGTTAATGGTTCTAAACCACTCAGTCGGGTTTGCCGGGGAACCTCAGGAATGTTTCGTTTATTGTATTTGTCAATAATTTTTGAAAATGCTTTTATGTGTTCAGGTGTTGTACCGCAGCAACCCCCAATTATATTTACTGCACTTTCAGATAAATAGAGCTCGATTTGTTTTGCCATCTGGTCGGGAGTTTCATCGTAACCACCAAACTGATTAGGTAAACCGGCATTGGGGTGAGCACTAATATGAAATGGTGCTTTACGGCTCAGTTCCGCTACATAGGGCAGCATATCTTTCGCCCCCAGAGAACAATTCAGCCCTATACTTAAAAGATCGAAATGCGATACGGAATTTAAAAATGCTTCAACCGTCTGGCCCGATAAGGTTCTGCCGCTTGCATCGGTAATGGTGCCCGATATCATGATGGGCAATTCAATATTTCTTTCGTCAAACACTCTTTTTATAGCAAATAATGCAGCTTTTGCATTTAAGGTGTCAAATATCGTCTCAAGCATTAATACGTCAGAACCACCGTCAATTAAACCAGCTACTTCCTCGGCATAGGCATCTGCAATCTCATCAAAGGAAACAGCTCTGTAACCTGGATCATTCACATCGGGCGACATAGAGGCAGTTTTATTGGTAGGCCCGATTGAACCTACTACAAACCTTGGTTTTTCGGGTGTTAACCCGGTATATTTATCAGCAGCTTCTCTTGCAATTTTTGCAGATACCAAGTTAAGCTCATAGCAAATATCTTCGAGACCATAATCGGCCTGCGAAATTCTGTTGGCATTAAAGGTATTGGTTTCAATTAGATCGGAACCGGCTTCAAGGTATTTCTCATGTATTTCTATAATCACATTGGGCTTTGTAAGTGAAAGCAGATCATTATTACCTTTTAAATCGATCGCTGAATTTTCAAATCGCTGTCCACGGTAATCATTCTCCTCAAGCTTGTATTGCTGTATTAAGCTCCCCATGGCTCCATCTAAAAGCAATACTTTTTTTTCTAATAATTTTTTTAATATTTCAGTTCTTGATGTCATGTTCGGTTTAGTAATAAAACAACTAATTATTTCTGTTATAATGTTTTTTTAAAATAGTTCAAAAAAGATTCGTTAATGAACATTCACTATAACCCCTATTTTAATAAATTGTTGTAAAAGTATTTATGAATAAATATATCCTAAAGAATTAATTCAGTTAATTAATTCTTTAGGGTAAACCACAATTAACGGCTCGACAAAGCTAGTGATTTTATTAAAATAAAATTTTAATTCGAACGAATCAGGATTTAAAAGCATCTTTAAGGCTTTCTATATTTTCACTATTTGCAATATCTTTCGATTCAGGGGTATACAGGTAGTCAATCAATTCGGCATACTTCTCGGTAATTTTTGGCCGAACCATTTTTAGTGTGCTGTTAAGCAGGTTGTTTTCCTCGGTAAAACCTTCTTTTAAGATAGCAACTGATGCCGGCAACCATCGTTGAGGAAACATATCATCGTATTTTCCACCTGTACGATATTCATTTAATTCTTTCTCGAGAAGGGTAAGCGTGTTTTTTAAGCCGTCTTCGGAAGTTAAATCATATGCCAGTTCATTTGCTTTTCTTTGCAAAGCTTCGGTATTTGGAACAAGCAGGCAAACGGTGTAGGGTTTCTGACTATTATACAACATACACTGGTCAATCAAAGGAGATTGATCTGTAATTGCCTCTTCGATTCCTTCAGGACTATATTTTTCGCCATCGTCGGCAATAAGCAGGCTTTTAAATCTTCCTAAAACATATAAAAATCCGTCTTTATCCAAATAACCTAAGTCGCCGGTATAGAGCCAGTTTTCTTTTAATGATTCCTTTGTTGCTTCTTCATTTTGCCAATAGCCCTTCATTACGTTTTCTCCCTTCACCACAATTTCTCCTTTTTGGCCAACAGGCAGCGTATTTCCATCCTCATCGCAAATTTTAACATCCAGATTTTCTACTAAAATACCCGATGAGCCTAATTTATGCTTATGAGGGCAATTGGATGAAATTACAGGAGCTGCTTCGCTTAATCCATACCCCTGAAACATGGGAATTCCGATTGCATAAAAGAAACGCTGCAATTCAATGTCGAGCAAGGCGCCACCACCGATAAAAAACTCAAGCTTCCCGCCAAAACCTTCCCTTATTTTGCTGAAAAGAATTTTATCGTAAAGCATATATAAAGGTTTCATCAGAATTTTCCATCCCTTACCGCGGTCCCAGCCAATACCATTATAAGCATAAGCTAAAGCCATTGCTTTATTAAACAGTTTTTCAACTTTAGGGCCTTTCTGGCGAATGCTTTTTTCAATATTTTTTCTGAAATTTTTGGCTAAAGCTGGCACACTTAATAAAAACACAGGTTGCGACTCTTTTATATTGATGGGTATGTTTTTCAATGTATCCATAGGAGTTTTACCCAAATCGACACAAGATAAACTGGCTCCATGTTTCATAAGTGTATAAATACCGCATGTATGAGCAAAGGCATGATCCCAGGGTAAAATAAGGAGTGTTTTATACCATTCAGGGATATTAATAAGACTTCCGGCTTGTTCGATATTTGCAGTATAATTTCTGTGCGATAGAATTATTCCCTTAGGATCGGCGGTGGTACCCGAAGTATAGCAGATATTTACATAATCATCTTCTTTTACACTACCAAAGCGTTCTTTGAATTTTTCAGAATCCTGCTCCAGAAACTGCTGTCCAGCGTCAATAATTTCGTTAATACCAACAATCATCTCATCTTTTGTAGCCGGAACATCGAGAAGAATAATTTTCTGTAAAGTTTTAAACTTCGATTTTACCTGTAGAACTTTCTCGATTTGCCTGTTGGTAGTAACAAGGTATTTTGAACCACTATGGTTTATTCTGAAAAGAACCTCTTCTGAAGTCAGCTTGATTGACAAAGGCACATTTATAGCACCATTATAAGCCACGCCGAGCTCACCGGCTATCCAGTCAAGCCGGCCTTCTGATAATAATGAAACTCTATCGCCGGGAACAAGTCCTAATGACATTAATCCAGCGGCAAACCTATGTACACGCTTTTTAACTTCCATATAGGTATATCCCTTATAGATGCCGTTTTCTTTTTCGTATACATAATTGTTATCAGGGAATTTTTTTGCACTTTCCTCAAGCAAAGAAATAAGAGTTCTCATCAGTATTAATAAATGGTTACATTCAAATATATAAATAATTTACTAACCTGAATGAAGCTATCGGAAAGCAAAAAAAAAGCCTGCATAAAGCAGACTCAAACATTTATTTTGGTATTTAGCTAAAATTTTATTTATACAACTGTTTGTTTCACAGTTTTATTATTTGCCTGAACCTTTAGCAGGTCGTCGATAAATTGTAATAGCAGGTTAATATCAAGAGGTTTGGGAAAAAATCCATCGCAACCCGCATCATAACAAGCTTTTTCTTCGTCGTTCCATGAGTTTGCTGTTTGCATGATGATTGGCAAATGCGGATTCGCTTTTTTTACAAGTTTTAAAACATCGATACCATTAAGTTCCGGTAATTGTAAATCCAAAAGAAAAATATCGATTCCTGAATGATTAATTGCCTTCTCATACGCTTCACGTCCATCCTTTGCCCAAAGAATCTGAATCCCTGTACGTTTGCTTAGTAAAAGTTCAAGGTATCTGAAATTTATAGGGTCATCTTCGGCAATTAATACTAAATTGTCTTTCCAGTTAAAATTCATTTTGATAAAGGGTTATTTCTGCTTGTATTACGTGAAGAAAATAAAAAAGCTTCATTTTATTGATTAAAAACCAAATTCATTAAACCAAACACCATTTAATTAGGATTAACCAACTTTCATGTAAAAATGTGTACGCTTCGTCTATTTTATTGGAAAAACCTGGTTTTATAAACTTATTTTTATGACCAGAAAACAAAAACCAAACAAGAATGAAACGTATTTATAGATTATTTATGCTGGTTGCCATTGCAGGTCTTCTTACAGTAAGTTGTGATTTTGATTTACTGGATGTTATTGATATTAATTTTCAGACTTCGCATAGTGCTGAATTTACTGTACCGCCGACTGATTCAGGCAACTACGTGCAAGTATCGACAACCCTTGCCTCTGACATTGAGCAGGAAATAGAAGACAACAAGGGTAGCATTGACAAGCTTGAAAGTATTGTAGTTGAAAGTATTTCTATTGTAATTGATTCAGGAGTAGTTAATTTTAACGCTTTCAAAAGTGCTGAAATTAAATTTAGCACGAATGATCTTAGCGAAATTAAGGTTATCTGGATTGATTCAATTCCGATGAATGCAACAGTAATTTATCCTGAGCATACAAGCGATAACCTTAAAGATTATCTGAATTCAGATGAATATACATTGACATTTAAAGCTGTTTTAAGAAAAGACCTGATGGAAACAACTATATTAAAAGCGGTTGTTGACTATAAAGTACAACTCTAACTAAACCAACTTAAACAAAATACAGAAGCCGCTTTCTGCGGCTTTTTTAATATACTTTTCAGAACCATTCTGCTAAAAATTTGTTTAATAAGTAATGTTAACCCATTAAAATCTAAATTATGGCATTTACATTACAGATTGGTGAAAAAGCAGTCGATTTTAATTTAAAAGCAACTGACGGAAACTATTATACCTTAGAATCTTTAAAGAACTCGGAATACCTGGTGATATTTTTTACCTGCAACCATTGCCCCTATGTAATTGGATCTGACGAAGTAACCAGAAAAACAGCAAATAAGTATGCAGATAAAGGGGTAAAATTTGTTGGTATAAATTCGAACAGCGCAAACACATACCAGGAAGATGATTTTGAACATATGGTTTCCAGAATGGCTGAACATAAATTCCCCTGGTTGTATTTATACGACAAAACACAGGAAATTGCTGAAAAATATGGTGCTTTGCGCACTCCTCATTTTTTTGTTTTTAACAAAAAACGTGAATTAGTTTACACCGGAAGAGGAGTTGATAGTCCCAGAGATACTTCAAAAATGACTGTTAATGATTTAGACCGGTCGCTTAATGAACTAACTTCAAGTAAAGAAATCTCTGTGCCGGTAACCAATCCCATAGGGTGCAATGTAAAATGGGAAGGCAAGGAAAAACACTGGATGCCCGCTGATGCCTGTGATTTAATTTAATCGCATCATTCTCATTTACTGATAAATACAATACACAGGACACAAATCTCAAACAGAAGAAGTCAACACTTCCTTTAAAATTATAGTAGCAATCAACAAACACAAAGAAGTTTTATTAATACAAAAGTTTATAATGGTTAATAAAATCTTTAAGCATAGTTGATTTGAGTGCATATTATTGTATAATATTGTATAAGAAAAAATTAATCCGACATGAAAACAATCAGATTAGCGCTAATAGTTTTGGTTTTAACATCGCTTACATCATGTAAACTTTTCAAATCGAAAAAAACACCAATCAACGATCTTGATACATCATACATGATAGATGAGCCTGAAGTAGAGCCTATTGACACTTTGCCAATAGAAACTATTGTTCAGGAAACTGAACCTGTAAAACCAAATGAACCTTTATATGGCTATACCGACCAAAAATTTTATATGGTTGTAGGTAGTTTTATAAGTGAAAAGTTAGCCTATAAATATGCAACCAAAATGCTGGATTTAGGCTATGCACCACAAATTATATACTCTTCTTCAATAGGTTACTATAGGGTTTCTGCTCAATCATACAACAATTATCAGACAGCTGTTAACGACATTGCTGTTTTCAGAGACAATGTAACCCCTAAAGCATGGGTGCATGTGAAGAGAAATTAAGGATGAAATTAATTATTCTTTTGGGCTAAAAGAATAACAAAAAAGGCTGCCTGATATTTATCAAGCAGCCTTATTGTTTTGTTTACATTCTTAATTCCTAACTTCCGCCAGTCATTAAAAACAATGGCTGAAATTCAAAACTTTTATAATAAGGTCTGAGTCTGTCGGCATTGTAATGCCTTTTTACATCAATCTTTTTGTTTGTGCTTGTTACAACATCAATTGGAGCATTATCGTAACGTCCGTTTCTCAATACAACCAGGCGGCCATGTATTCCCTTTAAAATTAAATCGAGAGCAAGGTTGCCATAGGCCATTGGAACAATGGAATCTATTGCATCCGGATCTCCCCCGCGAACCAGGTATCCCAGTTGCTGGTTAATAACATTTACTTTTTTCCCTTTGTTATACTGAGGCGAAAGTTCTTTTATTTTCAGGGACACCAAATCTCCGATTCCACCTAATTTTGCATGTCCGTAAGCATCTTTTTCTGCTGAACGGTAAATCATTTCTGAATCGCCTGATAACATAGCACCTTCGGAAACAAGAACTACTGAATATTTACTGGGATTCTTCATCCGATCTTCAACAAGCAACTGTGTAAGCCTGTCAACATCGAATTTATATTCAGGAATAACACAACGGTTGGCTGCACCTGCCATTGTAGGTATCATGGCTGTGAACCCTGCATAGCGACCAAAAACCTCCAACACAAGTACCCTTTCGTGAGAACCTGCCGATGTTCTTAAAGTATTACACATTTGTATAGTTCGGGTTACACATGTACTGAAACCTATACAATAATCAGTTCCAGGCACATCGTTATCCATTGTTTTTGGAATAGCAACCACCTTTACGCCTTCGGCATATAACCGCACAGCATAGCTAAGTGTATCATCACCACCTATTGGTATAAGGTAATCAATTCCCAGATATTCAAGATTTTTGATAACCTCAGGTGTAAGATCATTCACCTCATCGGTATACTTATCTGCATACTGCTCCGGAACATCGTCTTTCGGAACATGACTTGGTCTGGTACGCGAAGTATGAAGAAAAGTACCTCCGGTTCTACCGGCCCGGTTAACAATTTCTTCGGTAAGCACCTGATATTTATCGCTGTTATCAGCTTTCTTATCACGAACAAACTCAAGAATACCGGCCCATCCACGGCGTAAACCAATAACCTGGTAACCCTCGTGAATTGCTCGTATAGTGATTGCTCGTATTGCGGGATTAAGACCAGGAACATCACCTCCCCCGGTTAAAATTGCTATTGTTCCTTTCTTCTTTTTTATTGTGGCCATAGGATTTGTTTTTATATATTGCTTGCCCGATTAAATTAAGAAAAGTTTTATTCCCCTGCAAACCTCTAAAAATAAAAAAACAGGACCAGGGGTCCTGTTTAGTATAAAAATAAGCAATTTTTATTATTTGCTTTGTTCTAAAGTCAGCGTTTTTGTTGGTAAATCACAAACTTCTGTTGGTCCGAAATATTGAATTGGACCAGGGTAAATATATTTTGTATTAACTGCCCAATCTTCTCTGTTTTCAATAAATTTCTTAAACGGAGCACCATCTAACTCTACAAGAGCTTTTTGGATTACAGGTTTCATTTCGCCATGTCTGCGTTCCATATTCATCATCATTGTGATTGGTACGCCACCAGCAATCCATTGGTCAGCCGGTGCTGTTGTATTTCTTACAGACGACATATAACCTGTTTTACCGGAACCAATAAGTACTGAAGCTGTATAACCTAAAGAATAACAGTAATCAGCATCGAAATTCGATGGAGCAGCACAACGGCCTTCATATCCAAAGAAGTGATTCTGAGAACCAAACTGACCGTGGTATTTATCTTTTGTACGCATTTTCTTTAACCTGGCAGCTACCATCTGGATAAGCAGTTTTTCAGTCTCAATTCTCGATACCTGAACATTTCCATGAGGATCGCGATCCATAATAAGCTGATCGGCTATATCATTTGGGAGACTTGAATACACGTTGGAAGATTCGGATGATAAAGATTCGGAAATAAATTCTCTTTTTTCCTGACTCGATTCTATGCAGCTAAGTTCAGCTTCTTTCTTTGCCATTAAATCATTCAGTTCAGAAATCAGCACCTTCATTTCAGGAACAAATTCGATTAATCCCTCAGGAATTAAAACAGTTCCAAAATTATCACCATTGGCAGCCCGTTTTGCAATTACTTCGGCAATGTATTTCACAATATCATCAAGCGTTTGCTTTTTTGCTTCAACTTCTTCAGAAACAATTGTAATGTTTGGCTGGGTTTGCAATGCACATTCCAATGCAATATGCGATGCTGAGCGGCCCATTAATTTAATGAAGTGCCAGTATTTTTTTGCTGAATTGGCATCGCGCTGAATGTTACCGATAAGTTCAGAGTATACCTTACAAGCTGTATCAAAACCAAATGAGGTTTCAATCATCTCGTTTTTAAGGTCACCATCGATAGTTTTCGGACAACCAATAACCTGAACACCAGAATCTTTAGCTTTATAATATTCGGCTAAAACACAGGCATTTGTGTTTGAGTCATCGCCACCAATAACAACCAGTGCGTTTATTCCTAATGCTTTACAGTTTACAAGACCTTTGTCGAATTGTTCTGTTTTCTCAAGCTTTGTTCTTCCCGAACCAATAATATCAAATCCGCCGGTATTGCGGTAATGATCAATAATATCAGAAGTTAGTTCAACGTATTTGTTGTCGGTTAAACCCGATGGGCCACCCAGAAATCCATATAATTTGCTGTTTGAATTCAGGGCTTTAATACCGTCAAATAAACCGGCAATAACATTATGTCCACCGGGAGCTTGTCCACCAGAAAGAATTACGCCTACATTCACAGTAGGAACCTCCTCGGCTTTACCTGCTTCAAAGGTAAGTATTGGCATTCCGTAGGTATTTGGAAACATTTTCTCAATCTCAGCCTGATCAGCAACCGATTTTGTCTTTTCGCCTTCAACAATTTTAACAGTACCTTTTAAAGATCCGGGAAGTTTTGGTTTATAAGCTTCCCTCGCTATCTGTAACGGACTTTTAATCATATCTTATTTTTTTTATTAATTATGACTTTTATCAAGATTTGCGCGTGCAAAATTGGTGATATATTTTTAAAAAAGGAAGTATTTTAGCTTAATTGTTATTCAATTAACAATAATTCCGGATTATACAGGATTTTCTAAGTTATGTCATGTAGAATAAAAATAAAAGCCTCTATATTTGGCCAGATCAAAACAATGAAAATTTAATGGATACTATAAAAATTCCTGGTTGGTTAAGGTGGATAGCTCTTTTGGTTGCAAGTTTGGCCATGTTTGGCAATTACTATTTGTATGATAGCGTAGCATATGTTGCAAAAGATTTCATTGATGTATTAGGCTTCTCTCAAACACACATCGGATGGCTTTACACAAGTTATAGTATAGCAGCTGTTATCGTATTATTTTTCAGTGGAATTTTTATTGATAAATATGGAACTAAAATATCTATCCTGCTTTTCGGGTTAATAGCATCAGCTGCAGGATTAGTTACTGCACTTTCTGGTAATTTTATTGTAATATTAGCCGGAAGATTTCTTCTTGGCCTTGGTGCAGAACCTCTTATTGTTGCTATAACAGTAGCATTAGCGAAATGGTTTAAAGGCAAGGAACTTGGGTTTGCACTTGGAGTCAACCTTTTTATAGCCAGAGCTGGTTCGTATGCTGCCGACTGGTCACCAACATGGGGTAAGACAATATACGAAATGGGTTGGCAACCCGCACTTTATATGGCATCAATTATAGGTGCACTTTGTGCTATTGGTGGTATAATTTATTATTTAATTGAAAAATATACTCAGAAAAAATTTATCCTGGGTGAAGGTGGCGAAACTGATAAGCTGGAATTAAAAACACTCTTTAATTTTTCTCCATCTTTTTGGTATGTAGTAATTTTATGTGTTACATTTTATTCAGCAATTTTTCCATTCCGGGGCTTTGCTCCCACTTTTTTTGTTGAAGCACATGGAGTATCCCATCAACTAGCCGGACAATTAAACAGTATGGTAATTGTGGCATCCATGTTTGCAACTCCGTTTATTGGTTTGCTTATTGACAAAATAGGTAAACGAGCCTTAATGATGTTTATAGGCTCAATAATTATCCTTCCGGTTTATTTGTTATTAGCTTACGGAAATTTGAATCTTTTTATTCCGGTAACCATGATGGGAATTGCTTTTTCATTAATACCTGCTGTAATGTGGCCATCTGTTGCTTATATTGTTGAGGAAAAAAAGCTCGGAAAAGCCTATGCTCTGATGACATTGATACAACAAATCGGTGTAGCTTTCTTTGCTTACCTACTAGGTAAACTAAATGATATTTCAGGAGCATCTGTTGATAATCCTACCGGTTATAATAACGGAATGTGGGCTTTAAGTATACTGGGCATTATTGGTTTAGTTTTTAGTTATTTGTTAAGAAAACAGGAAACCGGGCCTCATGCTCACGGACTGGAGAAACCATCAAGTCAAATTAAATAGATATGGTTCTGTTTAAGAGTTGCCCAAAATGTGGCGAAGAAAGAATAACATTCGACGGGATAAAAAAATACAGTTGCGAAAATTGCGACTGGACTTTTTTTCAAAATACTGCTGCTGCAGTTGCCGGTATCATTACTTTTCAGGATAAAGTGCTTGCTGTAAGAAGAAATCGTGATCCCGGTAAAGGTCTTCTGGATTTCCCGGGAGGATTTGTCGATCCGAATGAGTCTTTAGAACAAGCACTATATAGGGAAATTAATGAGGAACTTAGGGCTGAGATAAATAATATTACTTATCTGTGCTCATCCCCGAACACTTATAAATACAAGGGAATTACCTATTCTACCTGCGACAGCTTTTTTACTGCAGAAATTGATAACGACAATTTTGAACTGGAAAAATCTGAAATAGCAGAAGTAGTTTTTCTTGATAAAAACGAGCTTAACCCCGACCTTTTTGCATTTAAATCTATGAGAGCAGGAATTGAGGCATTCAGGAAAAACTTTTAATATCCTAAATATATCTTATCAGAAAATATCCGCTCCAAGTTGCAAACTTGAAGCAGTTATGGAAGCATCAAGGGAAATATTCTCTGTGCAACTCTGTGATGCCTTTGAGTTCCTCTGTGGAAAATATATTTATTTCACAGAGAGACACAGAGAAGCTCAAAATCTCACAACGAATAGTGAAAGAAAAAACGAGGAACATAAAGTCCCTTAACACAGATTCAAGTTTTAAACTTGAATCAGGCACCACAATTAAACAAAAAAAGCCGGATCTTAACCGGCTTTCATATATAATAAAAACAAATTTATTACTTCAATATTACGGTTTGATCTCTATTGGGTCCTAATGAAAGATAGGTAATTGAAACACCGGTTTTTTCTTCGATGTAACGAATATAGTCTTTCAGGTTCTTAGGCATTTTTTCTTTTGAATCTACTCCCTTGAGTTCCTCTTCGGTCCAACCCGGCAGCTCGTCATAAACAACATCGGTAACCAACTCTATGTCGTAAGGAAAATCGGAAATAACTTCTCCTGTATTTAATTTATAAGCTGTTGCAACTTTTATTTTTTCAAAGCCGGAAAGCACATCGGCTTTCATCATTATTAACTGCGTTACGCCATTTAGCATTATAGAATAGTTTAGTGCAGGTAAATCAAGCCAGCCACAACGCCTTGGACGACCTGTTGTTGCTCCAAACTCATTTCCTTTTGCTCTTAACTCCTCACCCGTTGTACAATGCAGTTCTGTTGGAAAAGGACCACTACCTACACGGGTACAATAAGCTTTAAAAATACCAAATACTTCACCGATTCTGTTGGGTGAAACCCCAAGTCCGGTGCAGGCTCCGGCACAAATAGTGTTTGAAGATGTTACATAGGGATAGGAGCCAAAATCGATATCGAGCAAGGTACCCTGTGCACCTTCAGCCAGAACAGTTTTTCCTTCTTTTAAAAGCTTATTTATAAAATGCTCACTATCTACTATTTCAAAGCTTTTTAAAACTTCGATACCTTCAAGCCATCCTTTTTCAAATTCTGCCAGGTTGTATTCAAAATCGTACTGTTCAAGTATAGTTACATGTTTCTGAAGTAATGCATCGTATTTTTCCTTAAAACCTTCATTTACTGCATCGCCAACGCGTAGCCCGTTACGCCCTGTTTTATCCATATAAGCAGGACCTATACCTTTAAGTGTAGAACCAATTTTTGTTTTGCCTTTCGAAGCTTCAGAAGCAGCATCCAGAATACGGTGAGACGGCATAATAAGATGTGCTTTTTTAGAAATAAAAAGTTGTGTTGAAATATCTACATTTATCTTCTTAAGCGCATCAATTTCTTTCTTGAAAATTATCGGGTCTATTACAACCCCATTACCTATAATATTAACCTGGTTTTCACGAAAGATACCTGATGGAATGGTATGCAAAACATGCTTAATATTATTAAACTCTAAGGTATGGCCTGCATTCGGGCCACCCTGAAAACGGGCGATCACATCATATTTCGGAGTTAATACATCCACAATCTTACCTTTTCCCTCATCTCCCCACTGAAGTCCAAGAATTACATCAACTTTCATAAATAAATCTTATTAATAGGATTTTTTTTAACATAGATTATATCATTGACTTTTCTATCTCAAAATGATATTCAAAAATTAAAACCAAGGCAAGGTACTAATTTTTTTGCCATCAAATATTCTAATGTTGATAACTGGCAAAAAATGATGATAAGTATTCGAAAAGAAGAAAACAGCTAAGGAAAAAACAGATTTATTTAATTTTCTTTTTACCGTAGATATATAACGAATGGTGTGAAACATCAAAGCCATTTAACTCACAAGCCGTTCTTATTATTTCCTGCATACGGGGGTCACAAAATTCAATAACTTCACCATTGTCTATATCGATCAGATGATCGTGCTGTAAGCATTGGTAAGCTTTCTCAAACTGGGCAATATTTTTTCCAAACTGATGTTTTACAACAAGATTACAATCGAGTAATAATTCAATTGTATTATAAAGTGTAGCCCTGCTAACCCTGTAATTTTTATTTTTCATGTAAATGTACAGCGTCTCAATATCAAAATGACCATCACGAGAATATATCTCATCCAGAATGGCATAACGTTCAGGTGTCTTTCTATGCCCTTTCTTTTCTAAATAGTCAGTAAAAATTTTTTTCACTGTTTCTTTGGTCTCAGAAGAGATCATAACTTAGACTAATTAAAAATAAGGTGCTAATATAATATATTTTTCGAAAAGTTTAAGTGCTGTATAAACAAGCCACAAATAATTTTGACGAACCTATGTTTTAATCTTTTCAACGCGTTTAACAGAATTAACGCCTTTTACTTTTCCAAGGTTCATTATCAGGTTATTCAAGTCTTTTGTATTATGAACATAAAGTTCAATGGTTCCTTCCCAAATGCCATCGTGACTTTCTAAATTGATATTGCGCATATTCACGTTAAGCTGTTTAGTAATAACTGTTGTAATATCGTTATACATACCAAACCTGTCGGAGCCTGATAAAGATATTTTAATAAGGAAAGAATAAATTTTATGTGTAGTCCAGAGCACATCCACAATTCTGTCGCCATAGCTTGAAGAAAGTTTTACGGCTTCGTTACATTTGTTTTTATGAATTATTATCTGGTTATAATCGTCTTTAAATCCAATAACTTCATCACCCGGAATAGGATGACAGCAACTAGCTATAGTGTAGTTTAGCTCATTGGATTCCGTTGACTCCCTTAAGTACACAGGTTCCTTTTTTTTCTTTGGAGTGGATTCCTGTTCATCCAATTCATCTAGTTCCTGTTGTGAATCTTTGTCAGCTTTAAATTGGAGACTCCAATAGCGTATCCACTTGTTTTTTGTATTCTTTTTCAGAACTTTTTTCAGATCGTCAAGGGAAATAATGCCAATTGCTATCTTGCTATAGAGTTCATCTTTCGAGGCTACCTCGTAGTTTGGAAGTAGTTTTCTGAATATCCTGTTGCTTGGTTTTAGTTTTATAGCTTCAAGCTTCTGATCAAGTATTTGTTTCCCTTTCTCAATACGGTTCTTTGTTTCGCCTTTCAAATAGGCTTTGATAGCTGATTTTGCTTTTGCTGTATTAACTTTATTCATCCACTCAATCCTCGACTGCGCTTTATCGGAACTGATAATCTCAACCTGGTCGCCGCTTTTTAGCAGGTGATGCAAGGATACCAATTTGTGATTTATTTTGGCGCCAATTGCCTTATGGCCAATTTCGCTATGAATATGGTAGGCAAAATCAAGTGCATTTGCATTTGCCGGAAGGGTTTTTATTTCACCCTTGGGGGTAAATATCATTATTTCCGATGCAAAGAGATTTAGTTTGAAATCGTCGAGAAATTCAAGGGCATCGGAATTCGGATCTTCAAGCAATTCCCGAATTTGCTTAAGCCACTTATCAAGTTCAGATTCCTGATCGGTAGTTTGTTTGTATTTCCAGTGTGCTGCAAAGCCTCTTTCAGCTATTTCGTCCATGCGTCTCGAACGTATCTGAACCTCAACCCAGGTACCTTTCGGCCCCATTACTGTGGCATGTAAAGCCTCATAACCATTTGCCTTTGGAGTGCTGACCCAATCCCTGATACGCTCAGGTTTTGGCATGTAAATATCGGTTATCAATGAATAGATATTCCAGCACTGTGTTTTCTCCGGCAACCTGTCATCAGGGTCAAAAACAATTCTTATCGCAAGCAAATCAAAAACCTCCTCGAAGGGAACATTCTTGTTTTGCATTTTCTGCCAGATGGAATAGATAGACTTATGTCGCCCTTCAATCTCATATTTTAGACCGTACGATTTTAAACGTTCTTCGATAGGACGCTTAAACTCCTCCATAAAAGCCTGACGTTCATGTTCGTTTTGTTTAAGCTTTTGCGACAATTCTTCGTATATTTTCGGGTATCGGTATTTTAAGCTTAAATCTTCCAGTTCGGTTTTTATACTATACAATCCCAAACGATGTGCGAGTGGGGCATACAAGTAAATGGTTTCGCTGGAGATTTTCATTTGTTTATGCGGAGGCATGCTATGTAATGTCCGCATGTTGTGCAACCGGTCGGCTATTTTTATTAATATAACCCTTACATCGTCGGATAGTGTCAGAAGCATCTTTCGGAAATTCTCTGCCTGCAGACTGCTTTTATTATCAAAAGCACCCGATATTTTGGTTAAGCCGTCAATGATTGAGGCTATTTTTTCGCCAAAAAGCCTTTCAATATCTTCAAGGGTATAATCTGTGTCTTCAACAACATCGTGTAAGAGCGAACAAGTAATGGATTTCGCACCCAGACCTAGATCGTGACTGACAATTTTGGCAACACTTAAGGGGTGAATAATGTATGGCTCTCCGGATTTCCGCAACATACCTTTATGGGCATCATAAGCCACTTTAAAGGCTTTTCTGATCATCACCTTGCCTTCATCGGTACACCTGGCACAACCCGACAACATTTCTTCAAATTGCTGGTTGATTTGCGCTTCCCCTATTTCCTGAGATACTTCCATGATACAAAGTTACATTACCCCCCCGGTAAAGGAAACAAAAATAGTGAAATTCGGTTTAGAAAAATCCGGCTTGTTGATAACTATGGATAAACTACAGCCAGTCCACCCCTGATTGTTTGGCGTTTTCCGTTTCCAATTCGGTACTGCACCACATACATATAGGCTCCCATTGAGACATTGGCTCCATTAAACGTGCCATCCCAGAGGCAATCTGCAGCATCTTCTGATTCATAAACAACCCGGCCATTCCTGTCCTGAATCTTGAAAGAAAACTCATCAGGGGGGAAATCCATTACCGGACCGAAAGTGCCATTCATAGGATCTCCGGGGATAAAAGCATCGTATTCGAATCGTAGATTTATTGGTAATTCAATACAAACAGTGTTAGAAACACTTTGATAATCCGCTGTTCCAGAATAGTTGTGTTCAATAGCAGTAAGCCTGTAACACACATTATGCGAAATGCTTACGCCAACCAATGTTTCTATTTCATTATCGGTATAGTTTGTGGTATTTAATTGTGAAAGTTGTTGAAAATCTTCATCACCAAAACGGCGTTCTAAAATAAACTCTTCACTTCCGCTATTTAAATTGAATCCATTGTTCCAGAATAATTCAGGTTGTAAAGGCTCCCCGGTGTTTACCATAACAATATTCGCTACCGGCCATTCAGATTCTTCAACTAAAATACCGCAATAGTTAAAAGCCAGCAAACGATAATAGTATGGGCCTGATAAAAAATCAACATCATCAATATAGTTCACTTTCCCATTAACCGATGGTAATACCGCAACAGTATCGTATGTGCCTGAAATAGCTGTTGATCTTAAAACCATATATTGTTCCAGCTCGGCATTTGGATCGACCGTAAACTGAACTTCCACATTTCCATTTGTATAGGTGGCATAATCTTCATAAATATAATCTGGAATACGAGCCATATAGGTATTGATATCGATGCGGGTTGAGGTTACAGAATCTGAACGTTCTCCCGGAAATCCAGGAATGGCGCAAACATAAATAGAATAATCGTTATCAGGCAATAAGTTTGTCAGGGTAAATTCTGTGATATATTTTGTAACAGTAGTATTTACAAGATAAGGACCACCATTTTCAGATACATAAATCCGGTAAACAAATTCGTCAAAGCTCCACATGTTGAAATCGTATTTATTCCAACTTAGGGTAATCTGCGAAAGACAAGTATCATATTGTCCCTTAAGAAGTATAGTACTGTCCCATGCCAATAAATCAACCTGACTGCTGGTAATATCGTCAACATGAGCTTCAACGGCAAAGGCTACCGGTGTTGTGTCTATGCTTACATCAATCAGATCGGTACTAAAGGATACGAAGGGAATATCATTTTTACCGATAACAATCCCGGGTATTTCAACCCAGCTGGGCATGGGATTATTGCCTGTATATTTTTCGTAATTAACAGTGTAATATTCAACCTCTGGTGTTTCCGATTTTTCAAACTTAATTTCTATGTTTCCGGTATTCACATTTACAGAAACATATTTAATTCTGGGAATATCAATTTCAGGTTCCTGTCCGTAAAGACAAGAAACAACAAATGCCAATATGAAGAAGAATTTCTTAACCACAAATTCTGTTTAATTCTGAAAAATAAGTGTCTACTATATTATTTACAATTTCAGCAGCACTTTCCATTTTATTGATTCGGGCTGCGATTTGTCCAATCTCCAACTCACCTTCTTCTAAATCTCCCTCGAAAACACCCTTTTTACATCTTCCTGATCCCAGCAAATCAGTTAATTGCTTCATGCTGGCTCCCGATGCTTCAGCCTCAACAACCTGCTTTGCAAAACTGTTTAGCATTAAACGAACAGGTATGAGTCTTTTCATGAGCAAACGTGTTACGCCCTCTTCTGAATCAATAACGTATTTTTTGAAATTTTCGTGCGCCGAAGATTCTTCGCATACGGCAAAGCGGCTTCCAAGCTGTATGCCCGAAGCACCAAGTGCAAATGCAGCAAGCATTGAGCTTCCGTCGTACATTCCTCCGGCAGCGATGATGGGTTTATCTGTTACTTTTCTGATTATTGGGAGAAGCGAAAAAGTGGTAGTTTCTTCGCGTCCGTTATGCCCGCCGGCTTCGAAACCCTCGGCAACAATTGCATCAACACCTGAGTCTGCAGCTTTCTGAGCAAACCTTGAATTGGCAATAACATGCACAACTTTACATCCGGAAGCCTTTAATACCTGTGTCCATTGGGCAGGATTTCCGGCTGAAGTAAATACAATTTTCACCTTTTGTTTTAAAATAACCTCTATTAAGGCCGGAGCATTCCGATGTATAAGTGGCAAATTTACCCCGAAAGGTTTTTCTGTTGACTGCTTGCATTTAATAATATGCTCTTCAAGCAATTCGGGGGTCATAGAACCGGCACCAAGCAAACCCAGGCCACCTGCATTGCTTACGGCCGAAGCCAGCTTGTAACCACTACACCAAACCATCCCTCCCTGTATCACGGGGTACTCAATATCAAATATTCTGCAAATAGAATTATTCTGAAAATTCTTCATGTTGTAAAAATCGCAATTTTTTATTTTTATTCACTACCTTATATAGGTATATTTGGCTCCCGATGAAAACAGACCAATTATCCGACAGATTCTTAACCTGGCGTAACAATCACATCAATGATCGTCAGTTAATTATGTTTTTGTCGGTAGTTATTGGACTGGCTGTTGGTTTAGCAGCTGTTACAATAAAGAACCTTGTTCACCTTATTGAGACAAATTTAAGTAAACTGGCTGATGTACAAAGTGGATATTGGTACATTGTTTTCCCCACAATTGGTATTCTACTCACAATTTTATTCATTAAATACATAAACCGAAATCCTGTAAGACACGGTATACCTGGGGTTTTATTCGCCATATCGAAGAATTGGGGCAAGATGAAACCTCACAACCTATATTCTTCAATAATTACAAGTGCACTCACTGTTGGATTTGGCGGGTCTGTAGGACTTGAAGGACCAACTGTTGCTACAGGGGCAGCTATAGGCTCTAACATTGGACGACTTTTCGGATTGAATTACAAACAAGTTACTTTATTGTTAGGTTGTGCTTGTGCCGGCGCCATGGCAGCCATATTTAAAGCACCAATTGCAGCCATTGTTTTTGCGCTCGAAGTAATTATGCTCGACCTCACTATGTCGGCAATTGTTCCCTTGCTTTTAAGTTCGGTAACCGCAGTTATAACTTCGTATTTATTTCTTGGACAAAATCACCTTTATGCATTTACTGTAAATGAGCCTTTCAGCCTGGACCATATATGGATTTATGCTGTATTTGGAATTTTCACCGGCCTTGTTGCATTCTATTTTACAAAAGTGTACCTGTTTATTTCAGCAAGCTTTGAAAAGATTGAGAATAGCTTTACACGCCTTATAATTGGCGGATCGTTGCTGGGTATAATGATATTTTTCATCCCCTCGCTTTATGGTGAGGGCTATGAAGAAATAAACTCCAGTCTGCGCGGAGATTATAATTTTCTTTTTGAACATACGCAATATGCAAACCTGGAAGGAAATATTGTTGTTACCATTATTTTATTTCTTGTAGTATTGTTAATGAAAGTTGTTGCTACATCTTTAACATTTGGCAGCGGAGGAATAGGTGGAATTTTTGCCCCTTCGCTTTTCTCCGGCGCTATTGCCGGTCTGTTATTTGCCAATGTGGCGCAGGTTTCAGGCTACGAAATATCAGCTACAAACCTTGCGTTTGTAGGGATGGCAGGAATGATAGCCGCAGTTATTCATGCTCCACTCACTTCAATCTTCCTGATTGCAGAACTAACCAAGGGTTATGAGTTATTTGTGCCCTTAATGATTGTTTCCACAATTTCGTATGCTACCACCAAGATATTTGTTACCAATTCGGTATATACAATTCAGCTTGCCAAACGTGGTGAGTTGTTGACGCATCATAAAGACAAAGCCCTGCTAATGCTGATGAATGTGAAAGAGCTTATTGAAACTGACTTCAACATTATTCGTCCGAAACAGACTTTGGGAGATTTAATAAATGTGATAAAATTTGCTCACAGAAACATTTTCCCCGTAGTTGAGGAAGACGGAACTTTCAGGGGTATGATTAAGCTTGACGACATTCGCCACATTATGTTTTACAATGAACTTTATGATGATGTTTTAATACGTGATTTAATGTTTTTACCTGAGTTTGTTATTTTCACAACGGACTCTATGGAGGAGGTGGCCGTTAAGTTCCAGGAGAGCGGTGCTTACAATATTGTTGTAATTGATCATGGCAAATATTTTGGATTTATATCGAGAGCAAAGTTATTCTCGGCCTACCGGGATCTACTTAAAGACTTTTCTGAACATTAGATACTTATTTACTTTGTGTAGCTCTGCGTAATCTCTGTGTAACTCTGTGATATAATTCTTCTCAATAGTTACACAAAGAACCACAGAGCTCGTTTAAAGTTTCACAGAGTTTTATTGCGTCTTTAAACACATTGACATTATTCCTATTTCTTATTTACCAACATTTCTGCAAAAACACTTTTATTGCAAATTAATCTTAGGCTTTTATATACTTTGTATATTCTTTATCAGAAACCAATATGTGTTGCATTAACCATTCCTTTAAAAATGAAGTAACCTCGAATGATAAAATTATTTCACCTTTACGATATCTGCTCTTAAGGCTTTTCACTTTTTTAACAAACTCTTTGTGTTGTGTTTTATGAGCTTCGATGTTTGGATAACTATTCTTTTCAAGCATTTCTTCTTCAGACTTAAAATGATATTCGATGTAATCTTTCATTTTATCAATAAGTTCTGCAATTAAAGCATCGTTGGTTTTTGTTTTTAATTCGGCATAAAAATCGTTTATAATCTTTACGAGATTTTGATGTTGTTGATCTATAATTTCAATGCCTAAATTGTATTTATTATTCCATTTAATAAGTTCCATATTCTTTAATGTTTGCTATCTATTAAAGTTAATAATCAAAATTTATTCTTAGCAAATTATGTCAACAAAAAATCAATCAAATGATTCTATCGCCTGAAACATAAATTTTAAATTTTCTTGCAGCCACTAAATAGTTTCATCGGGCAAATCAGTGAAAGCTCTGTGCCTCCCAGTAAAAATTTTCATCTCGATACTTACATAAAGAAACACAGAGTCTTTTTAGAATAATTTTAAAATAGATTACTAGAACAAGTTTCGCCTACAATTGCTTAATTTCTATATATTTATATTAATTTCGCAAGCTCAGTTTTTTCAACATTCAACATATCTGATTATCAATGAGATCGTTTGGAGTACGTTTTCTGTCTGATTTTATCATTTGGAAAGAAAAGCACCTGAAACACCGCCAATTTGTTTATATTTTAAGCTTTATTATTGGCATTGTGAGTGGTCTGGCTGCTGTTCTGCTTAAAAACGTGGTACACCTCATACACCATTTTCTGCTAAACAATAAGGTTCTGGATAATGTAAACTTCATTTACCTGTTTTTCCCTTTGGCGGGAATCTTACTAACCATGTTATATGTTAAGTACTTTGTTAAAGATAATATTGGGCATGGTGTAAGCAGGATATTATTTGCCATTTCCAGAAAAGGTGGCTCAATAAAAAGTCACAATAACTTTACATCGTTAATTGCAAGTGCAATTACTGTTGGATTTGGTGGTTCTGTAGGACTTGAGGCTCCGATTGTGTTAACCGGCTCCTCATTGGGTTCGTCGTTTGGAAAATTATTCAAATTAAACTACAAAACTAAAATAATACTTATTGGATGTGGTGCCGCCGGCGCTATTGCCGGAATTTTTAAGGCTCCTATAGCTGCAGTAATTTTTGGCCTTGAGGTTTTAATGCTTGATCTGACTATGTGGTCACTGGTTCCTATGTTAATATCAGCAGTTACTGGTCTTACCATTGCCTATTTCTTTATGGGGAAAGGTGAAATATTTCATTTTACAATGGTAAATGAGTTTTTGTTGAAAAACATCCCTTTTTACATTCTCCTGGGAATATTTACCGGGTTTATATCGCTGTATTTTACAAGAGTAACCATGTGGATAGAGAAAGTAATCGGAAACCTGAAAAATTCCTACGCAAAATGGATTATAGGCGGTACGCTGCTTGGCCTGATGATACTTTTATTACCTCCATTGTATGGTGAAGGTTACGATACACTTAACGCATTGCTTAATGGCAATTCTGATGAATTAACGCTTGGAAGCATGTTTTACAATCATTCAGATAAATTCTGGATAATGATATTGTTTTTCGTACTGATACTGATATTTAAAGTTTTTGCCACGGCAATAACAACAGGCGCAGGAGGTGTAGGTGGTATCTTTGCCCCTACCCTGTTTATGGGCGGTGTTGCAGGCTACCTTCTGGCTAAAATTCTTAATATTTTCAATTTCATAGGCGTTTCTGAAAGAAACTTTGCTCTTGTTGGAATGGCAGGAATGATGGCCGGGGTTATGCATGCTCCTCTAACCGCAGTTTTCCTTATTGCTGAAATTACAGGTGGATACGCACTTTTTATACCTTTATTGATTACTGCAACCATTGCTTTTATTACTATTATGTATTTCGAACCTCATTCGATTTACCACATGCGCCTCGCGGCCCGCAAAGAATTAATTACACACCACAAAGACCAGGCTGTTCTTACACTTATTGACATGGGGCAGATAATTGAAAAAGATTTTCAAACTGTTCACCCCGATAATAAACTAAAAGTGCTGATTGATGCTATTGCAAGCTCAAAGAGAAATATATTCCCTGTTGTAAAAAACAAGATGCTTGTAGGAGTTGTTTTGCTTGACGATATCAGACATGTTATCTTCAATACCGACTTATATGACAATACTTATGTCAGGGATTTAATGTACCTGCCTCCTGCTTATGTCGAACCGGACGAACCGATGGACGAAGTAATGGAAAAATTTGAAGAAACAGGTAGCTGGAACCTCCCGGTATTGAAAAAAGGAGAATATGTCGGCTTTTTATCAAAATCAAAACTATTCTCGGTATACAGGAGCCGGTTGATTGAGATATCGGGAGAGCATTAAGTTTCTGGTTCAAAGTTCAAAGTTCAAAGTTCAAGGTTTAAAGTTTCTAGTTAACCGACCACTGATCACTGATTACCGATCACCGATCACTGATCACAAAAAAACCCTCACACCAAAGGTACAAGGGCATTAAAAAATATCTCATTAAAACAATTTATTCCATTGCTTTAAGATTCACTGCATACATCACGATGAAAGCTATTGGAAAGATAGCGCCAAAAAGTGTCATGCTGCCTACTAAACCACCAATAAGAATCATTGGAGTAATAATAATAACTACTTTACCGCCAACAAAAAGGTAAAAGCCATACTTTTTCAGCTGCCACATTTTGATAACTCCAAACAAAGCAATTGCCGAACATAAAAGGTTCACAATAGCTAACTCAGTAAGATGTTCCAAGGCAGCCATACTACCGCCAAATAATTTCTGAATTAAGGGTAGAACTTGAGGTGCATCGCTGGCAATTTCCCCCATTGCCTCATCCATTCCGGCTTCAGCAATACCTCCTACTTCTTTCATCATAGGAGCTAAAGCAAGATTCAATGAACAACCCCGGGGCAGAGCCCCGAGGTATCAGAAGTCAAGCGTTAGTTGACTGCCATAAACCTTTTTATATTCTTTCTGTTTT
>JAFGVA010000209.1 GCA_016938235.1 Bacteroidales bacterium | reverse complement strand
TACCATTATAAATGGTGCATTTATTTTATTGCTGTTAAAATTTGTCACAGGCGGAGATTTTTTTGTAATTTTCAGCAAAATCCAATTACCTGTATGACAAAAGTACTTCTCATTGTTTTACTATTCATCACCCTCCCATTTCAAATTGATGAGTATGCCGAAGCCAGAAAAAAAATGGTTAAAGAACAAATAATAGCAAGGGGAGTAAAAGACCACGCTGTAATTAAAGCTTTGGAAACAGTACCCCGGCACAAATTCGTTCCAGATGCACAGGTACCTTTTGCCTATAACGATGCACCTCTTCCAATTGGTTTTGATCAGACAATTTCGCAACCTTTTATTGTTGCATTCATGACCGAAAGTCTTAAACTCAAGAAAACAGACAGAGTTCTTGAAATTGGCACCGGATCGGGTTACCAGGCTTCAATTCTCGCTCAGATTGTAAGCGAAGTTTATACCATAGAAATTCTTGAACCTCTGGGATTAAGAGCAAAGCAGGTCATCGAAGACCTAAATTACAAAAATATAACAATAAAAATCGGCGATGGCTATTATGGATGGAAAGAACATGCTCCTTTTGATGCGATAATTGTAACCGCAAATGTTGAAGCTATACCTCCTGAACTATTAAAACAAATGGCAGAAGGTGGTCGAATGATTATACCTGTAGGTCCATCGCACGGCTCGCAAAACCTGGTTCTGCTAGAAAAGAAAAATGGTAATACAAAGCAGGTTAAGCTCATCCCTGTTCGTTTTGTTCCTTTCACCAGGAGCGAGGAATAGCTGGTTAAACAATTACATAGCCCTGATTTCTGTATCATTTTCTTCCTTCAAATTAAAACACCAGAAAAACCAATTCAGCACAGTTTTTCTGGTTTTACCTGAAAAACATATTTTTATATCAATTTGATATTCTTTGTTTTATAAATATTTTAAATAATTTAATACGTGCACCCAAAAGCTTCTTTGTCTTATAATTGAGAAACAACATGAAAGCTTTCAAGAAAAATATAGCAGTATTTAAACTAAACAAGAATATCATGAAACGAATAGTATTAAGCACGATGATTTGTTTGTTTGCAACACTGAGTTTGTTAGCAACAAATGAGAAAACCCAGAGGAACGACACCCTAAAATATTTAGAAATTTCAGGAAAAGTACTGAATGCAGAAACGGAAGAAGCGATTGTTTTTGCTACCGTTTTTGTCAGGGAAACCAGTATAGCTACTGTAACAAATACCGATGGTGAGTTTATTATTAAAATTCCCTTCACAAAAGAAAACGGACAGCTGGCAATAACCCACCTGGGATTTGAAAACAAAATTCTGAATATTCAGGATATGGTAAATAAGGAAAACCTCATTTCCTTAAAAATAAAAAATTTGCCGATTGATGAAGTAGTTGTAAGATCTATCGATCCCAAAAGCCTGTTATTAGCTGCCCTTGATAAAACATCTGACAATTATAGCGGTGACCCCGAAATGCAGACCGGTTTTTACCGTGAAACTATTCAGCAGAAAAAGAAATATGTTTCTGTATCGGAAGCTGTACTGGATGTTTACAAAGCTCCATATCGAACAACCTTTGACTTCGACAGGATGAAAATATACAAAGGCAGAAAAAGTCGTGATGTCAAAAAAATGGATACCGTACTTGTTAAACTTCAGGGCGGCCCCAGAACCAGCCTTTTACTAGATGTAGTAAAAAACCCGGGCGATATACTTAGCCACGAATCCTTTGAATATTATACCTATAAGCTTGCCGGTATAACCTCAATTGACGACAGGGATACTTATGTAATCGAATTTGACCAGATTGACAACCTGATGTATCCGCTATATAAAGGGAAAATCTATATTGATGTGACAACAAATGCCTTTGCAGGTCTGGATTTTGGCCTTAGCGATAAAGGTATACCTTATGCTTCGAAATACCTTGTTAAAAAGAAGCCTGTAAACATGGATATTGAAGTTTTAAAGGCACACTATCTGGTTCGATACAGACTTGATAAAGATGATAACTGGTATCTGAACTATGTACGTTCCGAACTTGATTTCGACAGCAAATGGGATAAGAAACTGTTTAAAACTGACATACATATAATGCTTGAGATGGCAGTAACTGACCGTGAAAAAGAGAATCTAATAAAATTTACAGGAAAAGAAATGGCAAAACTAACCGATGTTTTTGCTGAACAGGTTTCATATTTCGAAGACGAGAATTTCTGGGGTGATTACAATACAATAAAACCGGATGAATCAATTGAAATTGCCATTGAAAAATTAAATAAAAAACTAAAGCGCAGGCAATAAGCCAAAACCTGGTGCGACCTATTATATATTTCAAATTCAACAATGATTAGTTTTTGAGCATCCCGATTATTCGGGATGTTTTTTTCATGGGAACCTGTATAAATCTGTGGTTTTAAAAGTCCACTCCGGCGTTTTTAGCATATTGTCATGTAATTCATAAATTTTCGAAAACTCAGATAATCGGTCTTCTCATCAGAGAAATCCAGGAAGCAGCGCGGTTTTCCATCTGAAACAAAGTTGAAACATATTTCATCAAACCTGCACATTGCATACAAGTACTCAGCTCTTATTCGCATAACTGCATCGGCACATTGTTGCAAATCGCTCTTTCCTATATCAAAATCAAGCACTGCTTCATGAATATTCTGATTTGCTTTCAGCTTTCCATTATAAAGGAAAACCTTTGCGTTGGCCGGCTTTAATTTCAGATTCTTTAAATAATACTGGAATGATGCCGTATCGAATAATAATCTTTGATATCTATCTGGTACTTTAAAACGCTCCGCTAATGTTCCGGCTGATTCATTAATAATGGAAGGATTATTGGCATAACCTGTCTGAGATTGGCTACAGTTTGTGCTTATTGACAAAATCAGCCCCAGAAATATATTTATTTTAGTGTACATCAGCCATTATGTTTAGACAAACGGATATTTTTTAAACATGCATAATTTGTTTATCACCACCCTGGGCAACAATTTCTGGCCCGCCAATAAGATAAACACAATCGGGAATGGCATTTATTACTGCATCTAAGCACTGAGCTATTGCTTTCGGACTTCCCGGTAGATTAATAATAAGCGAAGCACCTCTTATGCCTGCAATTTGTCGCGACAATATAGCGGTTGAAACGTATTTTAAACTCTCTGTTCTCATCGCTTCGCCAAAACCCGGTAATATTCTGCCAAGCACTGCTTCAGTTGCCTCAGGAGTAATATCCTTAGGTGCCGGACCTGTTCCTCCTGTTGTAATAACAATGCTGCAATTCTGTTTATCACATAAATCTATTAATTGTTTTTTTATTTCAGTAAACGAGTCGCCAACCAATCGATATTCAAAGTCAAGTTTGTTTTTTATCCTGAGTTCAAAATACTCTTTTACTGCCGGCCCCGATTTATCTTCGTATATTCCCTGGCTCGCTCTGTCAGATATAGTAAGGATACCTATTTTTAACTCTTTCAAATTCATTTACTTTAGTTTTTTTTCAAAAATCGTTAAATACAAAATAAAGGTGATCTAAATCACTCTTTAATCTTCATTTATCTCAACATTTCTTACTAATTTAATAAATCTAAAACATATTGACAGAATATAAATATGGCCAAAAAGAAAAAACAACCCGTTTTTATCCATATCGGGCAGCAATTAACCATTGAATACATAGATGCTATCTATAATGAGTTAACCGAAGCGTTTCAGAAAAAAGTGGGCATTAAAATGGAAACTTTAATTGAAGAGATTGATTTGACAGGCATTCAGCTTTTGCTATTCACAAGAAAGAAAGCGGAACAGGAGAATATCGATCTCGATTTAAAAATTAAGTATTCTGATAATGTCAGGAATCTTTTAAGCAGTACCGGTTTTGCTGAACTATTGCCCTGATTATGAAGAGAAAAAGGAAAATTGTTGTATTTATCGAGTTCGATTCAATAAGAAATATCATTACAAGAGCTTTGGAACAAAAGAATTTTGAAGTTCATGTAATATCAAATCTTGATGAGTCAGATAAGGTTCTAAACGGGACATCATATAATCTGTTTATTGCAGACAACGATAATCGTTTAAAAGCGTCGTTCCATTTTATTAATAAAATCAGATCGATTACCAGTTATTTATATACTCCGATTTTATTGCTTACAACCGGCACAAAAGAAAGGTACGAAGAAGAGTATAAACCATATAACATAGCAGGTTACCTGCCTAAACCTTTCGACATGAATCATTTTTCAACCATTATTGAACGTTTAAGTTGAACCTAATCAGCTAATCATTATCACTATGAAAAACAAACAGGAAGAAAAATTTAAAACAGAAATATCCCAGATACTTCAGGAAATTGAAACTCAATTAAAAGAAGAAAAAGAAATTTCTGATCATGATGGATTAAAACAGGTTTACACAAATATTCACAGAGTTGATGAAACCTCAACTCTTTATGGAATTAACAGTTTATCAGGGCTTTTCTCTCCGATTGAAAAAGGCGTTTCGTATATCATCGAAGAAAAATTAAAACTAACAGGCGAAAAACTTGCCATAATTATCAGCGCAATAAGTATTGGCTATGCTATTTTGAATGACCCATCGGTAGAAGATAAAAACCTGGCTTCAAACATTCAATCGCTTAAAAAAACCATTGAGCAAAACTTTTCAATTCAAAACAACTCAGAAAAAGAGGAAAGCACCTTTTCAAACAGTCGTTTTCAGGAGATTTTTGTTGATGAAGCTAATGATCTGATAAATCAGTTAGAAGAAAAATTATTGCAGCTTGAAGGCGAACCTGATGATCCAGGACTGGTTGATAATGTATTCAGAATAATGCATACCTTAAAAGGAAACAGCAATATGTTCGGGTTTGTTCATCTTGGAGAAATCACCCACCACCTTGAAAATATTTACGATGCCATCAGGAGTAATAAACTTGAAATTGACCGTTCAATTCTTGAAATCACCCTGCAATGTATTGATCATTTCAGAAACCTGATTGAGGATCCCGACCTATCCGACCAGTCAAATAAAGTTATTCAGGAAAGTATTTTAATTGATATCGGTGACATACTAAGCACAGACCCTCAAACAAAATCAACAAAAAAGAATGAACAAATAAGCGATGGGATTAATACCTACTACCTATTCTTTAATCCCAGGCCAAATGTATTTGACGATGGATCAAATCCCTTGTTTTATGTAAGTGATTTATATGAACTCGGAGAGTGTTTATTAACACCGGTTACAACAAAAATAGCTGTTAATACTAAAGAATATCAGCCTGACAAATGCTACACAGCATGGCATATCTTAATTGCAACTAAAGAAAGCAGAGATGCTATTCTTGATAACTTTATGTTTCTTAATGAAAGCAGCCAACCCAGTGTTTTTCAGGTTGACCGCGGAAATATTCTCAAGAAGCCCGAAATAATTAAAAAAATTAAAGAGGCTGCTCAAATCAGCAAATCAATTGCTGACGAATTGGTTATTAAGGAAGATCTTCAATCATCTGATGTAAGAAAAGACATACAACGCAATATTAAGGTGAAAAATCAGGATTCATCGATTGCAAGCATCAGGGTAGCATCTGCCAAAGTTGATCTGATGATGAACCTGATAAGTGAGCTTGTTACAAAACAGGCTGAGCTAAGCATGCTGGCATCTGAGAATGATATCGCACAGCTGCAGGAATTAGCCGAAAGTATCGAATCGATCTCCCGGGATTTACGCGATAATGCTTTTAGCATTTCATTGATTCCCCTTGAGAAGTCGGTACTCCGATTTCAACGACTGGTGAGAGATGTTTCGGCAAAATTCAATAAAAAAGTCGATTTTGTTGTAGAGGGAAAGGAAACAGAACTTGACAAGACCATCATTGAAAAAATAGTCGATCCCATTATGCACATCCTGCGTAACAGTATTGACCACGGAATAGAAACTCCCGATCGGAGAAAAGAACTGGGAAAACCAGAGCACGGAACCATTACCCTTAAGGCATATCCGTCTGGCGCACATGTTGTTATAGAAATTTCTGACGATGGTGCCGGCATCAACACCCAAAAAGTTAAAGACACTGCTGTTAGAAAAGGGGTTATTGGCACAAAAGATGAGCTTACCGACGATGATATGCTTAAACTTATTTTATCGCCCGGATTTTCAACAGCTGATAACATAAGTGAAGTTTCGGGTCGAGGAGTAGGAATGGATGTTGTTTACCAGAAGATTTCTGAAATCAGAGGTGAATTAGACATTAAAACCGAAAAAAACAAAGGTACAGTAATGACCATCAAGCTACCACTTACTATTTCCATAATCGATTCGTTGCTTGTGAAAATTGGCGGAAACTTTTACCTTATACCACTTGCTTCTGTCGATCGCTGTGCCGAGGTAGTAACCAAGGTAATTACCGAAAATAAAACAGCATATATCAACCTCGATGGAGCATACGTTCCTATAATAGACCTTCATAAAGAATTTAATATAACTGAAGAAAGATCTGAATACCAGCGATTAATACTGGTTTCTCATAAGGGGATAATTGTAGCCCTGGTAGTTGACCAGATTATAGGTAACCACCAGGCGGTACTAAAAACTCTTGGCTATATTTATCGGAAACAGGAAATTATTTCAGGAGCTAGCATTTTAGGAAACGGAGAAGTTGCCCTTGTAATGGATACAAACAGGCTAATACAAGAGTTCATGGTTACACGCGAAAGAGAACTCGAAGAGGTGAATAAACTAAATATGAAAATTACTTCATAAAACAGTTAAAGCTTTTAGAAGTTCGGTAAGCTTTTATAGCTTTGCACCAAAAATTAATCATGGCTCAGGACTGGAAAGAGAGATTAGGGGTTGTTTACTCAACAAATTCTGATTTTGAATACAACAAAGAAGAAAAGGAAGAACATGCAACTCTGCCCAATAATCAGCAAAATTTAAAAGTATTCATCGATCGTAAACAACGAAAAGGCAAATCAGTAAGCCTTATTACCGGATTTGTTGGTTCCGACGAAGATCTTAAAACATTAGGTAAGCTGCTTAAAACCAAATGTGGTGTTGGAGGTACGGTTAAGAACGGTGAAATTATAATACAGGGCGACTTTCGAGAAAAAATAATTGACATACTTCTCGCCGAAGGATACAAGGCAAAGAAAGCCGGAGGCAACTAAACAGCGTACATTCATCATCAGCGTGTTCAAGCGATTTATCAGGCAGTGAATCAAGCAGAAGGCTCATGCTTGACAAGAGTTCCCTGAGGTCGTGTGCAATAATAGAGAAAAACTTGTCTTTTGTTGCGTTTAATTTTTGATACCGTTCTTCACTCAATCTTGTTGTATTTTAAGCTAAAGTCTGGCAGGAAGTAAATATTTGAAAAAACCATCCCGAAAATCACAAATAAAACTTACTTTTAACTCATAACCAACAACCTAACCATCATGATTTTACATGTGGTTTTTATTTTCTATATAATATTAATTTTATTTTTATTTACATGGACGGCTTTAAGGCACCAAACCCTGGAAGATTCATATTTTGTATATATGTATCCCCGAAGTATCGATTCTATTGCTAAAAGAATAAGAATTTTAAAATCGCTCCACCCTGAATCTGTTAAATCTTATGCCCAGTATATTACAGAGTATCTCCGGCAATACAAAAGAATAAACCATACTGTAAGTAATCAATTAGAAAAATATTTCCAGGTTGCCTATTTTGATAATTTTAAAGACAGATGGATTGCTATAAGAACAGCAGGAATCATAATTAAATTGTTTATTATAGTTGTTTTGTTTTCGACTCACCTGGGTGTTGCAGCTTTTGGATATGAATACCTTGACTTAGCATCCAACACAAGTTTTATTGGTTTCTATCTGGCCAGATCCATTCTGCTTAGCCCGGTAACCTTATTAATAACGATAACCGAATTTCTTATTTTTGGTGTCTTTTTCTCATTTGTAAGCATTTTTGATAAAACAGGAAAATTCAGAAGGTTCTCTGTTCATCTCGATGAAATAATACGTTCACTAAAGCCCGGAGGAAGAGACACAAAAATACTATTACCCGATTCGGACGATTATGATGGTGCATGGATTTAAAAACCGGCAAACATTTTTAATCTTTACATTTTGAAATGTTTTATAATCTGAATAATGACTTTAAAAGAACTTGGATATTACGACAATTTAAATGTTTACCGCAAAGAAAAAAGCCTTGAATCTTTTGACATTGCAAGGGTTATCACTGAACATAAAGAGCGCTATAATGTTATCGGCGAATCTGGTGAATTTGAAGCTGAAATTATTGGAAACTTAAGGTTTACTGCAACAAGCAGAACTGATTTTCCGGCAGTGGGTGATTGGGTTGCAATTTCTGAATACGATACGAATAAAGTTTTAATCCATGCTGTATTTCCCAGGAAAACAATTCTTGAGCGACAGGCCATTGATAAAAACGGTGAAAAGCAAATTATTGCCAGCAATATAGATTATGCCCTTATCATACAATCTGTTGACAGAGATTTTAACCTTAATCGTATTGAGAGATATCTAACCATCTGCAATAATTCAGGTATTTCGTCGATAATTATACTTTCAAAAATTGATCTGATTCCGGAGTCAAAATTGCAGGAATTGATGTTACAGGTAAAAAAAAGAACAAATAAGGCAATTCTTATTGGCATAAGTAATGAGACAAAAGCAGGAATAGACGAGCTTAAAAAGCAGATTGAAAAAGGTAAAACATATTGTCTGCTGGGTTCGTCAGGAGTTGGAAAATCTACACTGATTAATCAACTTTCCGAAAAAGAACTCATGCAGACCAACGAAATAAGTACAGTTACAAACAAAGGGAAACACACTACGAGTCACCGACAATTGATTGTATTACCTTCAGGGGGTATTATGATTGACAATCCAGGCATGAGAGAACTCGGAATTGCTGATGCATCTGAAGGTCTGGATAAAACCTTTGAGCAAATTTCGTCAATTGCAGCAAATTGCCGATACGACAACTGCACACATACCCATGAAAAAGGATGTGCTGTAATTCATGCCCTAGAAAACGGAGATATTGAACAACATGTTTTTAACAATTACATTAAACTCTTAAAAGAAAAAGCACACTTCGAAGCCAGTATAGCCGAAAAAAGGCAAAAAGAAAAAGACTTTGGAAAGTTTGTAAAAAATTTTAAGAAAGATATTAAAGGTTTTTCGCAGAAACGTTAATACCTATTTGAACATGAGAAAATTATTAATTGCTCTGGCTGTTTTTTCATTATGCATTGTATTGGCTACATGCAGAAAAAACACAAAAACAGACACTCAAATTAAAATTGCAGTTCAAACCTGGTCATTTAGTAAATTTTCTTTTTCTGAAGCTGTTGAAAAAGCAGCAGCATTGGGGTTTAAATACATCGAAATGTATCCGGATCAAAAAATCAGTCCCGATAACGATGCTACCACTCATTTTACTGCCTCAATGCGAAACCGGCAGGAAATAAAAGATATTCTTAAACTGAATAGCGTACAACTGGTGAACTATGGTGTTGTTGAGGGTTATTCAAAGGAAGAATGGATAATGCTTTTCGATTTTGCAAAAGAAATGGGTATTGAAACCCTGGTTTCCGAGCCTGAATTTAGAGATTATCCGCTTATTGATTCACTCACAAAGGCTTACAATATCAAACTGGCTGTTCACAACCATGCTATCGGAACCCGCAACTGGAATCCGCAGACTGTGATTGACAACATGAAGGGACTGAACCAACTTGTTGGTGTATGCCCCGACAATGGCCACTGGATGCGCTCCGGTATTGATCCTGTTGTAGCACTTAAAACCTACGAAGGCCGTATTCTTGCCATGCACATCAAAGATATGAATGACTTTGAAAACCTGGAAGCTCATACTGTTCCTTTGGGTACCGGCATGCTTAATGCGAGCGCACTAATCAAAGAGCTCAAAAAGCAGGAATTTTCAGGAGTAATTACTATTGAGAACGAATATAACTGGGAAGCTCCCGAATCTGACATTCAAACTTCTTTGATAAAGCTACTGGAGTTACTATAAAAATTTAATTTATCTAATGATAAAAAAAGGCTGCAGTCGAAAACTACAGCCTCTTTTTTTTCGGCATCGCCACACTATTAAGCTTGCTTCTTTGGAGCAAAAACCATGTCATGCATAACCACCTCGGTTATATATTTCTTTGCTCCCTGGTTATCTTCATAAGTGCGGT
>JAFGVA010000208.1 GCA_016938235.1 Bacteroidales bacterium | reverse complement strand
TGTATCACAGCCTCTATAGCTGTAACCCATTATTCAAAGGCATTTGAGGGGATTTGAAGTTTTTTAATAAAATAAACATTGAAACGTTGCGCATTTTGAATCACATACTTATCAACCTGCTAAGCCGTTTATTAAATGATTTTTCGCTCAAATTTAGCACTTTCTGCGCAATGTTTTATGACCGCGTTTTTAAATCAGCTTTTTTGAATCTGAAGTTTTGGTAATACAAATAATTCTTTAATCATTTTTGTCCTAAACGCTACTAATAACCATGCGAAAACCGGAAGAACAAAACAAATCCAACCATAAACAGCTACATTATTGTGCAAAAAAAGCATTATCCTATCTTTTAACAGGTTTGAATAATCACCCAATATCTGTTGTGCTTGAATTTTAAGTATATAAATACGAATATATAGAATAAAATGAACCATTATATTTGTTAACAGGAATCCAGCTACAATCGATATAACCTTATTTTTAATTGATTGAAAACTTGTAGCTAATATTAATGAGATAAATATTACTTTGGGTAAAAATGCTATATACCAAGAAACAAGCAAGTATTCTACGTGTGTCCATTGCTTTGAATTTTTATACTTAACGTAAATTTTGGTATCAAAAGCACTTTTCCTGTTTTTTTGAAAATTAACATCTGTGTAATTATCAAATTTTGCAAAACGCTGATTATTATATTCTATGAAATTATCAGCAATTATCGGGTTTATTTTTAAGGATAAACCTAGTATTACAATTGCGGCATAAATAAGCAAACATTTAAATAAGAAATTTGACAGAAACATTTTGATTTTCATTGATTGCAAACGGTTTTTTGTTTTGATGTATTTTTTAACCATAAAACAAACACACCAATAGCAATTAAAATAAATATACCCTGCCAAATATCAAGGTGCATACGTTCCATAATATGAAAACTAATGTATGCTCCAATATAGTACAAGCTGATAATGCGAATTATGTTAATTGTAAAAAATAAAGGAATAACAATCAATAAGATCCTTAGCTTTTTGCGAACAGCAACGGGATATGCCATTACTGCCGAAAAAAACAAAATAGAAGGTTCAATAGCGCAACAATCAATAATAACATCCAAAGAAAAATTAGGGGAAACTATGGTTTTGCTTTGCATAAAACTAACTGGCTCACCGAGTATCTTTATAAAGCCGTAAGGTAAAAATGCATTTACGTTAATTATTTTGGGGTGTAGGTTATCAATGAGCCATGGCATGTAAAAAAGCCTATAAAGTGTAAAAAACAACAGGATAAATGAAATAATGAATACTGGAATTGGGAATTTCCGTATAAATCTAAGAATATATTTTAATGCCTTGTTCATTTATTCTGTTGTTTTTTTTCTGACTATTACAATGATATCTTGCGCTTGCGATAAAGGTAAAGGCTTGCAAAACTTAAAAATAATAGCCCAAGAATAATTATTCCCCATTGGGTTAGAGTAGGGACACTACTAGATAATAATGTTACGTTCATTGTAGTTTCATAAAGATTATTATTCTCATTTGACTCTATAATAGCATTAGATGGGTCAAAAACCAAATAAACAAAATATTGTCCTGAATAAGATGATGGTATTGTCCAAGTGCAACAAAATCTATATTCATCAGCACAATATCCAGATGTACAAGGCCAAGGCACTAATGTATAATCATAGGGAGATACTGTTCTATCAACGATTACACCTGATAATACTAAAGTTGCGTTGTTTACAACCTGAGCCATTGTTGTATAATGTGTTTTTGAAATATAATATTCATACACAACATTACTTGCTGGTTGAGTACCAGAATTCCTAAATTCTAATCCAATCCGTATTTTATCACCTGAATTGGCATTATCAGCGAAAAAATCTTGAATGGTAAAATCTGGCTGACAAAATGCAACCAAACTGAATATAAGACTTACAAAAAGTAAAATAAGTTTTTTCATCTTTAAAAATTCTTAAGGGTTTATAAATTAATTTAAGCTAATAAAGAGCTTTTCTACGAAATTCTAAAATGAGAATTTTTAATTTATAAGTGAATGAGAAGTTTTTTTACTTGAACCTGCAAAATGAAAGGTTGAATCCGGTTATTTTATTTTATTAAAATGTAAATATTTGATATACTGGACTTTGATGAATGAGTTTTTTTTAAAAAATTTAATAACCTTTCCGGGAAATTCTGTTTAGTAGCACTATCGCTGCATTTCAGCTATCATTTTTTTTAGCTTTTCAGATGAACAAACTAACTCAACCTTACTTGTATCATTTCTTAATTTACATGTTTTTGTTTTAATCTCAATTTCATTAAGGTATCGTAAATTTATAATGGTACTTCGGTCAATTTGACAGAAACAATGTAATACCAACTGTTCGTATAAATCGTTGAAACTAGAATTTGTTTTAATCAACTCTTTTTCGGTTTCGTTGTAATAGATATAAAAACCATTTTTATTTTCGGATCGTTTTTTAATGTATAATATATTATCAAGTTGCAGTACCTTATACCCGGTTATTGAAGGAAAAAGTAAACAGCCGTATTTTTGATAATGATTTATCGAAATCTCTTTTTGTTTAACAGGCCTTTCTCTTTCTAAATGAAATTGTTTTATGATTTGATTTAAATCAATATCGCTGATTGGCTTTGATAAGCAATAGGATAGAAAGGGTTCCTTAGGATGAATTAAATTTTTCGGTTTTTCAGCAACAAAAACTGTTGCAGGAAAATCAAGTCCGTTGTCAATTTCCGCATTAATTATTTGTAAATCATTTTTTTTTAAGTTATCGGACTGCAAAAAAACAAGGTTAGTTTTGTTTAAAGAAATTTTTTGGATACAATCAGGTGCGTTTGGAGAAATTCCGATTATTTGTATTTCAGGATGCAAGCCTAACAACCTCACAAGCTTTTTAGAGGATTTGGTATCAACAATTAATGTGCGTATTGGTTTTAAGTTGAACACTTTGTCCGGTTTTGTTAAAGAATCCTAAAATAACGTCAATTAATCAAATAAACAATTCATCAACGAATTTAAAGACTTTATGGATAAAAAAAACCGATCGGGATGTTTCAATAACTTTTAGAAAAAGGGAAATTATTCTTAAAGGTGTTTAAAAACCATGATGGTTTATATGGGTCTTCAACCTTGGGGGCCTGGCTAAGTGACTGTCGGGGCGCGACTTGGAGTTGCTCTCCGACCCAACTTTGCGGAATGATGAAGATATATCGAATATTGAAGAATGAAAAGGGTAATTGGTGAATGGTTTATAAAACCTGACAGTTCCGGAAAGACCTGTCAGCGTTTCAATACCAAAGGTTGAAGAAATGTTGATTTAATTCGGATATCGAACGTTGGTTGAAGATGAATGCTGCACATTAAAAAAAAAGGCAGCTTTTGGCTGCCTTTTTTCAATTTAATTATAAATATTATAATGTGGCATCTTTCCAGGTCCAACCTGAAACGTCAACTTTGGTGCCAGTGTTGTAGCTGGCTGTTGTATCAGCAGGAGCGCCATCAATCATAACTTCGGATAATGGATTGTCAGCCTTAATCATATCAATAATTTTGTCATAACCAGATAGGTTAATATTCTCAATCACAGCACCTGAATATGCTTTAAACTGCAACGCTGTCCCACCAACTGTAGAAACCGCAGTAAGGTTTATCAATTTTGGGTGTCCGTTTTCTTTGTCTGCTTCAACAACAGTTGAAAATTTCATGGTATGCATAACATAAGAATTGGTTACGGTACCATTCCAGCCTTCTGTCCAGTCAATGGCATCATCATCATTGTCTTCAAGGTAAATGTTCGAAACAGATACCGAACCGCCAAAGAATTCTACGCCATCGTCTGTGCCCAGCTTCACGGAAACATTACTGATGCTGGTTCCTGAGCCTACTGCATACAATGACAAACCATTAAATTGGCTTCCCTCAGTTATTAATGTACCACTGTTTAATAGCACTAAATAGTTGATGGTGCCTGAATTATCAGTTGTATCTGTTCCAGCATACAATAAACCGCCAACTTCAGCTTCAACATTTACACCCGCAGTTGATTTTGCTTTACCGCATATTAATATGCCGCCCCAATCGCCATTTTTTGCGCGAGCTGTACGTTTTGAGCCCATAACAACGGGATTGGCAGCTGTTCCGTTGATTTCGATTTTACCGCCCATTAACACGGCAATGTATTTTTCGCGCGGTACGCCGGTTGCTGTATCAACCAAAACTTTTGTACCAGCAGGAATGGTCAGTTTCGCTCCTTCTTTAACAAGGAAAGTTCCTGTAAGGGTATAGGTAACTGAGGCATCCAGGGTATAATTTTCTTCCAGGCTACCATTCATAATACCTTTTTCAAGGTTTACTACAACATCAGATTTTGGTTCTTCACCACCTTCATCTTCACAACTTGTAAAAAATGGAATCGCCAAAACTGCAAGTCCTAATAATTTGATTGTTAACTTTTTCATTTTCATTTTTTTAATTTAATAATAATTTACATTTGAGTATTCTATTTATTTAAATCCATATTTAACCCTATGGATAAGTAAATTCCATTTTTATACGAACGAACTGTTGTGTCTAAAGTTTTCACTAAAGTCTCTTTAACACTTTGTACTCTTTCTATTTCGGGATTTAACAGGTTTTTTCCTTTAAGTTTAATGGTAAACCTGTTGTTCAACTTTTTACTTAACACCATGTCTAAGGCAATAAATCCTTTTTCAATAATTTCATTGTTAAATAAAATATGTTTATCGCCTTGGGTTTCAGGGGCGCCCAGGGCATAAATCTTATCGGAGGAATAATTGCCGGTAAGCGTAGCTTTCAGTTCATTTTCTGTGTTCGTGGAGAAAGTCAATGATACATTGGCTATAAAATCTGACGCGCCCTGAAGGCCTGATTCGGTTTTGCCATTGTATTGGAAAACTTCCAACAGGTCTTGTTTAAGCCACATTTTGGTTGCATTGGCAGAAAGGTGAATTTTGGGTTTATTGGTTTCAACAGTGCGAGTAATATTGATCCGTGTTTCCAATTCAATTCCATAAACATTGGCTTCGTTACCCGTGTTGTCGAAATAAAAGTAACCTGACGAGCCCCTTGAAAGTGTTAAGTTTATAGGGTCGTTTATTTTTTTGTAGAAGGTGGCAAGCGATATTAGTTCACGTGGGGATGGGAACATTTCCCATTTTAAATCTGCATTGTAATTTGTCGAGTTCTTCAAATCGGGGTTCCCTTTGCTGATATCACCTGAAGGGGATACATATTCAAACGGGGCCAGTTCTTTAAATTCGGGCAAAGTTATGGTTTTGCTTAATGCCAAACGGAGGTTGTTTTTTTCATTCACCTGATAATTCAGGTTTAACGATGGGAACAGGTTATTGTAAGTGTTGTCCCTGCTGTCTTTCCTTCCCAGGTAATTGGCCACATCCCAATCCACAAACATATTGGTATTGTCATATCGCAACCCTGCATTGGCATGCAATTTAGAATAAACAAAATTTACATTTAGAAAACCTGCTGCAATCAACAACTCAGAAGTGTATAGGTCAGGTAACAATTCATTTATTGGTAAGCTGTTATTGTTGAGCAAGGTTTCGTCCATGTTGTCGATTGAAGCAAACCAGGCATCTTCAGAAGATGAGATAGTTGAAACAACTTGCGAGCTGAAATCCCTTGTTTTATACCGGAAGTTTACCCCAAAGGTTGCTTTTAGTTTATTGATGTCACCGTTTATTAAACTTAGCTCATTTTGTAAAAAACCATTAAGTTCCCTGTCGCTTATCTTCTGGTATGATTTTCTTTGACTGTCGCCTCCGGCAAATGTAAAGCTTACATGATCAGGATAAATGGCTACCACATTCCTGATTCGATTAGGCTCATCAGCATCAACAATGTTATATCCCATAGCCCAGTTCAGTTTATTTCTATCCCCTAAACCATGACTTCCGTAAACCTGATTGATAAAAAGTACTGTTTCTTTGATGTTTTGGTCACTTACAAATAATTCGGTTTCTTTCGGGAGTTCTTCAAATATAAATCCTTCCAGGTTTCGCCCTGCTTCATATAGTTCATCTGTTGTTTTTCTGATGTACAGGCCATTGTATGAAACGCTATGTTTACTGTTAAAATCATAAGATATATTTAACAAACCACTGGAACATATATCGGTAATATATTCTTCCGTTTGTGAAAAGGAAGCGTATAAACTATTGCTCCTGTATTTTTTATAAGTACCTTCTTGAAACGCTGAGTTGCCGGAATGTGACAAGGTACCGAAAACGTATAATTTATGGTTGTTGCTAAAATTGTAATTTTTACCTCCAATTAACGAAACTTCATAATCAATAGGTGTATTTCTGTTTGTTGTGTTCCAGCTTTGCTTTGTAAGGGCTTCTGCCGTTGTTTTGTAGGGATGTTGGTAAAAACCCAGGGTTACATCTTCCATGTTTTGGGTTGCCTTAAAATCACCAAAAACGTTTTCCGAAATGATATTATAATTTAATCCGGTGGCAAGTTCAACAGAATTATTTTTTGCCATTCGTTTTGAAACTATATTGATGTTACCGGAAGTTTGGTCGCCATAAGTTGAGACATCATAGGTTTTACTGATGCCAACATTACTAATAACATCTGTAGAAAAAAGGTTTAAGTCAATATTTTTTTTATCCACATTATCAGATGGAATGGGCAAATTATTCATAGTGGTCGATATATAACGGTCACCCAAACCCCTGACAAATATATCCCCAGTTCCCTCTGTTTTGGTTACACCCGAAATTTTAGTGGTGGCGGCAGCCGCATTTGAAACTCCCATATTTGACATTTGCTCAACCCCTATGCTTTCTTTAATAACGACAGCCTTTTTTTGTTCCATTAACAGTACAGCCTCGGTTTCGCGATTAGCTTTTCCAACAACTTTTACTTCGGCAAGGTCTGTAGTAGCCTCTTCCATAATGGTGTCATAGGTGGTTTCCTCACCGACTGTTACTACCAACCCGCTTTTTTGTATTGTGTTGTACGAAACATAGGATATAGTAATGGAATAAATGCCGGGTTCCAGGTTGTCAATCACATAATTTCCATCAAAATCGGTAATGGTACCTTTGGTGGTACCATCGATCATCACGGTGGCGCCAACTAAGGTTTCGCCTGTTTTTTTATCGGTAATGGTGCCTTTTATACGCTCACTCTGTCCAAAAGAACTTACACTAATTGCAAACAAAACAGCCGCAATAAATAATCTCACGCTCATCAATAGTATTTTGAAAATTTTCTCTTTGCAAAGAAAGGGCACCCCAATAGATACAAGGTTAGAATAAAATTATCCTTCTATTAATTTATTGAGAATAATATCAGTTACATAACATTAAGTTAACATTACAATGCCTTATCAAATACGTTTTTTTGTTATTTTCCTGGCATAAATGCAATGTTTTCAAACAGAAACCTTATATTCGTGCTGCAATATGATGTTAATATAATTTTAACAAATAAATAATCAGGAATACAAATTATTAATTGTTGATGACGAGCCTGATATTGTTGAGTTTCTCAGTTATAACCTTAAAAGAGAAAGATTCGCAATATATTCAGCCACTAACGGCAAGAGTGCAATTGAGTTGGCTGCAAAAATAAATCCTCATTTGATTTTGCTTGATGTAATGATACCCGAAATGGATGGTATCGAAACCTGCGAAAAACTCGGAGAAATTTCATCGCTCGATCGAACCCTTATTACGTTTTTAACTGCACGGGGCGAAGACTACAGCCAGGTAGCAGGCTTTGAAGCGGGTGGCGACGATTACATCAATAAACCCATAAAACCAAAAGTGCTGGTGAGCTGCATTCGTGCCTTGTTAAAAAGAGTAAACTGGAAAACCGATAATGAAACAACTACAGGCGGGCAAATTAAAACAGGCGATTTTATTATTGACCGTGAAAAATATTTTATTTTCTGCGGTTTGAGTATTTTTACTTTATCAGAATTCATCAATTTACATTTTGACCACTACAGCAAGCACCCCAGTGATAGCAAAAGCGAGAAAGCAAGTGTTTAACAGCTACGGAATGCATGTGCGGAAGAGTTGGCAAACTGTTGCTTTGTGGGTTGGATTATTCAGAGCTTTAAAGTGTCAATATAAAATTAGTTAAAGTGTTAGTATCAATTTTTGTCCCAAAACAGCCTTTGACCTAACGATTTTGCGGTATGAAACGTTGGGGATTGCGGGCTACTATCCTGTCCAGTTACACCGAACTTGATGCGGGGCAGAACGCTCGCATAACCACTTAAATTCCAATGTTTTATACCGCGTGTTGTGCTTTGTTATTCTATCTTCATCAGTACTTTTTCGGCATTTTTATTCTCAGGATTCAATTCCAAAGATTTCCTATATGCTATAATTGCATTTTCTTTGTCTCCCAACTCTAATAAACATTCACCATAGCTATCAAAAGTATTAAAACCTTCTGGATATAATTCTGTATTCAATTTAAAAATCTTCAATGCATCCTCTTTCAATCCTTGACTCATAATCTGATAACCAAAACTATTAATTCCACTTTCAGACAAGTCATATTCTGAACTTTTTATATCCTCTTGCTTAATGAACTGTACCAATTCATCTATATTTTTCCCGTCATTGAGTAAGTCTGACAATTTTTTGCTATTCATACGTTTTACTTTCACTTTTTGCTGAGCCAAAGTTTCCACACCATATTCAATTCTTTCTGCGTCAGTTATCTTTGTCGTGTCAATTTCTCTGAGTTCCCATGGTTGGTCTTTCATTTTCCAGTACTGAGTCCCATAAATTTGAGGTTCACCTTTACTTAATAAATATCTGTCAATTGCTGCTGCTAATAACCATTTATTTGCTGTTGAATCCAGTTCTATTGATTTTTTCATAAGTTTTACTGCCATTGCATAAGCAACCGAATCTCTACCGTGTTGAAAAATCATTGCTGCATTATGATAATCCAACGAAGTCCGTACTTTATTTGAATCTAATAATTCATAAATCCTTACTTCTCTTAGACTGTCCCTTTTTGAAACAATATTCCAATCAATTGGCTGTGTTTGCCTATCCGCCTGGTCTGCTTTATAAATTTCTACTAATTCTTCATTATCGAGAATTACTTCACTTTCCTTATCAGATTTGTGGTTACATGAGAAAGCAATTAATACAATAATTGCAAAAGCTAAATTCTTCATATTGTTAATTTTGGGTAGTTCCTATTCTAATTCTGACTAATGGTAAAAATACAAAATCACAAATTACAGTAAATCAATATTTTGTATTTTTATCGTTAGCAATAGAAATTAATCAGCTCTTTAGGAATAGATATCTTATTGTACAATCTATTCCGGGGGTGCTGATATGGGGAATGCAGCACAACGGTTAGTATAAGAATAGTAGCCGATTTCGAAACACTTTCCTGTCAAGACTGTATGTTTGTAAAAGCATAAGCAAACATGGCCATCGTTGTTGTGATAATATTAATTCAACAAAAAACCAATTGCTTATGCCACTTACAAGAAAAGAAATTTCATTTAAAGGACAAAACATTTATGTAGGAATAGATACCCATTTGCGC
>JAFGVA010000039.1 GCA_016938235.1 Bacteroidales bacterium | reverse complement strand
TGCCCGAAACTACTTTTGATGAAATTATTGATAAGTATGTGGAAATGAACATTGCGCATCCATTTATGGAAGGCAACGGCAGAAGTACTCGAATGTGGCTTGATTTGATATTGAAAAAACGCTTAAAAAAATGTGTTGATTGGAGTAAAATAAGCAAGTCTGATTATATGAACGCAATGATGCAGAGTCCAACTAAAAGTAGGGTTCTAAAATCACTTCAAAAAAAAGCGCTTACTAACAAAATAGATGACCGCGAAATGTTTATGAAAGGGATTGATTACTCATATTATTACGAAGAAAATGACTGATAGGAAACAGCAATAAGTGGTTGGATACAACGAACCGCCAACACATGGTATCGTCCCTATGCGGGTTTACCTTCGGTGAGCTCCCTATGGTCGGTTCAGTGGTTTGCGAGTGTTTGTGGCTCGTAAAAAAGTCGGTGTAAACTGATAAGAAATTGGCTTCGCAATCCCGCACGACACCCAACCATAAACCGTTGTGCGTCCCCAAGCAGCACCCCCGGAATAGATTGTAAAATATGTTATCTATTCCTAAAGAGCTGATTAATTTCTATCGCTAACAATAAAAATACAAAATATTGATTTACTGTAATTTATGATTTTATGTTTTTACCGTTAGTCAGAATGCAAGACGACCGAAATGCTATTAAATTGAGATAAAGGATAAGTGAAAAATAAAAGGAAGAAAAAGATTCATAGAAATAAGAATGGACGGGAATTCATAAAGAATACCTACTTTGTCGGTGGAAAAATGAAACATGATAGAATTTATTTAATTGATGGCATTCCGGAAAATGAATTTTACGAAAAAAATGCGACTGACTTGGATTTCTTTATAAATGGAGACTACGAATTAATGCGTAGCGAAATAGATTCTAATAGTCATTGTGATGAGCAAATCAGAAAAGAATCCGATTTGCCTGATAATGAAGAAGCGAAAGATTTACCATTTTAAAAATCAAATATAAAACTTACAAAACCTAAAAGTTATATGGATAAAAAGTATGGAAAATTGATGAGTAGATTAAAAGCTGTAATTATTGACTCACTTGCAATTATGTGATTGGGATTATTAGCTTCTAATCTTTTCAAAAGATAATAAATCAAAAGAGCTACGAGATATTTAGCCTCGTAGCTCTTTTTTATTTCGGAAAAGTGCGATTTTCTTATCGCAATCTTCAATAATTCAGATTTTAATGAATCAAAATTTGCCTTGATTCACCACTACCATCTTGCTTGCGAAGTATATAAACTCCTGTGGGGTACTGACCATTTAAGTTCGAAATATCGCCATTGCTGATTTCAACATCACCCAATCTGATACCCATCAACGAGAACACTTCATAAACGCCTTCAAAATAATCAGTTTTTATGTCGGTTACACTTGATTGTAATGGTTCGGCACTGAAGATTACCTTGTCGATATTACAATTAGTACCTTCAATGGCTAATCGAAGCTGGTACGTCCCTGCGGGCAATGCAACTGCTGTTTCGCCCGAAAGTCGGGTATAAGTGTTCCAGTTTCCTGTTTGTGGAACCTGAATTAGTCCGGTAATGTCAGTTTCGCCCATATATAATCTGAATGCACCACTACTTGCAACCCCAGAAGACACATCTGCATACCAATAATAAACCTGTTCGGTTTCTACAGAGACGGTGTATATCAGCCACTCGCCAACAACGTTATATCCAAGAGCCATGCCTCCATTTCCGTTAACTATGTCGACACCACAATCGGTACGGAATTCTGCATCTCCTTCGTTTTCGCTGTCGGTATCATTATAGGCAATACCCTCAATTCCGTTGTCGAATAATTCAACCTCCATGGTACCCGGAATAGCTATAGGTTCACTACCATATGGTTCTGTAAGTATCTCGTCACCTGTTGATGTTTCAAAAGTTATCTTATCGATATTGCCATATGGACTTTCAATAACCAGGCGCAAGGCGTATGTTCCAACCGGCATTGCAATCTTTGTACGGCCTTTAACTTCGGTATATACCGACCAACTGTTCGATGCGGTTTGTGGTATAGGAACTCTACCGGTAATATCGGTATCACCCATATATATTCTGAATGCAGCACCGGTTAAACCTGAAGCGACCCTTGCTGACCACACCATCAATTGTTCCTCTTCAACGCTTACTGTATATTCCAGCCACTCTCCACCAGAAGTCCAGCCAATAAAATATTCGCCATTGTCAGTGCCTATATCAACACCGCAATCGGTACGGTATTCGCCACCCAAATTCGCTGTGTCTGAGTCGCTGTAAGCTACGCCATTTACCCCATTGTCGAAATCTTCAGCTTCGAGAATGCCAGGTAAGGCTATTGGCTCATCGCCAAATGGAGTGCTGGGTTCGTAAGCCATCAACTTATAACTTTTCTCGAGAATCAAACTGTCTGCGTTATTATATACCTCCATAACAAAGGTATAATAATCGGCTACGGTAGGTGTCCAATTCAGTTCAAACAAAGTATCTGCAATTGTGCTTAGCAACGAACCATTCACATATACCAATATTTCCTTAATGGTGTCGTTCCTGCTGTGTGCCTTTCCCTTAATTGTGGCCTCGGTGTTAATTTCAACCATGTTTGCCGATGAAGTGATGTATGCATACTGGCTAATATCCATTAACGGACTTTTAGCGTTTATTGCCTCATCAGTAAGCATATATTCACGAAGCCATTTCAAAGCAGGTCGTTCAACACCATTTTTAATCAAACCTGAATGGTCAACCCAGGTGGAGCCATAGATATATCCCCAAAATGTCACTCCTGCAACATAATCGGCCTCCCACATAATTGGAATCTGTTCACTGATACGTGTTAATTGTTCTTCATCATCTTCTATATTGATGTCGTATTCAGAAATGAGAATAGGAAGCCCTGTCTCATTGTGTATTTTTTCCAAAACCGTCTTGAAGTTGTCACCAGACATATCGTTTAAATCATGCGACTGGCAGCCTGCTGCATCTACAGGAGCACCGGCTTCCACGATTTTTTGTAATAAATCAATAAATTCATTCGTATTCCACTGAAATGTATTGTAGTCGTTGTATATAAGCACGGCTTGTGGCCAGCGCTCACGAGCCATTACAAATGCTTTAACAATCCAATCATAACCCGATACACCATCGCCACCCAGTGCATTTTTATAGGGCGCCGGAGCATGGCTTGGAATTGCTTCATTAACGACATCAATATATTCCAAATCGGGATACTTTTTTGCTACAGTATCAAACCATTCTGTAATTTCCTCAAGTTGCTCACTTTGTGAAAGGTCATCCATCCAGACAGGATATTGTCCTCCCCAAATAAGGGTATGAAACTTGAAAGGGAAATTGTGTTCCTTGCAATATTGATATTGTCTGTCGACTGTTTCCCAGTTGTAAACATCGCGGGTTCCTTCTATAGACCCCCATTTCGTTTCATTTTCAGGTGTCAGCTGATTCCAATAAGTACTAAAATCATCTCTGATCGCATAATTTGTGGTAATGTTGCCCAAAAACTTATTCGGATTTTTCGACAGTTGGGCATAACCGATTAGGCTGCTCACCGCTAGCAATGATAATAATAGTGTTACTCTAATTTTCATGATATTTCGTATATTAATATTTCGTATTTTATTATTAGGTTATCATTCTTAAACGCGGATAATATAACAATAATTCATTGGATTTATATACCTGCAATGTTGTTTTTTTATGAAAAAAAGAATGGTTTTAAGATGCTACCCGATGATCAACAACATGTTTAATACCTTTCAAACAAAATACGAATCAACTATATCAAAGCTTTTCTTTAAATACGGTATTTCTGGAAAGCCGGGGTCGCCATCTACTTTGCTTTTGCATATTCAGATGCCTGGTTTTAATGGAATGACGCTAAACATTCAGCGAAGAAATATTATTGATATACTTGAAAGTGCAATTCAGGAATAATATATATTTTAGTCTGGTCAATCGTAATGAATAACTATATTCTTACGATTTAAGAACTAAAAAATGAACCTTAAAAGACTCTTTTTTGATATTCGCATTTGGATTATCTTTTTTTTCCTTATCAGACTAATCGGGATTACAAACCCTCCATTAGAAGTTGGACATAGCTGGAGACAAACCACAGTAACAATGGTTGCCCGGAATTTCTATGAAGTAGATAATAATATATTTTATCCAAGAATTGATATTGCCGGTGAAAAAACCGGAATCACCGGAATGGAATTTCCCTTACTTAACTATTTGATTTACCTGGTTTCTGTTTTATTTGGTTATCAACACTGGTACGGAAGACTAATAAATCTTTTTTTTTCAAGCCTAGGCCTCTTGTTTTTTTATAAACTATTACGAAAATATTTTTCAGAGCAGGTTTCTTTTTATTCAACCATAATTTTAACAGTTTCTATCTGGTTTCAATTCTCCAGAAAAATAATGCCTGATACTTTTGCCATGTCTCTGATTATTGCATCAATTTATTATGGCACCAACTATTTAGAAACCAGGCAATACAAGAAACAATATATTTATCTGCTATCGTATTTTCTTTTTATGTGCATCGGAATATTATCTAAACTTCCGTCGGCTTGTTTATTGGTAGTTTTCGGTTTTTATTTATTAGATAAACAAATTCCAAAAAAGAAAAAATCGATGTTTTCATTGGTAACTTTCATAGGACTTATACCTGTATTTATTTGGTATTTTTATTGGGTTCCGTATTTAAATAAGGAGTATGATTTTAAGCATTTCTTTATGGGAAAAAGCATTATTTGGGGATTTAAAGAAATCATTCAATTTGCTAACCTGATTCTCGGTAGATTTTATGAAACAGCTTTACAATTTATAGGTTTTGCTGCCTTTATCTACGGTTTAATTATTTCTATCCGTAAAAGAGACAGGAAAATTTATTCGGTTTTTATAATTACCCTTGTATTTTTTTCTTTTATAATTCTTAAAGCAGGATCAACGTTTGCGCATCATAATTATTACATCATTCCTTTTGTTCCGGTTATGGCATTGGTTGCTGGCTATGGCTTGTCACAAATCAAAAATTCAAAAATTGCAGTTATCATATTATTTGCTATCTCGGTTGAGGGTATTGCAAACCAGCATCAGGATTTCAAAATAAAAGAAAAAAACAAGAGCCTTTTAAACCTTGAAAAAGACTTAAATAAAGTGTCGGATAAAGACGATTTAATAATAATAAATAGTGGCATTTACCCTACTCCCATGTATTTTTCTCACCATAAAGGCTGGATTGATTCCAATAATAAAATTAATGACGAAAAATACATTAATGATTTAAAAGCTAAAGGTCTTAAATATATAATAATACTTAAACAAAGTTTCGGCACCGAAATTAAATTCTCCCAGTATAAAAAGGTGCTTGAAAACGTGGATTATTGTATTTATCAATTGTAAGCTTCTATGTTGTAATCCAAATTTTTTAAGTAATTAATTTTTATAAAGTTTTTAAAATAAGATTTTTAGCTTAAATAATCGTTT
>JAFGVA010000207.1 GCA_016938235.1 Bacteroidales bacterium | reverse complement strand
GTGTAAGAGCAGTGGCGGATTTTCGATTGATTTTCTGTCCGCATGGACTAGAAAATCGGACGGGAATCCGACCCTAATACAGCCGCACTTACCCCGCCATTGCTTTTGACACGGTGTTAGCACCTGGCCGTTTTTAAATTTGTTACTAAGTTAATGTTTTAAAGCCTTTATCCGCTTTGTAATTATAAGACTGAAAAGAGTGTGTGTCGGAGTTTAATTTTTTCCGGGTTGGCCTCTTTTTTTTTAATGGACTGCACAGTTGTATGAACGAGGGAGAGAGAAAGGGCAAGCTCTTTTGCAATTTAAGCTCTGAAGGGGGTATTTGCGGGAATTGCAAATGTGCTTGGACTTGTGCAGTTGATAGATTAAAACTTTCAGTTGACATATAAATAAAAACAGGTCACATTTAAACTATATCAGGTCAAATATTAATACTTTCAGGATATATTTTAAACAAGGCAGATCGTACATTAAAACTTTCAGGTTAAATTTTAAGAACCGCAGTTGATTTATAAACAACCGCAGTTCAAATTTTAATAAAATAAGTAGATATAAAATAAAACGAAGTAGGCTTATTATAACTATTACTTGACTGTTTTAAAAGCCAACTTCGATATTTGCTTGTATTGGGGACTTGTTCCTCCAAATACAGACTTTACATATAGCTTGATGTCGAGAGCTGTAGCAACCATCCCCCCATTTGCGGCATAGAGCAACTCATTTCGGGCTATGCGGGCGTTACTTAATGGTGTGGTTGCCGTAACTACTGCTGCGTTAAGCGCTTTTAATTGGTTGTACATGTTAGTTAAAGTAGCCACTTTCAATTCTGCTTCGTTAGGATTGTATTGACTAACGCTTGCCACAAGTTTTATGAACTTATCGAAGTTATCTAATCGGTTGACGTAGCCCATTTGAGATGAAGAGATCTCTTTGGTTTCTTTTCCTTCGGCTTTTGCTACGGCTTTTTCCTCATCTGTTTTCTTTGCTGTTGCTCTTGTACCCTGTATTTTACGAACTAATGTTCTAGCACTTTCATCAACCTGAACGGTTGAGTTACTTGCTTTTAATGAATTGATAATACGAGTAGTCAGCTTCCTTAAAGGAACAAAGCCTGCTTCACGTGCGGCGACAGCGTTGCTGTATGCAGGAAGTGCCGAATTTACTGCGTTGATTGCATTTTTAGCATTGTTTGACATGGTTTGCAAAGCTGCTAGTTTGAGAGACGCTTTTGAAGGGTTGTAGTTGGCTCCATAACCTTTTACAAAAGCTAAGAGTTCGTCGAAATTGGCCACATTTTTGGCATGGCCGGTTTCACTTGTACTTGCCATAATTGTTCAATTTAGGATTAGTAATGTTAAAAACTTGGACTTGATACCACTCAAGTTGTTTAACAATATAGTCAGAATATTTAAACAATTATTAGTGTTAGCTTAAAAAATAGAAGGAATACACTCCAGGTTTTACAGTAGAAGTGCATTCCAACTTATTAAATTATTCGGATAAAATCATCCGTTTAGTATCAACTTCAGCTCCATCAACTAGAAGCGAATAGATATACATTCCTGGTGTAAGATCTGAACCGTTTATTGTAATTTCTCCAAAACCAGTTGATTCAATATTATTTGATTTTAAAAGTGTGCCTTGTAAATTGAAAATGTAAATTACCGCATTTGCAGTTGTTTCAGGTATAAAATACTTTATTTTCGTATCATAAGTAAACGGATTTGGAGTGTTTTGATACAAAAATGCATTAGTTGACTTGTTAGTATCTTTTATTTTACTTGAATCAGCAATTGTTGCGCTTTTTAAACTTTTATCTTTTGTATCTTCAGATTTTGAAGCTTCTATCAATTTTTCCAATTCCTTTATTTTTAAACTTTGAGCGCTAATCATTGATTGTTGTTCCTTTAATGCTTCAATTATTACCGGTATTAAACCAATATAATCAACATAAAAATATCCTGCCGAGTCTTGTTGTACTAACTCTGGGAATACGTTTTTTAAATCTTGGGCTATAAAACCTAAGTGCTTACCTTTAGGATTTAAACTTTCTTTCTCAAACCTTTCAAAGAATTCTTTATCCTTCTTCTCTTTTTCTGTTAGTTCACCTGTAGTATTTCTAGAGTCTGAATTTGAAGAAGAGCTTTTTCCAAAACGATTGGGGAAAGTGTAGTTGTAACTTACTCCGCTTAATTTGTTTAGCTTGACTAATGAACTATCTAAGTCTTTAACGTTTGATTTAAATCTTTCATCTGAAGTAGATGTAAAGCTTGTAGCGAAAACAGGACAATTAAATACGAATTTATTGCCTTCTGAAACATCGTATTTAGCTATTATTGAAGTACTGTTCCCTCTTGTAAAGTAGACTCCATTTTTACCATGAAGCCAGAGTTGATCTGAATCATAATCGCCATATTCAGAAATCATAATATTACGGCTTCCGGTTTCCATTCTTCCATAATCTCCAAGTGCAATTTTTGCAAGGCTTCCAATTTCACCAGGACCCAATATTTGCAATGATAATTCACCATGTAGATCTTGTGCATATGGTATCATTTCTCCTAATAGAGCATTACCATTGTTATACATTTTTATTTGGCTATTTGAATTGAATGAGAAAATAAATAATAGAATTGCTGTTATGATAATATTTGCTTTCATATTTTAAAATTTATTTTTGGTTAGAATTATTTTTTATTTTCAAAAGAACTTCCTTTTTCAACCTTGAATCCATCGTGGAAAAATACATTTTCCTCTGCATCAAAGATGACATTGGCATTGTTGTTTATGATTACATCGCCTGTAGGCATTGTGGTGGTTACTTCACGACCTACATATATGTTTTTGCCAGTAATGTAGCTGTCGGTTGTGAAGGTTGTGTTTTGGATGTAGACATCTTGCGAAAATTGAGTGTTTATTGAACCATTACCAGAAAATGTTATACTTGCAGGATTGGATACGCAATTTGTTGATTCCGTTACTACAGAAGTATTAACACCTGAAATATAACCTGGGTGAAGGTTTATTGTGCTAAGGTTATCTTGAAGTATAATGTTTGCTCCTTCTTCTATGCAGAAGTATGAGCCAGCTTTGCAATTGATATGACCATTATTTGTAATAATGGTATTTCCCCCAGAATTTAAAACTAAAGTACCTCCATCTTCAACTATTATTGAATTATTTTCAACTAAATTGATAGTTCCATTAATGATCAAAGCAGAACCATTTTTAACAGTAATGCTCACTGTATTTGAAAGTGCAAGTGTATTATTTATAGTTAAAATGGCACCCCCAACTACATTAATTTTATTATACACTTTTAAGTAGAAATCCCAATCCTGACATTCAATCACATTAAACTCTTTTGTTGATGGAGCGTTTGTTGAAACATATTTGCTACAGGATTTTAAAGACATTGCTCGGTGCATTTGACCAACTTGCATAGGAGAGAAATAAACTTGCGTTGTGGATCCACCCATAACGTTATTTGTTACTTTCTCTGGATTAGCGATAGTTGTACTATATGGGTTTCCCCAATTAGCAAGATGAGGACATGTACCTGGACAATCTCCAAAAATGTCAGATAGGTATTCTGAGGCGTTACAGTTTTGTATACATCCTGTTGCACAAGAACCAGAACAGCAAACTACGGTTGCTCCACCTCCACAATATGTGTGTAATAGGTCAAGATCATGTGCTAATTCATGAGCTAAAGTAAAGCCCCAAACCCAGTCACTTGATTCATAACAGTGAAGCATTACAACATAATGATCTCTTGAAATGCCCAAAGAAGGCAAAATTGCATAACCGGTACCACCGCCGGAAAGTTTATTAACAATAATTTCAGCACCAGTTCCACCACCACCAGAAACTATAACAGAGGGTGGATTAAAACTATAATAACCCCCTTTATTTGTTACAGTAATTGTTGAAATACTGCCATTTTCAATTGTTGCAGTTGCTGTAGCACTAGGTGGACTAAAAGTTATGGTTGGAGCAGAAGTATAACCTGTTCCTCCGTTTATAATTTCGACATTTGCTGATTCAACTTTACCAAGATAATGAGAGGCCGTAAAATAGATATTCAAATTATTAACCCTATCTGGATAATTGGATTTTAGATAATTATAAAATGTACTATTGCTATAGCTATTATTTAAACTAGAATCATTATAAAAATAAATTCTTTCGTTATTTTCACCCAAAGAGAACCTGATTCTTGAGTCATAACTTGGTAATTCCTGAATACCTTCAATTGGATCAGAAGGCCCCCATCCTCCACTATATATCTTATTTAATGTATTAAATAAATATAATAACCTATTTTTCCCAGTTGTAGTATTTGTATAATTACTGTTACCTCCGTCATCATCTAAAAAAACATGAAAAGTTATCTCAATTGTTTTTATAGGTGGATTTTTTAAAGGATCATCATTATTATAAGGTATCCAATTATTGAAATCATTAAAGAAATTGTAATCTTCAGAATAATTTATTAATGATGGAGAATAATATTGACCATTACCATTGACAATATCATTGATTTGCATATCATTTTCTGTCGGTATATATTGTGCATATAAAGGGCTTGTGAAGAAAAGTATAGATACAACGTGAATTAGAAGTTTCTTTATCATGGGATTATAAATTTAGAGGTGAAAGCATTGAAACCTTCATTTTCATATAGTGATAAGAAATATACACCACTATTTAGTAATGAAGAAATTTCAATTTTATTGGAATAAACTATCCCGATATTTAATATGTTACCCGATATGTCGAATATCTTATATTCAAAATCTTCGAACCCTTCATCAACAACTATTTTATTATTTTCGATATGGATATTGAAATTGGTATTCAAATTCTTTGAATTAATCTGGGTTGAAAAGTCTTTATAGCAATTATTGTATTTTTCGTTTTGGTAGTATAATGTATCGTTGATATGTACACACAATAATCTAGGGTAATCAACTTCAAGACTATTTAAAATTGAAGAAGGAAAAAAGATACCATAGGAACTCCCTATTCCTTCAATCCATGATTCGTGAATATCTTCACTTGAAGCCCAATCGTGATCGATTGATAATCGTTTGTGGTATATTTCACCAATTAGAATCGAGTCTACAGAGTTAATTTCTATTGTCATTTTAAGAGGAGAATTTATGTTGGGCCAGAAGCTAAATACGCTTATTGTATCATTTGGGCTTAATGAATAATCTGCAATAAGTCTTTCAATGCCATCCTCTTTTTGAATACAATAAATCCTTTCAGCAATGGTATCTTCCCTAAGAGCAGCATAATAAACTGCATTATTAAAATTAGCTATCGTTTCTTCTGTCTGCATAAATACTTTTTTGTATTTATAATTATTTATAAGTGTATCCCCTTCAAACCAAAACTTAAAAGTTGAAATTGAATAATAAGAATCTGAGTCTGGGAAAAAACATTCTAATTGGGAATATGTTGTAAATGAATAAAAAATGCATAATGATAATGTTATCACTGCTTTTGTAAGTGTTCTCATTTTTCTGATATTATTGAAAATAATTAATTAGTTAAAACCATTTTTTGTATCAATAACTTATCAAAAGTTACATGCCTGTTGTGACCTCGAACAGTTTATACTTGTTTGTATAAATTACTGGAAAGAATCTTAATGCGTTTTTCATAATAAATGATTTATTGGTTAATAATTATTGATTAGTTATATATTGATTTATTTTCATTTCAATAATATGTAGTTTTTACAAAGCGAGTAGAGGGAAAAAGCAAGTGTTTGACGGCCGAAGGGTAGCTTGTGTGAATAGGCTGGCAAACTTTTGCTTTGTGGGTGGCAATTTGTTTTTCCTTCGCGGGGAGGGAAAAATTAAACATTTGGGTTGTTAGTGTTTGAAATTTTTCATGGCTTGGTGCTAACGGTTGTGGTAATAGGTCGTGGTGGATTGTCGCCTGATTACCTGTCCGCATGGACAGAGGAATCTGGTGAGAATCCGCCGTTG
>JAFGVA010000206.1 GCA_016938235.1 Bacteroidales bacterium | reverse complement strand
TTGATACATTCGGCGCTCTATCTGCAAGGATTCTTTTTCTTCTTTGGTCAAAGCTTCCTTTTTGGTAACCTTCCGGTATGCGTTATTGAGTGTAGCAGAGTCAAAAACCCGCACCATTGTTATAATATTCGATTCAGTCCAGTCCGGGGCTAATAATGTAAGCCTTAAAAAATGTTGCATACTCTTGTTTCGTCCCATCCTTTCAAGGTGCAGGCCTCCGAAATCCGCATTAGTCTGGCGGGCTACCTTACGCGCTAATTCGTCAGGACCGAAATCCGGGTATTTTTTTAAGAGATGATGATACTCCAGTAGGGCAGATTTTACCTTTAGACCTGCTCCGTATTTATTAAAGAGGAAATGTACATGCGATTCATGAAAATTGAATATTTTTTCTCTGACACCTGGTGCAACTTTGTTTTCATCGAGCCATCTGCCAATCTTTGTTTTTTGCTCGGTCAATAATTCGTCCCACTCCTGGTTACGGCCAAGAGTAAGTCCGTTACGCACTAAATGAATTACTTCCGGATCCTTTGCGTTCAATAAATCGAGCCCTGTTTTATAGGCTTTTACCGGGTTTGCATCCTTAAAACCTTTAAGTGCTGATCCCCAAATGTAGCTACGGGTAAATGCCATATGGTGAAAAAATGACCAGCTTAATATGATTGCCTTTAACCGGGCATTTAACCGGGTTAACCATTCAATACCTGGTATTTCGTTTAATTTGCTTTTCCCAAGAATATTATTCAGATTCTTTGCTATGTCTGCCGGGGCATATACTTTTTTCTTTTCAAACACGCTCCCATCCTCTGAAATAAAGAAATTGTCCCCCCGGTATTTTTTTTCAGTTTGAACATTTCCCCACTTTATCCATTTCCTGAAATTCGGGTGTTCTATTTCTTTGTATCCATCCAAACGATGGGTTGTAAATAAAGGCTGCCCATTAATTGTTTTGGTTTTCAATCCAATATTTAGCAGACGTTTGTTTTCGATAACATTGTTTATCTCGATACGCAGTGTTTCGAGGTTATTTGTTGCTCCTTCAATTCTCAGGTTGTATCCTTTGGACCAACCTTCAAGAATACTCCCCAGTGTCCTTAATTTTGAGTGCCGGGTGTTTGTGTTGAATTTTGTGAAGGTTTCATGCGATGGTTTTTCATTGGATAAATCCCAGGCCCTCGAAACGTAATTATCGAGGACACTTGAGATTATTTCCTGATCAAGAGCCCTTTCTCCTATCTTATCATAAATCGCCCGGATTTCGTCTGCGATCGCTTGCTGGGACGGTGTAAGAGATTGCGCAATTCTCACAATACGCTTTTGTTCCTCCGACAAACTATCCCAATACTGGCTAATAGTTTCCTCATTAATACCATCAAGGTAAACATGAATAGCCCGGTCGGTGTCTTTCCAACTACGCGCCTCTTTATTTTGAGAGCTATCAAAAGAATCTTTTATTTGTTGTTGAAAATTTCGCGTGTCGATATTTGCAATAACGTTTTCCTGGTCTTTGTTAGCGAACCAGTTTTCTTTGAGCAGATTATATGTTTCGGCTACCGGCTTAACGTCTTCATGCGTATTTATTTCATCGCTTGAAATGGAAACGCTTTCGGGTTCAACATTTAAACCATAATATTTTGTTTTTGTATCTTCCTCTAATCCATTTACTTTAGGATCATTGCGTATGTCAGTTTCATTTTTCTGTAAACTTTTCTCATCTCCATAAATACTAACAGGCTCATTTTCAGGCTGTGAAATTTTCGTTTTGGTTAACTTTTCAAAATTGTTCTCAAAATTGTTTACCATTTCTGGCAGCTTTTCATTTTGTTGTTCAGAAGTTTTTTCCGGTTTCGGAGTATTCTCAGGCAAAACTTTAATACCCCGTATTACAACTTTCCTTTCCGGGGTATTCCATGGGTATTCTCCTGTCACTTCAATTTCTTCCCTTATCCCTTCAAATCGATTTTGTTCCTCTGGCAAAGTGGCCCGAATCTCCTTTTCGGCTTCTATCGGGTCTTGATCTTCATTGAAACGAATGATATAACTACCATCATCTTCCTGAATATAATTGTATTTGTTGTTTCCGATTTGAAAAACGTCTGTTGCCTGGTTTTCTATTTTTGGTGCTTTTTCTTTTTGTGAGTCTATATTCTGGTCATATTTCGAGTTAGATTGGTTTTTATTCTTTTTCTGAATCCGGATCGACTTAATGACTACTTTCTTAACCGGTTCATCGTACTTGCTTTCTCCCGGAATTTCTACCTGTGCTTTCTCTGCAACCACTTCCCACTTGGGCCGGTTCTCAAATTCCTTTTCAAGAAGCGGCAAAGCTTTTTCAAACGGCATTTTATCTGTGGGCACCACTTCGTCGTAACTGTCGCGATCAATAATATCAAAGGTGTATTTACCCAACTTCTGTTGAATTGGCGTCTTTTGTGGCTGTATAGTTTGTTCAGTAGACAAAGGCTGTTCCTTCCCCACCTGGGGGGAAGTGTTCGAAGGACGAAGGGGGTACTGATCGCTAACTGTTGCAGTTTCTGCTGACTGCGACTGTTCAATGTCATTACCCTGTACCATCGCATTAAACTGCTCTACGGGAACCTGGGCAATATTCTCATCCATCGGATTACCAATTTCATCAACAGCCTGTAATGCCATCGATCCGGGAATTTGCTCACCTAATACCAGGTAACGTTTACCATCAATCACAACACTGTTATTGTCAATCTGTGATTTCTGTTCCTGAAATACCTGAATGTGTTTGTTGATAAAAGCATCACGGTCCGGAGTAACTTCATAATCTTTTACGTTGCTTGTAGCAAGTTGCACCTCTTTTCCTTCTTCGTTAATGGCAAATAAAAGGCCGCTTTTGCTGTTTAAATCTCCTTTGGTAATGAAATACTGTTTACCGTCATTGTCGGTAACGGCAACAAAAGCACCTGTTTCATGTTGAAATAAATCAGCTTTTTGGTTTGTATCTTTTAAATACTGTTCAAAAATTGCATCGGTTTGTTGTTGTGGATTAACTTCGGGTGTTTGCTGTTCTGGTTTGTAGATTTTACTTTCTCCTTCCTGTTCAAACATTGCTTTATACCTAAGCCTGTCCTGTGCATAAGTAAATACATCTTTTCTTGTCTCGGGACTTAATTGTTCGCTTTCGGCTATATTATACAGGTTAGTGAGTGTTTCCTCCGGATTATCATCTTTTACTGCCTCAAATATCTTCCTAGATAATTCATCATTCAAATTATTGATTTTATCCTCCGATGCCCTATACTGATTGATTACTTTATTTTTAGCGTACTTATTTTGAAGTGCCAAAGGTGCTCCAATTATAGATGTACTTAAAGCAATAATTCCCTGTTCTTTCCATACCCAGAAGTCTTTCCATTCCCGTTCGTCAGTAAGGGCAGTATTCCATAGGTTTGTTACGTTTTCTTCCACATATTCCCATGGACCATTCCAACCTATTGCTTTCAGTAAATTTGACCGAATTCCTTTTGAGTTTTTTGCCAATGTTTTAGTTAGCAGCTTTTGTCCTACTTCACCAAAGTTCTCACCAAATGTTTCTCCGGTTGTTTTTAAAAATGACTGAAGCATTGCATTACCATAGTTCTTACCTCCGGCAACTTCTTCCCCAAACTTACTGTACATCATTGGCATGGTTGCAGCCTGCCCCATCGCTCCAGCAGTATATGACAAGCCTTTGGCCGCAATCTTTCCAATACCTTTACGCATACCTGTTTTAAGAACTTCATCTGCAAATGCTTTTGTAGTTGTTCCGGATCCCCTTGTTAAGACAAATTGGATAACATATGGAATCATATTAGAAACCACTTCACCTGTTTGATAGGTAAATGAAGGTTCGTTTTCAGGATTGTTCTGCACTTCTTTTAACACCCTGTAAGCTTCAAGTAACTGTTTATCTGCTCCTGTTGCCCCGTTTTTAGAACTTTTAGCAAGTTGCATATTTCGTTCCATCTCCTGAAGGCCAAATGACAATAAATCTTTTGCAAGAGGCGATTTAATCCCTTTCCATAGTGATGAAAAACTGTTTTTATCCGGCGCATTCTTGTATTCATCCGCTTTTTTAAGCAAGTCTATTGCATGTGTAATCTTATTGGCTTCTTCCCAAAGCGGTTCTACTTGTTTAGAGGTGGCTGTTAATTCATTATCATTTTCGTAATCTAAGTACGGTAGTTTATTTTCTTTACTTTTAAAAATATTTTTAACCCAACGTTTGGCATTCTCATCGCCTAACTCTCCAATTTTATGAATTTCATTATATAAATCTTCTCTTTGATCGATCAACTGTTCTTCAAAACTTTTCCCCTGATCAATAGTTGGCAGGTTGTTCGAAATTACCTCCGCGTTCTTTTCCGGCGTATTTGCTTTAAACTGAACTTCTTTTCGGGGTTGCTCAATTTCAAACTGATTTGTTCCCAACTTGCGGTTTGGAATCTCAAATTGTGGGTTTTGTTCTTTTGAAAATGATAACTGTTCACTTGTAAAAGGACGACTGTTATACTCATTTAATAACTGATCTTCTTTTATCGGTTTAATTTCCGAAAACATATCGTTTTTAAAAGCATCAAACCCGTAGTCGTTCAATGCCTTATTCTTTGAAGCAAGGCCACTAAACACCCTTTTTAGATTATTTTCATCCTGCATGTCCTGTTTAAATGCGTCAAATCCACGATTTTTCAATTGTGGATTTTTTGCGGCCAAACCGTTGTATAAATCTTGTAATGGTGTTTTCTGATCCATTTCTAATAGTTTAGTGTACTGTAATCAATGGTAGTTTTTTCTTTTGGTTTCGCTGTCTGGGTATTACTGGTTCCTCCCCAAATTTCAGGTATCTGCCATTCTTTTTTTTCCGATTCTTTGGGGAGCTGCAAAAACGCCCTGATCAGATCTTCGTCGGTTGTATTTTTAGATAAAATATATTCTTTCTTATAGTTCCCTGTTTTTAAATCCAATTCGTCAGTCTCTTTTGTAGTAAATAAATGAGGATAAACCTTAATTAGCCGATCAATATTTTTCAGTGCATCATTACGAATAAAACTTGCTTCTTCTGGCGAGAAAGTGTGAGTTTGTCCATCATCTGTTTGCACCTTGATTGTTTTATTGCCAACAGTGTTATTTGCACGTAGCAACGAAGCTGCTTCCAGTTGCCGGTTGTGACGCTCACGTTCTCCGGCGGTCATTTTCTGATATTCCTGTGTTTGTTTGAATTTGTCGTAATTCAATTGTAACTGGCGGTTAAACTCTTCCTGATCATTTTTATAATTACGCTCATCTTTGGAAATATCATAAGCAAATGCTCTATCCGCATTTTGTTGTCGCTGGTCAAACGATTTCTGCCAATTCCCTTGATCTTGTGCAGTTTGAATATTCCGTAGTTTATTAGTAAAATCTCTCCAGTTCCAGGTATCTAAGCGTCGCTGGTAATCATCCATGTAATCATAAACCTTATTCTGATATTCTTTTTCAGAATTATCCGGACGGGCCCTGTTAACATTGGCATTTTTAGCAAGAGCAATATTATCTCCTATCAAACTCAATGCTTTCCCAACAGTGGCGTTACGTGCCAGCCTGCGCAATTCCTCCGGGCGCTGCGGATCATAAACCGGTTTTTCGGCACGTAATTCAAACAACTGTTTCATCCTGTCGTCCGCACTTGGCTGAACCTGCGCAGGTAATTCTTTAATCTGTTGCAAATTATTTAAATCTTCAACACCGTTTTCTTTCCTTATTTTTGAATCGTCATTATTCGCTTCCTTGCTATCGAAAAATGAGCGTGGCCGTTTCTTTTCTGTATTATTTGGTTCGCTTATGTTCATGGTTATGAATTAAATGCCGATTGTGAAATTTTTCTCAACGCCTCCTCCTGTTCTTGCGTCCTACCAAATTGATTTAATATAGGTTCTCCACTAGTTGCTGTTTCGCCTCCTGATAGTGACATGGCACCCGAAATCAACTGATCGGCATTTGAGGCAATGTTAGCTGCATTATTTGCCTTTTGTTGGTTCAAACCGATCTGGGCATTCATGGTATTGTTTTTGGCATTCTGATAAATGGCCTCCTGTCCCTGCTGGTATTGAGTTGCCTGTCCTGCCAGTTGGTTAATCGCATCATTGTAATTCTCCTGGTTCCTGCTTTTTGCCGCAATTTCAGCTTCTGCGGTCCCTCCTAATGATGCCGATTTACTTTCAACTGTTTTATTCGATTTTTCAAGGTTTTTACGCAATCGTTCGGCTAATCCTTTTGCAACATTTGTTTCCATAAAATCACGGTTAACGCGATTATTGTAAAACGATTCGTTATCTTGTATTTGCCTGTTTATAAGGTTCTGTGTAGATTCGTTAGCTTGCCCTCCTCTAATTGCTGAGAAAATTTTCGAGCCTACTCCCAATGCGGTGGCGGCTCCCTGAATAACGGGTACTGGTATCATTTTCTATATATTTTGAACGTTCAGAGATAAATGTAGGCAGTGTGATATTTGAACCTGTGTTTTATTGACACAAAAAAGTGCCAACTTTGCGACAATAGCGTCTCACTGTTTGAAGTTGTAGTCTAAAAGCATGTTTTTTCATCGAATTTCACGTTTTTTACTCATACATATCGCTCATTAACAATGATATATATGTTTTAACACAGTCATAATTTTAGCAACACTTTTGTAGTTAAATTTTCGTAAGTGGTTCAAGCGTATCTAAAACTCGTAAAATAGAGCCAATGTTCTTCCGAAATTTCATCCATCCATTGACATTTTCCATCAAGAAATACTTAGCAAATTCATATTCAAGGGCCTGCTTCGATATTTCGTTATTCATGTAGTCGAGAAAATCCAACAGTAAGCCTGGATAGTAGCCGTGCTTATTTCCTTCGAATAAAGGTGAGAACAACAACTCCATTTCTGGCGTGGAGAAAAATCTGTCAATCGATTCTGGTTTAAGAAAAGGTGTCTTTTTAGTGGCTTGTAAAGATTCTCGTTCGGCTAAAATAAAGTCAGACATAAAATCTTCTGTAAAAATTAATCTTCCCGGATTAATTTCTCCGCCAACACTTTCTATTTTATCCTCCATCTCTTTATATGTAGGGTTACCATTTTTTAATCTGTTTTGAAATTCTTCTGCTAATCGTTTGATGAAATAAGTAGTGAGGATCATACTTAATCTGACAGCAATTATATACTGCCGGGTCTTCCTTTTGATGTAGATTTCAGTTTTCATCTTGCATTATTTTTATAAGCAATTAATTTACTTCGCTTTACACTACGTGTTGTTTATCAATTTCGTACAGTATGGCAACTTTTCCGAATGTTATAAAAAGTGCATTTTGCCAAATCTTCAACAGATCTTCGTCGTATTCGATGTTTTCAATGTCTTTCGATTTTCCCCGAATAAACAGGGTTCCGTTTTCGAGTTTAGCCGGGCGTATTAATAGAAATTGCTGATACTTTTCTGAATTATTCCGGATGATATTGAACATTACCTTCCACTTTATTAACAGATTTTCGGGGCAGTTTGTGCCTTCGGTGGTTTTATTGTCCCAGTTTTCGGCAACCGACTCCACGTTTTCGATATCGAGTCCACGGGCGTTTTTCCAGCCTACTCCTTCGTAGTGGTTAAAGAAGGCATTTGTTACGGCAACCGGGTTTTTAAAATTCTTAAAATAAAATATCTCTAAAACAGAAAAAAATCTCTGTCTAAAGAGAGAGTTCTTTTCATTCTTTAATTCTTTATCATTATTGTTTGTTGTTATCTGTTTGTTATCTGTTTGTTGAGTGTGTGTTGTTTGAATGTTAGACTGCGTGTTATATATTTGTTGATTATCTTGATAACGTTCATAATTACAGATAGTTATTCGTGTTGTTTTTGCAAGCCCCTCCTTGTTGATCATTCCATCTTTTTCAAGTAGAGAAAAGAATGTGCGAACCTGCTGAATACTCCATTTAAAAGTTTTTGCCCATGACTTTAAGCTCATTATTGATTGACCTCTGTTGCATTCAATCAATTCACCATTAACCAACTGTTTTATTTCGCTATGATTACACATTAAAAGCATATCTTCCCACGCCTCGCGTCGGGTATGTGGCCGGTTTTCGGTATATAACCAATGATCAAGCGATTTCCGGTAAATCCTTACCCAACCTTGTTTATCCATTGTTTTCCGGTTTAAATTCCTCAATCAATTTATTCACAAAGTATAATTGTCCCTTTCCGGTAATTCGCGGTTGAGTGTACGGTATCGGTTTCGGATGGCCGGGTTTCCGGAATGTTCCCTCCTTGACCCTCATCAGCTTACGTTTTAGTACCCATTGAAATGGCAGGTTGTTAGCCATTAGATAGTTATGTTCCCGGAACCATTTCATTAGGGCATTTCGCCCCATCTTCACTCCTACCTCATCGTAAAGTGCTTTGGCAAAAGTCTCTACGTCAATTGTTGACATACTACCTTCCACAGCCTCGGCAAATTGTATTTTTGGTTTGTTTTCCTCATTATTTGCCTCTAAAGCACTGATTCGCCGATCGGCAATTGAAAGCTGCTCCGATTGTCTTTTCTCAATTTCAAGTTGTTCCCATCGGAGTACAAGAATAGCTCGGGCCTCATCATTAAACTTGGTTGCGATGTATAAGCACTCTACTTTATTTAGCTCATACATTGGCCTTGGTTTCCCCTGTTCGTCGATGTAGTTAGCCAACGAAAATTTTCGTCCGCTAACTTTTTCCCATGCTGGTTCCATCTTTCGCACAGCCGGTAATACGTCTGAATGTCGTTTCCCTGTAATTTGTGCAATCTCGCGTGTGGTCATAGTTTGTTCAACATCACGAAAAGATTGATAATGAGTAGAAATTATTATACCTGGACTCTGATATATTGTAGGAAAATCACTATTTTTGAAATGTAAATTAATGCGGTTGTCGTTGGGCACCGTATTTTTTTTGCCCTGTTCTGGTGCTTTCATATTTCTTACTTTAATGGCACCATCGCAGATTCAACTTCATCGCGCTTATAATATACACGCCCACCAATCCCATAAGCTTTCAATTTTCCTCGCTTTGTTAAATTGTGAACTGTGCTCAGATTCACCTGTAACAAGTCCCTAACTTCATTGCGCGTGAGGTAAATAGTTGGTTCTTTGGGTTGAAACTCTGATTTTAGGCTATCGATTTGAGCCTTTACTCCTTCGATTATCTTGCTTTGCAGTTCATCCGGGCTGATTTGAATTAATTGAATTGTTCCTTCCATTTTGTGCTATTTTTAGATAACATCAAAGGAAATAGGGGGATTAGCGAAAAATCGGGACAATATTGGCGTATTCTTACGCCAGTTTATTTTTTTGTTTAATGATGTTGTTTTTTGCCGAATTGAATAATTTTTCTCTATTCTGGGTTTTTACAACATTCAAAGTTTTAATTTCTTCCAAGGAATCTTTGTCTGGATAATTTTCGTTCACCCATTTAATAAACATTCCTGGCTTAATATGGTCGTGAATTAATGATAAATTGTGCTCTTTGTCATGCATTATGCGATAGGCATAACTGCAATCATATTGCCAGGAATTCCCATCTTTAACAAATTCATCGAATATTAAATATCCGTTTTTATTAAATATTGGATGCGTATATATAATTGTTTCATTCTCAATGTGAGTATTACTTTCTTTTTCTTCTATATTAATATCAATTTCAATAAGTTTCTCTAAAAAGGGAAATACAAAATGATGATCGCATACACTTACCACTTCTTTGTCCTCAATAGATTCAACCCGAACTTCGTTCTCAGCGTAACAACCATTAACATACCTCAAATAAAGTACCTCATCAACCGGGCCACTATTCTCGTTTATATTTCCCCTTTTCAACAAAGACAAAGTATTTTCTCGAATGGATTTCAATTTATTGTATTTCCCCTCAACTCCAGAATGGAGAACAACATTTTTACTATTCCACTCTTTTTCTAAATTGGGTTTTTCAACTTCTTCAAATCGCTTTTCTGCCAGAAAATACAATACCCAATTAAAATATTGTATCCTTTTTTCTTCCTGTTCTCCAAAATTTGAGAATTGTAAATATTCTGCCAATGGACCATCCAGATAATTATCAGAAGGTAATTTTAAAGGCCCGATCAGAACTTTTGCATCAAATTCTTTCCTCATTCCATCTTCGGAATATTTATTAAGATAATTGTTTTTCCAGTAGCCTAATCTATCGGTAATAGATTTTCCGGAAAGTTCTTTTATGATTGCTTCTGTTTTATCGTGATACATATGAAAACACTAATTCTCTTTAACAATCCGTATTAATAATGCCCAGCAGCCGAAACCACTATTACCGTTACTTTTTCTTCTTCAATACGGTAAACCATTCGGTTCTTTTGGTCTATCCTTCGGCTCCAATAACCGGATAGATTGTGTTTTAATTGTTCCGGCTGGCCGGATCCGGTTGTTGGATGGAATTCGAGTTCCTTTAAAAGAACCTGTATCTTTTTGAATGCAGCTTTATTCCCTGCTTTCAGGTAATTGCGAATATCTCTGTCGGCTTGTGGCAAAACATCAACCTTGTACTTCATTTTCGAGGCGGTTAAAATATTCGTCTATGTCCTCACTGGATGTTAGGGTTATTGCCCCATCTCTTTCCTCTTCGGCATCATGTACCATCTTTACAAATGCCGGATCGTATGGGCTTTCTTTTTTCTCAAAAGGAATCTTCATAGCTTTCAAAACCGATTTAATCGCCCTTAATTGCTCTTTGTTCTTTGGATGTATCGTAAGTGCTTCCATAATCGTATTATTTATTTGTTTCTGCATTAAATGGGTTGTAAATCGAAATTTACTTTTGCATCGAGCGCAGCGGCTATCCGGTTTATCGTTGCCAGGGTAAGGTTAAACTTACCGTTCTCGATCTTCGATAGCTGTCCTTTTTCCATTCCTATTTTATTGGCCAGTTGTGTTAAAGAAAGGTTCCTCTTAAGGCGCAACTCTTTTAACTGATGTGCCAGTATTTCAGCTTTCAGCTCGTTATCGAACTGTGTCCGTTCTGTGGTTCCTGTCCTCCCTGCAAACCGGCTTAAAACCTCATCATGTGAAATTATTTTGCTCATAACTTATTTGTTATCCTACGATACAAAGATATTAAAGGTTGAATTAAATATCAACATTATAATATAAAATACGAGTATTCCGTATCACTTTATTTTACCAATTTTTAATAATTGTTACAACTCCTATTACAAGTACCAACACCAATGAAACACGAGATAAAACCTTTGATCTCCTTATCCTGCCAGACAGTTCATCTGATGTTACATATTCTATAACTTCTATTTCATCTAACGCAGCAATATAAGAATCCAAATCGGCTTTGCTATCCTCTATTTCCTCATCAACAATCTCTTTCATTTCATTGCTCCATTCATCCATCGTTAATTCCCCAATATCTCTTTTGTAGTTGATTTCTAAATACATAAGCTCGTAATAGAAATCATTTTGGGCTTCTTCTATACTGAAGTCATATTCGTCCCTGGACCGTTGGTGCTGGATTTGTAATATTTCAGTACGGTGTTCACGGTTGAACTTTTCTTCCAGGTTAAGATCCTCTTTAACATTTCTCGAATGTTCAATAAAAAAAGAAATACATACCAAAATCAGTACAGTTTCTGCGGCCAGCCAATATTTAGTCGGAAGGTTCATAACGGCGTTTATTTGTTGGGTGGATAATTACAATATGCTGATCCGATGGATAGAACAACAATAAAAATATGTCTGGTAAAGGTTTTCATAGTTTGTAATTATTTTTTCATTTGTTTATAGAAGTCCCTCATCTGCAAAACTCAAATACTCCTCATGGGGACTTAATATGATATGATCCAGCAAGCTTATATTAAGGAGATTACACGCTTCTTTAATCTTCCTGGTAAATTTAATATCAGTATCACTTGCTTGCATCGTTCCAGATGGATGATTGTGTGAAATAATTATTGAACTCGCCCGGCATTGTAGTGCTAATGAAATGATTAGGTTAATGTCCACTATATTAGATGAAAGTGTACCTGTAGAGATATTTCGAAACCCAATAACCTCATGTCCTATATTTAGATAAAAAACATTTAACTGCTCTTGAACTCCTATTAGTTTCTTATCCCACATCGAATAAAGCACATTCGCAGCATCCAGACTTCCGCTAATTTTTATCCCTGTCCGGCTTTTGTTTCGGTATTTTACTGACAGCTCAGCAACCAATACATCTTTTTTAAGTGAATTTATTTTTTTCGTTTTTACAGGAGATCCTTTCCTTTTTAACTGTACTTCTAAGTCATAAACCTGTTCAAGTAGCTTTAATTCCTTCTCTTTTTGTTTGAATAATTCCTCACTTTGTTTGCTTAACTCACTACTCTTTAAATTTACAAACTCCATAAGACACATTACATTTGAGAGATAATTATTAACCAGTTCTTTTATTGACTGTTCATCCTTTAAATCATTTGGTTTCAAACCGGATATTTCGTCATAGTAATCATGAAAGATACGCATAACATAAAGACCAGGATTCTTCTCCGTTTTTAAGCGCTCTGATTTATCCAAAATATTTGCCATTGTTTGATTTTAAGAGATTAATATTCTGAGGATTAGTTTGCTTTACCCAAAACTGTCATTTGGGGTTCTTTCTTCGCGTTGGCTGATTGTTTTGCCCAGTATTCGGCAACCTGTAATGCGCTATCGGTACTACTCTTTCCTATATATTCAAGAAACTGTTGCTCTGTGGCATGGGCCGTTATATCCTTTAAAAGAGAAGTAGGTATCTCGCCATAAAAGTTTGAGGCAAATGAGCGACGGCAAATATGAGAAGAAACCAATTCATGTTTCGGAAACATTCCAAACTGTTTACGCGTTATTTCCGTTTCCTCATCTTTAACCATTCTCCCGCCATAAGTGGCCTCATCAATACCGGCCAGTTTACAAACGTCTTTTATGTACTTGTTAAACTTCTGGTCGGCAATCTTCCGGGGAAACTTCTCCCCGTTCTTTTTCAATATTGCTTTTACTTTTTGATGAATCGGGATCATCACTTGTTTACCGGTTTTCTGTTGTTTTAAGCTAATCATTTGCATTCCGGCAACGGCTGTAAGGTTCTTATTCGAAAGGTTTAGTAAATCACCCACACGCTGTCCTATGTAACAACCTATTAGTAACCAGTCCTTTGCATTATTTAAAGCTTCGCGTTCAAAAGTTTTTTTCTCGATTATCTCCAGCTCATCAAACGTCAGGTAAATAACATCTCGCTTCACACTATATCCTTTTACGGCTCCAAACTGTGTATGTGTGGCTACCTCGTTGTTTCCGGCAAACCGGCACACTGTTTTTAAATGTTTGATGTACCTGCCGGAAGTATTTGGATTTAGTTTATCAACATCAAAAAGGTACTTTTCAAATTTCTCTACCCACTTAGGGGAAATATCGGCCACTTTATATTTCTTCCCGGCGTATGTTTGGTATTGCTCAATCTTGGTTTTTAATGATTTTTGCTTTTGAATGGTGGCAGCACTGGCACCGATCTTTCCATTGTTTAATTTTTTCCGTGGAAGAAAATCGATATAAGCTTGTACCTGGTATTCGAGACTGTCCACATCTGTAACCTTAATTTTTCCATGATACCTGTCAATTTGTATCTGGAGCCAATCGCCGGTGATGATTGTGTTGTCTTTTACTGCTTCATTATAGTTACTCAATACAACTTCGGAAAGTTCTTTCAGATTATCCCTGATGCCTTCATTTTTATCCTCAACAGATTTTGCTACTTTTGGAAAACCTGTTTTTCCAACAACGGAAAACTTTTTCCCCTTTTTTGTTTCCTTATTATCAAGGCTCCACTTTTTGGGATCGATTACATACCCGGATTTTCTTTTAAATACCTTCCCTGATTCAACAGATAAGCGTAAATAAATATTAGATGGATTACGATCACTTTGGAGTAAAAATGCGACTGTTGCCATGACATAAAATATTTTTCATATAAACACTATCCAAAAATATCTAAAATAATATTCCTAGACAATATCTAGACAATAAAAATACAACCTTATGCAATTTCATGCAATTTTATTAAATTCACTACAAGTACTATAAATAAAGCATTTATATCGATTTTAGCTGTAATCTCCATGTTTTTCAGGCAGTATATAATTGAGCAAAATAGGCGGGTTCGGGTTCGCCAGGAACCTCAATATAAAGAGAATGGTTTAGTTACTGTTCTCTTTTTTTTGCTCTTTCTTTGATCCATTTTTTTAGCAGCTATTTTACGTAAACAAAAAAAACTATTTCCATATTTGTGTTCATGAAGTTTTTGAAGATCCTTCTGCTTTCTCCGCTAGCTCTGCTGCGTCTGTTCCTGACGGTTCTTTCGTCAGGACTTATTTCATCTCTTGGTTTTGTTTGGTTGAAATTATTTGGTCCAAGTCGTGGTCTTCAGCGAATCACAATGAGCAGCTGGGGAAAATCGGTTCTTTTTTCGTGTGGGGTAAAGATTGATCGCAACGAACTTCCAAAATACAACAATTATATCCTGATGCCCAACCACCGAAGTTACCTCGATATTTTTATTGTTTCGGGTTATACTCCGTCGGCAATGGTTGCCAAAGCGGAACTAAGCAACTGGCCTTTTTTTGGGATGGCGATGAAAGTTGCAGGCGTAATAGCGGTAAATAGAAAAGACACACGGAGCCTGATCGGTACAATGGCAAAAATCAAAGATTCAGTTTCGAGGGGAATCCCGGTTGCTTTATTTCCCGAAGGAACCACCTATAAAGGTCCTTTAACAAAAAACTTCAAATCAGGTAGTTTCAAAATTGCTGCCGATTCAGGAATCCCTGTAATTCCAATGGCCATCGAATACCGGGATAAAAACGATGCCTGGGTGGATGACGATAAATTTGTTCCCCACTTTTTCCGGCAAATGGGAAAACCAATTACACATGTTACTATTCGATACGGCGAACCATTACTCGATCCCGACCACGAGAAACTCAGAGCAGCTACCAAAGAACAAATTGAAAAAATGCTTATTGAAATACAAAAAAGCTGATTATTTTTTTTTGTGTTTAAACCAGTAGTAAACAG
>JAFGVA010000205.1 GCA_016938235.1 Bacteroidales bacterium | reverse complement strand
ATCAAAGGCCCCTCGGCTTGTCGCAATCTGGGTGTTCAGCATGCATCGGGCAAATTCCTGTTGTTTCTCGATTCCGACGATCTGATTACGCCCACATGCCTTGAAAAACGTGTTGACTTTTTTGAGAGCCATCCTAATCTGGATTTTGCAGTTTTCACACAGGCCATCTTTACTGAAAACATCAACCTGGGTACTAAAAAATTCAGTAAAATTTTTACCGATAAAGAAGAATATTTAAGTGCTTTTATTGCCGACCAGCATCCCTGGCAAACAAGTGGCCCGCTATGGCGAAAAGAAAGCTACGTAAAAACAGGTGGTTTTCGAGAGGATTATACCATTATGGAAGATCCCGAACTGCACATCCGCGCCTTGTTTGCCAATTTGCAATTTGAAGTAATCAACGATAAACCGGACTTTTTTTACCGCCAATCACACAAAACAAAGGAACAGGAAGAGCAGTTCTGGAAAGCATCTATAACAGGCCGTATTATTTTTTATAAAAATCTATTCCCCATACTTACAAAACCGGAACAAAAGAAGGCTCTTAGCAATGGAATCATCCTGCTGTACAAAACCTTTTTGTTATCGCGAATTTACAACTTTCAGAAAGAGCATAAAGCGTTACTCGTATGGATAAAAATGAATCGAATTTTAAGAAAATCAGACCTTTTTCTGATACAAGGATACAACCTGTTCGCTACCAATAAATTATTAAAATTCATTCCTTTTATTAAAGGAGTTATTTTTAGATTCCTATAAAATGATAAAGAAATTTATCTTAACAGGTTTATTAGTTACCACTATTCTAGCAATCCCTGGTATCTATATTAGTTTAAAAATTAACTCAAGGTTAACTACAACCAAAGATATCAACGTTCTGTTTCCAGGAGGAAAAAGCAAGGCTTTAATCCTAAGTTTTGACGATGGTAATATAACAGACTCTACAGTTATTCAAATACTTAACAAACACAAACTAAAAGGCACTTTCTTTTTAAATCCCCAATTCTGGTATGACAGTACGAATATATCCATGCCAATACCTAAGCATCTTATTTCACAAAAAGAGGTTAAATCAATTTATACCGGCCATGAAGTTGGCAGTCATGGAAATACTCATGAAAGGTTGGATTATTTAAATGACTCTGCACAATGGGTTGAATTAAAAAATAGCAAAGATAGAATAACCCATGTTAACCATTCGGTTGTGAAAAGTTTCTCTTATCCTTATGGTTATTATAATTCAAAGACAGTTTTATTAGCAAAAACAGCAGGGTACAAAAATGCACGAACAATAACAAACACCTATAACTTTGATTTTCCGGTAGATTTATTACAATGGCATCCCACATGTTCGTTGAAAGAGGCCCCAGAATTAAAAAAGCATTTCTTAAACACACAAAGTACTTTCTGGCAGAAATGGTTGTCTATAATCTATCAAAAACTAAAAATACCTTATAACCCTTCTAAGATCATGTATGTTTGGGGACATTCAACAGATATGCATGAAAACGAAACCTTTACCTGGTCAGATTTTGAGCTGTTATGTAAAGAATTTTCGAACCATAATGATGTATGGTCGGCCACAGCAGGAGATGTTGGATCATATTTAGTATCAATCAAACAAATAATCACAACAAAAAACGAATTACATAATCCCAAGTATAATGAACAGTCTGTTTGGTTTAAACTAAAAAATAAAACCTTCATTTTAAAACCGGGAGAAACATTTAACATCCATGACCACTGCGAATAATAAAACATCATTGAAGGAAAAATCATTCTATCCGGAAATAGAAAGCCTTAGAGCTTTAGCTGTTATAATGGTTTTAATGGCTCATTTTATACCGGAAAAGAGTCCTTTTCATGTTCCCTATATGTGGTACGGTGTAGATTTATTCTTCACTATTTCAGGATTCCTTATCACATCCATCTTACTTAACGCAAGAAATAATAAAATTCAGCCTAACAGTTCTATTCTAAAAAACTTTTACATTCGAAGAGTTCTACGCTTATTTCCAATTTATTACCTGTTCATTTTATTTTTCTTTTTGGGCAAACACGTTGCAAATCTTTATATGTGGAAAGATGAATACAATTTTTACTTTTTCACCTATTTCCAAAATATCTACTTTTTTAAGTTAGGAAGTTTCAACAGTCTTTTTAGTCATCTATGGTCATTAGGTGTTGAAGAACAATTCTATTTGGTATGGCCATTCCTTGTTCTCTTCCTCCCCAAAAGAGGTTTACCATGGCTATTTGGTTTTGTTATTATCCTTTCTTTGGTATTAAACACCTTATTCCAAACAACCCCCATGTTTCGGAACCTCACTTTTGCCAATTTTCACACGTTAGGCATCGGTGCACTTTTTGCATATTACCATGTCAACAAACCGGAGAACATCAATTTTGAAAGTATTGTTAAACACCGTACGTTAATCTCCCTGGCATTAACCCCCTTACTGTTTATTGTACTAAAATACAACCATATACTGGGTTATTCCGCCCCCTTTTTTCTTGAATTATTTTTGGCGCTAACAACCGTTAGCCTGGTCATTACCAGCACCTATGGGTGGCAATTTCACATGAAATCTATCACCCAAAACAAAGCACTTATGCACATCGGTAAAATCAGTTATGGTATCTACTTATTTCATCTTCCATTGCCGGCACTAACACGAGTTCTTTTCGAAAAATTCCCTGGGAATAAGCTAACCTTTCACCATGAAATGATTAGCATTTTATTCTATACTCTGCTTACTATTTTTTTGGCACATATCTCCTTCAGATTCATCGAGAAGCCATTCCTTCAATTAAAGACTAAATTTGAGTAAAACCTTTCATTTCTTTGTTATTAATGAATAAGACTCATATCTCCATCATCATCCCCGTAAAAAACGGTATTGCGCACATTCAGACAAACTAAAAGTCCTTTTATACATGAATACAATGTAGCAATAAACCAATTAACAATTCAAAGTAACAAAAAATGATACTGAAACTAAATAACAGGAGAAAAAAAAACATACTAATAGTAGCAGACACCCCCAATTGGGCATATCATCACATTGCATTATTTATAAAAAAAAAACTTAGTTTAGATTTCAACATCTACATTGATTTTACCTGTTTATATGAAACAAGTGGTTTTCGGCAAAAGATTAACAATTTTAAGCTCAATTTAAAATACTGTAATAAAAGACTGGATAAAAAGTATGATTTAGTTGTATTATTAGGATTTTATTTCTTTCATAAAGAAAAGATACCATACAACTTTAAATATTTAGCTAAAGGTATTTATACTTCAACATTTCCACCACAAGGCACTGATGCTGACAGCTGGGATCTTAATAAAGAGGCTTTTTTACAGAAATACTTCAACAATTGCCATCTGATAATTGCCGGAAGCCATGATATATGCAGCTTCTATAAAAACGACTATATACCCATTAGATATTGCAACGCCCCCCCCATAGCCGAAACCAAGTATACGGAGAACAAGGTTCTAAGTTCAAATCAATCTACTCTAACAATTGGATGGACAGGAAATCCAAACCGTAACTTTAAAGGGTATTATGATATAATATTGCCTGCAATTGAAAAATTGCAAGAAAAATACAAAGACAACATAGTATTCAAAACGCGTTTTAAAGGTTCGATTGACACCCTCGTATCATTTTATTCCGATATTGATTTAGTTCTTATTGCGTCAAATGGCGACGCTGGGCCTTCATTATTTTGGGAAGCATGTCTGTCTGACATTCCTAGCATTGCAACAAGCAATGGTTGGCCATCCGAAGTTATCGAACATAATAAGAATGGTATTATTTGCGAACGAACTCCAGAAGCATTTTATACATGGATTGAATACTTATTTCATAATAGAGATTTATTATCTTCATTTTCCAGAAGAATTAAACAGGATGCGATAGAAAAATTAGGAAGTGAAATAAGTATTAAAAGGTGGAAAGACGCATTAAATGAAATAATTAATTAATGCTTAATTTCATAATCACATGAATAACAAAACAGTATCAATAATAATTCCAATATACAATACAGCTCTCTTTCTGAAGAAATGCATCGAATCATGTTTAAATCAAACATACCCATACATAGATGTAATTGCTGTAAATGATGGTAGTACAGACAATTCACTCGACATTGTTAAATGTTATGCAGAAAAGGATCGGCGGATTATAATAATCAACAAAGCAAATGGAGGCCTAAACAGTGCTAGGAAGGAAGGTATTTACGCAGCAACGGGTGAATATTTGACAATTGTCGATGGAGATGATTTTCTAGAAAAAGATGCTATTGAAAAGCTAGTTAAGATTATTGAGGTTGGAAATGCCGATATTGTTCAAGCAGGAGCAAATGTGGTATTTGCTGAAAATGGTAATTTGTACAAAAAAATCGAACATCCTGATTTAGAACTACTAGAAAAAGAATATACCAAGCGAATACTAGCAAACGGACCAAATACCGTTTGCATGAAGCTATATAAAACATCGCTACTTCGAGAACCGACAGAGTACCCAAATATTAAAGCAGGTCAAGACCTGCCATTAACAATCCAATGGAGTCTGAGAACACATAAAGTTATTCTAACTTCCGAAATTGTGTATAATTATGTAGTAGCACGCAAAGGTTCTACAATGAGTGGAAATCGAAAAATATTTGTTGAAGCAGGTTTCGATGCTTTTTACTTCACATTTGAGCTTCTTTATAAACACCATCACCTGTCTTCATTTGACAAAGAGCTTACTAATGCAACTTGTAAAAAACTATACACCTACCTATTCGACATTAATAACAATATGTCAGAAAACAAAAAAATAATCTCAAAGATGAATTCTTTTGTTTTTAGTAACAGGCAATTCATAGATAGCAGACAATTAAAAATATTTACTTACCTTATTAATATTAATCACATTTTAGCTCACTATTTTGTGGCAATAATGCAAAAAATAAATCCTACATTGAATCCTCACACCAAGTAAATTCCCAACACCTAATCGAAATTATTTCCTTGTGGAAAAAAAAATAACTATATCAATTATAATCCCCGTTAAAAACGGTATCGCCACCATCCGTCAATGTTTGGATGCTATTTATGTACAAACACTAATCGACCAAGCCGAAGTGATTGTCATTGACAGCGGCAGCACTGATGGCACGCTGGAGGTGCTTCAGCAATATCCGGTACGGCTCTATCAAATACCACCGGAAGATTTTAATCATGGAGACACCCGTAACTATGGAGTATCATTGGCCAAAGGAGATTTTGTGGTGATGACAGTGCAGGATGCGGTTACTACGGACAATAAATGGCTTGAGAAGATAACTCAACCCTTTAATGATCCGCAAATAATGGGTATTTGTGGCCGGCAAATGATACCAGAAGAAATTGACAAAAACCCGGGAGCGTGGACACAGACATTTTCAAAACCTGTATTTAAGAAAACATCCTTT
>JAFGVA010000204.1 GCA_016938235.1 Bacteroidales bacterium | reverse complement strand
CTTGTCCGGTTTTTAGTTTGTTGATGTCTTCTTCCACAATAAAGAGTTTTGCAATGTATTTGCCTGAGCCAATTTCGGCAACAGGCTCACCTCGTTTTACCAACTCCCCTTGTTTCTTTTGGACTTGAAATATAACGCCATCCACCTCGGCCCTGATTTCGTAAAACGATGAAGTGTTTTGTTGAGCCGCGAGATTTGCTTTGTTTTTGCTTACTTCCAATTGTAGCTTTTTTCGGGTATCCGAAATCTGATTATTTATTGAAACCAAGTCCTGTTGGGAATTTTCGTAGCTTACTTTTACTTTTTCATAATCCATCTCACTTACTGCCCAGGATTGAACAAGCTTTTGATACCTGATATAATTTAGTGAATCCGTTGCCAGTTTGTTTTCAATTTGTTTTTTTTGAGCCATCATTGGTTCCAGCACAGGTGAATTATTGCCAACATTCGATAATGCATACTGATAATTTGCTTCAGCATTCACAAGCTGCTCAGGTTGTGCCTCATTTTCAATGCGGAATAAAATTTGTCCGGCTTTTACGGAGTCCCCTTCATTGAAAAATGATTTGCTCAAATAGCCATCTGCCTGAGAGGTAACTATATATTGATTCTCGGTAATGATATTGCCACTGGCAAAAACGGCTTCAACAATATTTTTTTTTGCAGGTTGTGTTGATTCCTGATGTTTACATCCTGCAAATGAGATGGCAATTAATATGGTTGAATATAATATTAACTTTTTCATTTCGAATTATTTGTTTCGTGATTGAATGATTGCTTTATTGATGAGATAATCAGCCAGACGGCTGAAATACTGGTTTTCAACTGCCAGATAATCGTCATACACCGAAAGGTAATTATCTAGGCTAATTAGCCCTTCAGAATACTTGCTATAAGCAAGCTGAACGTTTTCGTTGGCCAGTTCCAAATTTTGTTGTACCATTTGCACCGAATGCTTTGCCGAGACATAGTTATTGAATAAAATGCTGTCGTTTAACGATGATTTTCGTATTGCTTCATCATATTTCAACTGTGCAATATTTTGCGAAATCTTTGCCGATTGGTATTGATTCTTATTGGCAAAACCGCTAAATAAAGGGATGGACAGGTTAAGTCCAATATATCGGTTGGGCTGCCAATCGCTCGATTTCATAGAAAATTTGAAATCATCATGATATTGCACACCACCCCAATATGTAACAATATCCAATTTTGGCGAAAAACGGGCTATAGCTTGTTTCGTCACAAAACCAGCGTTTTCTGTCTGAATTTTATACAGGTTTAAGTTCAACTCATCGGGTATAATTGTTTCTATGGAAATATTTTCGTTGAATTGAATTTTTTCACTCAAAAAAAGTGTATCGCTTGGGGTCAAACCCAAAAGCATTTTCAGGTTGGTTTCATTCTCAAAGAGATATTGCTTGTTTTGTTCCAACCTGTCCAATGCATTGTTTTTATTGATTTTCGCCTGATTTAATGATAGATTGTCAATGATTCCCTGTTGAAACCTGTTGGTTGTCAGCAAAAGTGTTGAATCAGCCAGCGCTAAATCCTTTTGAGACAACTCAACCGCAGCTTGGGCAGTTAACGCAGCATTATATACCTGTGCCAATTGTTGTTTTAAATTCTGTTCAAACAAAGCTTTTTCGGCTTTCACAAGGTTTGTATTGGACTTGGCAATTTTAGCCTGAAACATTGATTGCCAGTCTAATAATGTTTTGCTTGCGCTGAGGCCTCTGGTATAATTGTATGTCTGACCAAACTGTGCATAAATGGTTTCTCCCGGTCTGCCAAAAATTTCGCCGGGCACCGGAGTTTCGGGTATTTCCTTGTTATATTGCCCCGACATTCCAACACTTATTTTTGGATATAAAAAGCTGTTGACTGTTTTATAGTCTTTTATTGCCTTTTCAACCTGAAGTTGATAAACAGTATTATCCGAGTTATTTTCCAAAGCATAAGACCAAATTTCTTCTAAAGAGTGAAATGTGTTTTGACCATTTACCCAACTTATGGTAATAACGAAGGCGATTGTGAGGCTTACAAACTTTTTCATTTTCGAGTCCATATTTGTGTTTTTGTAAAACCTGATTTTGAAACAATAATTTTAAGCCGTCCATTAGACAATAATTCAACTTCGCAATCAGCGTAAATTCCTCTTTTAGGGGTGTAAATAGTTCCATTTACCCATTTCTCGCCCGAATATTTCAATCCGGTGATAATATCCATCCCCAAAATATTGCGGTTGCGCAATTCGGGATTGGGGTTGTTTTTGTCTTTTGGATGGAAGTTCGGATTGCTTTCTAATTTTGCAAGCCAACCTATTTTACACGAGTAGGTCTCGCCGTCTTTGTAAATTTCAATTTTATTGGTTTTATCCTCATTGAACCAACTACCAACAATTTTGTCAGACGGCTGCTGTGCTTGAACATTATTCAGAAAGCAAAGTGTTAAAAATAATAGAACTATGTGCTTCATCATCTTTTGTATTTTTAAATTTCAACACAAAGATGAATACAAAAAGGGTGGTTAAAAATGAAAAACTTGGGGAATTGAACAAATCTGCGGGTGAATTGAACAGGGCTAGGATTGTTCAATCCAGTTCATAAATTCGGTAACTTTTAAACGGCTTACAATAAGTTGTTCATTGGTTCTTACATCCGTTTTTATAATCACTTTTCGATTAAAATAGGGTTGAACCTCTTTAATGGCATTTTTATTTAGTAAAACTTGGCGGTTAATTCTAAAAAATACAGAAGGGTCAACATTCGATTCAATTTCAGTTATTGATTTAAATACAGGATATCGCTGATTATCGAATGTTTGAATATAAAGAATTTCGTTTTCAACTACGAAAAAGGCAATCTTGTTAACGGCAATGGGTATAAAACTTTCTTTATAATGCACCAGAATTGATGTTTTAAATCTTTCCTTTTGGTTAAACGCTTGTTTTAACAGGTTTACAATTTCGTTGTCAGGTTTTAACGATTCTTTTAATGTTTCATATTTTATAAAGGCAGCTTCAACATCTTCTTCCTTTACCGGTTTTAAAATATATTCTATGCCATTGGTTTTGAAAGCCTGCAAGGTATATTGGTCGTAGGCAGTGCAAAAAATAATAGGGCACTTTATTTTTATTCTTGAAAAAATTTCAAAACTAAGTCCATCAGCTAATTGAATATCGGCAAAAATTAAATCGGGTTTATTGTTGGGGTTTGTAAGATATTTTAATGCCTGTTCAATGCTCTCGAGAATTTCGAGAATAATGGAATCCGGCCTTACCTGCACAACAATTTCACTCAATGTTTGTGCATTATGTGGCTCATCTTCAATAATTAAAACCTTCATGCCTCAAGCAGTTTAATTTTTACACGAAAGACCGATTCATCAAAAAATATCTGAATACCATTAGAAACGCCCAATAATTCGCACCTTTTTGTAAGGTTTTGCAACCCATGCCCCGATTCTTCACCCGAAACTATTTTTTGCTGTAAATTATTTTCAACCGAGAGACTATTAAGCCCTGAATCATAAATTCTAATACGCAACGGTTTTTCTTTGGAAACAATATTATGCTTCACACAATTCTCCAAAAGCAACTGCAAGGTAAAAGTCGGAATTTTGAAATTCAATAGATTGTCAGGAATGTCAAATTCGATGCGTAGCATGTTCTCATATCGGGCAAATAGCAGAAACGAATAATCCTTAATAAATTCGAGTTCCTCTTTCAATGTAATGGTGTCCTTTTCTTTATTAGCCAACAACAATCGATATATATCGGATAACTTTATTACAAAATCCTCTGCGTTTTTATTTGAGGTGCGTATCATTGAACGCAGTGATGACAGGGAATTAAATAAAAAATGCGGGCTGATTTGCTGTTTGAGAATTTCAAATTGTGCACGGATGTTTTCGGTTTTCAGCATTTGGTTTTGCAATAGAACTGACTGGTTTCTTGCATTCAGGTTCAAGGTATATTGAATAAGATAAATAATAGCAATACTAGCACTTCCCCTGATTATTAAGTAAATGTAATTGAATTCTCTGTCGAATTGGAAAGTTTTGGCAATAAATTCACTTATGGGAATAAAGAGTATCAATAAAAAACTATTTGAAAGAAAAATAATTAGGACTTTACTCATCAGGTTCCATCTCTTATAGTTGAAAAAAACCTGATTTGTAATTACCGAATTTAATCCCCACGCGATTAAAAGAAAACAAAATGTTAAAAGCCAACCTGGCAAAATCATAAAAATATTAAAATCTGACTGAATTGTATTGTTGTTAAAAACTCCAAAAAGCGATAATATTGCCGTGAATAGTATTGCTAACTTCCAGTTTTTAGTATTTTTTAGATTATATTTCATACATTTCAAAAATACAGATTAAGTTTTAGTTTTGTAGTGCGTGTGTAGGCGAAATTACTCACCCAAGTTTTTATTTTTCAAAGATGTTCCCCGCCTAAAAAGCGGGGCAGGCAGTGAGCTCCCTTTGGTCGGTTGCACTCTTTGGCAAAGCTTTGGTTTTAGCGTTGGCGTGTGGGGCTTTGCCAATGTGTGCAATATGGGTGGGGCTTCCTTCTGTCATTCTTCTTTTTTTGCGGGGGGAAGAAAAAAACAAAATAAATTTCCATCAAATTTGCACTGTCCTGTCAAAAAGCTAAATCCTTTCTT
>JAFGVA010000203.1 GCA_016938235.1 Bacteroidales bacterium | reverse complement strand
GTATATTCAGTAAAAAGGGAAGAACTTCTACCAATTCTAAGCGGCAAATGTCGGCAATGCTCAACCCATTAAGTTTAACACTTCGGGCTCGCTCATTCAACCTGGTTCCACCACATTGCTCACATGGCTGGTAATTGAAATATTTCGTGTAGGCATTTTTTTCTTTTTCCGATGCTTCATCATCAGCCCTGACTGAAACAGCTTTTTCGAGTTTACGGGCAATTCCTTCAAAGTTCCGGTTGTAGGTCAATTTTTCTTTTGCATTCTTTATCTCAAAAGGTTCAGAAAACAATAATAAATTCAATTCTTCTTCTGAAAACTCATTTAGTGGTTTTTCTGAAACTACAACATCTAAACTGACTAACTCTTTCCACAGAAACCCGCCAACTTTATAATGCGGGTGTGTAATGGCACCTTCGCGGATTGAATTTTCCCTGTCGAGAAACAAATCTAAATCTATTTTAATCTGTTTTCCTAATCCATTGCAATGCGGACACATGCCTTCCGGATGGTTAAACGAAAAATAAAACGAAGGGCCAATAAAAGGTTTACCTATGCGTGAAAAAAGCAGCCGCAAATACGTATTGATTTCTGTTGCTGTTCCCACTGTGCTCCGCAGGTTGTTTCCCATTCGCTTTTGGTCAATCACAATAGCGGTTGACAAATTAAGAATATCGTCCACATCGGGACGCGACAATTTGGGCATTCGGGTTCGGGCAAAGGTGGAAAATGTCTCAATTAATTGCCTCTGCGCTTCGGTATAGATAGTATCAAAGAGTAATGACGATTTACCTGAACCTGAAACACCTGTAAATACCACTAACTTATGTTTTGGAATCTCAACATCGATGTTTTTGAGATTGTTTGTATGTGCGTTTTTAATGATTATTTTATCCCTATCCATAAACTTAAACCTTTATTTTATTTGCACTTGACAATGCAAAAGTTATTGAAAATATTGAAGTTATTGAGAATATTACTAATCCAATATAGAAAAAACCTGCAGCTGATGTACCTGCTAATAAAAACCGGATTCCTTCAAGAATATAAGTTACCGGATTTCCCCAGGATACAGTCAGCAACCAATCGGCAGTTATCAACTCTCTGGGTAAAAAGGTGGTGCTTAAAAAAAGTAAAGGAAATACTGCATTGGTTACTATAGCTGCACTTTGATGCTGACCTGTACGTAACATTATACCTGCGGAAAAACCACATAAAGTTAGCGACCATAAAAATGATAAGAGCAATATTCCAAAAACCGACATGAGTCCGAATTGAAAACTTACTCCAAATAATGCCCCAATAACCATTAAAAGTATGGTGAAAAAAAAAGAAGAAATGGTATCGGCAAGCATGGGAGCCACCACCAAAACCCAGCGGGGGGCAGGACTTAAATAGAGTCGTTTAAAATAACCCGATTGCATATCGGCATTGAGTGTTTGCCCTGCCCCTGCCGAAGAACCCATGGCCAATGAAATAATGGTTATCGGAAAAACAAATGACAAATAACCACCAGTACCAAAAGCTTCCATAGAACCTATTCCGCCAATTCCGGCATTATAAACAATCAGGAAAAACAAACTCATGCCAAAACCCATTATGGGGGCTGAAGGATTCTTTATTAATTTGATTATACCTCTTTCAATAAGTAATATATTCGCTGTATTCATAGTATTGTCCTTTTAGTTTTCTGTAAGTTCTTTATTTGTTAATGATTTGATATAGTGCAGGTAACTTTCGTCAAGCGATAACTCACCTCCGGGATTCACCATATTCTTAAAATCAATGATAGTTCCCGAATACTGAATTACCCCCTCGACAATCAGAGCCATTTCAGTAGCATGTTTATCGGCTTCGTCGAGGTATTGCGTTGTGAGAAAAACAGTGACCGCCTCTCGCCTGTTCAGTTGTGTAATTACTTCCCAAAAGTTAGCTCGTGCTACGGGATCCATACCAACCGTTGGTTCGTCGAGGAATAAAATACGAGGACAATGAACCAGAGCCAGGGCACAATGAAGCCTGCGTTTATTTCCTCCTGATAAAGTACCGGCTTTCTTATTCCTTTCTTTTTCGAGTTCAAACAGTTGAATTAATTCATTGGCACGCTTAATGGCCTCTGGTTTATTCATACCAAACAACCTGCCTTGAAAGACTAATAAATTCCCAACTTTTTCTGTCGGGTCAATCTCATTGTCCTGTGACGCCACACCAATGATTTTTTGAATTCTCGATGGATTCACTTCAGGATTAATTCCCATGATACTGAAATCGCCTGAATCCTTGTTAATCAATGTGGTGAGAATTTTCACCAGGGTCGATTTTCCGGCGCCATTGGGCCCGAGCAATGTAAAAAACTGTCCCTTCTTTATTTCGAGACTTATCCCATTAAGGGCTTCAGTGCCATTGGGGTATTTTTTGAAAAGTTCATGAATCTGAATTTCTGCCGTCATAGTAGATGCCTTTTAATATCACAGCAAAAATACGTTGACGCTATAGGGATAAAATTGTAAAAAAACGACAAATAGATAAATTGAAAACTAACAGCCTTCGTCGGTTAGGTTAAAATCAGGATATTTTACCCGGAAATCTTTAGGCGTATAACCCGAATATGTTTTAAAATCTTTTATGAAATGCGATTGGTCGAAATACCCGTTTCGGAATGCAAATTCCGTTAAACTACTATTTTTATTAACACTTAAATCTTTTAATATCTCCTGGAAACGTATCAATTTAATAAACTGTTTGGGTGTTTTGCCAAGGTATTTTGCAAACTTGCGTTCTAATGTTTTCGGACTTGTATATAAACAAGTCGACAAATATTTTGAGTCTGTTTGTCCCTTGCAGTTTTTAATAATTTCAACACCTTTTTGAATTAACACATTATCATGCAATGAAACTTGCGAATACCGTCTGATTAAGAAATCTTCAATAACAGTTACTCTTTCATTAATGGTGTTTTTGGCGTAAAGCAAATCTTCAATTTGCCTGATTTCCAGATTAAATATGTCGGTCAAATCCACACTTTGGTTTTCAATTTCG
>JAFGVA010000202.1 GCA_016938235.1 Bacteroidales bacterium | reverse complement strand
CTTTAAAATGGTAGCAGATACCTGCTCAATCCTAAAAATCTTTTTTATCTGGATAACACCTGTAGTATCGATTTTTTTGGCTTTATAATAGTTAATGCCGTTATCACGATAGTAATTCTGAACATCTAAAAGTTTTGAGAAGTCTTTTAAGCCTCTGACACGTATTCCATAAAATGTATCATTGTCGATACAAATACGTGTGGGGCTACCTTCGAATTCTATTTCCGAATTTTTTCGGATAATATCTGTTATGCGTAAAATCTTTTCGGTAGATTCTTTCTTTGTCATTACCAGGAAAAATGAATCGGCAACTTTATCGGTGGGTACAGCTCCATAATACCCAGGAAACGGCAATGAGTTTTCAAGAACAAAAGTGTTTGGTATTATACCATCCTTTACTGTTCTTAGATTTTCCTCTTTAATGAGGCTGCCAAAAGTTTCAAGTATCATAACTTTAGGTTTTTATTACTTCTAAATTTACAAAAAAATGAAGGTTATATGAAGTAAACAGATATAAAACTCACTTGTTTAAATGGTTATTAAACCGTTTGATATCGAAGAGATAAAAAAAGCCTCTTAAACAACAAGTGAATAAGAGGCTCATTAATTAAACGTATTTTATGGCTAATAATTTATGCTTTTAATCTTGCTCCAACTTCGTCCCAGTTAACTACGTTCCAGAATGCCGAAATATAATCAGGCCGCCTGTTTTGGTAGTTCAGGTAATATGCATGTTCCCAAACATCAAGTGCAAGAACCGGGGTGCCCTTAACTTCAGCAACATCCATTAGCGGATTGTCCTGGTTTGGTGTTGAGGTAACTTTTAATCCGTCGGCTGTCTTTACCAGCCAGGCCCAACCCGAACCAAACCTGGTTGCTGCTGCATTCGAGAATTCTTCTTTAAAGGCATCAAAAGATCCAAAGGCTTTGTTTATTGCATCGCCAAGTTCACCTCCGGGTGTGCCGCCTCCATTTGGTTTCATTACTTTCCAGAACAGGTTGTGATTATAAAATCCTCCGCCGTTGTTTCTTACTGCACCTCCTGCTTTTGATACCGAAGCAAGAATTTCTTCTATTGCTTTTCCTTCAAATTCACTTCCTTTTATAGCATCGTTGAGCTTGCTTGTATATGCAGCATGATGCTTTGTATGGTGTATTTCCATGGTACGAGCATCGATATAGGGTTCTAAAGCATCGTACGCGTAATTTAATTTTGGGATTTCAAATGCCATTTTATGTGTGTTTTAAGTTATACATTATTGCATTATTTAGAATAATTCCAAATAATACTAATTAAACAACGGCTATTTGAAAATGTTCGAAGGAGATTAAGAAAAATAAAAACGCCGGTATTTTATTACATACCGGCATTAAAAAGTTTAACTTCAAAGTCTGTATTTATTCTTTCCTGACAATAAATTTCACAATCTTTTCTGTTGTATTTCCAAGCTTATCGGTTGCAACCAGCTTTATTTGTTTTTCGCCTGCCATGAAGCCCGATATTGGGATAGTATAAGATTTCGGAGTTGCCTCGTTAAATCCATATTGAATAGTCCCGATACCCACATTTTTATCGCTTCCGCTTAGGTACATGGTTACAAAATCAGGGTAGATATCCAGGTTGTTTTCTTTTCCTGTAGGAGCTATACTCATTTCATAATTGAGTTCGGGACCGGTATTGTCAACTTTTACAATGAAAGTAGAGGAGCTGGTGTTTTCAACATTGTCGTAGCCAACAAAGCTAATGGTGTGTACGCCTTCGTCGTTTATCTGGAAGGCCCCTGAATATTCAAGATTTTCTTTACCATCGATCCGGTATTCTATGCGGCTTATTCCGGCATCTCCATCCCTGGCTTTCAGGTTAATTTTTGTCTGGTTATTGATAAATAAGGTATCGCGCGTTTCAAATTTTGGTCCGGAGGTATAATGAGAGAGCGTAGGCCCGGCAAGATCGATATAAGGGATTGAAGTTTTTTCGTTCGCAGTCTGACTTTGTGATTTGTTGTTTACATTATCAACGGCATAGGTTTTTATAACGAGGCTGCCTGCTGTTTGAGTCAGGAATACCGGTTTCTCATATACCTGGTATTCACCATCATTAATAGAGTATCGGATTTCTTTAATACCGGCCTTGTTATCAAAAGCTGTTAATTTAAGTTGTGCTTTTCCCGAAGCATATTCTTTGCCGTTTGCAAAGAAGGTTTTCGCAATTATTTCTTCAATTATGGTGGGCGCAGATTTATCTATATAGAAAGTATAGCTTTGTTCAGCTTCATTATTACCTACTTTATCTACCGAATAATAGTTTATTTTATGTTCTCCCTGGGAAAGATAAGAAGCACTGATTGGGTAATTATAAATCTTTTCTTCGCCATCGTCAATGCGGTATACAATCTTGCTGACACCAATGCCAACATCTTCGGCTTTCAACACTATTTTAGAACGGGCTGAAATGATGTTATTATATTCATCGGTGGAAACAGTTTTTTGTGTTGCAGGAGCTGTTTTATCATAAACGAGTTTCAACTCCGCTGTTTCTTCAACATTGCCAACATGGTCAACTGCATAATATTTTAGTGTATATTCTTTTTCCTGCGAAAGAGTTAATGCCTGATTGTATATCGTATAATCTGCACCGTCAAGAGAATAATAGATGTTTTCGACACCCGAAAGGGCATCGCTTGATAAAAGACTAATTTTAGTATTGCTCTGTACAAAAAGTTTTCCTTCAAATGTAAAAGGGGTGCTTTCTCCAAAATCTATTTTTGTAACAGGAGTATTCCGGTCGGCGTATATTTCAAAAACTACGTCTCTTAAGGGATAAATTGTTTTATGTGTTGAAGTGTCGACAGCCGATGGTGATCGCAGTGTGTTATAACCATCCGTATCGAAGTACATCGGATTCGAATATTGGGGCATTTCCTCACTTATCAACCTGTATTTTTGAGCAGATTCGTCGGGCGAGGTTGAAAGCCAGACATAAACAGGCAATTCTTTATTTACAAATAGCTTCCCATCGGGCGATTTATAAACTTTTTTTTCGTAGGTTGGTTTTTGCTGTGAGTATAGGTTAAGAAATAATATGCATAGCAGAACTACAATATAAAAACGTTTCATATTTTATCAGGCTTTTCTTTTCAAAAAGATACATAATTTATCGGAAAGTATAAAATAGTTTTTAACTGTAGGGCTTATAAACAAAGTTTAACCCGGTAAGTTCTGCGTAATCGTTACCCGATTCGAGCATATCATCATCATCTTTTATGTAATGCCATTCAACTTTTACATTTTCAGAATTTATCTTGCAAAGAATTTCGAGTAGCTCGTTGATAGCTTTGTGCGAGGCTGAATTAAAATAATCAATCTTTAGTTTTAAAGTGGTAGAACTATTGGGATCTTTAATGTAATTATCAAACCACTGATATATTGGTTCAAAAAACTCAGCTTCATTTTCAGGAAGTATCTTTCCGGATATTTCAAAAATGTTCTCTTCTTTATTAAAATTAACTTCAGGAGTATCGTCTGAAGCCTCAATAAACAATCTATCCATATAATTTATTTTCTGTATTATGCAAAGGCTCTGCTAATGAAACGACTAATTTAAAAAATGTTTTAGTTTGTCCATAAAGGTTCTGAGATCGATAGGTTTCGAAATAAATTCATCCGCACCAGATTCTTCTGCTTGTTTTTCTCCATCCTGATAAACGGCAGTTTGAATAATAATTGGAATGTTTTTATCGAATTCTTTAATGAGCCTGGTAGCTTCAAAACCCGACATCTTTGGCATATTAATATCCATTAATACCAAATCTATCTTTTGCAGTTTTGTCATTTCAACAGCTTCTTCACCGTTCATTGCCCGCACTATATTTACTTTTGTCATTTTAAGAACTTCAACCAATAAAAAGTAATTTATGTCGGTGTCTTCTGCAATAAGTATTGTTTTATCTTCCCAGTTAATTGTTTTACTGCCGGTTACCTTACCAAATCTCAGGCCTATAACAATTACATCGTCAACTTGTGTAAAATCGCCTTTCCAACGCTGATACTCCGATTCGAGTATAATTTTTTGCTCGGGCATAGGTTCTTGGTGTATTTTTACAAGCAAGTCAAGGAATCTGTTACTCATAAATTTTCGGCCTTCATCTCCTCCAAACTGGTCAATATAACCATCAGAAAACAGGTACAGGCAATCACCATCTTTTAGTTTCATTTCGTGTTTACTGAAGGGAACATCTTTTCTTTTATGAATACTTACAGGCATTTTATCGCCTTTAATTTTAATAACTTCGTTGTTTCTGATTATAACTAAGGGGTTGTTTGCGCCTGCAAACTGAATGGTTTTTTGCTTGGTATTTATGATGCACAATGCTATATCCATACCGTCTTTAGGGTCGCCACGACCTTCTGTCTGGTGAAGCGAGGTAATTACTTTTTCACGAAGTTGATTGAGAATTTCATCTGCATTTAATGAAGTAATATGAATGTTTACAGCAATTTTGTTAATTATCTCGTTTAGAAATGCAACACCCAGCATGCTCATAAATGCTCCGGGAACACCATGTCCGGTGCAGTCGGCAGCAGCTAGTACAAACAAGTCGTCTTTTTGTGCAAACCAGTAAAAATCTCCACTAACAATATCTCTGGGCCTGTACAGAATAAAGCTGTCGTTAAAATGCTCATAAAGTTGCGTTTTTTTTGGAATAACCGCCGATTGAATTCTTCGGGCATATTGTATACTGGAGGTGAGATTTTTTCTTTGTTTATCGGCTAAATCCCTCTGCTTCTCTATTTCAGCTTTCTGATTTTCGATTTTAATGTTTTGTTCTTTGAGCCGGTTGTTTGCTTTTTTGCGTTGCTGACTCTGGAAGAAGAAAAGAACCAAAATACCTACAATCAGGATTAGAAACAGGCTAAGGTAAAATAGTTGGGTTTTACGAAGTTTTTCTTTTGATTCAAGAATTTCGAGCCGGGCATCTTGTTCTTTAAGCTGCAATTCTTTAATTGACTGCTGCAGCTGCATTTCCTGGTTAATTTCGATTACTTCGCCAAGCGTATCCAATGCCGTTTGCAGTTCCTTGTTTTTCTGGTGAATTTGTGTCTCAATTTGTTTTTTCTCATCTTTCATTTTGGCCATTTCAGCCGTTTGCAGGTGCTTGTTAAGAGAAGTATAGTTAGCAAAGTGCTCAGCTGATTTTTTGCTATCGCCGGTTTTTTCATAATTCTCGGCTAATAAAAGGTTACAACTTTTGGCCATTTCCAGGTTTTCTGTTTCAAGAGCCTTCGCCAGTGCCAGGTTGGCATTGTCCGATGATTTGTCGTATTGCCTGAGCATCTGGTAGGCCGAAGCAAGGTTATAATAATCGGATATAATTTCGTTAGTTTTTCCGATCGATTTATTCAATTCCAGGCTCCGTTTGAAATAAACAATGGCATCGTTGTATTTTTCTGCTTCGAGATGAATCAGGCCCAGGTATCCACAAATTATTCTTATGGCGTTGTTATTACCAAGATCTTCGTTTATCTCAACAGATTTCTTATAAAAATCGACCGCTTTATCGAGCTTGCCAGATTGCCAATAAATGGTTCCTAATTTGTTATATGTCGAAGCAAGTTCAAGTTTATTACCCGAGGCTTTATATTCATCAACCATTTTAAGCAGGCCGGTTGCATCATTCTGACTGAATAAATTTAAACATGCAAGGGTGAAAGACAGAATTAGCAGGGTTTGATAGATTTGAAGTCTTTTGTGTTTCATTTCTTTAGGTAAAAATTTGAATAAGTTTACGCAACAGACCAGGGCAAAACAATGAAGATATAGTGATATGCCTCACTACCTGTTAGTGATATAGCACACTTCATTCAGAGTAGCTGGTCGGGTACTGATTACAAATCTTACCTTAAGTTAATTAAAATTATGCTATTTATCTGCGCCTGTAAATTGTATTTTAATGCTTTCTGAAATATTTTTTGCAGTTGTAATGGTAGAAAGGTCAACAAATATTTCGCCCGACGATCCATTATAATGGCTATGTCCAATCAATTCAAGATTTTTGCTTTCCTTTTCATCGGCATTGATCCTGGCCTTATAAACCAGTGCCGGTTGGCATGAAGTTTTGTATTCTTTATCGTTCGGGTACTTATTGTTTGTCCAGTATTCATTCCAATCCCAGGTTTGGTTTATTTCGAAGTAAACATCAAACTCTTTTAGTGCTTTTGTTGTTGTTTTGGTTAAAAGCACAAAATTATTCTGCGGGGTGGCGCCTGTAATAGCATCGGGCAGAGCCGTTTCGGTTGTTGGAATATACAAGCCATCTGTTTCAATCACATTTCTTTGATGCGCCCAAACGGGCAATGCCGCAGGTCTTCGAATGGGACCGGGCATCCATTTTCCGGTTGATTTATCGCCATGTTCAAATTCTCCCTTTGCTATTGATTTTGCTACATAGAGTGTTTCAATATATTTTCCGTTTGTATCGGTAACCCAGGCAGCCATTAGTGGATGGTTATGCGATTTGCCACGTATGAAAATCAGCTCCAGTGGCCAGCCCTCAGCATCAGAATTAGTAAAAAGCGTGTCAGTTGGGAATTCTTTTGGAATTCTTGATGTACTGCAGCTCATATTATTGACCAGTAAGGCTGCCAATAGTAGAAGAGGTAAAATATATACTAGTTTTTTCATCTTTATTAATAATTTGCTTAGTATTAAAATTCAACAATTATTCCAATGGTTGGCAAAATGGTTCCCGAACCGTCTGAAACAATTTCGGTTAACTCATATCGTTCCAAACCGAGCTCGTCAATATAGCTATCGTTATAATTTTCAGAATTTTGCAGGAATTTTTGCCTCACCAGGGTGTTTGGTTCTTCAGCTTTAAAATTATACAGATTCTGAATATCAATATAAACATTAAATGACCACTTATTGAAGTAGTACTGTTTGTCAACACGAATATCTAATTGGTGAAAGGCGCTAAGCCTCAATTTGTTAAAATTTGAATAATCGAGATATGGTCCTCCCTTGGCATCCCATGCCGAACGTATTGAGGAGGCTTCAACATCATAAGGAGTGTAAGGAGCACCACCAACATAACGCCATTTAAAACCAACAAACCAATTGCTTTCAAAACTGCGTGTTGCAGTAATATTTAATAAATGCTTGTTATCCCACGAAGTAGGAATATAGTCGGTATTGTCTTCAGTTCTAAGATCTTTAAATTCGCTTCGCACATAGGTGTATGATACAACGGCATTAAAACCCCATAGATCTTGTGATCGCGCTAAAACTTCGAATCCGTATGCCCGTCCGTCCGAGATCGATTTTAAAGCTTCGTCGCCAAAGGTTCCAAAATCGGCACCTTTGGTAGAAAGCGGAACGGAGTCGCGCAACGAAAACGGATAGTCTGAGTAGAGTTTATAAAAACCTTCGAGAGATATCATCGATTTTTGGTCTGGCATGAATTCAATTCCTGCAACAATATGGTCGCTGCTAATGTATTTTAATCCGTTTTCTTTATTCAAATAGTTACCGTTGTTATCTTTATATCCCATTGCGGTATATGGAGGTCTCTGAAAATAACGGCCTGTATTGAAATTGATGTTCATGTTATCGGTTAAAGCATAGGAAGCTGAAAACCTGGGGGATATTTGATTCAAGGGGTTATTCATATCGGAAGAAAAAGTACTGGCATCGGTTCTCATTCCAAGCGATGTTGATAATCTGTTGTTCAGAAAGGGTTTACTAAGCTGACCAAAAAAATTATAATGAAACACTTTTAGGTATGTTTCATAGTCAAGTGTGAAAGGGCCTTCGGTTGTAAAAATATTACTTACAGTTTTGTTGAAATATTTGGCATATACCAAACCTGTTCCATAGGTGAGTTTTATGTCGTTCTTATAATTTGTTAAACGTTCAAACCTGAATTTGTTTTCTATTTCGTCTGAGTCGTAATCTAAGGTTTTAGGATTTAACTCATTATTGTCAAGGTATTTGTAGGAAGTATTGTTTAAATAGTTTCTGCTTAAAACCAATGTATTGAACCCATTTTTCCGGTAGTGCTTGTATACAGTGCCAACAGTATAATTCCATTGTTCGTTTATCGGCAAAAAACTTAAAATATATTTCTGATCAGGTGTTTCATTAGCATCGAGATTCAGTTTAAACTGGTCAATTGCACCTAACCCAATGAAGCTTATCTCATTTTTATCATCGATTTTGGTTCTTGATTTAAATTGAAAATCGTTGTAGGTTGGTAAAAATGGCAATTCAAGCACTGAGAATAAATACTGGAGGTATGAACGTCGGGCAGAAGCAATAAATGTTGTATTTTCTGAGAGGGGTCCATCCAATGTTAAAGCCAAGTCGGATGCTCCAACAGAACCTTTAAATTTTAATTTTTCTTTATTCCCGTCAATTTGTTTCATGTCGAGCACCGAACTCATGGCATTGTATGTGTTGGCCGGGAATGCTCCGGAATAAAAATTTACTTCCCTGATAAAATCAACATTGATTATTCCTACGGGTCCTCCTGATGCTCCTTGTGTAGCAAAGTGATTAAGGTTTGGTATTTCAACACCATCAAGGTAAAAAGTGTTTTCACTGGGACCGCCACCACGCACAATAACATCGTTGCGAAAAGCCGGTGTTGAAGCTACACCCGGGAAAGATTGTATAACTTTTGAGATATCGCGGTTTCCGCCGGGATTTTTTTCAATTTGCTCAATTCCGATTCTTCGCAGCGATACCGGACTTTCTTCTTTTTTCCTGTAGGGAGAGGCTTTCACAACAACTTCATCAAGTTTTATATTCATTTCTTTCATTGGAATTTCAATGAAAGCATTATTTGAATTTGTAACCAGAAACTCTTCGGATAAGTAGTTTTCGAAACCTACTGTACTTGCAGCAATTCTGATGTATCCGGGTTTAACACCTGTAAACAAAAAATTTCCGTCAAGATCGCTTACCGCACCTATGTTTGTACCCCAGATTACCAGCGAGGCAAACGGCACAGCTTCGTTATTTGAGGCATTAAATATACGTCCCTTTATTGTGCCTCTTTCTCCCGACTGTGCTATGACAATCGAAGCGAAAATCAATACATTTATCAGAATCAGAAATATTTTTTTCATTTTGTTTTTTCTTTTGGTTGAGATAACAACGAAAAATTCTTTTTGTTTAATTAAAGTTAAACAGAAATTAAATAATGTATTTTTCTTTTAATGAAATTAGTTCTTTATCAAAATTTAAATGAGAATACTTCGAAGAAATATATTCCGACTCGTTTTTAATTTTACTATAAAACTTATCAAAGTCACCCGGTGCAGGATTTAAGGGGCGATGATTTAATAGTTTCGAAATTTTTTCAATATCTTTTATATATTCCAGGGTATTTTTTGCGAAAAATGTTTCTTTGAATTTTTCCCATATATAATCAACTGAAAAGGTAGATGGGTGCAGCATATCGTCGGCATAGAAACGGTAGTCTCTGAGTTCATCCATATAGATTTCATAAACCGGGAAATAATACAATTTCGACAACTTTTGTTCCAACTGTTTTATTGCTAGAATTAAAGAGGCTTTGCTGCGCATATTTTCTAT
>JAFGVA010000201.1 GCA_016938235.1 Bacteroidales bacterium | reverse complement strand
CTACGCTACTAAAGAATTAAGACTGGGGAAAGTAAGTGGTATACTTTTGATGATTATTTGTGGTATACTTCTAATGATTATTAACACACTGTGCCGCTTTAATATCGCACAGGGGTTTTAAGATATAATTACCAGTAAAACAATCACATATCTGTATATGTTTATTTAAACAAAATAAAAATAACGATATTTTCGTCAAAAACTTGCTTTTTAGAGTTGACATTTCAATAGCTCAAGGAACATATATATGATAACATATTAATTAAATTCTTAAAACAAACCCTCAATGAAAAATTTCAAAAACTTCTCTCAAAAAACTTGCAAAACATGTAGAAATGTTGCATTTCTTTCTTTCTTTCTTTCTTTCTTTCTAGTTTAAGTTTACATGCCCAATTAAAGGTTGGGAGTTCTGGAACTGTAAGTATTGGAGGCTATAGCCCGAATCCTTCATACAATTTAATGGTAGGGTCTACATGGATTCTAAGTTCGTATAATCAACGTATAGGAATACTGACTACACCCAGCTCAACGTATCCATTAACTGTTAACGGTAACGTTTATTTTCAAAACAATTCCTACGCAGGAATTAAAATTAACCAAGGATATTATACTAGAGTAATAGTTCCAACAGTAGATCTTAAATGTCAAGTGGGAACAATAGATTTGGCATTTGATCAGATGTGGGCAACAGGTTTTTATATTAAGTCAGATAAGCGTACAAAGGAGAATATTAAAAATATTACAGGAGCACTTGAAAAAATATCACAAATACAGGGTATCAGCTATGATATAAAGCCTGAATATGTTTTTAACGATAGTATTTCTAAGTATGATACAAAATATCGTGAGAAGCTTGATAAAGAAAGAAAAAACAAACTTGGGTTTGTCGCTCAGGATTTAAATATAATTATACCAGAAGCGGTTATATATGATGACTCAACTGATATTTATGGAGTCAATTATATAGCCATTATCCCTATATTAGTTGAGGCTTTAAAAGAACAACAGGCTGAAATAGAGATATTAAAATCTGACAATATTAAAAAGCTAAAAAGTACTGAAGAATCTGAGGAAGCATTAGTAACAAGCGAAGAGGCCTGGCTTGGAGCATGTAAACCAAATCCTTTTAATGAAGAAGCAACCATTTCATACAATTTACCATCTACCATAAACAAGGCAAATTTTTATATCTATGATTTGCAGGGTAAGCAAATAAAGAATATTGAGATTACGGACAGGTATGAGAGTTTTGTAAAAATTCAGTCAAATGAATTATCTCCCGGTATGTACAAGTTTGCTCTCATTGCCGATGGTAGTATTATTGGAACTGATACAATGATTATAACTAACTAGAAATGAATTCTAATAATATAATAAAGAATATCTTTCTAATTGCTACAGTATTAATTTTCTTAAAAAGTTGTGAAGCGCCAGAAGTACCAACAAGTCTTCCAGAAATCACAACTACTGGAGAAAATACATTTGGATGTTATATAAACGATGAGATTTATATTCCTGAGATAAGGGATTTGTCATTTACTTCAGAAATAATATTTGAATATCCCAAGTATCCGGATTATCTGTTTACTGTAGAAACAAACAGAATAGCTAACGAAAAGGATGAATTTGATGATGTATTTCTTGTTATTAATATCGAGAATGTAACAGAAACAATGACATACTCTATTAAAAGTTCAGTTATATATTACAATGACAATTCCTATCATCTTGACACATCATTCATTCATAATCTAATAGTTAGTCACATTGACACTATACAGGAAATTATATCAGGAACCTTTAGTTATACTGCAAAAAATGTAGAAACCAATGAAAAATTATATATTACAGAAGGCCGTTTTGACCTTAAAAGTAGATAAGCTTTTAAACAAGAAAATAATTATTCTCAATATTCTATTGGGAATATTTGTGCATAGTAACTCACAGGAATGTGAAAAATTGTTTAGTACTAATATTACTTATGAAAATAGTGAATTAGGAATTAATTATAATAATTTATCTGTTGATTACAATTATAAAATATTCTACAGAACTAATGACCCAAGTCTTAATACTGATTGTAACTATCTTGATGTAAAAAAGCCAATAATTATATGCGAAGGATATGATATCTTTCATACTGAGGATCCACAAACAATATATAATAAATATATTAATAGGGATGGTCTTTCAGGGGAAGATCTTAGAGGTTTAGGTTATGATATTATAACTTTTAATTTAGGTGCTCCTGAAGCAGCAATTCAGCCAAATGCAATAGCCTTTGCTCAGTTTATAACTTTCATAAATGAACAAAAGTCAAACTTAGAGGAGAATGTTGTGATGGGTGTTAGCCTTGGAGGCATCATTTGCCGATATGCTTTGAATTATTTGGAGAATAATAACATTCCTCATAATACAAATCTATTTATTAGTTTTGATTCGCCACATAAAGGTGCTAATGCTCCTCTCTGTGTCCAAGCTTTATTACAAGATATAGCAGTTTTAGGTTTTGCTGCTGCTTGTTTTGGAGAAGAAAGATTATTAAAACTATATGCCTCTTATATGGCAAAAGGAACATTACAACTGATGAATGATCATGCTTCTTATATTACAGATGGAGTATCTGGCCCTGATGAATTTCATACAAGTTTCTATAATGAACTGAACTCAATGACTAATGCACTAGGATTTCCAAAAAATTGTAAGAAAATAGCAATTTCGGATGGTAGTTATAATGGCAAATTGCAGAAAGGTGTAAATAACAGTGTAAGCTATTCAGGTAATTCAGCAATAATCTTTTATGTTGGAACGAGCATAAGTGGTATCCCTGTTGGTCTTCCATTTCAGTTAATAACATCCCCTGGTACAGATAACACTGTTCTAAACAATAAGGAGGTTTGTGTCTTTCAACATGCAGATCTCTGTGATGCTACTGATAGTGATGGTAACGTTTTATATAGTTTAAATAACCATCAGAGACCTCTTGATCATAGCCCAGGAGGTAAGTATCCATGGATTAAAGTTATTCATGATGTCTTACTGACGATGAATGGTTTTGATGTTGATATACTTGGTTATTATAATGATTATTTGTGCTTTGTCCCTACAATAAGCTCACTTTGTTTGAATACAAATGATAAACTTTTAGACGTGTCAGATTACACAAAGAATCAAATATTATTAGAAACTCCTTTTGATGACATCTGGTGGAAAGAAGATCAGGACAATTTGGTACATACGGAACTAACACCTCAAATGAATTTATGGCTAGTTACCCAAATTACGGGAAATATTGAAAACTACTCAGGAAACTATTCAGCTCTTGTTAGTGGAACAATTTCTGAATCAGAAGTACATAAAGCTAGAAATAATATTTCAGTATCAAATTTAACTGTTTCAAGTGGGGGTAATTTAAAATTAGAGGCTGGAAATTCACTAGTATTTGATATTAATTGTTCATTTGAAGTTGGTTCAACATTAGAGGCAGGAATAGCTAGCGTTAATAGTCCAAAATCAACATTAGCTGGCAATTTGCCAAACTTTAATCCATAAAACTTAAAAATTGGAGTTGCCTCATATGGTCGAGACATCTCCATTATTATTAATATGTTTATATTTGATATTAACAATAAGAGCTCAGAAGTCTCTTAATATTTCAAGTAAAATATATAGAGGAGGATATACTATAAAACTAATTTCGGGTAATGAAACAATATTAGGCCCAAACTTTGAAATTAGCCTTGGCTCAATCCTAGAGATTACACCTGATCCATGTGTTCAAAATTATTAAGCTAATTCATAAACGCATGAAATACATATTTATAGTTTTACTATGTTTACCTGTTCTTAAAAGTTTTTCACAGCTTACAGCAAATGCTGGTTTTGATACTCTTATTTTATGTATACCTCAATTTTATGATACAATAGGTGGCACTCCAACAGCTTCAGGTGGTACTGAGCCTTATATTTATTCTTGGGAAATTGTTGCTTTAAATGGCAGTTTTGATTTCGATATTGAAGATTACAACAATAATATTCTCAGTGATAAACAATCCGCAAACCCTGTTTTTAATATGGAAATGGGTGATTTCTTCAACGGATTTATGACAATTGAGCTAACGGTCACTGATACAGAAAGTCAAACTGCTGTAGATTCAATCGTAATAGCTATGTCAAATATTTCATCTAGCGCTATGTTAGTCTGTTCAATAATAATTACCGAATCAGATTCTGTACAGTTATATATTTGTAATGGACTAAGTAAGGGTATTCCACCATTTACTTTTCACTGGGAACCCGAAGAATATGTTTCGAACCCTGAAATTGAAGAACCATGGGCTTATCCAATAGAAAACACTCATTTTACTGTTACAATTATTGATTCTGTTGGATGTATTGCCAGAGATTATATTCTTGCTTATTTTTCAAACACAAATACTTTAAAACAGAATGATTTTATTAAATTTCCAAATCCAGTAAATCAAAGTTCAGTATTAAGTTTTGATTCTCAATTATTAGGAAGCCAATTTGTAATTTGCAACTTGCAAGGCATGATAGTACACAATAGCACAATAAATAGTTGTGAATTTGTAATTGGAGATGTTATTGATGACCCGGGAATTTATATCTGTACTATTATCTTAGATTCTGGTAATATTATAAGTGGAAAATTAATTATTCAATAATCTTAGTATTATTTTTATCACTAAAAACCGAGTTAAATAAAATAGTGGAACAAAATATGAAATTATTCGATATACAATATATTGTTAAGAATAGATATTTTGTTCCATATTTATTTTATTCTTTCATGTTGCTGATTTGTGTAAGGGGATATTCTCAAATATCCTTCACAAACCGGGATTTTAGTCTTAATCCCATGTTAATTAATCCTGCTACCTGTGGAGCAGATTTTCTAACAAAAGCAACCATTACCCATACCAAGCAATGGACAAATATTAACCAGGCACCGGTTACTACTCATGCTTCTGGTCAGTTTAGAATTGGAAGTTTTGATTTTTATAATCCAAAAATGTTTGTGAATGATTCGAAGTTTAAATCATTGGAGCGTATTGGAGTAGGGGGAGGTTTATATTCTAATAATTATGGGCCTTTCAGGGAAATTAGTTTCTTACTAGCTTACAGCTACCACATACCCATTACCAAAAATAGCAACTTATCCTTAGGTATGTCAGGTGTCTTTAACCACTATGGGGTAAATAACTCAGATATTAAACCCCGCGATCCTGGTGATCCATTAGTTGATTTTGAAAGCCAGCTTTCTGCAAATGCAGGTTTTGGCTTGTTTTACTATAGCAAAAAGTATTTCGCAGGAGTATCCTCTACTAAACTTTTTAACACTTCTATTGAGTCAACTGTTGAGAATGAATCGCCAAGAAACTTTTATGCGGTAGGTGGCTACAGGTTTTTCCCGGCTGGTAATTTATTTGCCCTTGAACCATCTATTACTTATAGCCGCGATTTTGAGGAATCTGAAAATTATTTCGATTATAATGCAAAGCTATACCTTGTAAAATATGGCTGGTTGAGGTTTAGTTATTACAAGGATTTTGAGATGAAAATTACTGTAGCATTAAGAATGTATAAATCATTCTACCTGGCTTATACATTTGCGAATGTAAACAGTGAACTGAATAGCTATACAGAAAACACCCATGGCATTACAATAGGTAAAAACCTGGGAGTTAACAGGAATACAACGAATATTTACTAGTTATCTACCATGAAATATCTCAGAATACTTGCATTAATAGGCACTATATATTTACAAAACCTGGGATATAGCCAGACAATAAACATTCATTCTGTTTCTTCAGCCAGACAAATGGGAGGAATGGATCATGGATATACGCTGGATGGAAGTCATATGGTACTTTCAAGATTCAAATTGCTTAATCCGGAGAATTTTAGCGATACCGGAACGTATCCAAAGAACATAAATATTTTCAATTCCTATTATACATCGGGCAGCTTAGAGCAAATAACCTCTGTCGATGGTATAGATATTTTCTTCTTTGGTTGGTTTATTACTACTGACCCAAGTTTTGTACCTTTTACTGAATCTGAAGTAGATTCTTTATATGAATGGTCAAAAAGAGGTGGGAAAATGATAATTGCTGAACAGGTTGATTCTGATAGGACTTTTGAAAATTTAGGTTATAAATGGGGATATGAAATGCGTAGATATGATTTTGGTGCTGCTGTTGCCTTGGAATTAACACCTACTGATTTTGGAAAAACGACAAAACTATATAATGGACCTTTTGGCGAAGTTACAAATGTTACTCAAGGAGGAATGGCTCAAGGATATTTTAATGGGCTAACAGATAATGTTGTAATTTTGGCTACAGACAGATATAATAAGCCTACTTTATTTGTCGATTGCACAACATTGGATTTAATTTGTGCTGATACAGATGTTTTTACTGAATTGGGAGGTTTGTCAATTGGCCAGAATATTGTGAATGATCAAGATAGATTTTGGGCAAACGCAATTGCTTTTATGGACAGTATGAGTATCGAAGCTCCTGAGGTAGATGTTCAATACGATGGAACAAGTCTTTCTTCCGGGGAGTTTAGTTCTTACCAGTGGTTTTATAATTTTGATACTATTGAAGGGGCTACAACCTCAACTTTAACCCCTGATGCCGATGGTTATTACAGGCTGGTTGTTAAAAATGAGGTTGGCTGCACAGACACTTCCGATTTATTTCTTAACGGGAACATTACGAATCCTGTTATAGAATGTCCCGGGGATATTGTAAGCTCAACTCTTTCCAGATTACCTTATGCCCGCGTTTCTGTTAGTGCACCCAAAGTACTTGATGGATATGGTATAGATACAATTATAGCCAATATTCCAGACACTTTTTGGGTTGGCGAATATAACATTAACTGGGAAATAATAAATAACGCAGGCTATAGTTCAACATGCATGCAACATGTATCTGTTCTTGATATTGAGCCACCCTTTTTAAAGTGTGGGCCAGATATTCAATTAAATACAGAACCGGGAAAGCCTTATGCAGTTGACAGTCTTACTCAACCCTATTCAAGGGATAATGTATATGTAGATTTTTTGGCAAAAAACACATCTGATACTTTTCAAATTGGAATAACTGAGGTTGTTTGGACAGCTATTGATACTTCAGGAAACTCTGCACAGTGCAGTCAGCTGGTTTTCGTTTCTGATAAAGAAGCTCCTGAAATCTATTGTCCTGATGATATATATGTAAACACATTGTACGGCGAGAATTATACCACTGTATCTCTTGATACCCCTACAGTTTACGATAATAATGGCAATGTTTTCGTTTCGAATAATTCAAATGGTTTATTTCCAGTCGGCACAACATATGTAACCTGGACAGCTACCGATAAATATGGAAATAAAGCTACCTGTGAACAGGCGGTTACCGTTATTGAAACAATTGAGCTTAAAATTCCTAATATTATAACACCGAATGGCGATGGCATGAATGACTACCTGGTAATTGATGGATTACCAGAGCTCACTGAACTGGTAGTTTTTAACGATAAAAACCAAATACTATATAAAACCGACAATTACCAGAACAACTGGGATGGAAGAGATAACAACGGAAATCCGATACATAGCGGTACTTATTGGTATAGCTTAACAGTGTTACAGAATGAGCAGTACAGTGGTTTTATAGTGTTAAAAAGAGAATAAGCATTATCTACCTCAGTAACAAAGAGCTGTCGCCATAACTCAGAAACCGAAAATCATTTTCCAGGGCATAGGAATATATTTCCTTCCATCTTTCGCCTACAAATGCTGCAATTAACAGTAATAAGGTACTTTGTGGCTGATGAAAATTTGTAATAAGTCCCTTAACAATTTTAAATTCGTAGCCTGGCACAATCATGATCTCTGTAGTTGCACTGATTTCATCTGTTTGTTCAGCATCCATTTTTATCAGGAGTTCATTAAGCGCTTCTTCCACACTGAATTCCGAAGGTGTATTTTCCCAATCCCATTGATTCAGGCAGTTAATATTCATTTTCAGCTTGCTTTTAACACCTATCCAGTAAAGGCTTTCGAGTGTTCTCAAACTGGTTGTTCCCGTTGCAACAATGGGTCCTTCAGAAGTAATAATTTTCTGAAGCAGTTTACGGGTAATAAATATTCTTTCACCATGCATCTGGTGCTCACGGGCATTATCAGCTTTTACGGGAATGAAAGTACCTGCTCCTACATGTAAGGTTAATTCTTCTGCATTTATATTCCTTTGTGTTAGTTTATTCAAAACCTCAGTAGTAAAATGTAATCCGGCAGTAGGGGCGGCAACAGAACCGTCCAATTCAGAATAAATGGTCTGATATCTTGTTGAATCAGACTCTTCGCTTTCGCGGTTCAAATAGGGAGGGATAGGTATCGTACCGCAGTTTTGTAAAAGTTCAGCAAAACTAAAATCCTTGTCCCATGAGAATTCAATTACAGGATTGTTTTTCTGCGAGGCCTCCGTTTTATGAGCTAAAAGAGTAACTGGTAAATTATTAATGGTAATAGTGAGTTCAAGGTCTTCATCTTTCCACTTCTTCATATTACCAACCAGGCATTCCCATTGGCATTTTTCGGTTGAAGACAAGGCCTGCTGATAATCAACCGGCAAGTAGGGAGAAAGACAGAAAATCTCAACAGAGGCGCCGGTTTTCTTTCGGAATTTCAGCCTGGCATGAATAACTCTTGTATTGTTATAAACCAGCAGTGATTTTTCTGGTAGTTGTTTTGTGATATCGTGAAAAACAGTATGGGTTATTTCCTTTTCGGGAGCATAAAGAAGAAGTTTAGATTCATCCCTTTTTTCCAGAGGATATTTTGCAATCCGGTTTTCGGGGAGCGCATAACTGTAATCTTTTATTTTTATTATCGGATGCGTCAAAATTCATTTATTGAGAGCTCGCAAAAATAACTAATTTTGTACGAGAAATTAGAATTATGAATTATAAGATAGGCGATAAGGTTAGATTTTTAAATGACGTAGGCGGAGGAGTTATTGTTGCCTATGTTGATGATAAAACTGTATCTGTTGAAACCGATGATGGTTTTGAAATTCCGGTTCTGGCCAATGAAATTTTACTCGATATCTCAGAGGTAGGCCCGGAATCTTTGGGTTCAAAGCAGAATAACAAAGAGGAAGATGCACCTGTTGTAAAGATAAAGACTGAGGACTACAGATACAAAGAATTTAAAGGTCAGGTATTGCTGGCCATTGTTCCGGAGAACGATAAGTTGCTTCACGTGAGCGACCTTATGTTATATATTATTAATGACAGCAATTTTTCTTTACAGTTTATTGTTTCGCATAACGACTCACATGTTTTTGAGTTTGTTGATCAGGGAGTTGTTGAGCCCGACACAAAACAGCTTGTAAGGAAATATACACAATCGGGTCTGGGTAAAATAAAGGAAATAAAATTACAGGCTTATTTTTTCAAGGAAGGACTTTACGATCCCCAGCCACCCTTAAATAAACTCTTTACTGTTGATGATATAAGCTTTTATAAAGCTGCTGTTTTTTCCGATAATGAATACTTCAATAACAAAGCTTATATTTTTGATTATAAAGAAGCCGATCTGAAAGAGGCAGTTGAACAATTAAGTAAAAGCGATTTTATTAAGGTAGCAGAGGAGAAAAGCAAAAAAGAAGTTAAACTCCAGGCAAAAAAAAGGGTTCCAAACGGCCCGGAAGAAGTTGATTTGCATATCGAAGCTATTGTTGATGACTTTGCCGGTTTGTCAAATGGCGAGATTGTAGATATACAGATGGGCAGATTTGAAACTGCACTTGAAACAGCTTTGAGATCAAAAGCCGAACGCATTGTTTTTATACATGGTGTAGGTAACGGAAAACTAAAACACGATCTTCGGAATAAACTGGATAGAAAATATCCTGATTTAAAATACCAGGATGCTTCATTTAAAGAATATGGTTATGGAGCAACTATGGTTTCATTTAAATAATTAAAATATTGGCAGGTTGTTCTGTCGTTCTTGTTTGTTGAGATAAGGAAGGTTCGCCTTTGCTGAAGTTTTGGCAAACAAGGAAGGAAAGTCCGGACAACACAGGGCAATGCACTTTCGAAAGAAAGGTAGCCGAAAGGTTACAGAAGTGGAGAAGAAAATAACCGTCTGCCAGCTGGCGGATAAGGGTGAGAAGGTAGGGTAAGAGCCTACCAGGCGTGATGGCGACATTACGTGCTGTTCACCTTGCATGTTGCAAGATCATGTATACCGGCGTTAAGAGCTGCCCGCTCTCTGCCGGGGGGTAGATCGCAGAGATAAATGACAGAAGCCCTTTCCCGGTAATTATTGGGATTTGGGATACAGAATCTGGCTTATAAACCTGCCTTTAAAATTAAAACTGCTGCTGCAGTTTATTCATAAAAAAAGCCCTGAAAAGGGCTTTTTTTTAATATCTGTAAAGAAGATTAATAGTCTCTTCTATTATAGTCGCGGCGCTGTCCGCCTCCGCCACCAAAACTTCTGCGGCGCTGACCTCCGCCACCACCACTTCTTTGCTCTCTTGGTCGAGCTTCTTTTACAACAATTGTACTATCGTCAACTTCAACTTCGTTGAGTTGAGAAATAGCATCGTTTGCTTCTTCATTGTTGGGCATTTCGACAAAGCCAAAGCATTTTGATCTGCCGGTTTCTTTGTCCATAATAACTTTTGCTGACTCTACAGTACCAAACTTAGAAAACAGCGACTCAAGCGATTCATCCGTCATTCTCGGACTTAGCTTAGCAATAAAAATGTTCATAATAAAACAAAAAAATAAATAAATAAATAATTGATTGATAATAGTTTAGACAGAGCAGAGCTAAGAGGTAAGCTTAGATTCTATTCGATCTAATACAAAGTAAAGATAATTTTTTTTCTAATATGAAGTGAGGGTGAGTAGTTTTTTTTTATAATATTATAAAAAACAGTTAATCAGATAATTAGTTGAACTCATTCAAAACTTTAGCACCTTGCATGTGTTCCATATTACCCCATTCTTCGAGAATCCACACAGAGTTTTCGATTTTTATTGTATTTACCGAGGTATTATAGACCGAGAAGCATCTTAGGTCATCGGGTTTTAGTCGAAAAATATGCCTGATAACACAATCAAGAACACCACCATGAGCAATAACAAGAATGTGTTTATGTTTGTATTTCTTATTTAATTCATCAAATGTTTGAATTACCCGTGCATTAAACTGTACTAAACTTTCTCCGTTTGGAATTTGAAATTCGGCATCCCTTTGCATATAGGCATTGTAAACCTCGGGGTATTTTTCTTTAATCACTTCTCTTTTAAGTCCTTCCATTACGCCAAAGGCTCTTTCGCGCAATCCACTGTTATAAGTAATATCCAGTTTCAGGTTTTTATTTAATATTTCAGCGGTTTTTATCGCTCTTGGAAGGTCACTGCTTACAATACAATCGAAGTTTCTGGAGTTTATCGTTCCCGATAATAACTCGGCTTGTTTTATGCCGCTTTCAGTTAGCGGACTGTCCTGATGACCCTGTAGTTGAAATGATTTATTCCACACCGTCTCTCCATGCCTTACTATAGTTATTCTTACACCAGCCATACCTGCGAATTTTCGGTAAAAGTACTATAAACTGAGCAGCTCACAACAAAAAATCAATGGCAATATTCTTTAACCTTAGTAAGGGCTACTCCGGTTCTTTCAGAAACTTCGTCAAGACTTAATCCTTCGGAATATAAGCGTTTGACAAAAGCAGGAATTGATTCACCGATTTCAATCAGGTTGTTGTCAGGGTCAAAAAACCGAATTGTCTTTTGTCCCCAGGTTTCGGTTTTTTCGTAATGCAGATAGTTAATTTTCTTATCAGAAATAGTATGCAGCACTTCGTTGAAATTCTCAGTCTCGAAACAGAGTTCCAACTGGTTGTTCTGCTCCTTAAGCTTATTTTTTTTAATATATTCCGAAATGGGATGCTTATCGTCGGGTGTCCAAAGGCTCAGTCCTCCTGAAAGAAATACGCATGCCCCAAAGTCGTCAACAATATTCAGATTTAAAATGTTTATATAAAAATCTTTCATCTCGTTAAGATTATGTGTGAAAAGTACCGGTGAGTGAAAATGGAGTTTCATAATTTATGTGTTAATGAAGCTTAAAATTAATTAAACCCTGGCGTTGTGAAAAACTTAGTTTGCATTTTACCATAAAAATGTTCTAGTTTTATAATGAATATGTATAATACCTGTATGAAAAGAAAATGAAAAGGCATTATATCAATACTATATTATTTATTGTTTTATTTGGCTTCACAAGTTTTAACGGAAAGTTTGGGTATAATTTACCGGTAGATTTATACTCAGTTATAAACAAACTGCCGGATTATCACAGTGAAACAATTGATGCCTATAAATCCTATTTATTCTCAGAATTAGATTCCAGCAAAACAGTTGGTGCTGCTGTTGCGATAATAAGTCATGATTCGGTATTATTAATGGAACCTTATGGTTTCAGAAAATTTGGTGAGTCAGGCAAAGTAGATATTCATACAGTTTTTAGATTGGCTTCGGTTTCGAAAGGATTTGCCGGAGTTTTAGGTTTAATTGCTGAACAAGACAGTATTTTTAATTTAGAACAACCGGTAAAATATTTTTTACCCGGTTTTCAATTAAAAGATTCTGTTAACACTTGTAATATGAATATCAGACATACCTTAAATCATACATCAGGTATAATACCTCATGCATACGATAATCTGGTTGAAGCCGATATACCTATGTCGGAAATCATAAACCGGCTCGTTGAAGTTGATATTTCTGCCAGACCAGGAGAGGTTTATGCATACCAGAATGCCGTTTTTAGCCTTATAGATACTATTTTAAAGGTACAAACAGGGGAAGGATATAATTTTCATGTTAAGAAAAATATATTTACTCCATTAGGGATGAAAGATGCCACGCTTAGCTTCGAAGGTTTAACAGGCGATTCAAATTTTGCCTTTCCTCATACCCCGGTAAGTGGAGGGTATTCTCCGCTAAAGCTGAATTCGGGTTATTATAATGTATCGCCCGCCGCTGGTGTGAATGCCAGTATATCTGATATGAGTAAATGGTTAAAAGCTCTGCTTGGATATGAACAAAATGTTTTGAATAGTGAATTGTTACAGCAGATTGCAACTCCATCTGTTTACACACCTCTTAAGCGCAGATATACCTATCATTGGGGAAAAGTAGATGACAGACATTATAGTCTGGGATGGAGAATATACAAGTATCTTGGTTATGATATTGTATATCATGGTGGTTATGTGCAAGGATATAAGGCTGAAATAGCTTTTTGTCCCGAATTAAAAACTGGAATTGTGTTTTTAGAAAACTCACCCAATAGTATTGCAAGTAGATGTATTCCGGAGTTTTGGCAAAGGTATTTTGCACTTATTGATTCGTTAAAGGAAAACTCTTAGGCAGTATCAATAACTTTTCTGAATTGTATAGATTTTATTTCCTCAAACATGTGCTTTGACATTAAAAAAAAAGTTTTGCACTTCTTCTTAAGTGTTTAATTTATATGAGTTTAATAAATTAATATGGCCCATTTATCAAAAACAGATATCAAAAACCGTAAGAAACAGAACAAATCTATAGTTTTGGCGTTTGAATGTATGGTGCAGGCATTGATATTGATTACGGGTTTTTGATCAAATTGGTACCATTGCATTGTATTACATAGGGCGGCCCCAAAAGTCGCCCTTTATATTTTGTTTTATGACAGTCTGTTTTTAAAATCCTCGTATCCAAAGTGTTTAACCAGTTGGGTGTCGATTTTTTCTGAATTGTAAATATATATCGAAGGCAGATTTACTCCGTTAAAAGTGGTTGTTTTTACCATGGAGTAATGTGCCATATCGCCAAAAATCAGTTTATCGCCAATTTCCAGTTTCTTGTCGAATGAATAATCTCCGATTACATCACCGGCCAGACAAGACGGGCCTCCTAAGCGATAAGTAAATTGCTTTTTACCGGGTTCGTTGCTATTTAGTATTGCTGGTCTGTATGGCATTTCAAGAACATCTGGCATGTGTGTGGTAGCACTGGTATTTAATATGGCTATTTCCATACCATTATTGAAAGTATCGAGCACTTCAGCAACAAGAATACCGGCATTCAAGGCTATTGCTTCACCTGGTTCCATATAAACATCAAGCTGATATCTGGCCTTAAATTCTTTTATGATTTTTATTAACCTTTCAATATCATAATCACTACGCGAAATATGATGTCCGCCGCCAAAGTTTACCCATTTTATCTTATCAAAATAAAAACCAAAACTTTCTTCAACTACTTTTAAAGTCCTTTCCAGGGCATCGCTGTTAAGCTCACAAAGGTTATGAAAGTGCAATCCTTCAATTCCCTGCATGGCATCAAGGTCTTTGGTAAAGTTTTTGTGCGTGGTTCCAAGTCGCGAAAATGGAGCACAGGGATCGTAAATTTGAGTTTCTACCTCAGAATGTTCAGGATTGATTCTTAATCCCGGGGAGATATGCTCATTTAATTCAATCAGGCTTTTGTATTTTTGCCATTGAGCCGGGGTATTAAAAACAATATGGTCGGCCAGTCTAACGTGCATATTCATTTCAGATTCGGAATAAGCCGGTGAATAGACATGTACTTCTCCGCCAAATTCTTCCCTGCCCAGAATTGCCTCGTTTACAGAACTGGCAGAAATACCAGGGAGATATTTCATTACCAGCGGAGCAAGGCTCCACATGGCAAATCCCTTAAAAGCCAACAGAATTTTACAGTCGGCTTCCAGTTGAACCCGGTTTATTGTCTGAAGATTTTCTTCGATACGGGTTTCGTTTATAACAAAGCAGGGCGTTTTAAGCCCTGCCAGTTGTTCTTCGTTTAGTACTATATTACTGAATGGTTCCAGTCTTCTATCTGCCATGGTAAGCCATATTTATTCAGATCTTCCATAAATGGATCGGGATCAAATTCCTCCATATTAAATACACCGGCATTTTTCCATTTTCCGGTAAGCATCATTTTTGCACCAATCATGGCCGGAACTCCGGTTGTATAGGATACAGCCTGCGAACCAACTTCCTTATAGGTTTCAGCATGGTCGCAAATGTTATAAATAAACTTTCGGATATTCTTCCCGTCTTTTATTCCTTCAATTACGCACCCTATGCTTGTTTTGCCTGTATAATTTTCTGCCAATGACCCAGGATCCGGTAATACGGCTTTCAAAAACTGCAGTGGAATAACTTCATGACCTTCGTACATAACTGGTTTAATACCCGTCATGCCAACATTTTGCAGTACTCTTAAATGTGTGAGGTATTCTTCACCAAATGTCATCCAGAAACGTATTCGTTTCAATCCTTTTATATTCTGGGCCAGCGATTCCATTTCTTCGTGATACATCAGATACATTTTACGGGTACCTACTCCCGGAAAGTTAAAATCTTGTTTTACTGAAAGCGGATCGGTACTTTTCCATTCTCCACTTTCCCAAAAACGGCCACGGGCTGTAACTTCACGAATATTAATTTCAGGGTTGAAATTGGTTGCAAAAGCTTTTCCGTGATCACCACCGTTGCAGTCAACTATATCGACATAATGAATTTCATCGAACAGGTGTTTCTGAGCATAGGCACAAAAAACATTTGTAACTCCGGGATCGAATCCACTTCCTAATAAAGCCATGAGATTGGCATTTTTGTATTTATCCCGGTAAGCCCACTGCCATTTGTATTCAAATTTGGCTTCATCTATTGGTTCGTAGTTTGCTGTGTCCAGGTAATCAACACCTGTTTCAAGACAAGCATCCATAATGGCCAAATCCTGGTATGGAAGGGCTACATTAAGTACCAGGTCGGGTTTATGCTTTTTAATTAAAGCAACCGTTTGTTGTACTTCATCGGCATCAAGCTGCTCGGTAATAACCGCACGATTGAACCGTTTTTTGACACCATCGACAATGGCATCGCACTTACTTTTTGTACGTGAAGCAAGCACAATTTCTTCAAAAACATCAGGCAGGGCAGCACATTTGTTTACAACAACATTACTTACGCCACCGGCTCCAATGATGAGTACTTTTCCCATTTTTTTCTTTTTGGTATTAAAAATTAGTTAAACAAAAATAAGCGGCCAAATATCAACAAAAACTTGGAATTACCAAGCTGTTTTTTGTCATGTTTTTATTAGCCGGAATGATGTCTTTAAGTTAATACTTTTTTGGGAGAAATAGTGAATGGGTGAATGATTGAATGAATGATTGAATGATTGAATGGGTGAATGGGTGAATGATTGAATGATTGAATGATTGAATGGGTGAATGATTGAATGATTGAATGGGTGAATGATTGAATGATTGAATGAGTGAATGGGTGAATGATTGAATGAATGATTGAATGATTAAATGATTGAATGGGTGAATGATTGAATGGGTGAATGATTGTTTACTGGATACTGTTCCCTTTTCCCTTTTCCCTTTTCCCTTTTCCCTTTTCACTTGTTTCTACTCACCTGTTATCAATTTTTTCGGGATTTAAATCATGATTTTGGGTTCTGTGCCAGGCCATTTCTTCATAAATTGTTCCTTTTTGACCGTAATTACAATACGGATCAATAGACAATCCTCCACGAGGCATGAATTTTCCCCATACTTCTATGTATTTTGGATTCATTAATTTAATTAAGTCCTTCATGATTATGTTAACACAATCCTCATGAAATGAACCATGATTCCGAAAGCTGAACAAGTAAAGTTTCAGACTTTTACTTTCGACAAGTTTTTTGTCTGGCATGTAGCTGATGTATATTGTAGCAAAATCGGGCTGACCGGTGATAGGGCATAAAGCTGTAAATTCCGGACAATTAAACTTTACCCAGTAATCAACATCAGGGTGTTTATTATCGAAACTTTCCAGAATTTTCGGATTGTATTCGTTTGGATATTCTGTTTTATTTCCAAGTTGAGTAATTGAATTCATAATGTATAATTAAGAATTTATATTATTGAGTTGTGATTTTTTAAAGCAACACAGGGAACTACACTTCACTTTTCACTTTTCACGCTTCACTGTTTATCCTTTGCTATTAACATATTCCTGCCAACCTTTATTTCTTAGCTTGCAGGCTGGACAATTTCCGCAGCCGTCAGCTATTACACCATTGTAGCAGGTCAGGGTTTTGTTTTTAATGATGTCGACAACACCCAGTTCGTCTGCCAGCTGCCATGTTTCGGCCTTCGATTTCCACATTAATGGTGTGTAGATTTCCATTTGATAATCGAGTGCTAGTGAAAGTGTTTGTTTGGCAGATTGAATGAATTCATCACGGCAGTCGGGGTAGTTGCTGTAATCGGTTTGACCAACGCCCATAACAAGGTTGTTTATTCCTTTCGACTTTGCATAAACTCCTGCATAAGTTATAAAAATCATGTTACGACCTTCGACAAGTGTATTCGGAGCGGAACCTTCCCCGACAACTTCTTCAACATCGATTGTTTGAGAAGTGAGGGCATTTGGCACAATATCGGTTAACATTGAAACTTTGGTAACATAAAATGGTATTCCGGCCTCTTTTGCATTCTGCGCAGCTAGTTCCAGTTCAAGTTTATGTCTTTGACCGTAATCAAAACCAATGGCTTCAATTGTATCGAAATTTGCTTTTGCCCAAAACAAACAAGTTGTGGAATCTTGTCCCCCGGAAAGTAATACAAGCGCTTTTTTCATCTTAATCTAGTTTTTTACGTGGTTATCTATAACACGGAATGCAAAGATAGGGTTTAATTTAGAATTGAGAATTTAGAATTGAGAATTTAGAATTGAGAATTTAGAATTGAGAATGTAGAATGAATAATTGTGAATGGAAGATTAATGCATGAATGATTGAATGATTGAATGATTGAAGGAATGATTGAATGATTGAATGATTGAATGATTGAATAATACTTCTGACTTCTGACTTCTGACTTCTGAATTCTGAATTCTGAATTCTGACTTCTAACTTCTAACATAATTCCTTATTTTTAACTAACCAAATTATCTGACTATGATAGTAACATTTGTGCATGTTTGGGTGAAACCCGGTATGGAAGAAGCTTTTGTTAAAGCATCGACAGAGAACCATCTGAATTCAATAAAAGAGCCGGGTAATTTAAGATTTGATATACTCAGAGATGCAGGCAATCCTTCGAAATTTGTTTTATACGAGGCTTATGAATCAGAAGAAGCAGCTGCTGTACATAAGGAAACCTCTCACTATTTAAAGTGGCGAGATGCAGTTGCTGATATGATGGCGCAACCAAGAAAGGGGGAGAAGCATGAGATAGTGTGTCCGTCAGATCGGAAGATGTGGAAGAGGTGATAATTATGATTTTAGAATTTTGAATGTTGAATGTTGAATGTTGAATTCTGAATGTTGAATTCTGAATTCTAAATTTAGAATATAGTTAAATTATGCTGTATAAAATGAAGAGTTTTAGCCTGACCTTACCTGGAAAAATAGTATTTGGAAGTGGTACCCGTAAACAATTACCGGATTTTATTAATAATTACGGAGAGAATGCTCTTATAATTACCGGCAAATCTTTTCTTAAAAGAGACAATATAGGTAAAGAGTTATTTCAATTAGTAAAAGAAAAAAGCATACAGATTTTTCATGAAATAATTGATAAGGAACCTTCACCTGCAGATGTTGACACTATTACAGCATGGCATCGAAACAATTCAGTAAATATAGTTGTTGCAATTGGCGGAGGAAGTGTAATAGATGCTGGCAAAGCTGTGTCGGCCATGCTGAAGCTTAATGATTCAGTTACCAATTACCTGGAAGGAGTTGGTTCGAAAACACACTGCGGAATTAAGATCCCCTTTATTGCATTGCCAACAACTTCTGGGACGGGTAGCGAATCAACTATGAATGCTGTTATTACCCAAACGGGCAGTCAGGCTTTTAAAAAATCGCTGCGACATGAGAATTTAGTACCTGATATTGCCCTAGTCGATCCTGAATTCACCTTAAACTGCCCTCCTGAAATTACAGCATCAACAGGAATGGATGCTTTTACCCAATTAGTGGAAGCGTATCTCTCAGTTAAAGCGAGTCCAATGACAGATGCATTGGCAATAGATGGAATAAAGGCTATTGTTAGATCGTTAAACAGAGTTTATAAAGACGGATATGACCTTAAAGCCCGGGAAGATATAGCGTATGCAGCGATGTTGTCTGGGATTTGCCTTGCTAATGCCGGACTTGGGGTTGTGCATGGTTTTGCTCAGCCATTAGGCAGCCTTTTTCCAATACCTCATGGAGTGGTTTGTGGAACCTTGATGGCTGCGGCAAACAGAATAACTATAGCTAAAATTAAAGATCATCAAAGCGCTGCTTATATTAAATATCAAAAGCTTGCCAGCCTGGTAACAGATAAAGATTCTATTGATAAATGTAATCCAGTTGATTTTGTCAATTACCTTGAGGAACTATCAGAAATATTTTCATTTCCTAAATTGTCTGCCTACGGAATAGTTGAAGATGATTTCAACCAAATTGTTGCTGGTACAGGTAACAAAAACCACCCTATTGCTTTAACCTATCATGATAAAATGCAAATTCTGCTGCAAAACTTATAGAAAATCTGATTTTTATCAAATCATGAAAAGATTGTTTTAATATTTTTTCTAGTTTTAGTTAATATTAAATTAAAGTTAACTTAATATTAAGAGAATCTTAAATCTGACATGCAATATTCTGTTTTTGACCTGCTTAAGCTCTTAGGATCCTTAGGTCTGTTTCTTTTTGGAATGAAACTGATGAGCGAGTCGCTCCAAAAAGTTGCAGGAGACAAAATGCGAAGCATATTGTCGGCAATGACCTCAAACCGATTCAAAGGCATTTTAACCGGATTTGTTATTACCGCTGTAATTCAGTCATCATCAGCTACTACTGTTATGTTGGTTAGTTTTGTAAATGCAGGTCTTATTTCATTTACCGAATCGATAGGTGTTGTTATGGGTGCAAATATAGGGACTACCGTTACTGCCTGGTTAATCTCTATTCTTGGTTTTAAAGTTGATATATGCCAATTGGTATTGCCTGTTTTGGGTATTAGTTTGCCTTTACTCTTTTCAAAAAACACCAACCGCAGCAATTGGGGTGGAGTGGTTATTGGTTTTGCAATACTCTTCATTGGTCTTGACTTCCTGAAAAATGCAACTCCGGATATCAACAGTAATCCGGAGTTATTGGTTTTTTTATCGCGATATTCCGATTACGGCTTTCTATCACTGCTTATATTCCTTTCTATCGGAAGTATTCTGACTTTAATAATTCAATCGTCAAGCGCAGTAATGGCGCTTACCCTGGTAATGTGTCATAATGGCTGGATATCGTTCGATATGGCGGCTGCAATGGTTCTGGGAGAGAATATCGGTACCACCATAACCGCAAATCTGGCTGCTTTAATTGCTAATGTTTCCGCAAAAAAAACAGCACTGGCACATTTCTTTTTTAATGTTATGGGTGTATCAATTCTGTTGCCTTTGTTTTATCCTTTTCTTCACTTAATAGAGAAGATAGTTGTTTCGGCAGGATTTAACTCTCCTTTTCCTTCAGATTCAATCTCATTAAAAGAAACTGCTTTAGCAATTCCCATTGCATTATCTGTCTTTCATAGCGCTTTTAATATTATAAATACAACATTACAGGTTTGGTTTGTTAAGTATCTGGCAACACTTATAAATCGAATAATTAAAACAAATGAAGAAGAGGAAGAATATAAGCTTCAGTTTATAACTACAGGACTTTTATCAACTGGTGAATTATCAATTCTTCAGGCAAGAAAAGAAATTACTGTATATGCTGAACGGGTTGAGAAGATGTTCTTTCATACTCGTGAAATTTTGAATCCTAATTCAATTAAAAAGCAAGGTAAGCTTAAAGAAAAGATATTGAAACTGGAAGATGTGTCTGACAATATGGAAGAAGAAATCACAAATTATCTGACTAAAGTATCGGAGCAGGCAATAAGTAATACTGCAACTGAGAAAATCAATCAGATGCTCAATGTTGTTACAGAAATTGAAAGTATTGCAGATTCATGTCATACAATAGCTAAAACAATAGAAAGAAAAAAAGGCAGCAAAGTGGAGTTCCTTGATGGAATGAGTGAAAATCTTTTAAAATATTCAGATGCACTTGTTGAGTTATTCTGTCTTATGATTGGCTTAATAAAAGAAGGAAAACAGACTGTAACAACAGATGAAAGACTTTTATTGAAAGAACTGGATAAAACATATTACAAATTACAACAAGAACATTTTAAAAATTTGCGAAAGGGTGTTTATAAAACAAAAACCGGTATTATTTATGCCGATATTTTAAATGAACTGACCAAAATTAAACAATATTCTGCCAGTGTAATTGACATGTTATCTCCATCGGAAGAACAAAAGGAAGTATAGTAAATTCTATTTATCTTTTTTATTTAGTCTTTGAAGTGTTCTTCTGCATTTGTTTTTTAAACCGGCAGAAGCTTCAGGAATACTAGCTTCTAATAGAGCAACAAGTTCCGGCTTCAATTCAGGATAGATTTTTAAAACTTTCAGTAAAATATCAATAGAAATTGCCCTGACGGCAATGGGTTGTTTCATATCTTCGAGCCAGGTAAAACTGATATCAGCCAATTCTCCAAGCTGGTCTTCAGATAAAAACACTGGCATGTAGGCAAAGATTCCCAATAAACACCTTTTTACGCCATCAATTTTTATTTTAGGCAATTCTTGAATAAAAAGGGGAATGTATTTTCGCAAGAGATTAACATGTTTCTCGCCGACCAGGTAAACGACCCTCGATGCTCTCATTGATAATGGGTATTCATCTTTCATCATTAATGCAACAGCCTCATCAAAGAGCTCCGGATTAGCGCCAATATTAGCTACAACAATATCTGCAACCATTCGTGATGAGTCTACCAGTTGGTTTTCGATTGGATTCATAAATGAAATATGCTAAATTAGATTCGAATATATTAAAAGTCTGCGAAAATGATGAAAGTATGGACACCAACCGATAAGGAAATTGAAATTACCCAAAACTGGGGAATATGGTCTAAAGAAGTATCTGAATTCCCCTGGTTTTACGATGAAAAGGAAACTTGCTACATACTTGAAGGGGAGGTTGAAGTAAATGATAAATCAGGTAAGTCTATAAGTTTTAGAAAAGGAGATATGGTTCAGTTTAAAAAAGGACTTGAATGTACCTGGAAGATAAAAAAAGACGTTAAAAAGAGGTATATGTTTGGGTGATTATCATTATTTGTTCCTGATTCTTGCAGAAGCAATTGACAAATAAAAACCTAAACATCACACGCAACCTATTGGAAGCATCTTCATCTTACTAAAGAATCCTGAAGTTCTCTATTCTAAACCTTATGAAAAATATTTTCATTTTCCTGTTATGCCTTCATTCTTTTTTCTTGTTTTCTCAGACTATGGAGGTAGGCGTAGGCATTAATCGTAATACATACAGTTGTTCTGAGTATCCTTCATTTTCCTTTTCTTCTGAGTTAAGACCTCAGCTATTTATTGGCTTTTATGATATTAAAGTTGATTGGTTAAGAATTGGAATGGAGTTTAATTTCAGTTATTATGATTTTGATATTGAAGCAAACTATGATGGTCAAGTCGGAAAATATACTACCATTGCCCAAATTGATAAATCACTTGCTTCGCTGGCTTTGTTTCCAATTAATTTCAGTCTTTTGCAGAAAATTAAATTCAATCTTGGATTTGAGATGTCTTATCTTTTGCATGAAAAATATACGGGTACACAGAGTGGCTACATAGTTTATGATTCCGGTTTAGAATTTTTTACAGATAATCTGGAAGAGAAATTATCATCATTTAACAGTAAGAGTTATTTTGGTTTGAAAGCCAAAATAGCATATGATATTTACATAAATGAAAAAGTCAATATTTCACCGCAGTATTCTTATTATCTGGGATTATCCGACGAGTTTATGCATTTTCCGGAATATGTAAAATCACGAAAACACTTTTTCGGTGTTGGAATTCAAAGAAAATTTTGAATACAACACTCAAAAACCTGGCATTATTTTTTTAATCTGCAAATGCGTTTAGTTTATTAGAATTTTATGAGTCTGCATGTATTTGTTCGTTCTGATAGAAAGAATATAAATACCCGTTTTTAGCGCATTTTTGTCCAGGTCTATAACTATTTGCTGATTCTTAACTTGTATTCCGCCATATACTTTTTCATAAACCGTTTTACCATCAATAGTGTTTAACTGAATCGAAATTTCTGAATGAACTGGGTCTGTAAACCTAATATTTATATACCGTTTAGCCGGATTGGGATATACCTCAGTTTCTAATTCAGAATAGATAACCTGAACCGGACTGGTCGGTTGAGCTGTAACCTTAAATTTCTTGGTGTTACTGTAGAATTCACCATCATATACGGTTAATTCAAGCAAATATTTCCCCTCAATATCAGGTACCATATTAAGAGTTCTTTCTCCTGAACTGTTAATTACAACATCACTTCCGGCAGGTTTTTCTGTTAATTCATAGTAGTAACTCAGCACATCATAATCGGGATCGTAACTTTGCTTCGGACTAATAGAAATTTGTTCTCCTACAATGCAGGTATAAGAAGTTGGAGAAATATTGGCAGTAGGTTCTCTGTTTTCCGTTGCAAAAATACTTACATATGCTGGAATACTATTAAATTCTCCGTTGTTTACGATTAACGAAAAAGTATATTTACCGGCTTCATCAGCAACAAATTCTGTTTGAGATGATCCGGTTTTAGATAAGGAGGCATTGCTGCCGTCAGGCTTTGAAATCAATTGCCAGGAATAAGTTAAAGTATTTAATTCTGAATCGGTGCTGCGTGTACCGTCTAACTGAACCGTATTGCCTATTCTCACCCTGTTATTGAAACCTGCATGTGCTAGCGGAATATTCATTTTTACCGATGTCCAGTTTGAAGCTATGTTTCCAAAACTGGTGAGCGATTTTCTACGCAAAGCATATCCATCGCCATCAGCATTTGCAGGCCAGGGCGATTTATCAGAATATTTAACCTGTTCAACAGCCACCCATTCAAAAGTATTTGCTGTATCACCATCGATTAACACCGGACATTCAAGACTTAAAGTTTCGCTACTGTTTTTAAGTTTACCCTGAAAGTTGAAAATGTATTTGTAGTTGGAGGTGTTAATTATTTCTGATACTGTTTCGGGAGAAATATTTTTCTCAATTACCAGTATTGAGCCTCCCGGTTCCAGGCTAATTCCTTTCGGGAAAGAATAGTCTATGCCATCTATTTTCCATGTTATAGCCGAATCGGCATCGTGAAATAAATTAACGATACTGTCGGTGCGGTTATTTAAAGTTAGATATTCAAAGTTATTTCCATCCGGATGGTACATGATTTCGCTAAATACGACCGGACTAAGCCATGCTTTTTCATTTTTAGTTCCAGCGCTTATGGTGTCAAGCAATAATTCGTGTGGCAGGTTAGCCTGGTCAACAAATTTGCCATAAGATAAATTCTGAAGAGTAGGAGGGATATTAAATTCAGCGATTTGGTTAAGTATCTTTCCATCTGAATTTCCCCGGCAGAGATAAATGCTTTCTCCTGCAGAAGAAATTGCAAAAGCATTTCCAAATTCATTTTCAGAAACCACCATATTCAAACCTTCATAATGGCCCTGTTTAAAACTTATAAAACCCTTAGAAGGAATTATTGTACCATTTGGTATCTGCCACTTTTCAAGGCTGTCCTTATCATCAGAAATAAACCAGTAACTAATATCAATATCTGAAATTGAGTTATTGTAGAGTTCCAGCATATCGGTTTGTGGGTATTCTGAATTGGCTAAAACTTCGTTGAAGTAAACTTCATAGACAGGCTCAGCCGGATCGTCTTTAAAGGGGGAACCATATTTGTAAGTTGATGGCCGCCAAAGTTCTTTTGCTGTTGTCGATTGAATGAAAGTGTAATCTTTATACACTAATGTGTAACCGGCACCATTGGTTATCGGAAACCAGCTTCCATCGCTATTATAATAAACACTTGCAACCAGATCTCCAACAGCATTTATAAGGTTTATGGTTTCACCTTCGTTACTCAGACTGCCCTTGTATTGGCCTGTTGCGTTCAGGGAGTAGAACTTTTTAAAGCTTACAGAATCAGAGACAATAACAATCATACTATCAGGAAGAATGCTTGAACCAATAGGAAACACAAAATTTATTCCTTTTTCAATGCTATATCCTGATAAATCAATAGTGTAGGGAGAATTATTTTTAATCTCGATGAACTCAAGTTTTTTACTGGTCAAGGTATCATAATCAATTATTTGTTGTGGTGGATTACAGTTTATTTCGGAGAATATAAGGTCGCCGTAATACCCGTCCTGAATGTTGAGGTTCAGCATTGGACTCCATTCGGTATTGTTTTTAATTCTTGCTTTTAAAAAAACTGTATTGTTCAGAGTTACAGGGTTTGTATACTGTACAGCATCACTGCTAATCTTACCACCTGCTGCTCTTGGATCTACATTATTGGTTGTATAATATATTTCGCCCACTGAATTTGGATTTTCAAGTCTGAAATTTTCATTTCCGCAAATAATGCCTGCAGATTGCATTGTATAGTTATCTGCATTAAAAACCGGGGGTAAAATATCGTTTAGCCATCCGGCCGTTTTAAACTGGTCAATAACTATTTGAGTTCTTGCAGGAAAGTATGTGTTCGTAAACCAGTCGGTAACTGGAATCCAGGTGGTATTTTTATTCAGGTTTGTCGAGCCCCAGCGAGCAGATTCACCAATAATAGCATCAGATATTGAATTTTTTCTGTTTGTATAGCGGTCAATGTTTTTATTGCTGGTTAGTTCTCCATTATTAAAAAGATGCATATATGCGCGATCAGCAAAACACTGCTTATAATCTTCATTTTGCATTAGCTGATAATGCAACCAAAGTGGATTAAACGATTCAAAAGTTTCACCAGCATGAGAATAGAAATTTGTAATGTTATCATTTACTCCATTCATGGTATGCTCTGCATCGTGAACAAAATATTTAAATCCGTCAGGGTTTTTACGATTATAAATTGCGAAGAAATTGTTGATTCTTACATCATCAGAACCACTGAGTAAGATTGCAGGGCCATCGGTATTTGCAATAAAATAGGTAATAATAATATAATCTATCAGGTTTACTTCATCAAGTAGTTTTTGATAAACAGGATTTAGCGAGCCATCGGCGTTCAAACCTCTCACTTTATTGTAATTTACGGTTGAGAAACCTGCCAATGCTATTCTGTAAAGACTATCAGATGATTCCAGGTTTCCATCTGTTGCTTCAAGTGTATAAGGGGGGTAATCGTAGGAGGGTCCTGACGATTTTACAGCGTCATAGTCTTGATAATCGCCCCCAAAATAAGATTCGGCGAATCTTGCCTCAGCTCTTTCCTGAGTCTGAAAAAGCCCCCAATAGTTGCCGTTAAGGTATAAATGATAATATTGGCTACGCGTGTAGGGTTGATTCATATCGCGCTGAATATCTCTTACAAAAACGTCGCGTATAAAGTCAGCATTTCCATTTCCGACATGCCAGCTATTGTTCTGACTTGAACGTAAATCAATTTTATCAAATTTATCAGTTCCTTCATTTCCAAATAAAGGATACCTTAGTTTGTCATTTCCATATTCATCTCTGAAGTAGACTCTGAACGCATGTTTTGAATAACTGCCTGAGCTGCTAAATCCTCCACGTATCCGAATTCCGGAATTTACCTGGAATCCATCATCATCAGGATCAATTAACTCGATGGAAGCAGCACGCTCCCAGTCAATGCCAGACCATGTGGAATTAATATAAATTCCTGTTGTGTCATTGAACAAACTTTCAGGATCTGTAACCAAAGAAATGGTTGGAATGCTTTTTAGCGCATTTTCATATTGGCTATAATAATCTTCGTTGTGAACAACAGCTGGATCAACACCTAAATCAATTCTTTGGTAATCAGAAATCATCCAATTAGGAAGGTTGTCAGGATATGTGCATCTAACCTGGCTTTCACCTGGCCAATATGGAATAAGACTTGACGATACCTCAGATTGATTTTTTACTTCTGGCGGAAAAATATACGTATTTGTTTCGGTGCTGCTGGTATCTTGATTATTCATAGCACAAGCTCTAACGATTACTCCGGGAGTTATGGCTCTGCCTTGATTAATGTATGGGTCGATATGAATTTTAAGCGGTGATTCTCCGGAAAAGGAGTTTTCATTTTTAGCCGGGTCACTACCATCTAATGTATACTTTATTGAATATCCGGGCTGCTCACAACGCAGGGTTAAATCAAAGTCGGAATAATAAAAACCACGATCGTGCGAAAAACAGACGGATGTTTGCGAATTGGAAACTTTGCAGAATAAAGATAAGGAAATACAAACAATAGCCAGTCGGATCGGTTGCTTCATGATTAATAAGGTTAGGGTTTTAAATCTTTGATTGCTAATATAATAAAAGTTTACATAAAGGTCTTTCAACCGGCAGCTTTTCGGTTTAAGTTTGATGAATTCTTGGGATAGTATTAAGAATTAAGAATTAAGAATTAAGAATTTAGAATTTAGAATTTAGAATTCAGAATTTAGAATTTAGAATCAATGTCGTTTAGTTAGTGAAAAATAGTTAATAACTATCAATAAACAAGTTCTTTGACAAGCTGTATTTTGGAAGATGTTT